>NZ_JAHGAW010000020.1 GCF_018603885.1 Sphingobium nicotianae
ATAACCAGCACCGACCCCACACGAGCCTCGACGGACTCACGCCGGCGGAATATGCAACCCGGGCCGCAGAGGCCCATAACGCGAACAGAGCTAACTTATAATCGCGGACAATCTGGGGAGCAGGTCAACAACCACCCCTTCGATCAGGGTATGGATCGCGTTGCGTGACGCGCTCGCCTCCCACGTCATCAGATGCTATTCGAGCTCCGCGATGGCTGCGCGATAGAGTGATTCATAGTCGCCGGCAGGCGCATGACCGTCCGCTCGGGGAGATTGGCCAGTTCCTGCTCCAGGAGATCTTCCTAGCGTTCCAAATCCTTGAGGCGCGTCATGACGGAGCGGGGAAGATCGTCGTCTTCTTCCATCTGCTTCACCAGCTTACGGATTCGACGGCGCGCCTCGGCAAGCCCGGCCTCCATCTCATCGCGGCGACCATGGGCTGCGCGCGCCAAAGTATCGAGCTCGCGCTGAAGATGCACCGCGAACCGCCTGACGATCTCCGGCGTGGGCAGTCGATTGCCGAAGGCGCTGGGAACGGCAGCGAAGTCCCAAGTTCGCTCGCTCGCTACCGCACGCCCACTTGATGAAAGAAGGGCAGGTTTTAGGGAGCCGTTTCGAGGGGTCGAATGTCTGCAATCGGGGCGGGCAGCTGCCTCATCGGGCAGCGCGCACGAAGTTCTTGCTGACCTGCTGCCCAGACCGGGCCAATCTGCGCACCTCAGGTAGGCGGGACGCTTCGTATAGCTTGAGCGCGGCGATCGGCTCGGCCTGCAGCGCGGCGGCATCGAGAAACCGCGCCAAGATCAGTGCATCGTCCGCTGCCGTGGCAAAGCCATTGCCTGTCATCGGCGTACAGACGTGAGCGGCATCACCAACCAGGCAAATCCGTCCGGAGACGAGCCGGTCCGGAAGATACTCGACGACGGGGGTGCCCAGCACCGCCCTGCGAGCGATGCATTCCAGGATCGCCTCGCGCCAGGGAGATGGCCAATGCAGGCGCGCCAACTCCGCCAGTTCTTCGAACAATTCGTCTGGCATGTCATTCGGGCGCAGCGAATGCCGCACCAGGCTGCCTTCGACTGCACCTGTCTTTCGCAGGATTGCATTGTGCCCGGCATCGTACCAACCCCACCCCACCCGGCGGCGACCACGCTCCGGACTGCCGTCAGCGGCGGTCAGCGGAAATCCCAGCAGCACATATGGACCGGAACCCAGAAACTCGAGATTGGGCGGAAAGCGGACGGAAAGCGCTGACTCTTCCGCAAAGCCGACCCAGGCAAGATAATCCGCGAAGATCGCATCCGGACGTTCTGGGCTGACATACCGCCGGGCGACACTCTGATAACCGTCGGCACCGACCAGCACCGCGCCTTCGAACCGTCGATTGTCGGAGGTCATCGCCCAGGCATGGCCTTCCACCTGTCCCGTCGTTTCAACGCGGGCATTCTGCAAGACGAGGATGCCCGCTTCTTCCGCCGCAGCACGCAGACCTCGATAGACCGATTGCCATGCCTGGACGCCGGCTGCGAGCATCCCCGACGCATGTCGGCGACCAGTTAATTGCTCGAGCAATCCATCGCCGACCTGGAGCGCCGCGCCGGTCCGATCAATGTCGCTCGAGCGCTCCAACAGGGTGATGGAAAAACCGTGCCGGGACATCGCGAGGCCCGTCATGAGGCCGGCGAGTGAACCCCCGACGATAAGAATGTCGCTGACGTGCTCCTGACCAGGCACCATCAGCTCTTGGGGGTGACCCAAACCTCGACGGGGGCGACAAACTTGCCCGGCTCCGGCTTGCCGACCTGGACGCGATCGGCCCTCACCAGCTCGCCAGTCTCGAGATTGAAGCTAGCCCAAGGCTTCGGCATGCGGCCGAAGGTCATTCTCTGGATTGGCTGGCCCGTGGCCGAGTTAATGATTGTAGCGACAATACTCATGGGCGAGGCGATAGCCACCGGGTCATGCATCGGTCCAGCGAGAATGTGCCTGGCACTCGACCATGGGCTCCGCAAGAGCGTGGGCACTCTTCGCTTACGCGTGCGACTACTCAATGAAGGGCAGCTATCGGGATACTCGATCTCGTGATCGAACGTCGCAAGTGAGGGCGGCTCCAGCCTGACAGCCTTGCTCAATCCGAACGACCGCTATTGTCAGGGTCGGACGTTCGCGTGGCAGAAACGAACGTCGTCATTTGGTCGGGAGCCGCGATCACTGACTTGTCGATGGCTAAGACGGCTGTCGCCCCAATTTCAGACATTCGCGACGATCAGCGAGTTGCCTGAAACCCGCCGTTTGGTCCTGCATTCGAATGAGATCGATCTTTGCTTCTTGAAAATCCTATCCGCCCAAGGCTCGAACTATGTCGATAGCCGCCTGGAGCTGTGCGGCACGAACCGCAATAGCTGCACGTTGGGCGTCCAGCGAACTGGTTTGTGCAACCACGACCTCCAGATAGTCGGACGCCCCGTCATGATAGCGTGTCAGCGCCAGGTCGAGCGTGCGTTGTGCGGCTGCAGCTGCATTATCGCTGTCCTTCGACTGGATCGCCAGATGGGTGCTTGCGGCCAATGCATCTTCGACGTCGCGAAACGCGACGAGCACGGTCTTGCGATAATCGGCAGCCATTTCATCATATTGCGCGCGTGTCATCTTCACACGCGCCGCGCGACGCCCGCCGTCAAACAGGTCCAGCACGGTGGACAGTGGCCCAAGCCCCCAGAAGCTCGCCGGCGTGCTGAACAAGGCCCCGCCGGTCGCTTCCCAGCCGCCTGATGCACCCAATGATACAGTGGGAAAGAATGCGGCGCGCGCCACGCCGATCCGGGCGTTGGCGGCAAACATCCGCCGCTCCGCCGCTGCGATGTCGGGGCGGCGCTGGAGGAGTGTCGACGGTTTTTGGGGGGCAATGGCAGGCGCCGCTGCCAACCCATCGACGGGCGCTATCGAAAAGCTGGACGCCACCTCGCCGATGAGGGTGGCGATGGCATGTTCGGTGATCGCGCGCTGGCGTGCGACGTCCGAAATCTGCGCGCGAGCGGCCGACAGGACGGTCTGGGCACGATTGACGTCGAGACCGGAAGCGATGCCGCCATCGTGGCGCGTCGTCGTTAGATCGAGGGCACGGCTGTTGGCATCGACGGTCTGCCGCAGCAACGCGGCCTGCGAGTCCAGTTCGCGCAGCTGAAAATAGGCGCCGGCTAGTGCCGCCTGTAAGCTCAGCCGGACATTCGTTAGATCGGACGCGCTCGCCTGCGCCTCGGCCTTGCTCGCGCGCACGGCATTGCGGACGCGGCCCCAGAGGTCGATTTCATAAGCAAGCGCGCCCCCGACGGTGACATCAGTATAGGTATTGGCGACGGTTGCGCCGGGCCGCCGGGCCGACGCCCGGGCGCGGATGACGTCGCCGCTGGCTGAGGCGGTGGGGAAGAGATCGGCCCGACTTTCGCGCGCGGCGGCGAGCGCTGCGTCGAGGCGCGCTACGGAGGCCGCGAGATCAGGACTGGCCTTTTCCATCCGCGCCTCCAGATCGTCGAGCACGGGGTCGTTGAACATCGCCCACCATTTGCCGCGGTCGCTCGCATCGTCGGGCACCGCCTGCGTCCAGCCGTCCGGCGCTTCCTTATAGGCCGGTAGTGCAGCAACCTGTGGCGGCGCATAAGCCGGCGCCATCGAGCAGGCACCGAGTGGCAGTAGCAACGGGAGGAGCGTGAGCCTATTTCTTGGCATTGGCGCTCTCCACGCGCACCGTGTCGCCGGTGTCCAGCGCATCGGGCGGCGTCACGATCACTTGCTCATGACCGGTGAGGCCGGAGACGATCTCGACCACCTGCCCCTCGTCGCGGCCGATGCTCACGGGTTTCACTGTCACCTTGCCGCGCCCGTCGACGATGCCGATCATCGGCCCGGACTCGCGGAAGATGAGGGCAGACGAGGGCACACGCACGCTGCCATGCGTGCCGGCGACCGGCAGTGTGACCTGCGCGAAGCCGCCGGGCTTGAGGGCCTTGTCGGGATTGTCCGCCTGCAGCTCGATGAGCATCGTGCCGGACTGCGTATCGACGGCGCCGGCACTGCGTGTCATCACCGCGTCAAAACTGCGGCCCGGATATTCGGGCAGCGTCATGGTCGCATGCAGGCCCGGCTTGATCTGGCCCGACGTGGCCTGCGGCACGCGGACATAGATGCGCATGCGATGGACGTCGGAAACCGTGAAGAGCGGTTGCGCGCTCGCATTGCCCGAGGTGACCAGCGCACCTATCTGCGCCGAGCGGCTGGTAACCACGCCCGAGAAGGGCGCGACGATCTGCGAGAAGCCCTGCAGGGCCGTGAGGCGCTTCACATTGGCGAGCTGGGCATTGGCGATGGCGCTCTTAGCGGCGAAATCACCGGCCTTCTCGTCGGCCTCCTGTTTCGAAACGGCATCCTTCTCCAGCATCGACGACCAGCGGGTCGACGTACTCTGCGCGAGCTTCTGCTGAGCCAAGGCGGTCTGATAGTCGGCGCGCGCCTGGGCGAGTTGCTGGTCGACCTCCGGCGCATCGAGGATCGCAAGCCTCTGACCTTCGCGCACGCTGTCGCCGATGTCGACCAGCCATTTGCGGACATAGCCGTTGGTGCGCGCATAGATGGGCGCGCTGTTGAAGGCTTGGATGGTGCCGGGCAGCACGAGGCCCCTTGCATTATCGCTCTTCGCGTCCGAAACATCGCTGGCGGGCGCGCCGTCCGGTCGCATCACGGCGACGGTGGGCGTGGCCGCGTCGGCCGTGGTCTTGGCAAGCTCGGTGTCGGCGCCGCTGCGTACGGCAATGCCGAGTGCAACGACGGCGATCGCGATCACCCCGGCGCCGACACCGACGCGCTTCAGGGTTCTGTTCTGCGGCTGCTCGTCAGACATGAGCGAGTTCGATCTCCCTGAGGGACTGGTTGCTCGGCCTGCCGCGCCGATGGACGAAGCTGAAGACGGTAGGCACGAAGAAAAGGGTAGCGAAAGTCGCGACAATGAGGCCGCCGATGACGGCACGGCCGAGCGGCGCATTCTGCTCGCCGCCTTCGCCAAGGCCCAGCGCCATCGGCAGCATGCCGATGATCATGGCGAGCGCGGTCATGAGCACCGGACGGAAACGGACGAGACCCGCCTCCAGTGCCGCCTTGGTGGCATCACCGAGCGCATCGAGCCGCTCGCGCGCGAAGCTGACGACGAGGATGGAGTTGGCCGTCGCCACGCCCATGCACATGATCGCGCCGGTCAGCGCGGGCACGGAGAGCGTAGTGTCCGTCACGAACAGCATCCAGACGATGCCGGCGAGCGCGCCCGGCAGCGCGGTGATGATGACGAACGGATCAAGCCAGCTCTGAAAGTTCACGACGATGAGCAGGTAGATCAGGATGATCGCAGCGAGCAGACCATAGCCGAGGCCCGAGAAGGCGGTGTTCATCGTGGCATATTGACCGCGCACGGTGGCAGTCACGCCTTCCGGCTTATCCTTCTCGAGCGACTGGATCGCCTTGCGGACATCGGTCGCGACGGCACCGAGATCGCGGCCGACGGGAGTCGCGAATATGTCGACGACAGGCGTGATGTCATAATGGCTGACAACGGCCGCTGTTGTGCTGCGCGTGACATTGCCGACACCGCCAAGCGTCTGGGCGAAGGCGCCCGCGCCGTTGGTGACGGGCAGATTATTGAGCGCTGCGACCGTGCCGATTTTATATTCGGGCGCCTGCGAGACGACTGGATAGGAGACGCCGTTCTGCGGATTGAGGTAGAAGACCGGCGACGTCTGCGAGCTGCCGGCCAGCGCGCCGGCTAGGCTGTTGGTCACATCGCGCTCGGCAAGACCGTACTGGCTGGTCCGCTGGCGATCCACATTGACGTTGAGCTGCGGATATTGCGGCGGTTGCTGGATGCGCACGTCCGCCGCGCCGGGAATCGCGCGGATCTTGCGAAGCAGTTTCACGGCAAAGTCGTAGTTGGCCTGCGCGTTGCGGCCGCGCACCTGCACGTCGATGGGCGCGGGGGAACCGAAGTTCAGGATCTGGCTGGTGATGTCGGCCGGCAGGAAAGAGAAAGTCCGGCCCGGGAACAGCTTCGGCATCTCGCGGCGCAGCAGGGCGATATGCTCGTCGGTAGGGCGGTGGCCTTTCTTGAGCGTGATATAGATATCGCCGTCCATCGGTCCAACCGTGCCCGAGATGTTGTAGATCATGTTGATGCTGCTCGTCGGCAGGCCGATATTATCGGTGATCGAGACGATCTCATCGCCCGGGATCACAGCGCGGATACGGCGCTCGATTCGGTCGAATTCTGCCGCCGACGTCTCCAGCCGAGTCCCGACGGGCACGCGGACATGCATCAGGATCTGCCCCGAATCGACGCTCGGGAAGAAGTTGCGCCCGAGCAGCGGCACCAGCAGAAAGGAAATCAGCACCACGGCGAGGAAGCCGACCATGAACGTGCGGCGCGCGCCAAGCGCCCGGCCGAGCAGGTCGACATAGCCAGCGCGGAATCGCTCGAACCTGCGCTCGAAGCCGCGCTGGAAGCGGACCAGCACATTGCGTGAGCCCGGCTCGCCGGCGAGATGGCTGTTCTCGCCAACCGGCTCGTGGCGGCGCAGCAGATACATGGCCATGGTCGGCACCAGCGTGCGCGAGAGGATGAAGGAAGCGATCATCGCGAACACGACGGACAGCGCCATTGGCACGAACAGGAAGCCAGCAATGCCGGGCAGGAAGAACATTGGCACGAACACGATGCAGATGCAGAGCAGCGAGACGAAGGCCGGCGTCACGATCTGCGCCGCGCCGTCCATGATTGACTGGATGACGCCTTTTCCCTGCTCGAGATGATAGTTGATGTTCTCGATGGTCACGGTCGCGTCGTCGACGAGAATGCCGACTGCCAGAGCCAAGCCGCCCAGCGTCATGACGTTGAGCGTCTGCCCCGTCGCCGAGAGCAGGCCGATCGCGGCCAGCACGGAGAGGGGGATCGAGAGCGCGATAATGACAGTCGAGCGCCAGGATCCAAGGAACAGGAGGATCATCAGCGAAGTGAGGGCCGCCGCGATCGCGCCCTCCTTGATGACGCCCTCGACGGCCGCCTTCACGAATAGCGACTGATCCCCGACTGGCATGACCTTGAGATTCTTCGGCAGGCCGCCCAGCACTTCCGGCAGCTTGTTCTTGACGTCCTGGATGATCGCGAGCGTTGAGGTCGCGCCGTTCTTGAGGACGGTCATCAACACCGAGCGCTGGCCGTTCACATGCACGACATTGCTCTGCGGCGCGCTTCCGTCACGGACATAGGCGACATCGCGCATCAGAACGGTGCCGCCGTCAGCGACCTTGACCGGCAGGTCGTTCAATTCATCGATCGAGCCCGGCGCGTTGTTAAGCTTCACCGCATACTGCGCCGAGCCGATCTTCACGAAGCCGGCCGGGTTGATCTGGTTTTGCGCGGCAATGGCATTGGTGATGTCCTGCGCCGCGAGTCCGCGCGCCGCTAGCGCGTCTGGATTGAGGTCGATCTGCACCTGCCGCTGCTTACCGCCGAATGGATAGGGGATCGCGGCGCCAGGCACCGTGACGAGCTGGGTGCGGATCTGGTTCTGGCCGAAGTCGTTGAGCTGCTGCTCGGAGAGCCCGTCGCCGGAGACAGCGAGCTGCAGGATCGGCACGGTCGCGGCGCTGTAGTTGGTGATGAAGGGCGGCGTCGTGCCCGGCGGCATCTGGCGCAGGATGGCCTGCGAGATGGCCGTCACCTGCGCATTGGCGGTGCGGATATCGGCGCCCGGCTGGAAGAAGATCTTGACGATGCCGAAGCCGGGCAGCGACTGGCTCTCGGTGTGCTCGATGTCATTGACCGTGGTGGTCAGCACGCGTTCGTAGTTGGAGGTGATGCGCCCGGCCATGTCCTCGGGCGGCAAGCCGGCATATTGCCAGGCGACTCCGATGACGGGGATACGGATCTCGGGAAAGATGTCGACAGGCATACGCGTTGCGGCGAGCACGCCGCCGATGGCGATGAGTATCGCCATGACGATGAAGGTTAGCGGCCGTGTGAGCGCGATGCGCACGATGCCGATCATTCCGCTCTCCGAGAATTGAGCATGCGCAGACGGAACCCTCTCCAGGGTAGCGCACGTAGGGGCAGTGGCAGGGGCGCTCGCGATCTAATGCCGCGCGCGACGCCCGCGCTTCAGTTGCATTGCAAAATGGATTGTTCTCTGTCCAATATGCGATACGGCATGATTGAGACGAAAGACGAATGATGGATCTGCGGCAACTCCGCTATTTCGTGCGCGTTGCAGAGGAACTGCACTTCGGCCGCGCCGCGGCACAGCTTGGCATTTCCCAGCCTCCACTCAGTCAGCAGGTTCGCGCTCTCGAGGAGGAACTGGGCCTCACTCTCTTGGAGCGCACCAGCCGTCGGGTGAAACTCACCGAGCCAGGTCGTCTTTTTCTTGTGGAGGCACGGCGGACATTGGAGCAAGCGGGCCGGACAGTCGAGGCCGCTAGGCGCATACGCCTTGGTGAAGTCGGCGAGCTTTCAATCGCTTTTACGGCGTCCGTGGCCTTCGTGCCCGCTGTGACGAGCGCTCTGTTTCGCTTCCGTCAAAGCCATCCCAATGTGCACCTGCGGCTTCAGGAGGCGGCGCGTGAAACCCAGATTGCCGATCTGGCCGAGCGCAAGCTCGACCTTGGCTTCGTTCGTGGCCCAGACGCGCCACACCTGCCCGCCGGACTGGTCGCCACTCCATTCGTCGAGGAGGATTTGCTCGTAGCGATGCGTTCTGATCACGAATTTGCCCGCGGCGACGCCAAGATTCAGCTCGCTGCGCTGGCCGCAGAGCCGTTCATCTTTTATGATCGAATGCTCGGCAGCGGCTTTAACGAGAATGTCTTCGCGCTGTTCCGCAGCGGCGGATTCGAGCCCAATATTGTGCTGGAGGCAAGCGGACCGACCACTTTGCTCGGGCTCGTTGCCGCAGGTTTTGGGATGACGGTGGTAGCCCGATCGCTCAGCACGTTGCATCTCGATAATGTCAGTTATCGGGAGATCGACAGTCCAGCGGCGGTCAGCCGCCTCTGGCTGGTCCATCATCAGATCATGGCGTCCGCTGGTCAGTCGCTGGTGCAGATGATGACTTTGTGAAGGACGGGCCGATCGTTCGGCCGGTCGAACGACCGGAAACACTCCGCCAGCGGCCGGCCTCCAATTGAACTCATCCGGGGGTGACCAGGTGCGGGTCGGTGGCGACTCATGCTTTTCCGTTTCGGACTAATTGCTGCTCAAATGGTCGCCTCAGGCTCGCTCAACACCCGGTTTTTGCGGCAACGTGGCCAGGCTTGCAATCCGCGATAGTCGCCCGTCCTGCACGGAGACGCGATCCACCGTCATCACCTCCGTGTGCCACTCGGTCTCGCGAATGTCGAAGAGCTGGTAGCCCCGGCGGCTGTTGTGCAGCGCGGTGTGCGGATTTGCCGCTGGCACGTCTTCCCAGCCTGGCGGCATGTTGCTGCCATCGCCGTCGGAACTGATGGATGATGCGACATATTCGGTGGCGACCGGCTCACTGAGCAGATCCGCGTCGCTGGATGGGATGACGCCGGCATGGTGCTTGTGCACATCACCTGTGGCAACGACCACATTGGTCAGTCGGCGTTCTTGAATCATGTCGCGGACCCGCTGCCTGGCCTGCGGATAGCCGCTCCAGCTATCATTGTTGGTGTAGAGCGCCGGGCCGCCCGTTGCCGCGGGATAGCGGAACGGCATCATCATCACCTGCTGCGCCAGCAGGTTCCAGCCGGCATTGCCGCCCATGCCATTGCGGAGCCAGACCTCCTGCTCCTCACCTAGGCCGGATCGACATTCAGCGAAGCCAGATCATGGCGGCAGCGAGGTGGATGAAGCCGGCGAAATGGATAGTGCGCCGATCGTAGCGCGTGGCGAAGCGGCGGAAATGCTTGAGGCGACCGAAGCA
>NZ_JAHGAW010000021.1 GCF_018603885.1 Sphingobium nicotianae
TTTGCGCCGACGCGGTCGGGCAAGGGAGTCGGTC
This sequence comes from Sphingobium nicotianae, assembly GCF_018603885.1. Lineage (GTDB taxonomy): Bacteria > Pseudomonadota > Alphaproteobacteria > Sphingomonadales > Sphingomonadaceae > Sphingobium > Sphingobium nicotianae. The sequence goes on from NZ_JAHGAW010000021.1 coordinate 35, forward strand.
TTGTCGTGCCGACCCTTCTCGGCTGGTCCGGCTCGACCGTCATACATGACATCAAGGGAGAGAACTGGCAGCTGACGGCGGGCTGGCGCGCGCGCTTCTCGCACTGCCTGCTGTTCAACCCGACCGATGCCCGTTCCGCGCGCTACAATCCGCTGCTCGAAGTTCGTCGCGGCGCGGACGAAGTGCGCGACGTCCAGAACATCGCTGACATCCTCGTCGATCCCGAAGGCGCGCTGGACCGGCGCAATCACTGGGAAAAGACGAGCCACTCGCTGCTTGTCGGCGCGATCCTCCACATCCTCTATGCCGACGCCGACAAGACGCTTTCGCGCGTAGCGACCTTCCTGTCCGATCCGCAGCGACCGTTCGTCGCGACCCTGCGCGTCATGATGACGACCAATCATCTCGGGGCACCCGACGCCCCGGTCGTCCATCCCGTCGTGGCCTCGGCTGCGCGCGAACTGCTCAACAAGAGCGAGAACGAGCGTTCCGGCGTGCTGTCCACGGCGATGTCGTTCCTCGGCCTTTATCGCGATCCCACGGTGGCCGCCGTCACCGCCGCATCCGACTGGCGCATCGTCGACCTGGTCGAGGGTGATCATCCGGTGTCGCTCTACCTCGTCGTGCCGCCGTCCGACATCAGCCGCACCAAGCCGCTGATCCGGCTGGTGCTCAATCAGATTGGGCGCCGCCTCACCGAACATCTTCACGCAGATAACAAGCCGGGCCGCCATCGCCTGCTGATGATGCTGGACGAGTTTCCGGCGCTTGGCCGCCTCGACTTCTTCGAGACGAGCCTGGCATTCCTCGCCGGCTACGGCGTGCGCGCCTTCCTCATCGCCCAGAGCCTCAATCAGATCGAGAAGGCCTATGGCGAGCACAACGCGATCCTCGACAACTGCCATGTCCGCGTCGCCTTTGCGACCAATGACGAACGCACCGCCAAGCGCATCTCCGATGCGCTCGGCACCGCGACCGAGCAGCGTGCGATGCGCAACTATGCCGGCCACCGGCTCGCCCCCTGGCTCGCACACGTCATGGTCAGCCGGCAGGAAACAGCTCGCGCACTGCTGACACCCGGCGAAGTCATGCAGCTTCCGCCCGTGGACGAGCTTGTCCTCGTCGCCGGGCACGCCCCCGTGCGCGCGAAGAAGCTCCGCTACTACGAGGACAGGACCTTCAAGGCGCGCATCCTTCCCGCGCCAGCGCTGGCAAGCGGGGGCTACGCCGACCTGCCCAAGGCACGCGCGGACGACTGGCACGGCCTTGTACGCGGCACGGACGCCCGCCTCGGCGAAGCGCGCGACAACAGCGACGAGAAGGATAGCAGCGGCGGCCTGGAACAGGTTCGGCATCCCGCGCACGAACTTGAGGCGCCCGTACAGCAGGACGTGGGTCCGGCCGATGTCCTCGGTCTCGGCGACGACGACACCGATGCTGCCACCGACAAGCGCGCGATGGACCAGGCCCGATCGCTCGCCGCCACGCGCGCCGTCTACGCCATCGATTCCGCGTCGTCGCGTCCCGACGACCTGCAGCTGGACTTCTGACCATGGTCGAGAAGGTCCGCCA
>NZ_JAHGAW010000022.1 GCF_018603885.1 Sphingobium nicotianae
GACTACATTGTGCAGGACATTTCTTTGGCGGCGTTTGGTCGCAAGGAGATTGAGATAGCGGAGACGGAGATGCCTGGATTGATGGCGCTCCGTGCTGAGTTTGGGGCATCGAAGCCGTTGAAGGGTGCGCGGATCACGGGCGCCTTGCACATGACGATCCAGACGGCGGTGCTGATCGAGACCTTGGCGGAGCTTGGCGCGGAGATCCGCTGGGCCTCGTGCAACATCTTCTCGACGCAGGACCATGCGGCGGCGGCGATCGCGGCGGCGGGGATCCCGGTGTTCGCGATCAAGGGCGAGACGCTCGAGGAATATTGGGACTATATCGGCAAGATCTTCGAGTGGGGCGACACGCCCACCAACATGATCCTGGACGATGGCGGCGACGCGACGATGTTCGCGCTGTGGGGCGCGCGGATCGAGGCGGGCGAGGCCTTGTTCACGCCGACCAACGAGGAAGAGGAGATCTTCGCGGCGAAGCTCAAGGCGTTCGTGGCGCAATATCCGGGCTATCTCACCAAGACGGTGGCCGCGATCAAGGGCGTCAGCGAAGAGACGACCACCGGCGTGCACCGCCTGTACGAGATCGCCAAGCAGGGCAAGCTGCCCTTCCCGGCGATCAACGTCAACGACAGCGTGACCAAGAGCAAGTTCGACAATCTCTATGGCTGCAAGGAGAGCCTGGTCGACGCGATCCGTCGCGGCACCGACGTGATGCTGGCCGGCAAGGTGGCGGTGGTCGCGGGCTTTGGCGACGTCGGCAAGGGCAGCGCTGCAAGCCTGCGCAATGGCGGCGCGCGCGTGCTGGTGACCGAGATCGACCCGATCTGCGCGCTGCAGGCGGCGATGGAAGGCTATGAGGTGGTCACCATGGAGGAGGCCGCCACCCGTGCCGACATCTTCGTGACCGCGACGGGCAATGCCGACATCATCACGGTCGAGCATATGCGCGCGATGAAGAACATGGCGATCGTGTGCAACATCGGCCACTTCGATGCCGAGATCCAGATCGCGGGCCTGGCCAACTACAAGTGGACTGAGATCAAGCCGCAGGTCGACGAGGTCGAGTTCCCCGACGGCAAGAAGATCATCGTCCTCTCCAAGGGCCGCCTGGTGAACCTGGGCAATGCCACCGGCCATCCCAGCTTCGTCATGTCGTCCAGCTTCACCAACCAGGTGCTGGCGCAGATCGAGCTCTACACCGGCGGCGACAAGTATGAGAACCAGGTCTACGTCCTGCCCAAGCATCTCGACGAGAAGGTCGCCGCCCTCCACCTCGACAAGCTCGGGGTCAAGCTCTCCACCCTCACCGAGAAGCAGGCCGCCTATATCGGCGTCTCCACCAAGGGCCCCTTCAAGCCCGATCA
>NZ_JAHGAW010000023.1 GCF_018603885.1 Sphingobium nicotianae
GTCGGACACCGCGTAATTGATCTAGCCACCCTCCTGGATGGTACGAAGTCGTGTGAACGCTTCAATGCAGGAGGGTGACCGATGTCGATCTATGCAGGATTGGATGTTAGCGACAAGACCACGCATATTTGCACGGTGGATGCGGAAGGCAGCGTCATACGGCGCGATGTCGTGGTGAGCGATCCGGACGTGCTGGCCGCGTGGTTGGACCGTCATTGTCCGGAGCTCAAGCGGGTCGTGCTGGAGACCGGGCCGCTCTCGACATTCTTATATCATGGGCTGGCCGAGCGGGCCGTGCCGGTCGAGTGCATCTGCGCGCGTCACGCCAAGGGCGTTTTGTCGACGCGTGTGAACAAGAGCGATGTTCATGACGCCGAGGGCCTCGCCCATCTTGCGCGGACCGGCTGGTTCAAGCGTATCCACATGAAGGCCTCGGCCAGCCACATTGATCGTGCTGCCTTGCGGATTCGTGCGCAGCTCATCACCGCGCGTAACGCAATGGCGAACCAGCTCCGCGGCCTTTTGAAGCTATTCGGCTTGAAGCTCGGTTACGCCAGGACGCCGGGCCAGCGTGCGGAGCGACTGGCGGCGCTGTACCGACAGCGCCCTGATCTTGAGCAACTGTTTGCACCACTGATGAAGTCCATCGAGATGATGGAGCAGCAGCTCGGAGCATCTAATCGTGTCCTGGAAGAACGCGCCAGCGCCGATCCTGTCTGTGCCCGCCTGATGACGGTGCCCGGCGTTGGGCCCATCACGGCGCTCACCTTCGCTGCGACCATCGAAGATCCGCACCGCTTTGCCAGAAGCGAAGATGTGGGCGCCTACGCTGGCCTGGTTCCCCGACGCAGCCAGTCTGGCGAACGCGATGTTCGTGGCAGCATATCCAAAGCCGGTGACCCCATGCTGCGGCGGGCTCTGTTCGAGGCCGCCAACGTCATGCTGTCTCGAGTAAAACGCCCATTCCCGTTGCAGCAATGGGGACGACGCCTCCTCGAAAGCAAAGGCACCAAGCGCGCAAAGGTCGCCGTCGCTCGCAAGATTGCCATCCTGCTGCACTCGCTTTGGCTGAATGAGACTGAGTTCCGCTGGACTTGATCCCAGCGACCTTCGCCCGCTCAGCCATGCCAGGACGATCTCGCCCGGATCGTGGAGGATCAAACCTCGTGTCGGACACAGAGACGTCCACCCCATAACGCCCGGCCGCGATCATGAAGGCTCGGACAAGGTGCCTCC
>NZ_JAHGAW010000024.1 GCF_018603885.1 Sphingobium nicotianae
CGTGGGAAAGGGAAGGTCGGCTTTTGGGTTCAAGAACTGACATTCGCGCTATAGGGCGCTTGAACCCACTCGATCGCCAGTGCGGCGAAGCCACATTGAGCGATCATCGCCAACGGAACGTCCATGCCCATCGTGAAAACCAATGGCATTAATCTGGCCTATGACAGTTTGGGCGATGAAAGCTCGGAGGCCATCCTTCTGATCGCGGGGCTCGGGACCCAGATGATCCGCTGGACTATTTCATTTTGCCAACAGCTGGCCGACAGAGGCTATCGCGTGATCCGCTTCGACAACCGCGACGCGGGCTGCTCCACGCATTTTGCCGATCGTCAGATACTCGATTTTGGGGCATTGGCCGCTACGCTCATGGCTGGACAACGGCCGGACGTACCCTACACTCTTGATGACATGGCCGACGACGCTATCGGCTTGCTCGATGCGCTTTCGATCGACCAAGCGCATTTCGTGGGCAGATCGATGGGCGGCATGATCGCGCAGGTCGCGGCCAGCAAGTATCCAGAGCGGGTCTTGTCGCTCACGTCAATCATGGCCAGCTCCGGCAACCCCTCTCTTCCTCAGGCTGAGCCTGAAGTCATGGCGATGATGACGAAACCCACGCCGGACCCTATCGACAATGAGGGCGGGTTTCTGGAGCATAGCCTGGCCTTTGCACGACGCATCGCCGGGACCGGCTATCCGTTGGACGAAGAGACACATCGCGCGCTGGTCCGGGAGGAGGTTCGACGGGCCTATGACCCTGGCGGTTTCGGGCGCCAAATCGCCGCGATCGCTGTCGCCGGGGACCGCCGACCACAACTGGCAACCATCACAGCGCCAACGTTAGTGATGCACGGGGCTGAGGACCCGCTAATCCCACCGGCTTGCGGTAAGGACACGGCTTCAACCATTCCCGGCGCCGAGTTCATGCTGATAACCGGCATGGGGCATGATCTGCCAGCGGCACTCTATCGAACCGTGGTCGACGGGATAGAGCGCACTGCCCGCCGCAGGGGACCACAATCCGCCAAAGCTTCGAAGGGTTAAGCGCGACGGCAGCTTTCAGGCACATGACATCTGGCGCTGAGCGACCGACTGTGGGTCGG
>NZ_JAHGAW010000025.1 GCF_018603885.1 Sphingobium nicotianae
TAGGCCGGATCGACATTCAGCGAAGCCAGATCATGGCGGCAGCGAGGTGGATGAAGCCGGCGAAATGGATAGTGCGCCGATCGTAGCGCGTGGCGAAGCGGCGGAAATGCTTGAGGCGACCGAAGCATCGTTCGATCCGGTTGCGCTGCTTGTAGAGGTCGGTGTCGTGGGGGATGAAGACTTTGCGATTGCGCTTGGACGGGATCACGGCCTGCGCCTCCATTTGAGCGATCGTCTCTCGTAAGCCATTGCTGTCATATGCTTTATCGGCGAGCACAGCCCCGGCCTGCTGACCTTTGAGCAGGGCTGGAGCGGCGGTGATGTCATGGGCCTGCCCTGCCGTGATGGAGAAGCGCAACGGCCGCCCCAGCGCGTCGGCGAGCATGTGGATCTTGGTCGTCAGTCCTCCTCGGGAACGCCCCAGCGCCTGGTCTTGCGCCCCCCTTTTCCGGTCGCTGCCTGCTGATGGGCGCGAACGATGGTGCTGTCGATCATCAGATACTGATTGTCGCGATCCGTGGTGAGCGCATCAAACACCCGCTCCCATACCCCAGTGTCACACCAGCGACTGAAGCGCCGGTGCACCGTCTTCCATCGGCCGTAGCGCTCAGGCAGGTCGCACCAATGCGCACCAGATCGCAGAACCCACAAACATCCGTTCACAAACAATCTGTTATCCGATCCTGTCCGTCCAGGATCGCCAGCCTTGCCAGGTAGCAGTAGAGCCATCTTCGCCCACTGCGCATCGTTCAACTCGTAACGCTTGTTACCCATCGTCCGCTCCGCGTTCCAACACGGAGCCCTATGAATCAGCGATCAGACCTTTTGGAAATCCTGAATGTCGATCCGGCCTAG
>NZ_JAHGAW010000026.1 GCF_018603885.1 Sphingobium nicotianae
CCTGCTCCCCTGAAATGTCCTCGGATTGAGGTTAGCCTGTTCCTTGAAGAGGAGGACAGGCAGTGAAGCGATCGAGGTTCAGTGAAGAGCAGATCATCGGGATCTTGAAGGAGCACGCGGCCGGCCTGACGGCAGCGGAGCTGTGCCGCAAGCACGGCATCAGCGACGTGACCTTCTATAAATGGCGCAGCAAATATGGCGGCATGGAGGTGTCGGAGGCCAAGCGGCTGAAGGCCCTTGAGGAGGAGAACGCCAAGCTCAAGAAGCTGCTGGCGGAGTCGATGCTGGACGTCTCGACATTGCGCGAGATGCTGGGAAAAAACTTCTGACGCCCGGTTCGAGGAGAAATGCCGTGAACTGGGCCATCGAGAACAAGGGCTACTCGCAGCGCCGGGCCTGTGGCCTGGTGGGCATCGATCCGCGCGTCCATCGCTATCGGTCGACGCGGGGAGATGATGATGAGCTTCGCTCCAGATTGAAGGTGTTGGCGGCTGAACGCCGCCGGTTCGGCTATCGCCGGCTGCACATCCTGCTGCGGCGTGAAGGCGTGGATGTGAACTGGAAGAAGCTTTATCGGGTCTATCGGGAAGAGCGGCTGACGGTGCGCAAGCGCGGTGGCCGCAAACGGGCGCTGGGCACCCGGGCGCAGATGGTGGTCCCGCAGGGGTCGAACCAGCGCTGGAGCCTGGACTTCGTGTCCGACACGCTGGTCGACGGGCGGCGGTTCCGGATCCTGTGCGTCATCGACGACTATAGCCGTGAGTGTCTGGCCGTGGTCGTGGACAACTCGCTCTCGGGTCAGCGCGTT
>NZ_JAHGAW010000003.1 GCF_018603885.1 Sphingobium nicotianae
TAGCGGCCAATGCCCCAAAATCGAGTATCTGACGATCGGCAAAATGCGTGGAGCAGCCCGCGTCGCGGTTGTCGAAGCGGATCACGCGATAGCCTCTGTCGGCCAGCTGTTGGCAAAATGAAATAGTCCAGCGGATCATCTGGGTCCCGAGCCCCGCGATCAGAAGGATGGCCTCCGAGCTTTCATCGCCCAAACTGTCATAGGCCAGATTAATGCCATTGGTTTTCACGATGGGCATGGACGTTCCGTTGGCGATGATCGCTCAATGTGGCTTCGCCGCACTGGCGATCGAGTGGGTTCAAGCGCCCTATAGCGCGAATGTCAGTTCTTGAACCCAAAAGCCGACCTTCCCTTTCCCACGGCATTTCGGCCATGCAGCGGCCCTTATGCGCCTCCTTAAGGCGGACATCAGCTGAACCCGGAATTTGTCCACGCGCCCTAGTTCCCCGGCCGCGGGATCCGCTTGCCCTTGGTTCGGCTGGTCAGATGATATTGGCGACACAGCTCGCAGCGATAGGGCCGCAGAGTGACACCGGCGGCGAGGGTGACGGCCAGCGCCTCTCGCTCGGTGCGGTAGCGCCTCTTCTTCTCGCAGATGCCGAGGGTCGTGCGCAACGCTCGCCCTCCGGTCAGTCGTAGAAGGCGAAGAAGCGCGCTTCCAGACTGGCGCGCGGGGCCGCGCCCTCGCAGCCCGGCACGTCGAAACCGGTGTGGAAGGGCTGAATGCCCTGCGGATCGGCCGAGTCATAGCCGATGAAGACCAGCACATCCTGCGCGCCCATCTCCGACGCGTACCACCAGCGATGGTCGGAATTGTAGCGGCAGCTGCGCGCCTCGACCGCCTCCAGCGCCGTGCCTTTATCGCCGATGATCGCATCGTAGAAGACCTCATCGCTCGGGTGGACGCTGCTGCGATCGCACAAGGCCAGCAGATTGTCCTGCGGCGGATCGGAGACCGTCCGCCAGGTCTGGAGAAGGACGAAGCGGCTGTAGGGCGCGATCTCCCGGCCGGCGGCCTTGAGGCTGAAATCGAGAAAGCGGTTCACCGACTGTTCGGTGACGTCGAGATGGATGAAGCCTGCCGCGCCTGCCCAGCTCTGGCGCTGGGAGCGGGCGCTGAAGCGGACGGTGAGCCCGGTCGCCTGCGGGATCACCTCGCGCGCGCCGCTGATCTCCCGCATCAGCGGCAGCAGCTCGTCATAATAGGCCTTGTTGATCGGCGGCAGGCCGTCTTGGGCGACGAGATTGGTGTCGAGCATCTCCGGGCTGCGGGCCACCGCGCTGCGATGCCGCGCAAGCGTGAAGCCCTCGCGATCCAGCGTCACACCGCCGTCGCGCATGTCGTGGATCGGCATCTCATGCCCCTCGAAAACCATGAGGTTGCGCTCCGGCTCGACCAGATCGAAGCGGCCGCGCGGCACATGCGGATCGAAATAATTCAGTGTCGCGCGCACGGTCGACGCGCCGGTCAGTGTGGATGCCATGGTCTCTCTCCTGCCGGCAGCATCGTCGTGCCGGCACGCGACGTCAATGCGCCTGCCACGCGCGTTTCATCAGGCTGACGGAAACGAGACAGATCAGCGCCGGAATGGCGAGGATAGCAAGGATCGGCACGGTCGAGAGGCCGAGATCGATGAACCAGGCCCCGGCGAGCGGCCCCAGCACCGAGCCGATGCCCCCGATCAGCAATGCCCATGAAACACCGGTCGCCTTGATCGAGGGCGGATAATAAGCGGCGGAGAGTGCGTTGAGCGCCGTTTGGCAGCCCGAGACGCCCGCTCCCAGCAGGAGCAGCAATGCGACCCAGCCGAAGCCGCCCGGCACCAGCGAGAAGGCCAGCAGGCAGACCGCCTGGAAGGAGAAACCGGCCGCCAGCGCCGCGCGGGTCGCGCCGCGGTCGAGGAAATTGGCCATCACGATGCCGCCGCCGATTCCGCCGGCTTGGATCAGCACGGCGCCGCGCAGCGCGTCGCCCGATGCCCAGCCGCTATGCTGGAGCAGCGCCGGCAGCCAGCTCACCAGCACATAGAGCGTGAACAGGTTGAGCGTGAGCAGCGCCCAGAGCAGCAGGGTGCGCGCGCGGAATTCGCGGTTGAGGAGCTGCAGCGGCGAGCTGCGCGGGCGATGCGCGGGCGAGGTGACGGTGACCGAGGCCGGATCGACGTCCGGTGCAATGATGCGCAGGATACGGCCGATGCGTTTGTCCGCCGGGCGACGAATGAGCAGATATTTGAGCGATTCTGGCGCGAGGAACAGGATCAGCACGGCGATCAGCAGCGGCCCCGCGCCGCCGATCACGAAGGCGCCGCGCCAGCCGAACGCATCGAGCACGGGCGGCGCCAGGAAGCCCGCGCTGAACGCCCCCATCGGCGAGGCGACGTTCATCAGCCCCACAATGAAGGACCGCCGCGCGACCGGCGCATATTCCGACGTGAGCGCCGCGCCGTTCGGCAGCCCTGCGCCGAGCGCGGCGCCGGTGACCAGCCGCCAGAGGACGAATTCGGTGGTCGTCGTCGCCAGCGCCGTGCAGGTCGTGGCGATGCCGATGGCGAGCATGGCGGTGACGAGCATCGTCTTGCGGCCGATCTGATCGCCGAGCGGACCAAGCACGCCGGCGCCGAAGGTGATGCCGATGACGACGGCGGAGAGGGCAAGACCAAAGCTCGACTCCGGCAGGGCCCAGTCCCGCGAAAGCGAGGGCACGGCGAGCGCCATCACCTGGATGTCGTATCCGTCCACGAACAGGGCTGCGGCGCACAGGATCGCCACCGCGATCTGCGTGACCGTCATCGGCCGATGATCGATGATGTCGCCCAGCTCCCTCGGCGCGCTCGTCTTTTCCAGCATCCTCGCTCCCCTGCCTGCAGGTTTGCATGTGGCGCGAGCGAAGGCGAGCGCAAAAATGCTTGCCGGACGACCCGGCTTCGCGCAATTTTGCGTCGCAATGGGAGGGGGTCTCGTTGATGGACACATCCTTGTCGGCTTTGCGGCGCAACGCGGCGATGATCGCGATCCTGTTCCTCGGCGCTGCTGCGCGCGCCGACCTGCCGTCACCCCGGAACGCGACATCCTGCTCGCTCGCCCAGCCGCTGCCGCCGCGCAACGTGATCGATCTGTGGGGCGTGCAGGATCGCCTTGTCCGCGACTGCCTGGCGCAGATTCCGCCACGCGCCACGGATCATCCCAATGTCTATGCTGTCGCGATCGCGCCGCTCGGGACGCAGGCGCTCTTCTCTCGCGAGGCGCGCACGGCGCTGCAGAAGCTGGCGGCGAAATATGGCGGGACGGCCAGAGGGGGCGTTTTGCTCTCCAATGGTGCGGCCGATCTCATGCAGGTGCCCCTCGCGACGCCGGAAAACATGGCGCAGATATTCGATGACATCGGCAGCCGCATGGCCGGATCGCCCGACGACGTGCTGATTGTCTATCTGACCTCGCATGGCCGGCCGGACGCCGCCGTGGCGACCGCCCTTCCCGGCAACGTGCCGCTGATCGCGCTCTCGGCGGACACGCTCGGTGCCACGCTGGACCGGGCGCATATCCGCAGGCGCGTCATCATCCTGTCGGCCTGCTTCGCCGGCAGCTGGATCCCCCGGCTTACCAGTGACGACACCATCGTCATCGCCGCGGCGCGGCCGGACCGCACCTCGTTCGGCTGTGACGACCGGCGCGAGCTGACTTATTTCGGCGAGGCCTTCCTGACCGGCCCGCTGGCGCGCGGCGCCTCGCTGGCGGAATCCTTCGACGGCGCCAGGAAGATGGTGACCCAGTGGGAGACGGCGCAGAAGCTCCTCCCCTCCGAACCGCAGATGTTCGTCGGCAGGAACATGCAGAGCTTCTGGCAAGGGCCGCTCGCGAAGGCAGCGCCGAGGAAAATCGCGGCGCGGAGGTAGCAGGCTTCCTGCTCCCCTCCCTTTCAAGGGAGGGGTCGGGGGTGGGTGTCGCGAAGCGATCTGCGAACACGCCCGGTCGCGCCGAACGCGCTGCGCGCGTCACTCACCCCTTACCCCTCCCTTGAAAGGGAGGGGATGAAGAGGCCCACATCCCCGGATGACAGCCGCCTCACCAGCCCCTATCACCCCGCCATGGAGAGACAGTCGGCGTCCCGCGGCTATGAGATCGCGGTCCTCATCATCTTGTCGCTGGTCAATGGCGTGGTGGCGCTGGACCGGCTGGCGGTCAATTTCCTCTCGCCGTTCATCGTCGCGGATCTCGGCCTTTCCAACACCCAGCTCGGGCTGCTCTCCTCGGCGTTGTCTGGCGCCATCTCGGTCTCGGGCCTGCTGATCGCCGCCGTCGCCGACCGCTCAGGCAGGCAGAAGGCGGTGCTGGTCTGGATGCTGGTCGCTTTCTCGCTGATGTCCGGCGGGGCGGGCATCGCGGCGGGCTTCGCCGCCCTGTTCGTCGCGCGGCTGCTCCTCGGGGTCACCGAAGGCCCGCTGGTGCCGATCGCGCAGGCGATCATGGGCGCGGTCTCGGCCCCGCGGCGCCGCGGCTTCAACATGGGGACGATGCAGATCGGCGGCGCCTTCCTGATCGGCGCGATGGCCGGGCCGGTCGTGATCGTCCAGGTCGCGGAGATGATCGGCTGGCGGCACACCTTCTTCGGCACGATGCTGCCGGGGCTGGTCATCGCCGCGCTGGTCGCCCTGTTCGTGCGCCAGCCCCGGCCGCCGGTCCCGGTCGCGGCCGTCGAAGGGGCGATCACGCAGCTGCCCTCGATCCGGGAATTGCTGCGCTCCCGCAATCTGCTGCTGTCGATGGCGATCGCGGCCCTCTTCACCGCCTGGCTCACCGTGCAGAACGTCTTCCTGCCGCGCTACCTCACCGAGACGATCGGCCACAGCCCGCAGACCATGTCCTGGTTGCTCAGCCTTGCCGGCTTCGGCGGGCTGATCGGCGGCATCGCTATCCCGGCGCTGTCGGACCGGTTCGGACGCAGACGTCTGACGATCGTCACCGGTTTCGCGTCGGTGCTGGTGCCGCTGGCGCTGCTGATCGTGCCGGGATCGGTCGGGCTGCTCGGCATATCGCTGGTGATCGGCAGCCTCGTGGTCGGCTGCGCGCCTCTGGTCTGCGCGATCATCCCATCGGAAAGCGTCGCGCCGGGGCGGGTGGCGACGGCGGTCGCGCTCTCGATGTGCGCGGCGGAGCTGGTCGGCGGCGTGCTGAGCCCACCGCTCGCCGGCTGGGCGGCGGACAGCTTCGGGCTGCGTTCCGTCTTCTGGCTGGATATCGCGCTGGCGCTGGCCTGCGGGGCACTGGCCCTGGCTCTGACAGAGACGCGCAAACGATCCTAGCTAAAATTCCGTTCGCTTCGAGCTGAGGGTTCGAGCGAAGTCGAGAACCGGAGTCGAGAAGGGCGTTCGCGCATCAAGTTCTCGACAGCCATCTCGGCTTCGCTCGATGGCCGCTCGAACCGAACGTCGGTTGCGCCCTACCCCTGCGCCACCGAATACAGCACCGGCCACTCCCATGCTCCCCGGCAGACCGGCATGGAGCGCGCCTCGGTCAGGCGAAAGGTGGCGCCGTCCCATTTATAGGTCTCGGCCGTGCCGCAATCGCCAAGGCCGCGCCCCTTGGCGAAGCTGGAAAGCTCGCCACGCACCGGATTCCAGCGCGCATTGACAATCAGCGGCGGCGTGCCCGGATCGCCCGTGGAGCCGGGCACATGATCGAACCTGGCGATCTGGAACTGCCATTTCCCCGCGCCGCCCGTGGCGACGAGGGGCACGGCGCTCACATTATAGTCGCCGGCGTTGCAGGGCAGCAGCACCAGCGCATGGTCGGTGTCGAGGATATGCGTTTCGAATGGATGCTCATTGTCGAAATGCGCCTCGCACACCGCGAGCTTGCGGGCCGCCGCCTGCTCCTCGGGCGTGAGATCGAGCGGTCCGGAATCCGCGACCGGCGCGACGTCCGGCGTGACGGTCGGCCCCGGCGGTATCGGCTTGGCGAGATCGGCCGGGCCATCGCCCAGCGCGGCGAGCGCGCCCTTGCTGCCGACGCGCCCCTGTTGCTCATCGATATAGCGTAGCGCCTGCGGCAGGCCGCGCAGCGACGGCGCATCGAGCGTCTGTTTCTTCTCGCGCAGCTCAAACGTGTAGCTGGAGCCCAGGGTGCGGATGAAATCGATGGCAGGCGCGCCGCTCATCTCGATCATGTCGTGCGCGGCGGTCGCGCGGGTCAGGGCGCGATTATCGACGAAGAGGTCGATCTTGCCCGCGAGCTGGTCGGCGCCGATTAGACGCAGTGTGCTCGCCCCCTCCGGCCCGCCGGCGCGCTGGATCGAGACCAGCACGGAATAGGAGGTGCCGGCGCCGTCCGGGATCAGCGAGACGGCACTGCAGGTGAGGCGATTATCGCAGCCGACCGCCCAGTCGCCGAAGACCTGGATGCGCCCGAGCAGCGGCTCGGCGGCGGGCGCGGGCTTGCCCAGCTCGGGCAAGGGTGGCGCGTCGGACGACACCGGCTGCGCGCCGAACGAGGCGCAGCTTACCCACAGCAGGGCGAGGCCGCCCATTCGGCTCAACGCGGCGAGACTTCTTGTCATCGTGCCGTGCATAATGCAGTTGGCGCCTGTGGTGTAGTGCGAAGCTTGGTCATCGTGGGATTCACGCAAAGGAAGTCATATGCGCAAGGTCGGCGTCATCGGAGCGGGACAGATGGGCGCGGGCATTGCGCAGGTGGCGGCGCAGGCCGGCTATGATGTGCTGCTGCGCGACGTCGACCTCGGCCGGGCCGAGGCGGGCAAGGCGGGCATCGAGAAACGGCTGAAACGCGCGGTCGACAACGGCAAGCTGGAAGCGACCGATGTGCAGACCGCACTCGGCAGGATCACGCCGCTGGCCGATCTCGATCCCTTCGCGCGCTGCGATCTCGTCATCGAGGCGGCGACCGAGCGCGAGGAGATCAAGCGCGCCATCTTCGCCGATGTGAGCAAGCTACTTGGCAAGAGCGCCATCCTCGCCTCCAATACCTCCTCCATTCCGATCACGCGGCTCGCCCAGGCGAGCGCCGACCCGGCCCGCTTCATCGGCGTGCATTTCTTCAATCCGGTGCCGGTGATGGGCCTGATCGAGGTGATCCGCGGCCTCGCGACCGCGCCCGAGACGGTGAGTGCGGTCGAGGATTTCGCGAAATCGCTGGGCAAGGACGTGGTCCACAGCTTCGATGCGCCGGGCTTCATCGTCAACCGCATCCTGATGCCGATGCTGAACGAGGCGATCTTCGCACTCGGCGAGGGCGTCGCCAACGTCACCGACATCGACACCGCGATCCGGCTCGGCCTCAATCACCCGATGGGCCCGCTGACGCTCGCCGATTTCGTCGGCCTCGATACCTGCCTGGAGATCTGCAAGGTGCTCTTCTCGACCACCGGCGATCCCAAGTTCCGCCCCGCGCCCTTGCTCGTCAAATATGTCGAAGCCGGCTGGCTCGGCCGCAAGAGCGGCAAGGGCTTTTACGATTATTCGGGCACGGAGCCTGTGCCGACGCGGTGAGCTTCTTAAAAGCCCCTCCCTTGAAAGGGAGGGGCTTAGATCGGTTCACAAGCTCAGCAACAATCCCGCCAATGCGGCGCTCATGAGGTTCGCGAGACTCCCCGCGACCAGCGCCTTGAGGCCGAGCTTGGCGATCATCGGACGCTGGTTGGGCGCGAGATTGCCGGTCACCGCCATCTGGATCGCGATCGAGGAGAAATTGGCGAAACCGCAGAGCGCGAAGGTGACGATCGCGACTGTCGCCGGCGCCAGTGTGGCCTGCACCTTGCCAAGCTCGATATAGGCAACAAACTCGTTGAGCACGACCTTGGTGCCGAACAGCCCGCCCGCCACCTGCGCTTGATCCCACGGAATGTTGAGCAGCCACATGACCGGCGCGAACACCTTGCCGAGCAGCATCTGGAAGCTCAGGTCCGGATAGCCGAACCAGCCGCCAATCCCGCCGAGCAGGCCGTTGGCGAGCGCGACCAGCGCCACGAACGCCAGCACCATCGCGCCGACCGCGACGGCAAGCTTGACGCCGGTCTGCGCTCCCTGCGCGGCGGCCATGATGATGTTGGCCGGCTTCTCCTCGTCATGGCTGGCCTCGGGCATCGGCTCGCCCGGCGTGCCCTCGGGCAACAGCGCGGCCGGTCCCTGGCCGCTGATCCGCACCTCGGGAAGATGGACCTCGACGTCGCCCGGCGTCTCCAGCGGCAGCTCGCCCTGCACCGGCGTGCGGTCGTCCGGCATGATGAGCTTGGCCATCAGGATGCCGCCGGGCGCGGCCATGAAGCTGGCGGCCAGCAGATAGTCGATTTTGATGCCCATCGAGGCGTAAGCGGCGAGGATCGTGCCCGCCACGCCGGCCATGCCGCTGGTCATCACCGTGAAGAGTTGCGGCGGCGTCAGCCCAGCGAGATAGGGCCGGATGACCAGCGGGCTCTCGCTCTGGCCGACGAAGATGTTCGCCGCCGCACACAGGCTCTCGACCTTGGAGACGCCGGTGACCGCCTCGATCGCGCCGCCAACCCAGCGCACGATCAGTTGCATGATCCCGAGATAATAGAGGATCGAGACGAGGCTCGCGAAGAAGATGATCACCGGCAGCGCCGCGATGGCGAAGCTGGTGCCGCCGACGGTGGGGCTGGCGAGCGGACCGAAGATGAAGTCCGTGCCGGCCTGCGCATAGCCCAACAGATTGGCGACGCCGCGAGACATGGCGGCGATCACCTGCTTGCCTGCCGGCACGTAGAGCACCAACACCGCGATGCCGACCTGCAAGGCGAAGGCGGCCCCGACGACCCGCAGCCGGATCGCGCGGCGATTGCTGGAGAGCGCGAAGGCGATGAGCAGGATGGCGACGATGCCGGCAAGGCCGATGACGATATGCATATGCGGTAAGCGCGTCCCCCTGGTGCCCGGCCCGAGCGACGGGGGCACGGCCACCCCTTATACAGGCGCGCGGGGCCGCGGCAATCGGGGCCGGCTTGCCGTGGACCAGCTATTCTAACCCCGCCTCTAAAGAGGAGGGGCTAAGGGAAGATTTCGCCCCCTTCCCTCCCTCCCGATAAGCCGATAGACCCTGCCGATGGCCGACCCCACACCTGGCGCCGCCGCGCCTTCCGCTCCGCCCCTCAGCTGGTCCCTCTTCGTCTTCTCGGTGCTGTATGGCGGCATGGTCTGCATCGCCGGCGTGCTCGGCGCCAAGCAGGTCGCGCTGGGGCCGCTCGCGGTGGAAGCGGGCATCTTCGCCTTCCTGCTGCTGGTGATCCTCTCCAGTGCAGTCGCCGCCTTGCATGGGCAGCACATCGCCACGCTGCTGGTGCGGCTGGGCTTCATCCCGCTGCTGGTCTCGGCTGCCCTGATCCAGCTCGTCATCGCCCTGCCGCATGATCCGGGCATGTATCCGCCGGCGATCGAGGCCTTCCCGATCATCGTCGGGCAGGGCGCGCGGATGATGCTGGCCGGCCTCATCTCCTACGGCATCTCGCAGACGCTCAACGTCGCCATTTTCTCGAAGCTCTCCGGCGGCACCGGCAAACTGGTCTGGCTGTGGGGCATGATCGCCAGCGTCATCTCGCAGATCATCGACACATTGCTGTTCATCACGATCAGCTTCTATGGCGAGCGGCCAATCCTCGCGCTGATGGGCGGCCAGATGATCACCAAGGTCGTGCTGTCGATCATCCTCGTGCCGCCGCTGATCACTGCCTTCGTGGCACTCGGCAGGAAGCTGGACGGCAAGGCCTGAGCCTTTCAGAAATTCTGCCCTGTGCGGTTCCTGACCGCCGGCAGATCGTCCACCTTCGCCTTCCACGCCGCCAGCGCCGTCAGCTCCGGCGCGATCGGCAAGCCCGCACCCGTCAGGAAGACCAGCCCCGCCCAGAGCGAGATGTCGGCGAGCGAGAAAAAGTCGCCCGCGAGAAACGGCCGCTCGCGCAACGCCCCATCGAAATAGGGCAGATTCGCCACCGCCAGCGCGCCGCGCCGCTCGCCCCAGGCTTTCTTCTCCGCCGCGTCCCATTCCGGCATGCGCCAGGGCCGCAGTGCCTCGCCGAGCCCGCGCGTGCCGTAATGGAAATAATCGTCCACGGGATCGAGCAGCATGATCTCGACGCGGCGCTGCATCATGTGGATCAGCCCCTTCTCGCGCGGCGTTCTGCCGGTGAGCACCGGATTGCCGTCGAGATTGTCGAGATATTCGGTGATCGCGGGAGACTCGGAAAGGGCAAGGCCGTCGTCCAGCAGCAGCACCGGTGTCTTGCCGATCGGGTTCATCGCCAGGAACCAGTCCTGCTTCTGCTCGGCGGCGACGAGGTCGACCTGGACGATTTCGACCACTTCATCGAGACCCTTGGCGGCCAGCACGATGCGAACGCGCGCGGCATTGGGCGTTCCCTGGCGGTCGTAAAGTTTCATGGGTGAGTCCTGTTTATCTATCGGTAGATAGGTAATCCGTAGAGATATTTGCATCCCGCCTGTCAACGCCTATCTACCGATAGATTGAGGAGCCGGCCCAATGCTCGATACGCGCGAAACGATCCTGACCCATGCCCGCGCGACGGCGCAGGCCCACGGCTATGGCGGCCTCAGCTTCCGCGAACTCGCCAAGGCTGTGGGGGTCAAGAGCGCCAGCATCCATTATCATTTCCCGACCAAGGGCGATCTCGGCGCGGAACTGGCGCGGCGCTATGGCGAAGAGGCGCGGGCAGCGCTCGAGGCCATCCGCGCGGAGGATCCCGACCCGGCGATATGCCTGCGCAAATATACCGCCATCTTCCGCCGCGCGCTCGAGAACGACAACCGCATGTGCCTGTGCAACTTCCTCGCCGCCGAGCATGACGACCTGCCCGAGGCGGTGCGGCGCGAGGTGCGGGCGTTCGCCGACATCAACGTCGCCTGGCTGGCCCGGGTGCTGGCGCAAGGGGAGACCAGCGCCAATCCCGCGGCGATCGAGCGCCGCGCCCTCGCCATCTTCGCCGCTGTCGGCGGCGCCCAGCTCATCGCGCGCAGCCAGGGCAATGTCCTTGTCTATGATACGGTCATCGCAAGCTACCGCGCGGCGGGACTCATTCCGGGCTAGGGCAATGAGCCTCCCGCCTTCCTTGCAGCAAACCGCACAAACCACTATGCGCCCGCGCATGACCGACCGCTACGCACCAGACGCTGCCCTGCTCGCCAAGGCCGAGACCCTCACCGAGGCGCTGCCCTACATGCAGCGCTATGCCGGCGAGACCTTCGTCGTGAAATATGGCGGACATGCCATGGGCGATCCGGAGGCGGCGCGCGATTTCGCCGAGGATGTCGTGCTCATGAAGATGGTCGGCATCAACGTCATCGTCGTCCATGGCGGTGGTCCGCAGATCGGCGCGATGCTCAGGAAGCTCGGCGTCGAGAGCAAGTTCGTGAACGGCCTGCGCGTCACCGACAGGGAGACCGCGCAGATCGCCGAAATGGTGCTCGCCGGATCGATCAACAAGGAAATCGTTGGCTGGATCGCCGGCGCGGGCGGCCGCGCGGTCGGCATCTCCGGCAAGGATGCCGGGCTCGTCATCTGCGAGAAGGTCGGCGGCAGGCGCGAGCCGGACCCGAACAGCGGCATCGAGCGCAATGTCGACCTCGGCTTCGTCGGCGATCCGGTGAAGGTCGACCGGCGCATCCTCGACAGCCTCTCGGCCGACAACATCATCCCCGTGGTGGCCCCGGTCGGCATCGGCGTGGATGGCGAGACCTACAACGTCAATGCCGACACGATGGCCGGCGCGATCGCCGCCGAGCTGAAGGCCAAGCGCTTCTTCCTGCTGACCGACGTGCCCGGCGTGCTCAGCAAGGACAAGGATCTGCTCTCCGATCTCGACCCGGCGCGGATCGGCGCGCTGGTTTCGGACGGCACGATCTCGGGGGGCATGATCCCGAAGGTCGAGACCTGCGTGAACGCGGTCGAGAAGGGCGTGGACGCCGCCGTCATCCTCGACGGGCGCGTACCGCACGTCATGCTGCTGGAGATCTTCACCAAGCAAGGCGCGGGGACACTGGTGCACCTGTAATAATATCCTTTCGGTTCGAGCGGCCATCGAGCGAAGTCGAGATGGCTGTCGAGAACATTGCGCAGGCGCAGATTTCTCGACTCCGGTTCTCGACAGGCTCGAACCTCAGCTCGAAACGAACGGTTTCTGAATTGGCGGATCTTCTTCGCCGCTTGCCGCAGGTGTATTAGCTGCGCTATACGCCCCTCAGCCCTTCACCCACAGGATCCTTCATGGCACTTGCCCTCATCCAGACGCTGTACATCCTGCTCAACGTGGCGTGGTGGATCATCATCATTCAGGCGATCCTGAGCTGGCTCATCGCCTTCAACGTGATCAACACCAGCAACGACATCATCCGCAGCATCTGGATCGCGCTGGACCGGCTGACCGAGCCGCTCTACCGTCCGATCCGCCGGATCATGCCCGATCTGGGCGCGCTCGATCTCTCACCGATGGTGGTGCTGCTGATCATCATCATCCTGCAGGGGCCGGGCATGACGGCGCTGGCGACACTGCTGCTGCGCTGACGCCGGGCATATGCCGGTCCGCCGTGACGGCACCGACCTCCTCCTCGCCATCCGCCTGACGCCGCGCGCGTCACGCGAGCGGATCGCCGGCCTGTTCACCGACGCGGCCGGCGCCCGCTGGCTGCAGGCGAGCGTCACCGCGCCACCCGACAAGGGCAAGGCCAACGCCGCGCTGATCGCACTGCTCGCGCGCCGCCTGAAAGTCCCGTCATCGTCGATTTTGCTGGAGACAGGCGACACCAACCGGCTAAAGCGCCTGCGCATCGTCGGCGGATCGGCAGAGACCGAGCACGCCTTGAGAGCCTTAGCGATAGAGGAACGGAACGAAACATGACGTTGGGCAAGGAAATCGACGGCAAGGCTTTCGCGGCCAAGGTGCAGGACAAGGTCGCCGAGGGCGTTGCTGCATTCACCGCATCGCAGGGCCGCAAGCCGGGCCTCGCGGTCGTGCTCGTCGGCGAGGACCCGGCAAGCGCCGTCTATGTCCGCTCCAAGCACAAGATGACTCTGAAGCTCGGCATGGAGAGCTTCGAGTTCAAGCGCCCCGCCAACATCAGCCAGGAAGAGCTGATGGAGCTGGTCGAGGAGCTGAACGGCGATCCGCGCGTCGACGGCATCCTCGTACAGCTTCCGTTGCCCAAGCATCTCGACGAGCAGGCGGTGGTCGAGCTGATCAATCCCGACAAGGATGTCGATGGCCTGACGCCGATCAGCACCGGCCGCCTTGCGCTCGGCCTGCCCGGTCTGGTGCCCTGCACGCCGCTCGGCAGCCTGATGCTGCTGCAGGACGAGCTGGGCGACCTGTCCGGCAAGAATGCCGTCGTGGTGGGCCGATCGATCCTGGTCGGCAAGCCGATGGCGCAGCTGTTGCTCAACGCCAATTGCACGGTGACGATCGCGCACAGCCGCACGCAGGATCTCGCCGGCGTCATCCACCAGGCCGACATCGTCGTCGCCGCGATCGGCCGGCCCGAGATGATCAAGGGTGCCTGGATCAAGCCCGGCGCGACGGTGATCGACGTCGGCATCAACCGCGTGCCGGCCGAGGAAGAGGGCAAGACCCGGATCGTCGGCGATGTCGATACGGCCAGCGCAATCAGCCATGTCGCGGCGATCACGCCGGTGCCCGGCGGCGTCGGCCCGATGACGATCGCGGTTCTCATGCGCAACACGCTCTTCGCCGCGCATCTGCGCGCGGGCCTGCCGGCGCCGCTGGGCCTTTGATCCGCAAGGCCGCCTGCATCGCCGCGATCGCGCTCGTACTGGGCGCGAGCCTTGCCGGCGCGCAGGGGCGCCGCGGCGGCATGGGTGGCCCCGGCCGGGGCAATGCCAATCCCAGCGCCATCGTTTCCGCCGAGCTGGCATTCGCCCGCCTGGCGCAGGACAAGGGCCAGTGGACCGCCTTCCGCGAGACGGCGGACAAGGACGCCGTCATGTTCATGCCGGACGCCGTCAATGCCCAGAGCTGGCTCAAGAAGCGCGCCGACCCGGCCAGAGCGCTGTCATGGCAGCCCTATCGCGTGTTCGTCTCCTGCGACGGCACCTACGCGCTCTCGACCGGGCCGTGGAGCGGGCCCAATGGCGGCGGCGGCACGTTCAACACCATCTGGCGGCGCCAGAAGGACGGCGATTATAAATGGGTGGTCGATTTCGGCAGCCCGCGCGAGACGCCGAAGCAGGACGAGGTGATCATCGAGGGCAAGGTCGCCGAATGCCGCGGCGGCCGGCGCCCGGACGGCTTCGACGTGGAAGGGCTCGACGATCGTCGCCGCCCGCCACGCAATCCGCCCGTCACGCTTATCGCCAACCCGCCGCCGCTGTCCGGCGACGGCCAGTCCAATGACGGCTCGCTTCACTGGCGCTGGACCAAGGGCGAGAAGGAGAACAGCTTCGAGGTCACGATGCGCGAGAGCGGCGGGGACCAGAAGGTTGTGATCCACGAAGTCGTGCCGAACGGCGCGCCATGATCGAGCTCTTCGTCTCGGCCTTCATCACCCTGTTCGTGGTGATCGACCCGCCGGGCTGCGCGCCTATCTTCTATGGGCTGACCAGCGGCGCGGACGCGGCGCAGCGCCGCCGCATGGCGATCCGCGCCACGATCATCGCCTCGTGCATCCTGCTGGGCTTCGCGCTGGTCGGCGAAGATCTGCTGCGCGTGCTCGGGATCAGCCTGGAGGCGTTCCGCATCGCGGGCGGCATCATGCTCTTCTTCATCGCGCTCGACATGGTGTTCGAGAAGCGCACCCAGCGCCGCGAGGATCGCGCCGAGAAGATCAGGGCGACGCCGGAAATCGAGGATGTCTCGGTCTTCCCGATGGCGATGCCGATGATCGCCGGCCCCGGCTCGATCGCGACCGTCATGCTGCTGACGGCACGCGCACACGGCATCGAGCAGAGCATGGTCGTGCTCGCCGCACTCCTGGCCAATCTGCTGCTGATGCTGATCGCCCTGCTGTCCGTCGCTCCGATCATGCGCATCTTCGGCAGTCAGGTCGAGGCGGTCATCACCCGCCTGCTGGGCGTCATCCTGGCGGCGCTCGCGGTGCAATTCGTGCTGACCGGCCTCAGCGGCAGTCTGTTCCAGCCGGGCTAACCGGCAAAACAAGCCGTTCGTTTCGAGCGGCCGTCGAGCCTGTCGAGACGGCTGTCGAGAATGCAGCGCCACGCTGTCTGTCTCGACACCGGTTCTCGACTTCGCCCGAACCTCAGCTCGAAACGAACGGAGGTGGAGCGTCCAGCCTCAGCCCGCCACCGCCGGAACGATCTTGATCTCCACACGCCGGTTCTGCGCCTTGCCCTCCGGCGTCTCGTTGCTCGCGATCGGCTGCATCTCGCCATAGCCCTTGGTCGCCAGGCGCACCGGCGCAATGCCATGGCCGGTGAGATAGCCCGCCACGCTCTGCGCGCGCTGCTCGGAGAGCTTCTGATTATAGGCCTCGCTGCCGTCGCTGTCGGTGTGGCCGAGCACGTCGATCATCGTCTTGGGATATTCGGCGAGCGTCGCGGCGACCTCGTCCAGCGTCGGCCGGAACTGGGGCTGGATGTCGGACTTGTTGGTGGCAAAGGTGATGCCGGAGGGCATACGCAGCAGCAGTTCATCACCCTGCCGTACGACATCGACGCCGGTTCCGGCGGTCCGCTCGCGCATCTTCTTTTCCTGCGCGTCCATATAGGCGCCGACGCCCGCGCCGGCGATCGCGCCGATGCCCGCGCCGACGATCTTCTCGGTCCGGTCGTTGCGGCCGCCCAGCAGATCGCCGAGCAGATAGCCGCCGAGTGCGCCGCCGACGCCGCCGATCGCGGCCTTGGAAATCTTGCGATTGCCCGTCTCGGGATCCGTCACGCAGCCGGACAGGGCCAGCGACGCCAGTGCGGCACTCGCCAGGGCAAAGCGCGTGTGGGACCGAAAGCTCATGATCATCTCCTCGTGTTTCGAGCCGCTTTTGCGGGGATATGTGCATTAATGACCGGCCCAGATGATCGTTCCGTGAACGGACGCAAGCATCGGCTTGTGGCGCGGCGTAAAAAATTGTCTAATGAGCAGGCATCTCCATGCCCGTTTCGCAAGCCTTGCCCGCCTTCCCCTGGTTCGATGCCGCCATCGTCATCGCACTCATTGCGCTCAATGGCGTCTTCGCCATGTCAGAGCTGGCGATCGTCTCCGCGCGGCGGCCGCGCCTGCAGGCGATGGCCAAGGCCGGCAAGCGCGGAGCCGGGGCGGCGCTCGACCTCTCCGCCGATCCGGGCAAATTCCTCTCGACCGTGCAGATCGGCATCACCGGCATCTCCGTGCTGGCCGGCGCTTTCTCGGGCGAGAAGCTGGGCGGCCCGCTCGGCCTGATCCTGCAATCCTTCGGCATGAAGCCGGAGACCGCCCAGAATACCGGCTTCGCCGTCGCCATCATCATCACGACCTATGTGTCGCTGATCATCGGCGAGCTGGTCCCCAAGCAATATGCGTTGCGCAACCCCGAGCCACTCGCGGTGCTGCTGGCGCCCGCGATGGTGCTGCTCGCCCGCGTCACCGCGCCTTTGGTGTGGCTGCTCGAGACATCGAGCGCGCTGATCTTCAGGCTGTTCCGCATCAAGCCGGAGTCTCCGGATCATGTGACGGCGGAGGAGCTGCAGCTCATCGTCGCCGAGGCGAGCCGGCATGGCGTGATCGAGGAGAGCGAGCGCGCGATCATCTCCGGCGTGGTGCGTCTTGCCGACCGGCCGGTGCGCGAAGTGATGACGCCGCGCCGCGACGTCGACTGGCTGGATGCCGACGCCGATCCCGCCGACCTGCGCGAAAAGCTGCTGGCGACGCCGCACACGCGCGTCCCCGTGGCGCAGGGGAGTGTCGAGGATATTATCGGTGTTGTTCAGGCCCGCGACGTCATGTCCGCCCTCTTCCGCGGCGAGGCGCTGGACCTGCGCGCACTGATGCGCCCGGTCTCGATCGTACCCGACCAGGTCGACGCGATGGACGCGCTCAATCGCCTGCGCGAGGCCGAAGTGCCGATGGTCATGGTGCATGACGAATATGGGCATTTCGAGGGGATCGTGACCCCCGCCGATCTCATGTCCGCCATTGCCGGCGAATTCGTCTCGGACAATGATCTCTACGATCATCCGATGCTGGTCGAGCGCGACGACGGATCCCTGCTGGTCTCTGGCCAGCTGCTGTTCGATGCGCTGGCCGAACGGCTCGAGCTCACTCTGGACGAGGATCGCGACTATGCGACCGTGGCCGGCTTCGCGCTCGCGGTGCTGCGTCACCTGCCTGAGGAAGGCGAGCATTTCAGCGAACAGGGCTGGCGATTCGAGATTGTCGATATGGATGGACGCAAAATCGACAAGCTGCTGGTGAGCGCGGAGTAGCGCTCGCCCCGATCGGGGTTCAGCCAGGCTGCGTGGACAGTTCGAGCGGTCGTTCCTGGCAAGCCATCTCGCCAAAACGGCCAGTCTGGATCGCCCAGAGGTCACACCAAGGTCACACTATGAGCAGCGACAGGCCGCGCACCTTCCATGCTGCTCCAGCATTCATGA
The DNA here is from genome assembly GCF_018603885.1 of Sphingobium nicotianae. Classification (GTDB taxonomy): domain Bacteria; phylum Pseudomonadota; class Alphaproteobacteria; order Sphingomonadales; family Sphingomonadaceae; genus Sphingobium; species Sphingobium nicotianae. The sequence continues at coordinate 17,572 of NZ_JAHGAW010000003.1, forward strand.
TGAGAAAGAGCCCGGGGATCGCATCCCCCGCATCATCATCATCATCATGCTTTAACGCGATCGAGTAGGACAGTCCCGATTTCGCGACTGCGCAAAGGACAAGCCGTGCTGTCCTCAGATCTGCCTTCAGCAAGGCGGACATGGCGCCGCCCTGAATTTGTCCACGCCGCCTAGGCCAGATCGAGATGCAGGAACTGACTGAAATCGCTTGGCTTATAGTCCGAAAAGGCATCGCCATTGACGAAACCACGCGCACGATAGAGCGTGAGCGCGGGCTCGAAGGCATCGCCTCTGCCAGTTTCCAGCGACAGGCGCCGGATCCCCTCGCCGCGCGCCACGTCGATCACATGGTCGAGCAGCAGGCGCGCGATGCCCAGACGCAGATGGTCGGGATGGGTTCGCATGGATTTGATCTCGCCCTGCGTGGCGCTCAGCCGCTGCAGCGCGATCATCCCGGCCAGCGCCTCGCCGCGCCAGGCGCCCCACAGGGTGAGATTGGGCTTGGCATAGCCCGAGAGATCGAGCGCGAAGACATTTTCGGGCGGCGAGCTGGCATGCATGCCCGCCAGATGGATCGCGATCAGATCGCGCACTGCCGCCTGTTCCGTCGTGATGGAGTCGATCCGCATGACCTGCGTCATGGCATCATTTGGCCGGCTCAGGAAAGATGCCCGTAGCGCTGGTTGAAGGTTTCCATGTCGCCCTTGGCGAGCAGCCGCGCCTGGCCGATCCATTCGTCGCGAATGATATGGCCCTTGAAGATGCCGAGCTGGCCGTCGATCCGCTCGATATCCTCGGGCATCCAGCCGGCGATGTCCTCGAAGCGTTGGACGCCGAGGCTGCGCAGCAGCGCGTCGATCTGCGGGCCTATCCCCTTGATGACCATGAGGTCGTCGGGCGCCTTGCCCGCCGGGACGACGGGTTCGGGCTCCTCGACACGCGGCTCGAGCGGCTCGACGTGGTCCTCGATGGCCGCTGCATCGGGTTCCGCCAGCGCCTCCGCTTCGTCTTGGACCGGCTCGACCGCATCCATCGCCGCTTCGCTGCTCGCGGTGATCGCCGGGGCCAGTTCGTCCGACAATGCGCTGGTGAGTTCGTCGACGCCATGCTCGATCAGGCTTGCCGGCGCAGGCTCGGCCTCGCCCTCGTCGATGTGCGCCGTCTCCTCTTGATCGGACACAGGCGGCGCAACCTCTTCCGGTGCAGGCTCGGCCCCGCCGATCAGCAGCTGATCCTCCACTGTCTCGATCCTGGCGAAGCCGGAAGGCGCGGCGGGCGACGGCATTGGCTGCTCGGACTCCCAGTCCAGCAACTCATCATCCGGATCGACTTCGATCGGCATGGCGACAGGAAGCTGCGTCCAGACCCACCAGGCCGTGACCAGACCGATGCCGAAGGCGATCAGCAGGCCGTACCAGTAATAAGCGATCAGCGCGATCATGACCGCCTCCAGAACACCGCGCCCGCGACCAGGCCCAGCAGGAAGGCGATGAGGAAGAGGAGCATGGTCTCGACGAGCAACGGCATCATGCGCCTCCCCGCGAGATGGTGAAGGAAATGCGCCGATTCGCAGGATCGAGCGTGTTGCCGGCGCGGATCGGCCGCGAGGAGCCATAGCCCTTGGCGACGACAGCGCTGGCCGGGACGCCTCGCGCGATCAGCCTTTCGCGGACGCGGTTGGCGCGCTCCTGCGACATGCTGCGGTTGACGCCCTCGTCGCCCGCCCCATCGGTGTGCCCGCCAATCTCGATGCCATAGGCACGGCACCGCTTCAGCACGGCGGCGACATCGTCGATCATCTTGTTGGACTGCGGGTTCAGCCAGGCGCTGCCCGAGCGGAAGCTCATCACCCGCCCGGCGAGAGCGGCGTCGATGCTGCGCTGGCAGGGATTGGCGGACGGACGGACGGACGGCATCGGGGCGGACCCGGCGGCAGCGACCCGCACCGGGGTCGGCCGCACGACAGGCGTGGGCCGGGGCGTCGGTGTCGGCACGACCTTGGGCGGAGGCGGCGGGGCCGGTTTCGGCGCGACAATCGCGACGGCCTTGGGCGCGGGAATCAGTGTCGGCGTTGGCGTCGCCTTGGGAGAGGGCTGCGGCATTGGCGCGACCGCCTGCGCCAGCTTGTTCTCGGCCGGCAAGGGGGCAGCCATGCTATTGATCACGGCACCGAGCTCGCGGGAGCGCTGCTCGTCCATGGCCTCGTTCGATTGATCGACGGCGTTTTGCGGCTCCGACGCGGCGAGCATGGGCAGCTTGTCAGCGTTCGCTGCCGCGTCGCCCCAAACTGCCCCGGAGGTGCCACCGAACGCGCGGACCAGCTTCAGCGCGTCCTCCTGCTGGATGACACTGGCGGCGCCGGAAAGATGCGCCATGCGCGAGTAAGGGCTGGTCGGGAAGTGGACCTTGATATTGGGCATGCCGCGTGTGGCCAGCCTGACGTCCGCATCCTGCTCCAGACCGACGATGAACGCCTTGCCCTGCCCCAGCGGCCCATGAACCGTCCAGGCCAGAAGCGCCGTGGCGCCCGCACCGATCGCTATCTTGAGCCCGCCATGCATGACGACGACTCTCTCCCCACCAGAGTTACGCAGCGGACGCTGGCAGTTTCGGCTGCGGCCATCAATCCCCCCCTGCCGGGGTTCACGTGCCGATATGAGACTCGCGGGACAGGCGGTGCGTCAGCCCGTCTGGCCGATCGCTTCCCGTGCGACCTCGCGCGCGCCGATGTCGCGTCGGCAAAAGCCGCCGGGGAAATCGACCGCGTCGACGAGCGCATAAGCCGCGTCACGCGCCTGCGTCACCGTGCCGCCGCGGGCCGTCACATTGAGGACGCGGCCGCCATTGGCGACCAGTCCGCCGTCGCGCAGGGCAGTGCCGGCGTGGAAGATCTTCTCGTCCTCGGGCACGACAGGCAGGCGGATGGGTGCACCCCTCTGCGGCGCGGCGGGATAGCCATTGGCGGCCAGCACGATGGTGAGCGCGGCATCCTCGCCCAGCCGCGCGACGGGCGCCGTATCGAGCCGGCCCTGTGCGACGGCGAGCAGCAGATCGACCAGATCGCTCTCCAGCCGCATCATCAGCACTTGACACTCGGGATCACCGAAGCGGCAATTATATTCGATGAGCTTCGGTCCATCGGGCGTGAGCATCAACCCGGCGAACAGCACGCCCGAATAAGGCGTGCCGCGCGCCGCCATCGTCGCGACGGTGGGCCGGATGATCCGCGCCATCACTTCCGCTTCCAGCGCCGGAGTCAGCACCGAGGCGGGGCTATAGGCGCCCATCCCGCCGGTATTGGGGCCAGTGTCGCCATCGCCGACGCGCTTGTGATCCTGCGCGGAGCCGAACGGCACGACGCTGACGCCATCGGTGAGCGCGAAGAAGCTCGCCTCCTCGCCGGTCATATATTCTTCCAGCACCACTTCCGCACCCGACGCGCCGAAGCTGCCGCCGAACATGTCGGCGACCGCCGCCTCCGCCTCGCCGCGCGTTTCGGCGATGATCACGCCCTTGCCGGCGGCGAGGCCATCGGCCTTGATGACCACCGGCAGCGAAAAGCGATCGAGCGCGGCCAGTGCCTCGGGTGCGCTCTTGCAGCGAACATAGGTCGCGGTCGGGATGCCGGCATCGTCGCACAATTCCTTGGTGAAGCCCTTGGAGCCTTCGAGCCGCGCAGCCGCGGCGCTCGGCCCGAACACGGCCAGGCCCGCCGCGTGCAGGCTGTCGGCAATGCCATCGACCAGCGGCTGCTCCGGCCCGACGACGACCAGACCGATCTCCCGCGCAGTGCAAAAGGCCGCGACGGCGCCATGGTCGGCCAAGTCGAGGTCGACCAGCGCCGCATGCTCGGCTATTCCCGGATTGCCCGGCGCCGCATAGAGCGTCGTGCAGCGCGGCGATTGCGCCAGCTTCCAGGCGAGGGCATGTTCGCGCCCGCCGCTGCCGAGCAGAAGGATATTCATGGAAGAGAGTCCAGTCCGGTTCGATGCGTCCGGCCGCCTCCTAGCGCAGGAGCGGGAAGGCGACAATCTGCCGCCATTGAGCGTCACCGAATTGTCTTCGCAGCTCAAGCGCACCGTCGAGGACCGCTTCGGCCATGTCCGCCTGCGCGGCGAGATTTCCGGTTGGAAGCGCGCGGCCTCCGGCCATGCCTATCTCGCGCTCAAGGATGACGGCGCACTGATCGACGGTGTCATGTGGAAGGGCTCCATGGGGCGGATCGCCTTCGCGCCGGAGGATGGGCTGGACGTCATCGTGACGGGCAAGGTCACGACCTATCCCGGCCGCAGCAAATATCAGATCGTCATCGAGAGCATGGAGCTGGCCGGCGAAGGCGCGCTGATGCAGCTCTTCGAGAAGCTGAAGGCCAAGCTCGCTGCCGAGGGCCTGTTCGATCCCGGCAAGCGCCGGCCGATCCCGATGCTGCCCAAAGTGATCGGCGTGGTGACCTCGCCCACTGGCGCCGTCATCCGCGACATCCTCCATCGCCTCGCCGACCGCTTCCCAAGCCATGTGCTGCTCTGGCCGGTGCTGGTACAGGGCGAAGGCGCGGCGGCGCAGGTCGCCACTGCTGTGCGCGGTTTCGGCGCGCTGCCGCCGGACGGCCCGATCCCGCGCCCGGACGTGCTGATCGTCGCGCGCGGCGGCGGCTCGATCGAGGATCTGTGGACCTTCAACGAGGAGAGTGTGGTGCGTGCGGTAGCGGCATCGCCGATCCCGGTCATCTCGGCCGTGGGCCACGAGACCGACACGACCCTGTGCGACTTTGCCGCCGATCTGCGCGCACCGACGCCGACCGCCGCTGCCGAAATGGCCGTGCCGGTGCGCGCCGAACTCATCGCTGGCGTGACCGAGCTCGATGCGCGGATGCGGCGCTGCCTGGCGCGCGGCATGGAGCGCTCGAAGGAACGATTGGAGGCGCAGCGCCGGCTGCTGCCCCGGCCGGACGTGCTGCTCGGCCAGGCGCGGCAGCGCTCGGACGATCTGGCCGAACGATTGCGGCGGGGCCTGTCGCATCGGCTAAGCGGGGCCCGCCATGAACTCGCCGACGCCGCTGGCGCCCTGCGTCCGGCCTTGCTCGAAGCACAGATCGAACGCGGGCGAAACAAGCTCGCAGGCGTGCGCCTCTCGCCGATCCTGCTGGAGCGACGTCTTGCCGAGGCGCGACGTCAGCTTGATGGCCTCGCGCGGCTTGCCCAGTCGCTCAATCCCGATGCGCCGCTCAAGCGCGGTTTCGCACGGGTGATGGCGGGTGATCGGCTGATCCGGACGGCGCGAGAGGCCAGGGTCGCCGGAGCCGTCACGCTCAAGTTCGCCGATGGCGAGACAGCGGCGACCATCAGCGAGACGGTCCCCGAGCCACGCGCCACCCCGCGTCCGGCGCGTAAGGGGCAACCGGCACCGATCGGGCAGATCGATCTGTTCGACTAGCCCAACCGACCTTGCGCGCCCGCGACGCGATGGCCATGCTGGCGCGATGATCTTTCGGTGCCATCGCCCCGGCTCGAGGGCCGCTCTTGCTCTGGCCCTCGCCCTCATCACGGGGAGTTGCGCACCGGTCGCGCAGCCCGGGGCGAGCCCCCCGCCTGCTCCTCCCGCACCGCAAGCGCCACCGGCCCCCGTCGCCATCGGTCCGGCCACGCTTTTGCTGTTCGGCACGCCGCGTCAGGGCGCGTTGCTGCGCGGCCTCGTGCCCGGCGGCATCCGGTCGCTGACGCTCGACGGCGATCCCGTCGCTTATGATGCGGAAGGCAATTTCATCATCGCCTTCGATCGCGACGCCAGCCCGAGCGCCCGGCTGGTCGCGACGCTCGCCAATGGCGAGACGCAGACGCGGACGCTGGACGTGGCGCCAGGCCACTGGAAGATCGAGCAGGTCAACGCCTCACCGACCGGCAGCGCGACGAGCGAAGAGTTCAAGGCACTGCGCGCGGATGAGCTGGCACAGATCAGCGCCGCCCGTGCGCGCGGAGAGCCGAGCGACGGCTGGCGCCAGCACTTCATCTGGCCGGTGAGGGCGCGGATCTCCGGCGTGTTCGGATCGCAACGCATCTATCGCGGTCAGCCCGGCAGCTATCATAGCGGACTCGATCTCGCTGGAGGCGCCGGGACCACCTATGTCGCGCCGGCCGACGGCGTCGTCATCCTCGTGGCGGGTCATCCCTTCACGCTGGAGGGCAATCTCCTGATGATTGATCACGGCATGGGACTGAACAGCGCCTTCCTGCACAGCCAGCGCGTGCTGGTGAAAGTGGGCGATGTGGTGCGCCAGGGTCAGCCGATCGGCATGATCGGCGCGACCGGCAGGGTCACCGGCCCGCATCTCCACTGGAGCATGAAGTGGCATGCGGCGCGGATCGATCCGCTGATGCTGCTGGCGAACGATCCGGACCGGTCCAGGTCCCCCTGACTCTGCGGCCCAGCATACCGTAGCGGCAGTCTCCGACCAGGATGCACCTGCTCGCATCCGCGAACGCGGCAAGGATGCCGCAATCGCTGTCTTCGATTCACCACAGCTGCCCACGATGGGGACCGCAGCGCCAGTGCATCGATAGCCAGTTGATCGCCCGATCCGGTCGTAAAATGACTTTATCCAATTGCGCGAAGCCGCGCGGCTAGCGCCTGAAAAGATTGTTCAATTGCTGCAAGAAGAGACGCTGTGGCATAAGTTTTTGCTGTGAAATGGCGGGATCGCGCAATTTTATGTTTTGCGGCGAAATCGGCGTATGACAAAACGTTACATTTGCTGTTGCGGAAATGTGACACGCCCTTGAAAACAGCCGCGTAATCCCGCGCCTGCGCTTTACACAACCGGCCCGCACGGCGCAGTTTCGTTGGCAGTACGAGCAGGGGAATCGTGCATGCCGGCGCTTTGACGAGCGTTGGCGTGCATCCCTTGTCCGTTGGGCGTCGGATAACCGGACGCTCGTCTTCATTTCCAGAGCAAGGGACTGGATCGTGAAAAAAATCTCCACTCAAACATTGCTGAAGGTCGCTTCGGCGCCGGCCGCACTGGGCCTCGCCCTGCTGTCGACCGCCGCTTTCGCCCAGACGGCGCAGAACGCGGAAGCCGATGAAGGCGAAGCAATCATCGTCACTGGGTCAATCACCCGCAATCCTGCTGCGGCGACGGCTTCGCCGGTCGTCTCCATCTCGGCAGACGATCTCCAGAAGCGCGGCATCCCAACGGCAACCGAGTATCTGCAGACCCTTACCGCGAATAACGCCGGTACGGTCCCCCCGAGCTGGTCAGCCTTCGGCTTCACGACCGGCGCAAGCGCGCCCTCGCTGCGTGGCTTCAACGACGCCTACACACTCGTGCTCTTCGACGGCATGCGCACGGCCGTCTATCCGCTGGCCGACGACACGCAGCGCAACATCGTCGACATCAACACGATCCCGAACTCGGTCATCGGCAATGTCGACACGCTGCTGGACGGCGCATCGGCGACCTACGGTTCGGACGCGATCGCGGGCGTGGTCAACGTGATCACCAAGCGCCAGATTCAGGGCCTGCATCTGAACGGCTCGGCCGGTATCTCGCAGCGCGGCGACGCCGGCGAGCAGCGCATCAGCGCCAGCTACGGCATTGGCGACCTCGATCGGGATGGCTTCAACGTCTACATTGCCGGCGAATATCAGCACAATGATACGCTCTATTCCCGTCAGCGCAGCTATCCGTTCAACACGGGCGACCTCAGCCGGATTTGCGGCGATGCGAGCCAGGGCTGCTTGAACAACGCCGTTCGCAACGGCATCCAGTATGACGGCAGCTATCTGGGCTTCCAGTCATCGCGTGCTAGCGCGACGCGCCCCTTCAACAGCACGCCACTCACGTTCGTCGATCCAGGGGGCGTTTCCCACACCTATGCCGCTGGAACGCTCCCCGTTGGACCATGGCAATATCTGAACGGCTGCGGCGGTCTTGCGTCTGCAGCGTTGACGCCAGGTCAGCAAGGCAGCACGTCGCCAAAGTACACGGCGGTCAAAGATGCCGACGGCAATATTACGGGATATACTTTCAATAACATCGGATATACCGGCGCCGTTGCTCCCTCGACCGTCTGCCAGGAGGACCTCCTGGGCGAATATCAGATGTATAGCTCCTCGATCACGCGCAAGGGCGGGACCTTGCGGGCCACGAAGACCTTCGGTGATTCCGAAGTCTTCGCGATGTTCAACTATTACAACACCACCACCTTCAACGAAGGTACGCCGCGCGGCTGGACGGGTTCGACGGCTGCCGGTGGCCGCACCGTGACGGTGAGCCGCATCTTCCTGCCGGTCTATGTCTGTCCGCAGGGCACCGCGATCGTCGGGACCAATCCGTCGACGGGCAACATCACTGGAGATCTGAGAGCATCGGGCTGTAACGCCGGCAACGGCACGCTCAACCCGAACAACCCGTTCGCCGCGCAGGGCGGTACGGCACAGCTCTCCGGCCTGCCCGACCGGGGCATTCAGACCTTCACCGATGCGAAGGTCTATCGCGGCGCAATCGGCGCACATGGCTCGTTCGGCCAAGGTTGGGATTACAACGTTGGCGTGACGGCTTCTGAAGTCACCCTCGACGTTCGGAATCACAACTACATCTACCTGCAGGGTCTGATGAATGCGATTGCGACGGGGAGCTACAACTTCGTCAATCCGTCGGCGAACACGCAGGCGGTGATCGATTCGGTGTTCAAGGATCAGACTAAGCGCGCGACCTCCAAGCTCTTCCAGGCACAGGCTGCGATTGCCAAGGATCTGATCGAACTGCCGGGCGGCATGCTGAACGTCGCGGTGGGCGGCCAGTTCCGTCATGAATCGCTCAACAATCCGAGCTCGAACGCACCGAACGACACCAATCCTTATGCCCGTTACTACACGATCAACGGCGTAGGCGTTCAGGGCGAGCGTGACATTTGGTCGGCTTCCTATGAAATCACCGTTCCGATCGTCGAGCAGCTCCGCGCGAAGGCATCGGGTTCCTATGATCACTACTCGACCGGCCAGACGGCGTTCTCGCCCAAGTTCGAGGCCGAGTTCACCCCGATCAAGGAAGTGAAGATCCGTGGCACCTGGTCGAAGGGGTTCCGCGCTCCGAACTTCAATGAGTCGTTCCAGCTGCCCTCGACCGGCTACTCGAACGCATCGATCGTCTGCTCGAATCCGACCTTCGCGGCCTTCTGCGCCGCGCACGCAAGCAACCCCAGCTATTATGCGAGTGGTTATTCGCCAGGTCTGACCTCGTCGGGCAACTCGAACCTCGAGCCGGAGAAGTCCACCTCCTACACGTTTGGCCTGGTGCTCCAGCCGCGGTCGAGCATCACGTTCACGGTCGATTACTGGCACACCAAGATCAAGAACGTGATCATTCCGCCATCCGTGACATCCGACATCACCACGCAATATTATACCAACAATGGCGTGGTGAATATTCCGGGCATCAACGTGGTGAAGGGCAATCCCGATCCGCAGAATCCCAATGCGCTGCCGCTGCTGGGCTTCATCGAAGCGCCGTTCCAGAACGCCAACGCGATCATGGGCGAAGGCATCGACATCTCGGCGGACGTCAAGCTGCCGATCACCAACACCCTGTCGATCCGCAGCGTTGCCAATGCTTCCTATCTGATGAAGCTGCAGCAGGAGCTGAAGGACGGCACCATCTGGCGCGCTGACGGCACGCTGGGTCCGTGCGGCTGGACATCCTGCTCGGGTGCGCCGAGCTGGCGTGTGACCTGGCAGAATACGCTGGACGTGAACGACCAGTTCAACGCCACGCTGACCGCCAGCTACACCAGCGGCTACTCGCCGACGGCGGCTGACTCGGGAGGCACCTACAAAGACTGCGCGCAGAGCGCGGCCGATGGTCAGCTGATCGTTTACGACAATGGCGATCCGGTGCAGTGCCACGTCCATGCGACGTTCAATCTCGACGGTCACGTCGAGGTCAAGGTCGCGGACAAGTTCACGCTCTACGGTGACGTGCTGAATATTCTGAACAGCCGTCCACCGCTCGACGTGAATGCGGGCTATGCTCTCTATCAGTTCAACCCTGCCTGGGCGGACCGCGGCTTCATCGGTCGCTACTTCCGCGTCGGCGCGAAGGTGGACTTTTAAGCCCTCCACTTAAAACCAAATAAATCAGGGGCCTACCTCACAGAAATGTTGAGGTAGGCCCCTATTTTATGAAATGATGCTCACAGGCATGGCGAATCATGTCCATTCCGAGGAGCATTTTTGTGAGATTTTTCGTCCTTCTGGCGGCATCTGTTGCTGCCGCCACGGCAATCGGCGCGCCCGCCTTTGCAACGGAAAAGGCACCGTCCGATAAGTCGCAATCCAATGACGGCGAGAAGAAGGTCTGCCGCAGCGATACCACCACCGGATCGATCATGCCCAAGCGCATCTGTCGCACCAGGGCGGAGTGGGCCGCGATCGATGCGCAAGGGCAGCGTAACCTCGAGCGCAATCAGACTATGGATCGCTCGCGCTCGATGATCGACCGCTGATCGCACGACGGCAGGCCTTACCGGTCTGCGTCGCCAGCAAAATTGCCACAATCATAGGATGCGCGGTGTTCAATCGAGAGTGCCGCGCACTTCGGTATTCGCGCCGAATCTGCTTCCTTATGCGGGCGGGCAGTATGACGTTGCCAGATGAAAAATCCGCACCCCTTAATTTGCTTTGTTGCAGAACTGCTACATCGTAAGTCGAAAAGCTGCAATGCACCAAGCAAAGGGTGGAAGCTTTCGCACGCGGTAGTAAACCAACATCAGTGGGTTACTGGCCTCATGCAAGAGAGTGGCTAGTGACCGAACAGTTAGGGGGATTTGCGGTCGCCGGCGGCCTGCGCTGCGCGCAGTCTGTTGGCGACCGTCCCTGTTTAAGGGGGTTTATTCATGGTCAAGATTTCGGTTGCTGCAGCATTGCGCTCCAGCGTTGCGCCGGCGCTTATCGCGTCGGCTTTTTTCGTTTCGCCCGTTCAGGCGCAGGAAGCGCAGGGCGCCGACAGCGACGAGGGTGAGGCCATCATCGTCACTGGATCGCTGATTCGCCGGACGGATGCCGAGACGCCCTCGCCGGTCACCATCCTGACCGCCGATTCACTCGACAAGGCCGGCATCACCACCGTCTCAGACGCAATCCGCTCGATCTCCGCGGATAGCGCGGGTTCGATCGGCACCGGCTTCCAGTCGGGCTTCTCGGCCGGTGGTTCGGCCGTGTCGCTGCGTGGCCTCGGCGTCTCCTCGACGCTCGTGCTCATCGACGGTCTGCGCTCGACCAACTTCCCGATCAACGACGATGGCCACAACGCCTATACCGACCTCAACTCGATCCCGTTCAGCCTGGTCGACCGGATCGAAGTGCTCAAGGACGGCGCCTCCTCCACTTATGGCGCGGACGCCATCGGCGGCGTGGTCAACCTCATCATGAAGAAGCACTTCACCGGCATCGGCGCGACCGCCGAGGGTGGCGTGACCCAGCAGGGCGACGGTGCCCGGGCTTATGGCGACCTGACGGTCGGCTTCGGCGACTATGACAGCGACGGCTGGAACTTCTACGTCAACGGCGAATATCAGAGCATTGGCCGCATCTCGAGCCACAGCCGCGGCTTCCCATACAATACGCTCGACCTGTCGAGCATCGGTGGCCTCGACAACAACAGCGCAGACAGCTCGCTGACGACGGCGACGCCGAGCGCAGTTGTGGTGCGCACGACGCAGACGGACCTCAACAATCCATTCGCCGGCGGCACAGCCGTGGCCAACAGCGCCTATACACTGCTCAACCCGAACTGCCCGAACGGCAGCTTCACGGTCACGACCGGCGGTGCGCAGGGCACGGGTTGCAAGTACGACCTCAACGACAAGTATCGCCAGATTCAGCCACTGCAGGAACGCTACTCGGGCGCATTCCGCTTTAGCTATCGCGTGAGCGACAATGTCGAGGCCTATCTGTCCGGCAACTTTAGCCGCTCCTATGTCAGCATCATCTCGGGCTTCCCAGCGGCCATCCGCAACACCCAGCCGTTCGGCGGCTCGCCGGCGCTGGCGAGCAGCAACCCGGGCATCGTCCTGCCGGTCTGGATTTGCCCGACCGGCGTGAACTGCGCCGACCCGGCCACGGCGGGCCGCACGCTCAACCCGAACAACCCCTATGCGGCCGCCTTTGCGGCAAACCCGTCGCAGGGCGCCGCGCGCATCTATTACCTGTTCGGCGACCTTCCGATCGGCAGCGACCGCACCAACGATGTCTATCGCGTCGCAGGCGGCTTCAGTGGCACGTTCGGCGATGATTGGGATTGGCGCGTCGAGGGGGTCGGCGCCTGGGACAATCTCAAGATCGTGCAGCACGGCCTGCTCAATATCGCCGCGCTCAAGCAAGCGATCAACACCGGGTCGTACAGCTTCGTGAATCCCGGTTCGAACAGCCAGTCGGTGCGCGACACGATCGCTCCCGACAAGTCGACGCCGTCCTACTCGTCGATGGTGTCGGTCGACGCCTCGATCACGAAGAAGCTCATGGACCTGCCGGGCGGGCCGCTCGCCCTAGCGGTTGGCGGCCAGATCCGTTGGGAAAAGCTGACCAACAACAACCAGAATGCAGCGTTGGACACGCTGGGCCTGACCACGGCTTCGGCTTTCGGCAAGCACACCGTTTCGGCTGCCTATTTCGAGCTGAGTGCCCCGATCGTCGATCAGCTCGAAGTCAATGCTTCGGGCCGCTACGATAACTACTCGGAGGGCTTCTCACACTTCTCGCCGAAAGTCGGCGTCAAGTTCACGCCGATCAAGCAGATCGCGTTCCGCGCGACCTATTCTGAAGGCTTCCGCGCCCCGACCTTCGCGGAATCAGGTCCGCGTAGCCAATATGCCGGCTTCGTCAGCACCACCCCGCCCTGCGCCTTCATCCTGCAACATGGCGGCACCGGCACGACAGCGTCCTGCTCGGCCAACGGCAATCCCTACAACCTGAACTATTCGTTGGGTCGCGGCGTTGCCGGTAATCCGCTGGTCCAGCCGGAGACCTCGCGCAGCTACACGGCTGGCGTGATCATCGAGCCGGTCAAGTGGTTCAGCCTCACGCTCGATTATTACAACGTCAAGAAATCGAACCTGATCGTCGCGGGACCTGACGTCGGCAAGGCGACGGCCGCTTATTATGCGGCTGCCAATCAGGCTGCCGGCTGCGCCGCAGTCGCCGCGGTGGGTCAGGGTTATAGCTGCAACGTGGTCGATGGCGTCGACCCGCTGTTCCCGACGGCCCTGCCGCGCATCCTGATCATCAACGTGCCTTATGTGAACGCCAACTACGCCCAAACCGAAGGCCTCGATTTCTCGGCGACGGTGCGTGTGCCGCTGAGCGACGGCATCAAGTTCACCAGCAAGGTCGAGGTCACCCATGTGATCAAGTATAATCTGGTGACGCCGAGCGGCACGCAGCATTATGCCGGTACGCTTGGTCCGTATGATCTCTCGTCCGGCAACGGCACGCCGGACTGGCGCGGCAACTGGCAGAACACCCTCGAGGTCGGCCAGTTCACGTTCAGCGCGACGGCCTATTATGTCGGCAAGATCAAGGCGGTGTCGGAGGACCAGGGTCTGCCGCTCGACTGCGACAACGGCAACCTCTACACCCGCTCGTCACCGCAGGATGTCGATCCGAAGTTCTGCTACATCAAGGAGTTCGTGAACGTCGACACGAACGTCACGGCGAACATCACCGACGACATCCGTCTCTATGCCAATGTCGGCAACATCTTCAACGTGCGTGCACCGCTCGCCGCGGCCGCCTACACGTCGGCGCCGAACTATCTGATCACCTGGCACTCGGCTGGCGCGATCGGCCGCACCTTCAAGGTCGGCGCGAGCGTCAAGTTCTAAGCCAGGCACGTCCGAAACAGCAGAAAGGGCGCCCGCGACGGGGCGCCCTTTTTTTTTGGCCGGTGCTCCTGCGGATACAGGAATGTTGGATCGTCAGGCCACTGCGAGCTTCAACCCACCATCGCCCTCGTCGATCTTCACCGTCGAGCCGTCCGGCACCTCCCCGCGCAGGATGAGGTCCGCAAGCGGGTCCTGCAGGTAACGCTGAACCGCCCGCTTGAGCGGCCGAGCGCCATAGACAGGGTCGTAGCCGACCCGGCCGAGCCAGGCGCGCGCGGCATCGGTCAGGTCCAGCGTCACCTTGCGGTCCTTGAGCAGCTTGCCCACCCGGTCGACCTGGATGTCGACGATGGGCGCCATATGGCTGGCGCCCAGGCGGTGGAACAGGATGATCTCGTCGAGGCGATTGAGGAATTCCGGCCGGAAATGCGCCCGGACGATCTCCATCACCTGGTCCTCGACCTTCTCGACCGGATCTTCATCGGCCAGGCTGGTCAGGAACTGGCTGCCCAGGTTCGAGGTCAGCACGATGATCGTGTTGGTGAAGTCGACCGTGCGGCCTTGTCCGTCGGTCAGGCGGCCATCGTCGAGCACCTGCAGCAGGATGTTGAACACGTCCTGATGCGCCTTCTCGACCTCGTCGAACAACACGACCTGATAGGGCCGGCGCCGCACCGCCTCGGTGAGTACACCGCCCTCCTCATAGCCGACATAGCCCGGAGGCGCGCCGACCAGACGGGCGACGCTGTGCTTCTCCATGAACTCGCTCATGTCGATGCGGACCATGGCGTTGTCATCGTCGAACAGGAAACCCGCCAAGGCTTTCGTCAGCTCGGTCTTGCCGACGCCCGTGGGCCCTAGGAACAGGAACGAACCGAGCGGCCGGTTCGGGTCTTGCAGGCCCGCGCGCGCGCGGCGCACGGCGGTCGAGACGGCCTTGACCGCCTCCGCCTGGCCGATGACGCGCTTGCCGATCGTCTCTTCCATCGCGAGCAGCTTTTCGCGCTCGCCGGTCATCATGCGTTCGACTGGAATGCCGGTCCAGCGTGCAACGACGCCGGCGATATCCTCCGCGGTCACTTCCTCGCGCAGCATCGCGCCCGCAGTAGCGCCGGCGGCCTCGGAGAGCTGCTTCTCGAGCTGCGGGATGGTGCCGTACTGCAGCTCGCCCGCCTTGGCGAGATCGCCGCTGCGCTGCGCCTGATCGAGCTGGACGCGTGCGGCATCGAGCTGTTCCTTGAGTTTGGATTCGCCGGCAATCTTGTCCTTCTCCGCCTGCCAGCGGGTGGTGAGCTCGGCCGACTGCTGCTCGAGATTGGCGAGATCGGCTTCCAGTGCGGCGAGGCGGTCCTTGCTCGCCTGATCGGTCTCCTTCTTCAGCGCCTCCCGCTCGATCTTGAGCTGGATGATCCGCCGATCGAGATTTTCGATCTCCTCGGGCTTGGACTCAACTTCCATGCGCAGACGCGATGCAGCCTCGTCCATGAGGTCGATCGCCTTGTCCGGCAAGAAACGGTCGGTGATGTAGCGATTGGAAAGCGTCGCTGCGGAGACGAGGGCCCCGTCGGTGATTCGCACGCCGTGGTGCAGCTCATACTTCTCCTTGAGACCACGCAGGATCGAGATGGTATCCTCGACCGTGGGCTCGCCCACGAAGACAGGCTGGAAGCGCCGTTGCAGCGCCGGATCCTTCTCGACGTGCTTGCGATACTCGTCGAGCGTCGTCGCGCCGATGCAGTGCAGCTCGCCGCGCGCCAGCGCCGGCTTGAGCAGGTTGGAGGCGTCCATCGCGCCTTCCGATTTGCCTGCGCCGATCAGCGTGTGCATCTCGTCGATAAAGAGGATGATCTGACCCTCGCCGGCCTTCACCTCGTCGAGTACGCCCTTGAGGCGCTCCTCGAATTCGCCGCGATATTTGGCGCCGGCGATCAGGCTGCCCATGTCGAGCGCCATCAGGGAGCGGTCCTTGAGCGTATCGGGCACGTCGCCATTGGTGATGCGCAGCGCCAGCCCTTCGGCAATTGCGGTCTTGCCGACGCCGGGCTCGCCGATCAGTACCGGGTTGTTCTTGGTGCGCCGGGCAAGGATCTGGATCGTCCGGCGAATTTCTTCGTCGCGGCCGATCACCGGATCGAGCTTGCCCTCGCGTGCAGCCTCGGTGAGGTCGCGGGCGAACTTCTTGAGCGCGTCGTAGCGATCCTCGGCGGACGCGGTGTCGGCGGTCTTGCCCTTGCGCAGCTCGTTGATCGCGGCGTTCAGCGCCTCGGGCTTGAGCCCGGCCGCGCCCAGCGCCTTGCCGGCGGCGGTTGTCGATGCCAGCGCGAGCGCCAGCAGCAGGCGCTCCACGGTGACATAGCTGTCCCCGGCTTTCTGTGCGACCTGCTCGGCTTGATCCAGCACGCGCACGGCATCATTGTCGAGGCCGGGCGTCTGCTGCGCACCGCTCCCAGAAACGGAAGGCACCTTGGCGAGCGCCGCATCGGTCTCGCGCGTCGCCACGGCGGGATCGCCGCCGGCGGCGCGGATCAGGCCGCTCGCCATGCCCTGCTCATCCTCAAGCAATGCCTTCAGCAGATGCTCGGGGCTGATCCGCTGATGGCTCATCCGGATCGCAACGGTCTGCGCACTCTGGAGGAAGCCCTTGGCGCGCTCGGTGAACTTCTCGAGATTCATATGCTCTCCCTTTCGAGCCCCCAGATAGTGTTGCCCATGTGCAACACAAGAGCAGCAGGCCGATTTCGACCCGTTATCAGACAGGATCGTGGCAGATAGCCGCCCGTTCATCATCCCGGCCATCCGGGATAGCCCGGATGCGGCCGGAACAGAGCAAGTCGTTTGCGTCCAAGAAGAAATCGCTTCGCGGCGCCCCTCAGGTTTTTGAGAGCGCGTCCGAGCGCGAACGTAAAGCGGATCCGGAGCGCAGCGTCCTCAAGGTCAACCCGATGGTCCGACGCTGGTGCGTCTCGTCAGGTGAGATCCACACCTCGCGAATTTAGATAGTCGGCTCGATCCTGACCGCGGCGCGATCGATCACCGCTTGATCTGCAGCGCCGCCGCCATGCGCTGCTCTTCAGGGTCGAGCAGACTTTCGAGCACGCGCCAGAAGCCCGTGACCGAGCCCTGGCCGGCTGCGGAATAAGCAGCCGCGCAGCGCTCGCGCATCGCATCGAACAGGCTGCGCTCGATGCTCTCGCCGGTCGCCGTCAGGCGCAGGAGTCGCTGACGTCGGTCCCGGATGCCGGGGATTGTCTCGACGAGGCCGCGCTCAGCCAACTCGTCCAGCACCCGGCCCAGCGATTGCTTGGTGACGCCGAGCAGGCGCAGCAGTGTCGAGATGGTCATCTCCGGCTGGCGAGCGATGAAATAGAGCGCGCGCTGATGCGCCCGGCCAAGTCCGTGCGTCTCCAGCACCGGATCCATCACGCGCGCCAGCGCGGCGTGGCCGAAGATCAGCAGCTCGATCCCTCGCCTGATCTCCTCCTCGCGCAGGAAGAGCGGGGACGCGGCGGGGCTGGGAGCGGAACTGACCATGAGGCGCTTCCTAGCTGATCCGGCCGATGCTGGAAATGTGTCTCCGCAGCGCTTCGCGACAGGAGGGGAACCGGCCGCGACGCTTGGCTTTTACGATCACGGCGCTATATGACGCGCCTCTCGGGCGCTGCGGCGCCACGATGCTGGGGCGTCGCCAAGCGGTAAGGCAGCGGCTTTTGATGCCGCCATTCGCAGGTTCGAATCCTGCCGCCCCAGCCAACGCTCCCGCGGCAGATACATCCTCAGGGCCCGCCGTCGCCTCCTCTCGCCGCGCGACATCGCGCTTTGCTCAGGGCCGCCCCGCCCCCGTGATCGCCGCCTTGTCCATAGAGGGGTCTTGCGTGCTTGCATTTTGAGGCGCAATTAGAATTATAAATTCATATAATATCTTGATTCGAGAGAGCGATGATCCGGTGCGGGGAAAGGGGATTCATTTCCGGAAATATGAGCGATATGGCGATTTACCTGCATGCCTTCTTCTCGCGCGAACCGCTCCGCCCGATCCATGTCTCGATATTATAATGATCAGCAAATCTAACAGATAGGAAGATCGACGCCGGCGGCCATTCCGCCCGGTGCCGGCCGGAACCTCACAACGAGGCCGGCCTTTCACGCCGACACAGATCGGCAAATATGGAGGGGAACGACGATGAATCCGGTATTGAAACTGGCTGGCGGACGACACGGCACACGACATGGCTTGCTGATCACCGCATCGCTGGTGGCCATGGCGGCCTGCCCGATCGCCGCAAATGCGCAGGCGAGTCAGGACAGCACGGAGGCAATCCAAACCTCCGACGCGGAGATCATCGTCACCGGCTCTCGCGCCTCTCTCAACGGCTTTTCCGCTCCTTCACCGACCCAGGTGATCGGCGCCGATCTCATCGCCAAGCAGGGCGCCTCGACGGTCGCCGAGGTGCTGCAGCAGGAGCCTGCCTTCAAGGCGACCCGCTCGGCTGGCGGCAATGCCAACAACTTCGCCAATCCCGGCCAGGCGACCGCCGATCTGCGCGGCCTGGGCGGTCAGCGCACACTGGTCCTGGTCAACGGATCGCGGATCGTACCGCAGGCGCCGTCGAACAATACCGGCGTGCCCGTCACCACCGACCTCAACGTCATCCCGACCAACATGATCGACCGCGTCGAGGTGGTAACGGGCGGCGCCTCTGCGCAATATGGCTCGGATGCCGTCGCCGGCGTCGTCAACATACTCCTCAAGAAGCGATTCAAGGGTATCGAGCTCACCGCTTCCAGCGGCATTTCGCAATATGGCGACAATTTCAAATATCGCCTTGGCGCGATCGGCGGCATCGATTTCGCGGATGGGCGCGGGCATCTCGTCGCCAGCATAGAGGCGACGGAATCCGGGGAAATCAACGATCTCTACTCGCGCGCCTGGGGCGCGCAGGAATGGATGATCGTGACCAACGCGAACTTCGCGACCAACGGCCTGCCTGCCAACATCGTCGCGCCGTTCGTCAAGAACAACAACAGCATCGGCGGCAAGATCCTCGGCCCGGCCAACTTTTCGCTGCGCAACTACACCTTCAATGCCGATGGCACGATCCGCCCCTATGACGCGGGGTCGCTCAACAACGGTACCTATCAGATCGGCGGCGAGGGCCTCAGCCGCAACACCGGCTCCAGCCTTATTCCCGGCGTGCGGCGTCTCACCACCTATGCGCGCGCGGAATACGCCTTCTCCGAGGCCGCGATCCTGTCGGCCGAAGGCGGCTATACCCGGACGCTCGGCCTGTTCACCGGCGGGCTCCCCAATATCGCCTCCTTCACCATCCAGCGCGACAATGCCTATCTGCCGCAGGTCGTGCGCGATGCGATGATCGCGCAAAATGTGACCAGCTTCACCATGTCGAAGGGCTTCTACGACATGGGAAACATCAATTTTCGGGTGCGCAACGAGACGCCGCACATGATGGTCGCGCTCGAGGGCGACCTTGGCCATTCCTGGCACTATGACGCGCATTATTCGTACGGGAAGAACATCTTCCAGAGCGATTTCACCAACAACTTCGCACCGGTTTTCTATGCGTTCGCCGCCGATGCGGTGCAGGTCGGCAATACGATCGTCTGCCGGGGCGTGCGCGACAATGTCGCTGCGGCCGCAGGCTGCATCCCGCTTAACATTTTCGGGCCGCAGTCAACCTCGCGAAGCGCACCCGGCGCGCAGGATTATGTGAACCGCTCAGGCTATAGCCGGGTCGGCTATGTGCAGCACGCCGCCGCAGCAAACGTGCGCGGCGAACCCTTCGCGACCTGGGCCGGCCCGGTCTCCATCGCGTTCGGCGGAGAATGGCGCCGCGAGACCCAGAAGCTGACCGCCGACGCTCTCTCGACGGCCGGCCGCTTCCTGATCGGCAATGCCACGCCCTTCGCCGGCAAGTTCGACGTGAAGGAAGGCTATTTCGAGACGCTGGTGCCGCTGGCGCGCGATGTGTCCTTCGCCCACAGCTTCGATATAAACGGCGCGATCCGCTATGCCGACTACAGCACGGCCGGCGGCCAGACGACCTGGAAGCTCGGCGCGGTTTATGAGCCAGTCGAAGGGCTGCGCTTCCGTGCCACGCGCTCGCGCGACATCCGCGCGCCCGCGATCTACGAGCTGTTCTCGCCGGGCTCCACGCTCGCGGCAGGCCTGACCGTGCGTGGCATCAATGCCAACATCCCGCAGAATCGGTCGATCGGTAATCCGAACCTCCGCCCGGAAGTCGCCAACACCCTGACGCTCGGCGTCGTGCTGCAGCCGTCGGGCATTCCGGGGCTTCGCGCCTCGGTTGATTATTTCCGGATCGACCTGCGCGATGCGATCGACTCCCTGACGGCCGCGAACATCGGCAATTTCTGCACGGCGGGGCAGCAGCTCTATTGCAGCTTCATCACCTTTGCGCCCAACGGCACACCGCTCAGCCTCGCGGCGCCGGTCCAGAACATCGCCTCGTTCAAGTCGAGCGGGCTGGACTTCGCCCTGTCCTATCGCATGGGCCTTGGCGGCGGCAGCGCGCTGACGACGCGGTTCAGCGGCACCTATGCCCTGCACAACTGGATCAACGGCGTCGATCGCGCGGGCGAAAATGGCCTGGGCAGCCTTGGCGCGGTGCCGCGCTTCCGCGGCAATCTGCAGGAGACGTTCGACACAGGTCCGCTCTCGCTGACAGCCCAGCTCCTCTACATCAGCAAGGGCAACAACGATAACACGTTCAACACCATCCCGGCGCTGACGATCAACCAGAACGAGATCGCGGCGGCCGCCTATGTGAACCTCTTCTCGACGATCAAGATCGACGAACGGATGGAAATCACGGCCTCGATCGATAATCTGCTCAACCGCGATCCGCCGGTCAGCCCCTATGCGACGCAGGGCCAGGCCGTGAACGGTCAATATTACGACAAGGTCGGCCGGGCCTTCGAGGTCGGCGTCCGGATCAAGTTCCCGTGACAGGGTGAGAGCCAGCCAACGATCGGCAATGCGGGTTCCGGGACTGGAAACATGTCTTCAGCATTCCAGTCCCTGCTTGCGGCAGTGATCTTGGAGACCGTCGCGCCCGCTCCATAGCATAACTCACCTCCGCTGACCCTTGAGACAGGCATGTGCGGAGAACAGACATCGGTGTCGTCTTATCCCTGAGGGGAATGCTGATGGGGCTGGTGGTGAGAGACAATGGAGTGCGGGGCATATGAGCCTGTGCGCGCTGGTTCTGGCGACTGTGCTGGTACCGGCAGCGCAGGCGGACCCAGCACCCGAGTCCGTCGCGGCCACCCAGACCGTCATGGTGCGGACCGCGACGCCTGCAGCGGTCCCCGAGCCGGAGACGATTGCTCCACCAGCCGAGTTGGTGGGAGCGGCGCCCGCCACGGATGAGAAGACGGCGGACGGGGAGGTCATGGTCGTCACAGCGCGGCGCCGCCACATCGCGGCCGATCCGCTGGAGAGCCTCAACGTCAAGAGCTTCGCGATGGTCCAGGCGGTCGACGACGCCGTGATCGGCCCGGCCTCGAAGGGCTATGAGCGCGCGATCCCCCTGCCGGCTCGCGATGGCCTGCGCAATTTCTTCCGGAACCTGCACGAACCGGTCGTCTTTCTGAACGATCTCATCCAGCTTAAGCCGAAGAAGGCGCTGAAGACGCTGGGGCGTTTTGCCATCAACACCACGGTCGGCGCGGCAGGATTGTTCGACATGGCGCGGCGGCGGCCCTTCAATCTGCCCTATCGCATCAATGGCTTTGCCAACAGCCTGGCTTATTATGGCGTGAAACAGGGACCATTCCTGTTCCTCCCCCTGATCGGGCCGACGACGGTGCGCGATCTTGTCGGACTCGGTGTCGACACGATCGCGATGCCTCTCTCCGGCACCAGCCCGATGCGCGGCCCGGCCTATGCCGCCTCGGCGACCAGCATCAAGGTGCTCGATCACCGCATCGAATTTGACGGGGAAATACGGCAGATGCGTGATGGTGCCCAAGATGCCTACGCCGCCGCGCGCGCCTCCTATCTCAACCGGCGAGCGGCCGAAGTCGCAGCCCTGCACGAGCCGTCCCTGGCCAATGAGCGGCTCGCCGCCGTGCCGATCAATCCGATCGCAGAATCCGCCCTGGGCCACTGAGCATGGCGGTGCGGACATCGAGCGAGAGCACAGCGTATCGTCGGACGCCGGTCGACAAACCAGCCAACCCCTTGGGCGACGAGGGGTGAAGGGCCCGAGCGGGTCGGGTCGCGGGGATCCGCCGGCATCATCCCTTCCTGGAAGGAATGATGCCGGCGGTCCTTATCCCAGCCTTATTTCGCCGGATCGGCCTTCGGCGCATTCGGCGCGACGATGTTGCCAAAGAAGTCGCCTTTGAGCCAAAGCGGAGGGGTCGCGCCATCGGCCATGGCCTTGGTGATGCGGTAATTGGCCTCGGCGAAGCGCGCGCCGGCGCGCCAGAAGAACGGCAGCTTCATGTCGTCGCCGGGCTGGTGATAATATTTCTCGTCGAACTCATGCCATTTCGGCTCGCCGCCATTGCCGTAGCCGGTGGCGAGGAACACGGCGGGCACGCCCTGCTTCACGAACATATAATGGTCCGATCGCACGAAGATCACTTCCTCTGGCGTCGGGTCCGGCGCCAGCGTCACCTTCATCGGCGCCACGGCGTCCGCGACGATCCTGCCCAGCGTCGAATGCTCCGCGCCATAGGCGACGACATCGTTGAAGCTATAGGTGAGCAGCGGCATGTCGAGATCGACATTGCCGACGATCTTGCTGATCGGCACCGTCGGGTGGCGCGCGAAATAGTCGGCGCCGAGCAGGCCCTTCTCCTCGCCGGTCGAGGCGACGAACAGCACCGAGCGGCGCGGCTTTACCTTGTCCTGCGAGAGGATGCGGGCGACCTCCAGCATCGTCGCAACACCGGCGGCATTGTCCATCGCGCCATTGTTGATGTGGTCCGTGCCGGCCGGCTCGCCCGGCTGGACCGGCGTGACCCCGATATGATCGAGATGGCCCGACAGGATGACATATTCGCTCGCCAGCGCCGGATCGCTGCCCGGGATCATCGCGACGACGTTGGGGCTTGAGGTCATGCTGCGGACCGGCGTCGCAACGATCTGTACGCTGGTCTTGAGCGCGAAGCCCTTGGGACGGGCACCCTTGCGCGCAGCCTCCTTGCGGATCTGGGCGAGAGACCTGGACGCGCCCGCGAAGATGGCCTGCGCGCCGTTGTCGTTGGTGCCGACCGAGAAGTGCAGGCCGGGCGTGTCGTCATAGGCCTTGCCGTCCGGCCCGACCCAGGTGAAGTTGGGCTGGAAGCCGTACATGAGGCGCCGCGCCCAGGGGCGTTGCTTGGCCGAGGCGTCGGTATCGATCTGGATCGCGCCAATCGCGCCGTGGTCCTGAGCCGTCTTCAGGCGCTCTGAGAGGAGATGGGCGGCCGCCTCGCTCGGCAGCGTCTCCGGGAAGCCGCGCAGCAGCACGACGACCTTGCCCTTCACGTCGAGCCCGGCATAGTCGTTCAGCCCCAGCGCCTTGTCTTCCAGGCCATAGCCCGCGAAGACGAGCGGCGCAGTCAGATCCAGCTTGCCCTCATCGGCGCCGAGCAAAATGGTGGAGTCGACACCCGCCACCAGACTGGTGCTGCCGCCCGGTCCGCTGATCGTGACCGCGGCCGGCGCCGTCAGCCGCTCGGTCCGCTGGAAGCCGATGCGCTGCAGATAATCGCCATTGTCGCCCATCGGTTTGAGACCGAGCGACGCGAAGCGCTCGGCGACGAAGCGCGCCGCGATCTCATGCCCCACGCTGCCGGTGTCGCGCCCCTGCAGCAGGTCGTCGGCGAGAAAAGCAATGTCCGCCTTCACCCGATCGGGCGAGAAGCGCGGGTCGAGCGGCAGCTGATCCTCTGGAATGACGGGCTTGGCCGGCGCGGCGGCGGCCGGCGCGGCGCCGCCCTCCTGCCGCTCATGGGCGAGGAGCAGGCCGCTCGGCGTCAGGCACAGCGCGGCAACGGCTGCAAGCAGCGTGGAACGATAAGAAGATATCATGAAGGAACCTAGCGATTGATGCGAGCCGGATTGACCGGAATTGCAGGAGTTTATCGGCCAGAACGCCCCTGTCCAGCGCGAAGGCGTATTGCGCCGCTAAGTCACGACATTATGGTGATGCCAGCCCTTCGCGTGTCCTCGCGTCATGAAAGCCCTTCCATGTCCCAGCCCTTCTCCCGTATCCTTCCCGCCCTGCTTGCCGGCGCGGCTCTGATCGCCAGTCCAGTCGCCGCGCAGACCGCCAAGTCCAGGCCCGCGCCGCTCCCGGAGCTGGTCAGGCAGGTCGACATTCCCTACGAGACCTTCACCCTGCCCAATGGCCTGCGCGTTATCGTTCATACCGATCGCAAGGCACCGGTGGTCGGCGTCACCGTCTATTATCGGGTCGGCTCGAAGAACGAGCCCAAGGGCAAGACCGGTTTCGCGCATCTCTTCGAGCATCTGATGTTTGGTGGCTCGGAAAATGTTCCCAATTTCGACACGCCTTTGGTCACGGCGGGCTCGACACCGACCAACGGTTCGACCTGGTTCGACCGCACCAACTATGTCGAGACGGTGCCGACCGGCGCGGTCGATCTCGCTCTCTTCATGGAAGCCGATCGCATGGGCCATCTGCTCGGCGCGGTCACGCAAACCAAGCTCGATGCGCAGCGCGCCGTCGTCC
This sequence comes from Sphingobium nicotianae, assembly GCF_018603885.1. Classification (GTDB taxonomy): domain Bacteria; phylum Pseudomonadota; class Alphaproteobacteria; order Sphingomonadales; family Sphingomonadaceae; genus Sphingobium; species Sphingobium nicotianae. The sequence continues at coordinate 42,173 of NZ_JAHGAW010000003.1, forward strand.
AGAACGAGAAGAGGCAGGGCGACAACCAGCCCTATGGCCTGGTCGAATATACCCAGCTCGAGACGTTGCTGCCGCCCGGTCATCCCTATCAGCACAGCGCGATCGGCTCGATGGCCGATCTCGATGCCGCGAGCCTGGAGGACGTAAAAAACTGGTTCCGCACCAATTACGGCCCCAACAATGCCATTCTCGCCCTCGCCGGCGACATCGACGTCAAAACCGCGCGCGAGAAGGCAGAGAAATATTTCGGATCGATCCCCGCCGGCCCGGCCGTCGCGCCGGTCGTCACGCCAGTGCCAACCTTGCCCGCGCGCGTCGACAAGGTGATGAAGGACCGCGTCGCGACCACGCGCATCTATCGCATGTGGGCGACGCCCGGCCGCAGCGACAAGGCCGCGCCGCTGCTGGCGGTTGGCATGTCCGTGCTCGGCGGACTCTCCAGTTCGCGTCTCGACAATGCGCTGGTGCGCAAGGAGCAGATCGCGGTTAGCGTCACTGCCAGCGTGCAGCAGTTCGAGCAGCTCGGTCTGGTTGAGGTAACTGCGGACGTGAAGCCCGGCGTCGATCCCGATCTCGTCTCGAAGCGGCTCGACGAGATCATCGCCGACTATATCAAGACCGGCCCGACCGCCGACGAAGTGACGCGCGTGGCGACCGGGCAGGTCTCGAGCGAAATCTCGGGACTGGAAGTCGTCGGCGGCTTCGGCGGCAAGGCGGCGACCTTGGCCGAGGGGCTGCTTTATGCAGGCGATCCGGGGCAGTACAAGAAGGATCTGGCGGCCATCGCCTCGGCCACGCCAGCCGGTGTCACGGCAGCGATGCAGCAATGGCTGAGCCGGCCGGTCTTCGCCCTGCGCGTCGAGCCCGGCGAGCGCGAAGCCTATGCCGATGCGACGGTCAGCGCGCCGGGCGGCGAGACCGCAGCGGCGGAAGCACCGCCCAAGCCCACCCTGCCGCTCCCCGCCGTTGCACCCAGCCCCGGCGTCGACCTGCCCGACGTCGAGACGACGACGCTTGCCAACGGCATCAAGCTCCATCTCGCACGCCGCACGACCGTGCCGACCGTCCAGATCGCGGTCAGCTTCGACGCCGGCCTCGCCAGCGACCGGCGCGACCGGCTCGGCCTCGCCTCACTGATGCTCGGCCTGCTCGAGGCCGGCACGACCTCGCGCTCGACCATCGAGATCGCCGAGGAGCAGGAGCGGCTCGGCGCGAACATCTCGACCGGGCAGAGCATGGACCGCACCTCCGTCTCGCTCTATGCGCTCAAGGCGAACCTCAAGCCCTCGCTCGACCTCTATGAAGACGTGATCCGCAATCCCGCCTTCGTGCCGAGCGAGATCGACCGGCTGCGCGCGATCCAGCTTGCCGGTATCGCGGCCGAAAAAACGCAGCCGCAGGGCCTCGCCGCCCGCGCCATCTTCCCCCTGCTCTACGGCAGCGCCCATCCCTATGGCGTACCGTCGAGCGGCCGCGGCGACGAAGCGACCGTCAAGGCGATCACCCGCGACGATCTCATCGCCTATCATGACGACTGGATGGTGCCGGGCAAGGCCGAGATCTTCGTCGCCGGTGACGTCACCATGGCCGAGATCAAACCGCTGATGGACGCGCATTTCGGCGCCTGGCCGCAGAACCGCAAAGCCTCTCCGGTCAAGAATTTCGCGGTCGCCGTGCCGCCGCCGAAGCCCGGCATCTTCCTCATCGATCGGCCGCAGTCTCCGCAATCGATGATCCTCGGCGGGTTCGTGACGGGCGCGAAGGGCAGCGACGATCTCGTCCCCTTCCAGGCTGCCAGCACGATCCTGGGTGACGATTTCCTCGCGCGGCTCAATCAGGATATTCGTGAGACCAAGGGCTGGTCCTATGGCGTGCGCGGCTATCTCGCGACGCGCGCCGAGCGCAGCCCTTATATCGTGACCGCGCCGGTGCAGGCCGACCAGACCGGCCCGGCGATCGCCGCGATGAAGGGCGACATCGCCGCCTTCCTCGGCCCCAAGGGCGTGACCCCGGCCGAGTTCAGCCGCGTCATCAAGGGCGAGATCGCGCAGCTCCCCGCCCAATATGAGACGACCGGATCAGTGCTCGGCCAGATGCAGGCCGACGCGCTTTACAAACGGCCGTTCACCTATGTGGAGACGCTCGCCCAGCGCTATAGCGCGCTGACGCCCGAGGCACTGGACCAGGCCGCGCGCGCGCTCATCGATCCATCCAAGCTCAGCTGGGTGGTGGTGGGCGACAAGAGCAAGATCGAGAGCCAGCTCAAGGCGCTCGGCATGCCCGTCACGGAGATTGACTCGGGCGCGCCCACAGCCAAATAGGCGCCATCACATCGAAAAGGGAGAGCCTCATGACCAAGGTCGACGGCGCTTATGATTGCATCACCAAGTCGCCGATGGGCGACCAGCCGAGCGTGTTCACGATTGTCTCGGACGGCGACCATTTCAATGGCACCAATGCCGGACCGCTGGGCTCGCTCGACGTCAAGGACGGCAAGGTCGACGGCAACCGCCTGACCTGGGTTATGGAAATGACCATGCCGATGCCGATGACGCTGACCTGCGAAGCGGTAATCACAGACGGCAAGCTCACCGGCACGATCGACGCCGGCGCCTTTGGCCAGCTCGCGATGACGGGAACGCGGCGGGACTGAGAAAAATAGGCCCCTCCACTTCAGAGGAGGGGTAGGCGGTGGTGGCGATGCACAGCATCGCTCGCACAGCGATAAACCCGCACCGTTCAAGCACTACCCCAACCCCTCCTCTGAAGAGGAGGGGCTGAAGTTAGCGCACTTACTCGACCGTCACGGTCACCGCGCGGCGATTCTGCGCCCAGCTGGCTTCGTCCGAGCCCAGCGCGGCCGGGCGTTCCTTGCCATAGCTGATCGTGGTGATGCGGCTCGCATCGACGCCGAGCTCCACCAGATAATTCTTGGCGGCATTGGCGCGGCGCTCGCCCAGCGCGATATTATATTCGCGGGTGCCGCGCTCGTCGCAATGCCCCTCGATCGTGATGCGCTTCTGCGGATAGCGGGCGAGCCAAGTCGCCTGGCTGCGCAGCGTCACCTGATCCTCGGCGTCGACGTCGCTCTTGTCAGTATCGAAGAAGATGCGATCCGACGTGACGCTCGCCACGAAATCGGCCTGGCTGCCCGGCGTCGGGCCAGCAGGCGGCGGCGGAGGCGTGGGAGTCGGCGTCGGAGCAGTATCGGCGGGTGGCGGCGGCAAGGCCTCGGGCGCCTTCTTCGAACAGGCCGACAGGGCCAGCGCGGCACTCGAAACCAGCAATATCGCGGATGTCATGCGCATGGGTCTTCTCCTTCTGTGTCGCTCAAACGTCTAACGGTTCATCGTATGCTCAGGGCGTTTCGTCTCCGAGTCAACCGCAAAGCAGGTCACGTCCCTGAAATCATTGCAGCAACGGGCCCCAGCTCGGGTCCGATCCATCCACCGGCGTCACGATATGGCGCTCGTTCACACCGGTCAGATCGACCTGCCAGATCGAGGACTTGCCGCCACGACCTTCGCTCGTACGGAAGAACTGCAACACGCGGCCGTTGGGTGACCAGGTCGGCGATTCGTCCTGCCAGCCATTGGTCAGCAGTCGCTCCTCGCCGCCAGCCGGGCTCATCACGCCAATGCGGAAATTGCCCGCGATCTTGGTGAAGGCAATGAGGTCGCCGCGCGGGCTCCATTCCGGCGTCGCATAGCGGCCGCCGCCGAAGCTGATGCGCTTCTGGCCCGATCCGTCGGCGCTCATCACATAGATTTGCTGGCCGCCCGAGCGATCGCTCTCGAACACGATGCGGCTGCCGTCCGGCGAGAAGGAGCCGCCGACATTGATGCCCGGCGTGTTGGTCAGCCGCGTCGGCCGGCCGCCGGTCGCGGGGATCTTGTAGATGTCGGTATTGCCGCCGCTCGCCATCGAGAAGAGCAGGGTGCGCCCGTCCGGCGACCAGCGCGGCGCGAAGGTCGCGTTGGTCGTCTCGAAGATCGCCGTCTGCGAGCCCTTGTCGACACTGTAGATGTAGATGCGAACGGTCTTGCCGACATAGCTCACATAGGCGATCGACTTGTAATCCGGCGACCAGCGCGGCGTGAGCGCGAGGCTCTGGCCGTTGGTGATGAAGCGGTGATTGGCACCGTCGCTGTCCATGATGGCGAGGCGCTTGACGCGGTTATCCTTCGGCCCGGTCTCGGCGATATAGGCGATGCGGCTGTCGAAGAAGGGGCTCTCGCCGGTGAGGCGCGAGTAGATGAGGTCGGCGCAGCGATGCGCGGCGCGGCGCCAGTCGCGCGGGGCGACGACATAGCCCTGGCGTGTCAGCTCCTGCTTGAGCGCAACGTCATAGAGATAGCAGCCAACGGTGATCTGCGAATCCCCGCCGCCCGAGCGAACGAACCCCTGCACCAATGCCTCCGCATTCATGCCGGCCCAACGCGCGAAGACGGGATTGGTGACTTCCGGCACGGTCGGCGCTTGCACGCCCGCCGGGCCGAGCGGTGCGAACAGGCCGCTGCCCTTGAGGTCGGCGGCGATCACCTCGGCGATCTTCTGACCGAGCAGATCGGTCGAACCGGCCGGGGTGTCGACGCTCTGCTGCGCCGGCATCGGCGGGACGGCGATACGCAGATCGGTCTGGATCTGTCCGGTCACGTCAACGCTGAGCTGGGCAGAGGCGGGCGCGGCCAGCCACAGGGCGGCAAGCGCCGGCAGGAGGCGGAGGGCGACGGTTTTCATTGGGCTAGTCTCGCGTCAAATCGGAGGGGTTTGAGCCACTTCCACTGGTCATAATATTCCGGTGGAAGATTACGGAACGGCGACGCGCGCTGAACGGCCTGCACCGCTCGCTCGGCATGCAGGTCCGCCTGGGCACGATTGCTCGGAGTCACGCCTTGCTGCCCGACCACCTCGACCTGCCCAACCACATTGCCATCGCGATCCAGATGGACGCTGAGCAGGGTCACCAGCCGATCGGCGTCGGCGCCCGAGGGCGGCCGCCAGTAAGGCTTGATCTGCCGGTTGATCTCGGCATTGAGCGCGCGTGCCGCGATCGCGCTCATCGGCGCATCCGATCCCGGCGCGGCGGCGGGCGCGGGATTGCGCGGCGTGGGGGCGTCGCTATCGAGGCCCTTGAGGAAATCGTTTCCCAGCCGCTGGGCCCGCTGCGGACGAGGTGTCGCGCGCGGCATGGGCTGCACCTTGGGCGGTGCCTTCACCTGCGGCTTGGGTGTCTCTTTGGGCTTCGGTTTCGCCGGCTCGATCGCCTTGGGCGATGGCGGCGGCTCGACCACCTCCGGCTCGGGCGCGGGGACAGGCGGTGCAGCGTCGGGCTCGACCTGGCCGATCTCGGGCGCCTGGGCGACCTCGGGCGGTGTGGTCGTGGGATTGTTCGTGCGGCTTTCCAACGCGATATCATCGGCCAGCGAGACGTCGATCGTCGCGGGCGGCGGCGGCAATTTGATGCTGGTTTGCAAGAGCCCGAGCGACAGCGCGCCGAACAGCAGGACATGCCCCACTGTGGAAATGCCGACGCCGAGGCTTTCTCTGCGATCCATCGCTCCCGCCTATTGGCCCCCGGATGAACCGCCGGTTGACGGCGCCTCATCCTTTTGCCCCTCGCCCTGGCTGCCGCTCATGCCGCTCGTCACCAGGGCAACGCGATCCAGCCCCGCCCGGTTGAGTTCGCCCATGATACGCATGACCTTGCCATATTCGAGGGCCGCGTCGGCGCGCAGGAAGAGCTGCTCGGTCGGATCGAGCCGGGTCCGCAGATCCGTCAGCCGCTGTGCCATCTCCGCATCGGGCACAAGCTCGTCGTTGACGAAGAGCTGACCCTGCCTGTCGATCGACAGGACGGTCGGCTTCTGGTCCTGATCCAGCGCCTTGGCGCGCGATTGCGGTAGCTTGATCGGCACGCCGGTCACCAGCAGCGGCGCTGTGACCATGAAGATGATGAGCAGCACCAGCATGACGTCGACGAGCGGCGTCACATTGATCTCCGCCATCGGCGCGCGACGCCCTCCGGTGCGCCGCTTCTGGGGCAGGCCCATGCTCATCCGCCTTCAAGCTCCCGGCTGAAGGTGGTGTAGAGGCCATCGGCGAAGCGTTGCAGCCGCGATTCAAGCCGATTCACGCCATGGCTGAGCCGATTATAGGCGATGACCGCCGGGATGGCCGCGAACAGGCCAATGGCGGTGGCGAACAGCGCCTCGGCGATGCCCGGCGCGACGACCGCCAGGCTGGTGCTCTGCTCCCCGGCGATCGAGGTGAAGCTGCGCATGATGCCCCAGACCGTGCCGAACAGGCCGACGAACGGCGCCACCGAGCCGATGGTGGCAAGGATATTCAGCCGATCCGAAATCTTGTCGATCGCACCCGCGACCGCCGATCCCATGGCGGTCGCGAGACGGTCGCGCGTGCCGTCCGCCGCAAGGTTGCGCTTGGCCGTCGAGCGGCGCCATTCCGAGATGCCGGCCGCCAGGACCTGCGCGCTCGGCAGATCTTCCTTGCCGCGCTCCTTGACGAAGGCGTCCATGTCCTGCGCCTGCCAGAAGGCGCGCTCGAAATTCTCGCAGCCCCTGCGCGCCCGGCCGATGCGCGCGGAGAAGCTGATGATGATCGCCCAGGTCCAGATGCTGGCCAGCAAGAGCCCGATCATCACGATCTTCACGACGATGTCCGCCTGCAGGAAAAGTTCGACCGGCGACAGGGTGATCGGGCCGGCGGCGGCCGGAGGCGCGGCCGCAGCAAGGATGAGAGGCAGGATCATGGGCAGGACAATCTCTCCGGTCAGGTGGGGCTCGCGCCGAGCCGGTTAAAGCGGTCGATCCAGTCAGCAGGCTGGCGGCGCGGCCGGCCGGCGGGATCGACGAAGGCGACGGTCACGCCGCCTTCGGTGAGCAGGGTTTCGCCACGCCACACCGACTGGGCGATGACGCAGCGCGCCGCGCCCACCTCTTGGACCCGGCTGCGCACGATCAGCGCATCATCGAGCCGCGCGGGCGCGCGATAGCGGATATGGACGTCGGCCACGGCATAGTGGCCGAGGCCCTGCTCCTGCGCGCCGCGCTGGTCGATGCCGGAAACGCGCAGCATGTCGGAGCGGGCCCGCTCCATGTAGCGCAGATAATTGGCATGGTAGACGACGCCGGACAGGTCGGTATCCTCGTAAAAGACACGCACCGGAAACAGGTGCTCCCCATCCTCGAAAAAACCCGAGGCGGGCAGAGGTTCCAGTGCCGGTGCCATGGGCCCAAACCCTAGTCGAGCCGAGTCGCGGGGGGAAGCCCCTAACGCGATTCATCGAAAACGGGCGAAAAATGAGATGGTTATATCTCGCTTTCGGCTCGTCCGGACGACAAGCTGGGGCTTTGGAGAGACGAGATGACCTGCGTCATTTCATGCGCGGATCAAGTTGCCCACAGGGACCTCGAAGGAGCACTGCTCAGTCGAACAGCCCGTCCTGGCTGCCCTCGGGCGGATTGAGGCCGAGATGCTTCCAGCCCGGCGCGTTTAGCATACGCCCGCGCGCCGTCCGCGCGATCAGGCCGAGCTGGAGCAGGAACGGCTCGATGACGTCCTCGATCGTGTCGCGCGGCTCCGAAAGGCCGGCGGCGAGCGTCTCCACGCCGACCGGTCCGCCTTTGTAGATGTCCGCGATCATGCGCAGATAGCGCCGGTCCATCGTATCGAGGCCGAGATGATCGACATCGAGGCGCGAGAGGGCATTATCCGCCGCGGCTGCGTCCACGACGTCGTGGCCGGCGGCATGCGCAAAGTCGCGCACCCGGCGCAGCAACCGCCCGGCAATGCGCGGCGTGCCCCGTGAGCGCCGCGCAATCTCGGTGGCGCCATCCGGCGCGAGAGGCAGCGCCAGTAACCGCGCGGCGCGCGTGACGACTTGCTCAAGCTCGTCCACCGTGTAGAAATTAAGCCGCACGGGAATGCCGAAGCGATCGCGCAGCGGCGTCGTCAGCAGCCCCTGCCGCGTCGTCGCGCCGACCAGCGTGAATTTGGGCAGGTCGATCCGGACCGATCGCGCCGAGGGACCCTCACCGATCATGATGTCCAGCGCGCGATCCTCCATCGCCGGATAGAGGATCTCCTCCACCGCTGGATTGAGCCGGTGGATCTCGTCAACGAACAGCACGTCGCCCTCGTCGAGATTGGTGAGCAGGGCCGCGAGATCGCCCGCCTTGGCGATCACCGGCCCTGAGGTCGAGCGGAAGCCCACGCCCATCTCTCGCGCGACGATCTGCGCCAGCGTCGTCTTGCCTAGGCCCGGCGGACCGAAGAAGAGGACATGATCGAGCGCCTCGCCCCGTGCCCGCGCCGCCGCGATAAACACGCGCAGATTCTCGCGCGCGCCCTTCTGCCCGACGAACTCGTCGAGCGTCTTGGGGCGCAGCGCCGCATCGGCATCCTCGGCGATGCGCGCGGGGCTGGTGAGGCGATCGTCATTGCTCATGCGCGGCTCATATCCGGATGCGCTCGATATTCCAGCCGGGATCGGATTGCGCGCAACCCGGTGTCTTGATACGCCCCCCGCGCTGGCGCCGCGCAAGGGGCGGCGCCGATGGGAGGATCAAAGCCATGCGCCAATCCAGACTCGCCAACGCCCTGCTGCTCGCCAGCCTCGCCGCGCCTGCCATCGCGCAGCCCGCGCCACCACCGCCTCGCGCCAAGGGACCGGCGCTCAATCTGGCCGTGGAGGCGGCGCAGACCGCTATCGCGGCCTGCCTTGCCAATGGCTATAAGACGACCGTGCTGGTGAGCGACAGCGAAGGCATCCCCGTCGCGATGCTTTCCGCCGATGGCGTGGGCGCGCGCACCCAGCAGATCGTGGCCAGCAAGACCGCGGTGGTCATCAAGTACAAGGTCTCCAGCGGCACGATCGCCGAGCGCATGAAGACCGACGCCGCGCTCGCCGCCGAGGTGAAGGCCGATCCCAAAATGCCCTATCCCTGGCCGGGCGCTCTGCCGCTGATGGCTGGCACCGAGCAGATCGGCGCGATCGCCGTTTCCGGCGCGCCGGGCGGCGACAAGGATGAGGCCTGCGCGCAGCCGGGCCTCGCGAAGATCGCCGGTCGCCTCAAATAAGGCGCTCATTTCGCCGCCTTGCGCAGCGAGAGGCGTACCAGCGCGTCGAGCGTCGCCCCCTCGCCCAGTTCGTCCACCGCGGCCGCGACGGCGGTCGACGCTTCGGCGGGCTTGAAGCCGAGCGAGGTCAGAGCGGACAGCGCATCGGCTTGGGCGCCGCTCGCGGCCGGCGCGCCGCGCGCCATGCCGATGGCCAGCGGCGAGGTCGCGATGGCGCCAACCTTGTCCTTGAGCTCGCGCACGATCCGCTCGGCGAGCTTGGGGCCCACGCCGTTGGCGCGGGCAACCATCGCCTTGTCCTGCGCCGCGATCGCGCGGTGCAACTCGACCGGGTCGAGCGCAGAGAGGATGGCCAGCGCCACCCGCGCGCCCACGCCCTGCACGCCGGTCAGCAGCCGGAACCAGTCGCGCTCGCTCTCGCTGGCGAAGCCGACCAGGCGGATGAAGTCCTCGGCCACCAGCATTTCGGTATGGACGGTCACCGCCTCGCCCACGCTTCCCAATGCGGACAGGCTGCGCGAGGACATGCCGACCAGATAGCCCACGCCGCCGACATCGATGACCGCATGGTCCAGTCCGGTCGAGGCAAGCAGGCCCTTGAGATGTGCGATCATCGCGCGGGTCTAGCGGTGTTCCCGCTTCGTTTCCATAATTTTAATGGGCGCCCCAAATCCGCCTCGATCGAGCCGGAGGCCCTATCAGCGCGCCACCGCACGTGGAGCACGGCTGACCGTTCGACTTTTCCACAATGCGGGGAACATGGTAACCATTGCACAAAGTAAAAGAGAGTTCTTCGCGCCGCATCATTGTTCAGTGGGAAACAAAGGATGCACGACATGCTTAGGATTTTTCTGGCGGCGCTCGCACTTGCCGGCCTGCCTCCGGCCCAGGCGGCCACGAATAACGTCGATTTCTCGGGAATTCCAGACGGACCGGCAGACAATCCGTTGCATCTCGACGGCATGATCTTCTCCACGCCCGGCTTCAACTATGTGACCGGGGGTGTGCTGTGTCCGTCGCCGACGGCCGCCAATTCCGCGGATTGCGGGCTCGACCTCACCGTCGATTTCGGCGGACTGACCTCCGGCATCAGCTTCGACTTTCTCTACAATAACGAGACGACGATCGGCGCCGATATCGGCGACGTGCAGATCTTCTCCGGCGCGACCTTGCTGGGCATCGTCGACGTCATCGTGACCGACGGCGACCCGTTCACGCAAGATCTGGTGTCTCTCGCCGGCTTTACGGACGTGACCCGCCTCGTCATTTCCAGCACCGATTTCGGTGGCGTCGGCTATGATGATTTCATGGCGGACGTCGTGCCCCCGCCCGGCAGCGTGCCCGAGCCGGCAAGCTGGGCGCTGATGATCGGCGGCTTCGCGCTGGCGGGCGGTCTCATGCGGCGGCGGGCCATGGCCCTGTCGCCCGCCAGCGCCTGACCGGTTTGTGGAGAGGCAGCCCTGTCGCCTCTCCATCACGCGGGCGAGCGCGGAAACCTGCCGCACAACATTGACAAATCCGCGCCGTTTCCCTATCCGCGCGCCTTCGGACAGACGGCCGCCCCATTCGAGGCGGCCCTTTTTGTCGATTCTGCAGACCGATTCGATTTTGAGGAATGAACGATGAAGCGCACCTTTCAGCCGAGCAACCTGGTTCGCAAGCGCCGGCACGGCTTCCGCGCGCGCATGGCGACGGCGGCGGGCCGCAAGCTGCTGAACGCGCGTCGCGCCCGCGGCCGCAAGAAGCTGACGGCCTGACGTTACAGGGCGTGGCTGGCGCGCCCCGGCGTGCCGTGGGTCGCATGACCCGCCGCGCCGACTTTCTGGCCGCCAATCGCGGCCTGCGTGCGCCTATGCCCGGCTTCGTGCTGCTGGTGCGCGATCGGCGCGATGGCGATCCGACCCAGCGCCTCGGCATTACCGTCACCAAGAAGATCGGCGGCGCCGTCATCCGCAACCGGATGAAGCGGCGCTTTCGCGCATTGGCGCGCGCCGCCTTGCCCAATCATGGCGTCGCAGGCGCCGATCATGTGCTGATCGGCCGGGAGGGCGGGATCGAGCGGGACTATGCCCTGCTCGCCGCCGAGCTGGACAAGGCGCTCGCCCGTCTCGCGGCGAAGCATGCGCAGAGCGAGGGGCAATGATGGCCAAGCTGCTCATCCTCCTCGCCCGCCTCTGGCAGATCGGGCCGAGCCGGATCTTGCCGCCGACCTGCCGCTATGCCCCGAGCTGCTCGCAATATGCCATCGAGGCGCTCGGAAAACATGGCGCGATAAAGGGTGGCTGGCTGGCAACGAAGCGGCTATTGCGCTGCCATCCATGGGGCGGCTCGGGCTACGACCCGGTTCCGTGAACACTCCCAATAGCCAGACGACCAAGACGAGACGGGAAGCAAAAGAGACGTGGACGACAAGCGCAACATCATCCTCGCCGCGGTTCTGACCATCGCGATCCTGTTCGGCTGGCCGATGATCGCCAACCGCTTCTTCCCGCCGGCCAACCCGCCCGTCACCAAGGTCCAGGGCGGCAAGACCACGCCGCTGCCGCAATCCGGCACCGCCGCCGCGCCCGCGCCGGACAGCCCGCAGGCGATCCGCGACCGCGCGATCGTGCTGCGCGAGAGCCCGCGCGTCGCGATCGACACGCCCAAGCTCAAGGGCTCGATCAACCTCAAGGGCGCGCGCATCGACGACGTGCTGCTGCCGACCCACAAGGAAACCATCGCCAAGGATAGCCCGCCGGTCCGCCTGTTCAGCCCGAGCGGCACCAAGGACGCCTATTTCGCGAGCTTCGCCTGGGCCGGTGAGGGCGTGAAGCTGCCTGACGCCAACAGCGTCTGGACACCCGACCGCCCGACCCTGACGCCGACGACCCCTGTCACCCTGCGCTGGGACAATGGCGCCGGCCAGCGCTTCATCATGAAGCTCTCGGTCGATCAGGATTATATGCTGACCGTCGCCCAGACGGTCGAGAATGTCGGTACCGGCAGCGTCGTCGTGCGCCCCTATGGCCTGATCTCGCATCTCGGCCCGGTCACCACGCCCTCGACCTGGACGATCCACACCGGCCCCATCGGCGTGTTCAACAATGCCGCCAATTATGACGTCAACTTTACCAATCTGGATGGCGACGAGCCGGGCTTCTTCGCCTCGGTGTTCGGCACCAAGGCGGTGCGCGGCGTCAATAGCTACAGCACCACCGGCGGCTGGCTCGGCTTCACCGACCATTACTGGCACACCGCGCTGATCCCGGCGCAGAATGCGACCGTTCAGGCGCAGTTCCGCGGCTGCGTCACCAGGGACGGCAATACCGACGGCTGCGCGGGCGACGCCAAGCGCTACCAGGCCGACATGACCTATGGCGCGGTCGCCATCGCGCCCGGCAAATCCGCGACGATCACCAGCCGGCTGTTCGTCGGCGCCAAGGAAACGACGGTCCTCGAACGCTACACCGACAAGGAAGGCATCGCCCTGTTCGATCGCGCGATCGACTGGGGCTGGTTCCGCTGGTTCGAAAAGCCGATCTTCTACCTGCTCGACTGGCTGTTCCGCATGATCGGCAATTTCGGCGTGGCGATCATCTGCCTCACCTTCATCGTGCGCGGCCTCATGTTCCCGGTCGCCCAGCGCCAGTTCGCCTCGATGGCGGCGATGCGCGCGATCCAGCCCAAGATGAAGGCGATCCAGGAGCGCTACAAGGACGACAAGCCGAAACAGCAGCAGGAGATCATGCAGCTCTACAAGAGCGAGAAGGTCAATCCGCTCGCCGGCTGCCTGCCCGTCTTCCTGCAGATTCCGATCTTCTTCGCGCTCTACAAGGTGCTGATGCTGACGATCGAGATGCGCCACCAGCCCTTCATCCTTTGGATCAAGGATCTGTCCGCGCCCGATCCGTTGCACATCCTCAACCTGTTCGGCCTGCTGAACTTCACGCCCCCCGCCTTCCTCGGCATCGGTGTGCTCGCGGTGATCCTCGGCATCACCATGTTCCTGCAGTTCCGCCTCAACCCTGCGCCGATGGACGAGATGCAGAAACAGGTCTTCTCGATCATGCCGTGGATGATGATGTTCGTGATGGCACCTTTCGCGGCCGGCCTGCTCATCTACTGGTGCACGTCCAACATCCTCACCATTGCCCAGCAATGGTGGCTGTATCGCCAGCATCCGGTGCTGAACCAGCCGGTGGCGGCGAAGTGATCATCTCCCTCACACCGTTCGGTTCGAGCGCAGGTTCGAGCTTGTCGAGAAGCGAAGTCGAGAACGGCCTTCTCGACAGCCGTCTCGACTTGGCTCGACGGCCGCTCGAACCGAACGGGAGGGCGACGTGACCGAAGGCGCGGAAGACCATGACGCCGCCGCCCGCATCGAGGAGGCCCGCCGCATCTTCGCCGGGCCGATCGCCTTCCTCAAGTCCGCGCCGGATCTGCGCTTCCTGCCCGATCCGGTCGCGCTGGAGGTTGCCTTCGCTGGCCGCTCCAATGTGGGCAAGTCCTCGCTGATCAACGCGCTGACCAACCGCAACGGCCTCGCCCGCACGTCCAACACGCCGGGCCGCACCCAGGAGCTCAACTTCTTCGACGTCGGTGCCGTCGAGCTGCAAGGCGGCGAGGTCACGCCGCCATTGTTCCGCCTCGTCGACATGCCGGGCTATGGCTATGCCAAGGCGCCCAAGGACATGATCAGACAATGGCGCTTCCTGGTGAACGACTATCTGCGCGGCCGCGCCGTGCTCAAGCGCGCGCTGGTGCTGATCGACAGCCGCCACGGCATCAAGGATGTCGACGAGACCTTGTTCGACATGCTGGACAATGCCGCGGTCAGCTATCGGGTCGTGCTCACCAAGGCCGACAAGGTGAAGGCAAGCGAACTGCAGGCCGTGATGGACAAGACCGCCAGCCAGATCCGCAAGCGCCCCGCCGCCCATCCCGAGATCATCGCCACCTCGGCCGAGAAAGGCATGGGCATCCCCGAACTGCGCGCGGCGGTGATCGAGGCGCTGGGCTGAGGCCGGGCCGCCAGCCACAACCAATCCCATCGCCAACCTCACCGTCATTCCCCCCCCCCGTCATGCCAGCGAAAGCTGGCATCTCGTCCGCCAGCAGGGCGTTCTCCCGCACGAGACCCCAGCTTTCGCTGGAGTGACGATTATGTCATGCGCCGGCGTGATGGTGGCGCGGCGTCAACGCAATGCCCTCAGAAAGGCGGGCGCGCGACTTCCGTTCAAGCCGAACCCCGTCTAAGGCACCACCATCCCACCGCAGGAGGCATGCCATGCTCAGGCTCATCATCGGCAACAGGGTCTATTCGAGCTGGTCGCTACGCGGCTGGCTGGCGGTGAAGCAGTCCGGCCTGCCGTTCGAGGAAGTGGTCGTCTCGCTCTATGACGAGGACTGGCCGGCGCGCCGCACTCGGCCCGACCTCGCGCCCTCCGCCGGCAAGGTGCCGGCGCTGTGGGACGGCGACATCGCGGTGTGGGACAGTCTCGCGATCATCGACTATCTCGACGCCCAGACCGGCGGCACGCTTTTCTGGCCCAAGGATAACGCCGCGCTCGGCCTCGCCCGCTCGATGGCGGCGGAGATGCATTCGGGCTATCAGGCACTACGCAACGAGCACAGCATGAACCTGCGCAAATCCTATCCGCGTGTGCCGAGCGAGGCGGTTGCGGAGAATATCGCCCGCATCATGGAGCTGTGGACGCTGGCGCGCAGCCGCTTCGGCGCGGGCGGCGATTTCCTGTTCGGCGCGTTCGGCGCGGTCGACATCATGTTCTCCGCGGTGGTCACGCGCTTCGTCACATACGACCTGCCGGTCGCGCCCGCGATGCAGCCCTACGTCGCGGCGATGCAGGCCCATCCCTTCATGCGCGAATGGCATGAGTGCGCGATGCAGGAAAGCTGGCAGCTCCCGAAGTTCGAACAGCCGGGCTGATCGCCACCCGACGCACCCCTTTCGTCATCCCAGCGAAAGCTGGGATCTCGTCCGGCCGCGCGCCTACGCCCGCATGAGACCCCAGCTTTCGCTGGGGTGACGAAAAAACAGCGTTCAGCCCTTTGGCGGGTACGGCGTCCCGTCCTTGCGGTGATAGCCCTGCTCCGTCCAGATCATGTCGATGTCGGAATAGGCCCCGCCCGCCAGATTGTCCCCGGCACTGAGCGCGACGAAGCTGCAGTCCGCCTCGCTGCGGTTCACCAGATGATGGCCATTCTCCACGCCCTTGGCCCAGGCGGCGCAATCGCCCGCGCGCAGGATCGTCTCGCCCTCATCCTCGATCAGCACGGCCTCACCGCTCAGCATGACGAGAAATTCGTCCTCGCCGCGATGCCAGTGCCGCTGCGAGGACCAGGCGCCGGGCTTCAACGTGACAAGGCTCGCGCCCAGATCGGTGAGACCGGCGACAGCCCCGAGGCGCCGCTGCCAGCGTCCCGCGACCGGCGCGTCGAATGGCGCCTGATAACCGGTCCTGTTGTGCAGCTCGGCTGCTTCGATGTCGATCTTCGGCATGGCTCTCCTTCCTGCCCGCCTCGCTATCGGCTAGAGCGGGATGTCGTCAACGGTGGCCGAGCCGCAGGCCGGGTCGCGATGAAGGATGTCCAGACCATGCAGATGGCGCGCTATGTCCTGATGGCCAGCTGGCTGCTCTTCATGCTCGTCTGGCTCGCCTTCGCCTTCACCAACAAACGCACGATCGCGCGCGAGACGCTCGCCCAGCGGCTCGGCTATTTCGCGCTGATGTTTATTGGGGTCAGCCTGATGGCGCACTGGCCGTCCGGTCCGCTCGCGCGCATGGCCTATTTCAGCGTCCATCGCAGCGGGCCGCTGCTGCACTGGCTGGGCGCGCTGTGCGGCGTCGCGGGCGCAGCGCTCGCCATCTGGGCACGGCTGACCCTGGGCAGGAACTGGAGCGGGACGGTCACGGTGAAGGAGGACCACGAGCTGGTCACGACCGGGCCTTATGCCGTCATCCGCCACCCCATCTACACTGCGCTGACCCTGCTCTTCCTCGGCATCCTGTTCTTCTTCCCCAGCCTCCGGAGCCTGCTCGGCCTCGCCTTCATCATCGCCAGCTTCTGGGTCAAGCTGCGCCAGGAAGAGGCGCTGATGCTCGCTCAATTCCCCGATGCCTATCCCGCCTATTGTGCGCACACGACCCGCCTGATCCCCTGGCTTGTCTGACTTAGCGCTGTCCTACCCGGTCCGCGCTATGTTAGGCGCCGGGACTATGAAACAAACGGACACATCGGGCGGCCACGGCGAAAAGAAGCATGGCTACCCCCGTCGCGGCAAAATTTGCTCGACAGTGTGACCCTTGTGTGAACTTCGACCGAATATTTTGAGATCGCGTAATTATCGATGCCATGGATGCGACTGGAAGCATGATTGCTGCTCTTGATCAGACCGATCCGGTCGCGCTCGCTCAGGCGCTGATCGGCTGCCCGTCCATCACGCCGGCCACCGGCGCGGTGTTCGATTGCCTGGAGGCGATGCTGCTGCCGCTCGGCTTCACGGTCGAGCGTTTCCTCGACGGCGATCCGGCGAACGGCGGGCCGGTCGAGAATCTGCTGGCCATGCGCCGGCGCGGTGACGGCCCGCACTTCGCCTTCGCCGGCCATCTCGATGTCGTCCCGCCCGGCGAGGGTTGGGCGAGCGACGCCTTCGCCCCGGAGGTCCGCGGGGAGCTGCTCTACGGGCGCGGCGCGGTCGACATGAAGGGATCGATCGGCGCGTTCGTCGCGGCAGTTGCGCGCAGCGAAGCTGTATCCGGCACGATCAGCCTGCTTATCACCGGCGACGAGGAGGGCGATGCCGTCCACGGCACGCGCGCTCTGATGGGCCACATGGCTGACCGCGGCGTGAGGCCGGACCTCTGCCTCGTCGGCGAGCCAACCTCGGTCAACCGCCTCGGCGACATGATCAAGATCGGCCGGCGCGGCTCAGTCAACATGTGGATCACGGTGCCCGGTGTGCAGGGCCATGTCGCTTATCCCCATCTCGCGAAAAACCCGATCTCGCCGCTGGTCCGCATCATGGCGGCGATCGAGGCGATCACGCTCGACGAGGGCACGGACTGGTTCCAGCCCAGCAATATCGAGCTGACCGACGTGCATGTCGGCAACCCCGCGACCAATGTCATCCCCGGCAAGGCAACCGCGCGCCTGTCGATCCGCTTCAATGATCTGCATCGCGGTGCCGATCTCGCCGCTCGCGTCCGCGCGATCGTCGAGGCGGAGGGCGGCACGCTGGAGGCGAAGATCAGCGGCGAGGCATTCCTCACCCCGCCGGGCGCCTTCTCCGCGCTGATCAGCGCCGCGATTGCCGCCGAAACCGGCCTCACGCCCGAGCTATCCACCACTGGCGGGACGTCCGACGCGCGCTTCCTCTGTGCGCTCTGCCCGGTCGTCGAGTTCGGCCTGGTCAATGCCACGATGCACAAGCTCGACGAGGCGGTGGCGCTCGCCGACCTGGAACGGCTTACGCGCATCTACGAGCGCATTCTCTCAAGCGTCGCAACCGCTTCTTAACCACTCCCCCCTTAGCCTCCGCCGATTCAAGAACAGGGGCAGGGTGAGGGCCATGAACGATTATTCGATCACCACAGACACGCGCCGCGGCTTGTTGCACATCGAGATGCGCGGCTACTGGACGCAGCAGATCTTCGACCAGTTCGCGGCGGAATATCTCGACGCGCTCAAACGCATGAAAAGCGCCGGCGGCCTCCAGTTGGCACTGGTCGACGGGCGCGAATTCTCAATCCAGGCGAAGGAAATCTCCGAACAGTTCGGCGCACTGATCGCAAGCTGCAAACCGCTCCACGCGCGCCGGACAGCGACGGTGGTGCCCAGCCACCTCAACAAGCTGCAGGCGGAGCGGGCCGGAGGTGACTTGGCCGCGCGCTATTTCATCGACATGACGGAGGCGCGTGCCTGGCTGTTCGGAGCCGAGGCCAAGGCCGCCTGAGCGCGTCAGCCATACGGCGATCAACGCTCGCCGGTCATGACAATATCAGAACCACGAAACCAGAACGGGTCGCACCACGATGAACGATTACGAGATCGCGATCGACTCCGATCGCCATTTTCTGCGCATGACCATGCGCGGCTATTGGGACACCGCCATCTTCGAGGCATTCGCCCGCGAGTTCCGGCGTGCGCTCCACATCCTCAATCAGACCGGCGGCGCACGCCGTGCGCTGGTCGACGGGCGCGAATTTGCTGTCCAGTCGAGCGAGATCGCGGAAATGTTCGGTAAACTCATCGCCGATTGCTACGGCCAGATGGCACCGCGCACCGCGACCCTCGTCTCCGCGACGCTCAACAAGCTACAGTCCGATCGCGCCGGCGTCCAGAATGCTCGCTATTTCAACGATCCAGCGGAGGCGGAAGCCTGGCTGTTCGAAGAGGATGAGCCGCCCCTTTTCACGCGCGCCGCAAAATGACGTAAAGCGCGCCTTCGCCGCCATGGCGGGCGTGGGCCTGCCGCACGCTGGCGATGCGATGGGCATGCGGGCTGCGCGCCAGCCAGTCGCCGATCTCGGCCCGGATCGCGCCGCGTCTGCGCGTCTCGCCGGGTGCTGGCGCCGGGCGCGGCTTGCCGGTGACGATGAGCAGCACACGCCAGCCCTGCGCCAGCGCGTCGCCGATTGCCCGATCGAGGCGGACATGCGCGGCGGCGAGATTGAGCCCGTGCAGATCGATACTGTGATCGGGTGCCAGCCGCCCCGAGCGGATGCGCTTCTCCCAGCTGCTGTCAAGAACCGGTACGGGCGCCGGCCTGGGTGGCGGTGGGACCGCAGCGGCGCGCATGGGCGGCACGCGCCCTTTGACGCGCGGCTTGTCGAGCGCCTCCGCAAAGGCTTCCGCCGTCACGGGCTCGGCTGCCGCCACGGGGCGGATGCGGCGCAGCGGGGTCACCGTGCGCGCGAGCTTCTGCCAGAGCGCCTTTTCCTCAGGGGAGAGGTGGCGGCGCGGCATTTTGCTGGCTCGTCAGGCGGGCATAGGTGCCGATCGGCAGCAGCAGGAGGGCGCTGCCCCGCCCCGACATGCCGCCCGCAATCCCGCGTGCCCGCTCGCCCGCACCCCAGAAGGTGTCGAAGCGATTGCTGCCCTTGATCGCGCCGCCGGTGTCCTGCGCTACCCACAGGCCGTTCGGCTCGGCCCGGTCGAGCGAGAGCAGCACCGGCGCGCCGAGCGGCACGAAGCTCGGGTCCGCCGCCACGGTCGCTTCGGGAGTCACCGCGATGCCGAGCGCGCCGATCGGCCCGGCGCCGGTCAGCTCGCGGAAGAAGACATAGCTCTTGTTCTCGTTCATCAGCGCCACGCCCTCGGCCGGATTGGCGCGCAGATAGCCCATGATATCCTGCATCGAGCCCGCCTGGATCAGGCCGCGATCCTTCATCAGCTTGCCGATGCCGGTATAGTCGCGGCCATTCTGCCCGTCATAGCCGACGCGCATGACGCCGCCGTCCGGCAGCCGCAGGCGTCCGCTGCCCTGTATCTCCAGGAAGAAGAGTTCGATCGGGTCGTTGGCATAGGCGATTTCCAGCCCGCGCCCGGCGAGCGAGCCGGCCGTGATCGCGCCGCGATCGTCATAGGGGATGAAATTGGTCTTATCGACCTTGCCCCGAATCCTCTTTCCCTTGAGGCTGTCGCTGAACAGGCCGAGGTCGACGTCGATCAGATCCGCCGGCCGCTTGTAGAGCGGCGTTTCGCACCCCGGGACCGGTGTGCGGCAACCGGCGATTTCCGGTTCGTAATAGCCGGTCGCATAGGCCTTGCCGTCGCCGATCTGCACCGCCTCGAAATTGCGGCGGAAGAATTCGCGCGCATTGGCCTCGCTCCAGCTCGCCGCCGCCGTGCAGGCGGCCTGCCAGTCCGAGCCGCTGGTGAGGCCGCTCTGGTCGCGGCGCCGCACCAGCGAGGGGCAGGAAGCGCGGAAGGCGCGGAAGGCCAGCGCGGTGCGATCCGAGCTTGCCGGCAGCAACGTATCGAGGTCAGGGCCGAGCGTCAGGCCGGCAGCGACCGCAGGGGCCGGGCCCGCCTCGGTGGGCGTCCCGCCTGGCGTCGGGACAGGCGTGGGCACCTGTGGCAAGGGTGGGCGGGGCGTTGCTGGCTGCGGGCGCGCCGCGGGCCGTCCGCCCGGCGAGCCGGGCGGTATCACCGCGCCGCAACCGGCCAGCGTCAGCGCGCCGCCAAGCGCGAGAAACCATCGTCCTGAAAATCGCGAAAGTATCGGCATGACGCCGGCCTTGTCAGCCTTCGTCGGTCTCCGCAAGCTGCCAGTTGGGATCGCGGTTGCGCAGATCCCGGCTGAAGGTCCAGGTCTCGATCGTCGGCACCGCGTCGGAGAGCGAACCAGCAACCACCGTGCCCTCCTTGTCGCGGGTCACGGCGGAGAGATCCGATTCGAAATGCACGGCGACATAGGCCTTGCCTTCCTCGACATGCGCATCGACGATGTTGGCCGTCTCGATGCGCACCAGCTTGTTATCGAGCGTCAGGCCCGCCGCCTCGCGCTGGGCGATCGCGCTGTCGAACGCGGCATAGACGTCCTCCTCGCAGAACCGCTTGAGTGTCTCACGGTCGCCCTTCCAGAAAGCTTCGAGAATCAGGCTATAGGCCGAGCGCGCGCCACCGAGGAACTGGCTCACATCGAAGGTGCGATCCGCAGCGATCAGCGCGCGAAGGCCAGCCTGCGCCGGCACGGCCACGGCACTCTCGGTGACACGCTGGCCCGATGCGCGACCGTCCGTCGCGCCCGTGGCAGGCGCGCGCGGCGCGACAGGCGCCTCTGCCGGCGTCGGCAACTGACGCTGCTGCTCATGCCCCGTGCGGCGCCCCAGAACGGAGAATAGCCGCAAGGCGAGCAGCGCGAAGATCATGGCCAGGACGACGATGACGGTCACCTTATCGGGATCCTTCCAAACAAACGAAGCACGAGACATAGTCGTCTTTGCGCCAACATTCAAACCTTGCCGCGCTTAAACTCCCATGAACGTCTCGCAGATCCCGCAAAAATGCACGAATATTTTACACGAGAAGGCGCCATGCCCCGTGCCGGCGAGGGACAGGATGCCGCCGCACCCCTCGCCGCTAGTGATTGCCCTGCCCCCAAGCGCCTGCTAAGCGGCGCGCCCAGGAGCCCGCGCTGTCTCGACGCCGCGTCCGGCCGCTCCGCGCTTTTTCGAGCCCCGCGTCCCGGCCGATCGGCCGGCGGCCTGGCGGCCACAGCCTGAAGGACAGGAATATCATGGACGAAACGACCGCAAATGGCGCCGACAATCTTCCGCAGATCGGCCTCATCGCGCAATATGTGAAGGATCTCTCCTTCGAGAACCCGAACAGCCCGGCGGTCTATCAGTGGACCGAGCAGCCCCAGATCGACATCCAGTTCAACATCAGCAACACCCAGATCGCCGACGACGTCTTCGAGGTCGCGGTCAAGATCAGCGCCAACGCCGCTGCCGATCAGGGCGTGGCCTTCGCGGTCGAGCTGGTCTTCGCCGGCCTGTTCGGCATCCGCAACGTGCCCGAGGACCAGATGCGCCCCTTCCTCTATGCCGAAGCGCCGCGTCTGCTCTTCCCCTTCGCCCGCCGCATCGTCGCCGATGCCGTTCAGGATGGCGGCTTCCCGCCGCTGATGATCGATCCGATCGACTTCGGCGCGCTCTACATGCAACAGCAGCAGCAGATCGACGCTGCTGCGCAGGGTGTCGCCGGCAACGCTTGAGCTTCGGGTCACATTTGAGGATAGGCGCGCAGCTCTCCTCCACCGTCACCCTGAACTTGGTTCAGGGTCCATCATGGCCCATAGACCTCAGCGGGCGGAGGCGGGATGGATGCTGAAACAAGTTCAGCATGACGAGGGAGTGTAACCTGATGGGCGTTGCCACGCGATGAGCCTGCTCCGCTCGACCGGCACGATCGGCGCGCTCACCTTGCTCAGCCGCGTGCTGGGCATGGTGCGCGACATGCTGATGGCGCGCTATGTCGGCGCCGGCTTCGCCTCGGACGCCTTCCTCATCGCCTGGCGCTTGCCCAATCTGTTTCGCGCCCTCTTCGCCGAGGGCGCCTTTTCCGCCGCCTTCGTGCCGATGTTCAACCGCATCATGGCGAAGGAAGGCACTGACGATCCGGACGCCGGACGTGACGCCGCCATCGCCTTCGCCGGCCAGGTGCTCTCGGTCCTCTTCCCGGTGCTGGTCGGCCTCACCATCCTGATGATGCTCGCCGCAGGCCCGGTCGTCTGGGCGATGACCGGCGGCTTCCCCGATGGCGGGCCGGACAAGTTCGCGCTCGCCCGGCACCTCACGATCATCACCTTCCCCTATCTCGGCCTCGTCTCGCTGACCTCCCTGCTCGGCGGCATCCTCAACAGCTTCAACCGCTTCTGGGTGAACGCCGCGGCACCGACCCTGCTCAATATCTGCATGATCGTCGCGGTGGTCTTCTTCCGCGGCGACGGGGCGATCGCGACGGCCGAGACGCAGGCGATCGCCGTTACCATCTCGGGCCTCATGCAGCTGCTCTGGCTGATCTGGTCGTGCCGCCGCATCGGCGTGGTGCTGCGGCTCGGGCTACCCCGCCTCTCGCCCCAGGTGAAGCTACTGCTCGCCGTCATCGGCCCGGCAGCAATCGGCCAGGGCGCGATCCAGATCAACCTGCTGATCTCCACCTCGCTCGCCGCCCGCTTCCTGCCTCAGGGCTCGGTCTCGTGGATCTATTATGCCGACCGGCTGAACCAGCTGCCGCTCGGCCTGATCGGCATCGGCGTCGGCACCGCGATCCTCCCCTTGCTCTCGCGCCAGATCGGCGGCGGCGATGCCAGAGCGGCCAACGACACGCAGAACCGCGCGCTGGAGCTGGCGCTGTTCCTGGCCCTGCCTGCCGCCGTCGCTTTGTTCGTGTCGGCCACGCCGATCATTCGCGGCGTCTTCCAGCACGGCGTCTTCACCGCCGCCGACACGATCGGCTGCGCTGCCACCCTCGCCGCCTTCGCTCCCGGCGTACCCGCCTATGTGCTGATCAAGGTGCTCACGCCGGGCTTCTATGCCCGCTCGGACACGAAGACGCCGGTGCGCATCGCCTTCTGGTCGATGCTGATCAATCTCGTCGGCAACCTCACCCTGATCTGGCCGCTCGGTCCGGTCGGCATCGCCCTTTCCACGGCGCTCTCGGCTTGGGTCAACGTCATCCTGCTGTTCGTCGCGCTCCACCGCGCCGATCACCTGACCCTCGATGAGCGCTTTCGCATGAAGGCGACGCGCATCGTCGCGGCCGGCCTGGTCATGGGCATCGCCCTCTATGTCGGCAACGATCTGCTCGATGCCCATATGAGTGGCCCGTTCTGGGAACGGATCGCCGCGCTGGCGCTGCTCTGCGGCGGCGGCGGGTTGATCTACGGGATCGCCACGATCGGCCTGGGCGCGTATCGGATCGCCGAGTTGAAAGGACAGCTTCGCCGGCCACGGTAGTGCTGGCGCTCGATCCGAACGACGCGCAACGATTGTCGAATGGTTAATTTTCAGCTAACAGAATGATGACTCGCGTCTGGGAAAATGCGGGTCTCAACGAAAAACTACCACGGGTCGCGAACACATGCGTCGGCGAACACTTCGCTGACGTCGCACTGACGTGGGAGAATTTTCATGAAGAACATGCTTTTGAGAGCCGCAATGCTTGCTGCGGCCCTTTTCGCGAGCCCGGCCTCCGCCGGCCTCAACCTGTTTCAGAGCTTTGTCGGCAATTATGGCCTGTCCACAGACGGCGCCGGTACCCTCACCGGGCCCGATTATCAGGTCAACGCGTTCGTTCCGCTCGGCGCGACTGTCACGGCCGCCTATCTTTACCAGGCCACCTACAACTTCACGACGCCAACCAAACAGGCCGTTTCGCTGAACGGCAATGCGCTGGCCTTTGGCCCGAACGTCGCGAACGGAACGGGCTGCTGCGGCATCTCGTCGGCGCGCGCCGACGTCACGAGCATCGTCGCCGGCGTCGTCAACGGCGGCGCCGGCGGCACCTACAGCTTCGACGTGTCGGAAGGCAACACGCTGGAGACCGATGGCGTCGCGCTCGTCGTCGTCTATTCGCTGGCCTCGCTGCCGACCTCGACCGTCGCCATACTCGACGGCTGGGCCTCGGTGACCGGCGACACGGCCAGCATCAACTTCAGCGAGCCGCTCGATCCGACCGCGCCCGGCTTCACCGCCGACGTGCGTCTCGGCATCGGCTTCAGTTGCTGCGGCCAGCAGTCCGAGGTCAACGTCAATGGCACGACCATCACCAGCGTCGCCGGCAATTATGACGACGCGATCGGCCCCTGCTGCAACGGCGCTCTGATCACGGTTGGCGGTGATGACGATCCGTTTTCTTCGTTCAACCCGACCTATGATACGGACCATGAGCGTTACAACCTCACGGACTATATCAACCCGGGCGACCTGGCGATCACGATCCGCACGTCCAATGCCTCTCAGGACGACAATATCTTCCTGCTCGCCGGCATCTTCTCCGGTGAGGCGACGGTCGTGACTCCGGGCGTGCCCGAGCCCGCCACCTGGGCGATGATGATCGGCGGTTTTGCACTGGCGGGCGCGGCCATGCGCCGTCGAAAAACGGCCATCAGCTTCGCCTGATCAGGCAGTCAGATTGGAAGCGCTCCGGTCGCAGGACCGGGGCGCTTTTTTTTCGCTGACGGCTAGACCGCTCCAACTGGCGTCATGCGTCAGAGACAGCCATAGCAGGCACGCCTCTTGACGCGCTCGGCCGTGACGCACAGAGGGCGGCAGGATCCTCTTGAAGCGTTTCAGCCAGGACACGACCATGCGCGTACTCTCCGGCATCCAGCCGACCGGCAATCTCCATCTCGGCAATTATCTGGGCGCGATTCGCAACTGGGTGCGCATGCAGGACAGCATGACCGGAGACTCGCGCTGCTTCTTCTTCCTCGCCGATCTCCATTCGATCAGCGAGCATATCGCGCCAGCCGAGCGCCTGCGCAACGTCCGCGAGATGACGGCCGCCCTGGTCGCCTGCGGGATCGATCCGGATCGCTCGGTGCTGTTCAATCAGGCGCGTGTGCCCGCCCATGCCGAGATGCAATGGCTGCTGAGCGGCACCGCGCGGATGGGCTGGCTCAACCGCATGACCCAGTTCAAGGACAAGGCGGGCAAGAACAAGGAAGGCGCCTCGATCGCGCTCTTCACCTATCCGGTGCTGCAGGCGGCCGACGTGCTGCTGTATCAGGCGACGCATGTGCCCGTGGGCGAGGACCAGAAGCAGCATCTCGAGCTGACCCGCGACATCGCGATCAAGTTCAACACCGACTTCGGCGTCGAGCTGTTCCACCTGCCCGAGCCTTATATCCAGAAGGAGACGGCGCGGATCATGAGCCTGCGCGACGGCACGGCGAAAATGTCCAAGTCCGATCCGTCCGACATGAGCCGGATCAACCTGACCGACGATGACGACACGCTGACCCAGAAGATCCGCAAGGCGAAGACCGACCCCGAGCCGATCCCCGCCGATCCGGCAGAACTGGAAGGCCGCGCCGAGGCAACCAATCTCATCGACATCTATGCCGCCTTTGCCGGGCAGGATCGCGCCGCGATCTGCCAGAGGTTCGGCGGCCAGGGCTTCGGCGCCTTCAAGCCGGCGCTGGCCGAGCTGCTGGTCCATCACCTCGCCCCGATCCGCGCGCGCTATCTCGAACTCAAGGATGATGACGCCGCGCTCGACGCGATCCTCGTCAAGGGTGCGCAAAAGGCATCGGACGCCGCTGCGTCCACCTTACGCGGCGCCTATGCCGCAATGGGATTGATGCGGTGAGCAGCGGCTGGTCCGGATGTAAAAACTCTGGCCCCGTCACCTGCACGGAACGCATTCAACGCCAGTTCATTTGACCTAAGGTATCAGGCGGTTCACTACGTCTAGAAGGGTGACCTCGCCCGAGAAACGGACACCAAGATGAACACCAAGCGCTTCCTCATCCTCGCAGCAGCGTCCGCTCTGGCGCTGGGTGGACTTTCCGGCTGCGCGACTCCCTTCAAGGCGGACGTCGCGCGCTTCCAGCAGTTGCCGCCGGCGCAGGGGCAAAGCTTCGTCGTCGTGCCGAGCGACCAGCACCTCGCCGGCAGCCTCGAATTCGCGCATTATGCCGACCTGGTGGCGCAGCGCCTGACCCAGCAGGGCTATACGCGCGCGGCCGATCCGGCTTCGGCCCAGCTCGTCGTGCAGCTCGATTATGGCATCGACAAGGGCACCCAGCGCGTGCGCTATTCGGGCTTCGCGCCTGATCCTTTCCTCTATGGCGGCTTCTATCCCGGCTATTATCGCGGATGGGGCGGTTGGCGCGGCCGCTATATGATGGGCTGGTACGATCCCTTCATGTGGGGGCCGGGCTATGACGATCTCGAGAGCTATCTCGTCTATCAGAGCCAGCTGCGCATGACCATCAACCGCACCGGTGGCGAGCGCCTGTTCGAAGGCACCGCGCGCGCGCAGTCTGTCAGCAACAAGCTGACCTATCTGGTGCCGAATCTGATCGACGCGCTGTTCACTGGCTTCCCTGGCCAGAATGGCGAGGACATCAAGGTGACGGTGGCCCCGGAACCCAAGAACTGAGGCGCCGTCCTCGGGTTCAGACTTCAGGCCCCTTCTTCGACCATTGTTCCCGCAGCAGCCCGCTTGCGCTTGCGGAACAGCGAGCGGTCTGACTCGCCGAAGGCGAAGCGCCAGACGATCGTGCAATAGAGCGTCAGCATCAGGGGGATGCCCACCATCAACTCGGCCCATTCAAGATGCGGCGGCAGCAACGTGGTCGCAGAACCGGCGATCGTCACGATCAGGCCGGACATGACCAGCCTCAATCGCCAGACGCCGATGCGCGCGCCCAGCAATGCGCCAAGCAGCCATGATTTGGCGATCGCGCTGGACGCAAGCGCAATGGCGAGCGCGACGGCGGGCATGGCCGCGACATAGAGATCGGGCAGCGCCATGTTGCGCGCCCCCAGGATCAGGACGACGGTCAGGACGGCCTGCAGGACGATCGTCAGGACCGAGATGGTGAGATTGCGCAGCCGCGCGATATAGACCAGCGCCGCCTCGCTCGCCACGGCCGGCGCCGCCAGCACCTCGGCGGCGAGCAGGCAACCGAGCGCGCCGGTGCCGCCCACGAAGGTCGGCCCGACCAGCCCCATCACCGCCTCGCCCGGAATACCGAGCGCCAGCGCGACGCCGAGCTGCGCCGCGATGATCCAGAAGCCGACCTGGCTCACCTGCTGGGCGATGGCAGGATAATTATGCAGCCGCACGTTGCGCGTGATCACCGGCCCGAGGATCGGCTCGAAGCTGGTCTTGAGCTTCTGCGGCAGTGAAGCGACCTGCTGCGCCGCATAATAAATACCCACCACATAGGGCGTCGCGAACAGGCCCAGGATGAAGAGATCGAGCCGCCGCGTGCCCCATTCGATCGCGTCTGCGGCGGCGAGCGGCAGGTTGCGAACGGTGAGCCGCCACAGCCGCATGCCGCTCGGCCGCCAGCCGCGCGGCAGCCCATAATTGCGCAACAGGTGCCAGAAGGCGGCGATCAGCGCCGCGATCATCGCCACGACATAGGAGAGGATCAGGCCGTCGCGCGTCGAGTAGAAATAGAAGCCGAGGGACGCAAGGCTGATCGTCCACGGCTCGATGATCGAGCGGGCGTGGACGGTCGCGGCGATGTTGAACTGAAAGGCGCAGGCGGCGAGCGCGATCTCGGTCAGCGCGATGGCGATGACGATCAGCGGCAGCAGCCGGTCCAGCCCGTTGAGCCCGCTGTTGGGGAACATGATCTGCGGGAACAGCATGAGCAGCCCTGCAGTCAGCACACTGCCAATCAGGCAGAGCAGCAGGGCGTCGGCGACGACATGCGTCGGGTCGGGGCTGTCCTGCGCAAGCTGCTCGGCGAGGCCTCGCTTGAGGCCCAGAGTCGCAAGCTGGGCCGCGAGTTCGACGGCCAGCACGGCCAGCGCATAGCGCCCAAGGATGGCCGCGCCATAGAGGCGCCCGGCGATGAACAGGAAAGGGATGCGCGCCGCGAGCCGCAGCAGGAAACCGAAGACATTGGCCCGCCCACCCTTGGCGAGCGCAGCGATATCGTCACGCTCCCCTGGCTCGGCATGAACCGGCGGGTTGGTCATGCTAGGCGCTCCCCCATGCGGCCCGTTGGCACGCGCGCTGTCTCAATAAGCATAACCATAAGAATGCGCAAAGTATCTCGCCGCCTCATTCCGCGCGCAACGGCCGCGCGAGCAGCGCGCTGATCACGTCGTTCACGCCCTGCTCGCCGGACAGGAGCGCGCAGACCGACGCCGTCACCGGCATATCGATGCCTCGCGCTCGCGCCGCCTCGAGAAGAACGGGTGCGGTATAGGCGCCTTCTGCCACAGTGCGCCTGTCCGCAAGCAGGTCGGCCGCACTCCTGCCCTCGCCCAGACCCTTGCCGAGCGAGAAATTGCGCGAGCGGCGCGATGAGCAGGTGAGGACCAGATCGCCGAGACCGGACAGTCCCGCCAAGGTCTCGGCCCGCGCGCCGAGTGCCAGGCCGAAGCGGGTCATCTCGGCAAATCCGCGTGCGATGAGGGCGGCGCGGGCATTCTGGCCCAGCCCCGCGCCATCGACCACGCCGCAGGCGATCGCCAGCACATTCTTGACCGCGCCGCCTATCTCCGCGCCGACGACATCGTCCGACGCATAGGGTCGCAGGGTCGGGCGGGCGAGCACATCAGCGAGCAGCCGCGCCAGCGCTTCTTCCTCGGCAGCCAGCGTCACCGCCGTCGGCAGGCCGGCCGCAACTTCATGCGCGAAGGTCGGCCCGGAGAGTACCGCGACCGGCGAACCCGGCATCGCCTCGCGCGCCACCTGGTGCATGAGCTTGTGCGTCACTGCCTCGATGCCCTTGGCGCAGAGGATGAGCGGCTGCCCCTCCGGCGAGAACCGACTGAGGATCGCCCGCATATGCTGCGCCGGGGTCACGACCAGCAGCATGCCCGCCTCGCGCATGTCGCTCATCTCATCCGTCGCACGAATATGCTCCGACAGACGCATGCCCGGCAGATAGGCAGGATTCTCGCGATGGGCATTGATGGCGCCGACCACCGCGCCATTCCGCGCCCAGAGCAGGACATCGCTGCCTCCCGAAGCGAGCACCTGCGCGAGCGCCGTGCCCCAGGCGCCGCCGCCGAGCACACCGATGGGACCGGCCTGCGTCATGCCTTCACCCCCGCGCCGCGCACGGTCTGCGCCGACGGGTCGAGCGGCCAGCGCGGCCGTGCGGGAAAGGCGAGATCGTCAATCAGGCCCGCCGCGAACCGCTCCGCGCCCGCCCAGCCGATCATCGCCGCATTGTCGGTGCAGAGCCACA
The DNA here is from genome assembly GCF_018603885.1 of Sphingobium nicotianae. Taxonomy (GTDB): domain Bacteria; phylum Pseudomonadota; class Alphaproteobacteria; order Sphingomonadales; family Sphingomonadaceae; genus Sphingobium; species Sphingobium nicotianae. Next base: position 71,673 of record NZ_JAHGAW010000003.1, read on the forward strand.
GGGGCGGCGCCACGAACGGCAGATCATGCGCGCTCGCCAATGCCTGCAGCGCGCCCCGCACCGCGCCGTTCGCAGCGACACCGCCCGCGACGACCAGCGCCGTTGGGCGGTCCGCAACATCCAGGGCACGCGCGGTGCGATCGACCAGGCAATCGACCACCGCCTGCTGGAAGCTCGCCGCGATGTCGGCATGGGACCAGCGCCCGCTCTCGACCGCACGCATCACTGCGCTCTTGAGACCGGCGAAGGAGAAATGCGGCTCGGCCGTGCCGGCCAGCGGACGCGGCAGCGGCACCGCGCGAGGATCGCCCTCGCGCGCCAGCGCCTCGACCTTCGGCCCGCCGGGAATGCCGAGGCCGAGCAGCTTGGCGGTCTTGTCGAAGGCCTCGCCGGCCGCATCGTCGATCGTCGTGGCGAGCCGGCGATAGTCGCCGACGCCACGGACTTCCAGAAGCTGGCAATGCCCGCCCGAGACGAGCAGCAACAGATAGGGGAAATCAAGCGTCATATCTGCCAGACGAGGCGAAAGCGCGTGACCCTCAAGATGATTGACCGCGATGAGCGGCTTGCCCGCCGCATGGGCCAGCGCCTTGCCCGTTACCAGCCCGACCATCACGCCGCCGATCAGCCCCGGCCCGGCCGTCGCGGCGATGGCGTCGACCTGCGCGAGGGTCATGCCGGCATCGTCCAGTGCCGCCTCGACCAGCGGGATCAGCGCCTCGACATGCGCGCGGGCCGCAATCTCCGGTACCACGCCGCCATAGGGCCGGTGCGCCGCTTCCTGCCCGGCCAGACGATGGGCCAAGACCACGCGATCGCTGGTGACCAGAGCTGCCGCCGTCTCGTCGCAGCTCGATTCAAGACCGAGGATGATGGGCATGGCGCTTCCCTCTAGAGCGGTGTGCGCCTAGGGTCTATCGGCATTCCACTCATGATTGATCCCATGCCCACCCCTTCATCGCCATTTCGCATCGGTTCACGCGGCTCTCCCCTCGCGCTGGCACAGGCCGAACTCACCATCGCCGCGCTGATCGCTGCCCACGGCTGGCCGCGCGAGGCGATCCGCATCGTCACTGTGACGACGAGCGGCGACCGCATCCAGGACCGCGCGCTCGCCGAGGTCGGCGGTAAGGCGCTGTGGACCAAGGAGCTCGACCGCGCACTGCTCGACGGCGAGATCGACTGTTCGGTCCATTCGATGAAAGATGTCGAGACGATCCGGCCGGAGAGCATCCGCATCGCCGCCATGCTGCCGCGCGCCGCCGTCGAGGACCGGCTGATCGGCGCGACCTCGATCGAGGTGCTGCCACAGGGCGCCGTCATTGGCACCAGCTCGCCGCGCCGGGCCGCGCAGCTCAAGGCGCTGCGCCCGGACCTGCAGATGACCCTGCTACGCGGCAACGTCGCGACGCGGCTGGCCCGGGTCGAGGCGGGCGATATCGACGCGACGCTGCTGGCGGCCGCCGGGCTGGACCGGCTGGGCTTGGGCGGCACGGGTACGGCGATCCCCGTCGAGGCGATGATCCCGGCCGTGGCGCAGGGGGCGGTGGGCATCGAGTGCCGGGCGGACGATGCGCGCGCGCAGGGCCTGCTCGATGCGATCAACCATGGCGACACCGCGCGCTGCGTGCGGGCGGAACGCGCGCTGCTGCTGTCGCTGGGCGGAACCTGCCACAGCCCGATCGCGGCGCTCGCCCGGCCGGCGGGCGCGGACATCCATCTGCGCGCGCAGATCCTGAGCGAGGACGGCAGCGAGCAGGTGACCGACGAGGCCCTGCTGCCCGGCGGCGACACCGACGCCGCCATGGCGCTCGGCGCGCGCCTGCTCGACCATGCGAGCCCGGCCCTGCGCGCGCTCTTCACGCGATGAGCCGGCCGCTGCTGCTGCTTCGGCCCCAGCCCGGCAACGATCGATCGGCGGAGCGCGCCCGGGCGCTGGGCATCGAGGTTCTGCAACTACCACTGTTCGAGACCGTGGCCGTCGAGCCGGACGAGTTGCTCGAGGGACCGTTCGACGCCATCCTGATCACCAGCGCCAATGGCGCGCGCTTCGGCGCGGACCTGTTCGCGCGTCATGCCGGCCTGCCCGTCTTCGCGGTCGGAGAGGCCAGCGCGCAGGCCGCGCGGGAGGCCGGCGCGCACGATGTCCGCACCGGCGGCGGCGATGCGGCCTCGACCATTCCGATGATTGCGGCAGCGGGCCATCGCGCGGTGCTGCATATCTGCGGCGAGGACGCGCGGTCCTTCGACCCGCAAGGTCTCGGCGTGACGCGCCACATCGTCTATCGCAGCGATGCGCTGGACATGCGGCGCCACGCCAAGGCCCTGGCGACGCTTCCGCCATCCGTGATCGCCATCCACTCGCCCGGCGCCGGCCGGCGGCTCAACGCGTTGATCCCGCCGCCGTTCCGCAATCACATCCTGATCGCCATCAGTGACGCGGCAGCGCACGCGGCCGGCGGGGGATGGCGCCGCGTGCAGGTGGCCGAGACGCCCGATGATACGGCCTTGCTGCGCCTCGCCAGCACGTTATGTATGGCCGCTTCCTGAGCGATCTGGCGAGAGCATGGCAAGCGAAGCACCGGACGGAAGCGGCGACATCCAGAAGAGCATGGCCCCGCGCCCTGCCCGGACCCGGCTGATCATCGCGCTCACCCTGCTCGCCTTCGTCTTCGGTCTCGCTGCCATGGCCTGGGTCATGACGCGCTGGCAAGGCGGCCTGCGCTTCGGCGGCGCGACCAGTGACCCCGCCGCGCTCGCGACCGGCGCCGGCAACGGTGCGGACCTCGTCGATCCCACCCAGGACATGCCCGACGGCACGGCCGGCGCGCATGGCCCCAATCTGGTGATGAGTGCCGATCAGCAGCAGGTGCGTATCGCCGATCTGGAACAGCGCCTGACCCGCCTCTCGGTCGCGGCGGAGGCCGCATCGGGCTATGCCAATCGCGCCGAGGCGATGATGGTGGCCTTCGCCGCGCGCCGCGCGCTCGATGCCGGCGCGCCCCTCGGTTATGTCGAGGGGCAGTTGCGCCTGCTCTTCGGCAACGCGCAGCCCAAGGCCGTGGCGACGATCGTCAATGCCGCCGCCGAGCCCGTCACCCTGAACAAGCTGCGCCAGGGACTGGAAACGATCGGCGCGAGCGTCGGCCACGGCGGCCCGAATCTGAGCTGGTATCAGAGCGCGATGCGCGAGCTGCGTGGCCTCGCCGTGATTCAGCGGGCCGGTGCGCCGTCGCCCGAACCAGGCCAGCGGATCGCCCGCGCGCGGCTCCACGTGGAATCCGGACAGATCGAGGAGGCGATCACCGAGATCGGCGCCCTCCCGCAGCAGCCCGAGACAACCCTCTGGCTGGAGCAGGCCCGCCGCTACAATGAGGCGCATCGCGCGCTCGACGTCATCGAGGCCGCCGCCGTCCTCCAGCCGCGCACCGCGCCCATGATCGCGCCGGTGCAGCCGACAGTGGCGCCCAGTCCGCCGGCGGCGTCGCGCTGAATACTCTGTTTCCCGTCCCTTTCAAGGGAGGGGAAAGGAAAGTTGCTACCTCGCTTAGCTCCTAGGCCAGAAAGATCGCCGCCAGATCGGCCGGGACACGCATCAACCGCTGCGTCTCGATGTCGAGCATGGCCCAGGTCGTGCGCGCCGCGACCTTCAGCGCGCCGTCCTCGCCGGTGAACTCGACCAGCCGGTCGAACCGGGCGCCGCGCGGCGGATCGCCGACGCGGGTCCGCGCGATCACCGCCTCGCCCTCGCGGACATTGCCGCGATAATCGATCTCGTGGCGGGTCACGACCCAGGCGTAGCTCGCCTGCGCGTCCGCCGGGGCGAGCGCCTGCCAGTGGGCCGTGGCGATCGCCTCCATCCAGCGGACCCAGACGGCGTTGTTGACATGGCCCATGCTGTCGATGTCCTCCGCCCGCGCGACGAAGCGCATCTCGAAGGCCGTCGCCATGGGGTCAGCCCTCCACGCCCAGCTGCCAGAGGATGAAGGCGAATTCTTCCGCCGTCTCGCGCAGCGATTCCCAGCGGCCGGACTTGCCGCCATGGCCCGCCTCCATATTGGTCTTGAGCAGCAGCAGATTGTCGTCCGTCTTGGTGGCGCGCAGGCGGGCGACCCACTTGGCCGGCTCCCAATAGGTCACGCGCGGATCATTGAGGCCCGCCGTCACCAGCATCGGCGGATAGGCCTGCGCCGTCACATTGTCGTAGGGCGAGTAGCTGGCGATGAGGTCATAGGCGGCGGGATCCTCGATCGGATTGCCCCATTCGGGCCATTCGCCCGGCGTCAGCGGCAGCGTCTCGTCGAGCATGGTATTCAGCACGTCGACGAAGGGGACATGCGCGACCACCGCCCCCCACAGCGCCGGATCGCTGTTGACGATCGCGCCCATCAGCTCGCCCCCGGCCGACCCGCCCGAAGTCGCGATCTTGCCGGCGGACGTGTAGCCGAGCGCGATCAGCCCCTTCGCCACGTCGACGAAATCGTTGAACGTGTTGGTGCGCTTCTCGAGCTTGCCGTCCTTGTACCATTGCTGGCCGAGATCATCACCGCCGCGGATATGGGCGATGGCATAGGCGAAGCCGCGATCGACGAGGCTGAGCCGCCCGGTGCCGAAGCCCGGCTCGACGGCGATGCCATAGGCGCCGTAGCCATAGAGATAGAGCGGGCGGCTGCCGTCCATCGGATAGTCGCGGCGGTGCAGGATCGAGACCGGGATCGACGTGCCGTCGCGCGCCGGGATCAGCAGGCGCGTCGTCGCATAGAGGCTGGGATCGAAGCCGGAGGGAATCTCCTGGACCTTCAATATTTCGCGGCGACCGTCCGCCAGCGTATAGTCGAAGATCGTCTCTGGCGAGACCATCGATTCATAGCTCAGCCGCAGCCTGGTGACGTCATATTCGGGATTGTCGTCGAGCCCGGCCACATAGCTCGCCTCCGGGAAATCGAGGCGCTTGGCACCGTTGGTCGCATAGTCGCGGATCTCGACCTGATCGAGCCCGTCCTCGCGCCCCTCGGTCACGTAAAAGCCTTTGAACAGGCTGACGTCGGTCAGGTAGAAGTGATCCGAGGCGGGCAGCACCTCCTCCCACTGATCCGGCGTCTCGATCCGCGCGCGCACCAGCCGGAAGTTGGGATGGGTGTCGTTGGTGCGGATGTAGAGCCAGCCGTCATGCTCGTCGGCATCATATTCGCGCTCGGGCACGCGCGCCGAGACGAGGATCTGCGGGCCGGTCGGATCACCGGCGGGCACGAGACGCACTTCGCTGGTGACATGATCGCCGGTCGCGATGACGATCCAGTTCTCCGCCGAAGTCAGCCCGACTGAGACGCGGAAGCCCTCATCCTCCTCGCGATAGAGCACCAGATCGGCGCTCGCATCGGTGCCGAGCCGGTGCAGCTTCGCGCTGTCGGTGCGCCACTGCGCATTGGCCGGGGCATAGATGAGGGCGCTGTCGTCCTTCGTCCAGACCAGCGCCGAGAGCACGTCCGGGATCACGTCCGGCAGAATGTCGCCGGTCGCCAGATCCTTGATGCGGACGGTGTAGCGCTCCGAGCCATTGTCATCGATGGCATAGGCCAGCAACCGGTCGTCATTCGAGATGGCGACGGCGCCCAGGCGGAAATAATCCTTCTCCTCCGCCAGCGCCGGCTCGTCGACGATGCACTCATCGGCCGAGCCGTCGTCGGGGGCGCCCACCGCGCGGCGCCAGTGACGGCGATACTGCTCGCCGGTCTCGAAGGTGCTCCAGTAGAGATAGGCGCCGTCCTTCTGCGGGACCGACTTGTCCTCCTCCTTGATGCGCGCCTTCATCTCCTCGAACAGGCGGTCGGTCAGCGGCTTGCGCGCCGCCATGTGCGCTTCGAAATAACCGTTCTCAGCGGTGAGATAGGCCAGGACGTCGGCGTCCTTCACATCGGGGTAGCCGGGGTCGCGCAGCCACGCCCAGGGGTCGCTGAGCGTGCGATTGTGATGGACGGTCTCGTGCGGGCGTTGCGCCGCGATCGGCGGCTGGGGCGTGTCTGTCATCGCCGGGAGATAGGCGCCCGCGCGGCGCGGCTCAATGGCGTTGGCGCCTCCCGGTCCGGATTTCGCATTGCGCGCCTTACCGGACCGGATCCTCCACCAGCACGCGTCCTTCCCGCCGCGGATCATAGCCGCCGTCGATCCTGCCGTCGCGGATGATCACGCCATGGACGCCGCTGTCCTCGCCCTGCCCGGGCCGCAGATCGATGCCGCGCTCGCGCAGCCCGTCGAGCACGCCCGGCGCGAACTTGCCCGGCTCACCCTGGAAGGCGCCGCCGCGCGCGACGAGATTGGGCAGCGCCAGCGCCTCCTGCATCGGCAGACCCCAGTCGACCGCCGCGATGAAGGACTTGCCGACATAGGCCAGGATGGCATTGCCGCCGGCCGATCCGATCGCGCCCGCGAAATGCCCCTGCGCATCGAGGAAGATGGACGGGATCATCGAGGAGCGCGGCCGCTTGCCCGGCGCCACCGCATTGGCAGCCGGACGCCCGTCCACCTCGCGCGGCGAGAAGGAAAAGTCGGTCAGCTGATTGTTGAGGAAGAAGCCGTCGACCATGCGGCCGGTGCCGAAGATCGATTCGACCGTGGTGGTGATCGAGACGACATTGCCGTCCGCATCGCCGATGATGAAGTGCGAAGTGCCGGCCGGCTCCAGCGTCGCATCGGCGGCGGTGAGCACGGCGCCCGGCGGCGTCCCGGCGACAGGCGGCGGCCCGGCCGTCGTGCCGATCAGCGCGGCGCGGCTCGCGACATAGGCCGGGTCCAGCATGCCGGCGACCGGCACGCTGACAAAGGCCGGATCGCCGACATAGCGGTCACGGTCGGCATACATGAGGCGGCTCGCCTGCGCGAAGAGGAACCAGGCCTGCGGATCGCCCGGGCCACGCGCCGCGATATCGGTATGCTCGAGCATGCCGAGCAATTCCAGGAAGCCGACGCCGCTCGAGGGCGGTGGCGGCACGCAGACCTTGTACACGCGATAGGGGCCGCACAGCGCCTCGCGCTCGATCGGCTTGTAGGCGGCCAGATCGGCCATCGTCATCGCGCTGGGGAAGGGCGCCTGATGGACCTTGGCGATGATCCTTTGCCCGGTCTCGCCCGCGAAGATCGCGTCGACGCCCTGCGCGGCGAGGCGCTTGAGGAAATCGGCATAGGGCAGGTTCACCAGCCGGTCGCCGGTGGCCATCAGGCTGCCGTCGGGCTTGCTGAAATAAGCGCGGGCATCGGGCTGGTCGAGCTGCGGGAAGCGGATGCCGAGGAAGCGGCCGAGGCGCGGCGAGATGATGAAGCCCTCGCGCGCCGTCTTCTCTGCATCGAAGAACAGGCTGTCCCAGGGCAGCTTGCCATGCTCGCGATGGACCAGCGCCTCCATCCGCAGCGCGCCGGGCACGCCGGTCGCGCGGCCGCCGACCACCGCCTTGTCGAAGGGCAGCGGCTTGCCGGTCGCCTCGTCCATGAACATGGTGTCGGTCGCGCCCGCTGGCGCCACCTCTCGCCCGTCATAGACGATGACCTTGCCGGTCGCGGCATCGAAATAGGTCATGAAGGCACCCCCGCCCATGCCCGAGCTTTGCGGCTCGACCAGAGAGAGCATCGCCTGCACGGCAAGCGCCGCGTCGGCCGCGCTGCCGCCGCGCCGCAGCACCGCCATGCCTGCCTCCGCCGCCAGGGGATTGGCGACGATGACGAAATTCTGGTGTTTGACCGCAGGTGCCGCGACAGGTGCCGTCGTGGCCGCGCTTTGAGGCGCAGTCGTCGTGCCCGTCCCGCAAGCGCCGAGCGCCAGTATGACCAAGAGGCTGATAACGGGACGGAAGATGGTCATGCGGAGCCCTTCATTTACGACCGTGCTGCATTGCAGCGACGCGGGCACAGTGCGAGTTTGCAACTGACATGGCAAGAGGCTGGCGCCGCGCCGCAAGGAACGACAGGGCCGGGCGTCAGCGCAGCGCCTTGACGTCCGCCACCTTCACCGCGTCCTTATATTTGTTGCCGTAATGGGTGCGCACATAGTTGACGACGTCGGCGACTTGCTGGTCCGTCATCATCTGGCCGACCGGCGGCATGCCGTTGAGGCCCTTGAGCACGATCATCGTCGGATAACCGCTCGCCGCCAGATTGGGATTGCTCGCCAGCGCCGGATACCGGCCGGCGCCCTGCGCGCCCTTGGCGTCCGGCATGTGGCAGCCCGCGCACACGCGATTGTAGAGCTTGGCGCCATCCGGTTCCATGAACTTGCCGGCCGTCACGAAGGCCCCGTCAGCATCGCCCTCATGGGTGGTGCGCAGGGCATTGGCGGCGGCGGAGGCCGGCTCGCCCTGGCTCTGCGCCACGGCCTGGGCGGTGACGGCGCCGATGGTGACAAGGGCGGCGGCGGTCAAAAGGAAAGGAGTCATCTTCATCGGATCAGCCCGCCAGCACGCGTTGATGGAGCCGCCCGATCGCGTCGAGCGAGGATGTGATGCCGCCTTCCTGCCAGGCAGGGATGTAGGAGGCATGCTCGCCGGCCAGCAGGATGCGGCCGTCGATCTGACAGAGATTCTTGTAATGCTCCTTGCGGGCATCGTCGCTCCACCGGCCGAAGCAGCCCTGCGTCCAGGGCACGCGGTGCCAGCCGACCGCCACGCCGTTCATATACTCGTCCTTGTATTGGGGATGGATCTGCGACCCCCACTCGACGGTGCGCGCGACGCGCTCGGCCGGCGGCAGCGAGGTATATTCATAGGCGCCCGCGCCGAAGCTGTAGGCGCCGAGCAGCACGCCCGGTCCCTTGTCGCCATAGCGTGTGCTTGGATAGCTGATCTGGGCGATCGGCAGATCGGTGTTGGTAATGCCGCCGTAGATGAACTCGTCCTGCTCCCAGAAGCGCCGCTTGAACTCCAGCCCGACCTTCAAGCCCGCCTCATAGGGCACGGCGTGGATGGCGTTGGTCATCTCGGGGCCGACATTGATCTCGATCTGGCTCAGGATCGAGAGCGGGATCGTGCAGAAGCACCAGTCGGCGCTGGCCTTCAGCTTCTCGCCGGTCTTGGTGTCCTGATAGTCGACGGTGACGCCCTTGTCGTCCTGCTTGATCGCGACGACCTTGCTGTTCAGGCGGACATATTTGCCGACCTGCTTCTCGAAGCCCCTGGCGACCATGTCCATGCCGCCGACCGGCTGGAAGATCGCATTCTGGTGATCGGTGGAGAGGTTGGTCGAGATGGCACGCCACAGGCCGGACTTGAGGACCGTGCTCAGGTCCATCGGCTCGGACGGGATGCCCTCGGCGGTGAGGCCGCCACCGGGATATTTGTCCCAGCCGCGCCGCTCGCTCGATTGCGGGCCTTTCACATAGCGATAATTCTTGTCCAGAGCGCCCCAGCTGCGCAGCGCCGCGAGCAGGATTTCCTTATCTTCCTTCGTGACGTCATCGTTCAGCGCGTCCTTGTTGACCGCCTTGACCAGCAGTTCGCCGACATGGCCGTAGAAATCCGCCTGGATCGGGCCGTAGCGCTGCGGCTTGCCGCCGAACGCCTTGGTCGAGTGGACATAGGCATTGTAGTTGAGCTGCATGAACGGCTCGAGCGCGACACCCAGCTCCATGCAGTAATGCATGATGCCGCCATGATTGTACGGGATGCGCCAGGGGCCTGGATTGATGTAATTGCCCGGCGCGAACTCGACCTTCTGGGTGGCGCCGCCCAGCTCGGTGAAGGTGTCGCCGCCGCGCAGCGTCCAGCTCCGCCCGCCGACGCGGTTGTTATATTCCAGCACCTGCACCTTGTAGCCGGCGCGGCTCAGCTCCAGCGCGGCGACGAGGCCCGCGACGCCCGCGCCTAGGATCAGCACGCTCGCGCCCTTGGGATCGCCATCGAGCTTGATCGGGCCCTGGAACGGGGAGGCATGGGCCTGGCCGAGCTGCGACATCGCCATATACATGGCCGACGCGCCGGCGGTGCGGCCGATCAGGGTCAGGAGATCGCGCTTGCTCATCGGCAGGGCGTTGTTTTGCGACATTCTGTTCTTTCCCCGCAGGTAGCACCGTGAGCGGACTCCTCGTCCACGGGACAGCGCGCACCCGTGAGTCCGACTCGGGCGGAAGACCCTGAAAGAGCGCCGCCGTCATGGTGCCGTGATCGCTCCCCGCGCGCCAAGAGTTGATACGCTGTTTTGCTTATTCCCGTGGCGGAGCGGGGTCTGGCAGGGAACGAGGTTTCGGCAACGCATGCCAATAAGCCCCTCCCCTTCAGGAAGGGGTGGGGCTGGACGTCCCATGATGAGCGGCGCGCGGCTAGCGCAGCGGCGTCCCCCACCCCAACCCCTCCCCTGAAGAGGAGGGGCTAACTTATCCCGTGGGGATGGCCCTCACGGCAAGCGCATCCTATAGACATTGGCGCAAGCGCCCGGCAGACGGCGCATCCGGACGATGGAGAGCCTGAGTTTGCGTGCCTTCGAGCATTTCCCGAGCCTGACCGCTTTGTTTTTCACGCGCGCCGCCGAGCGCGGTGAGCGGCCCTTCCTGTGGACGCGGGAAGAGGCTGGCTGGGTGTCGATCAGCTGGGCGGAGGCCGCGCGGCGCGTCTGCGCCATGGCGCGGGCGCTCGCGGAGCTGGGCATCCGGCCCGGCGACCGGGTGATGCTGGTCAGCGAGAACCGGCCGGAATTCTGCATCGCCGATCTCGCCATCATGACCGCGGACGCGATCACCGTGCCAACCTACACCACCAACACGACGCGCGATCATGAGCATATCATCGCCAATAGCGGCGCGCGGGGTGTGATCTTCTCGACAGCGAAGATCGCCAAGGCGCTGATGCCGGCGGTGGTGCGATCGCCGATGCATCTCGCGATCAGCATGGAGCCGATGAGCTCGATGCAGAGCTCGACGGTGGAGATCTGTCACTGGGATGCGCTGATCGCGGCGCACCCGGCCGATCCCGCCGCGACCGCCGCCGCCCTCACCGCGACGCGCGACGACATCGCCTGCCTTATCTACACCAGCGGCACCGGCGGCGCCCCGCGCGGCGTCATCCAGCATCACGGATCGATCCTGTGTAACGTGGAAGGTTGCATCGATCTTATCGCCGGCGATTTCGGGTGGGATGAAGAGGTGTTCCTGTCCTTCCTGCCGATCAGCCATGCCTATGAACATAGCGGTGGCCAGTTCCTGCCGATCGGCCTGGGCGGCGAGATCTATTATGCCGAGAGCCTGGAAAAGCTCGCCGCCAATATCGCCGAGGTGCGCCCGACGATCATGGTGGTGGTGCCGCGCCTGTTCGAGCTGCTGCGCACCCGCGTCTCCAAGGCGATCGAGAAGCAGGGCAAGCTGCCCGCCATGCTGCTTGAGCAGACCCAGCGGCTTGGCGCCAAACGCTATACCAATGGCGGCAAGCTGCCGATCTGGGACTGGCCGCTGCAGGCCGTTCTCGACCGCACGATCATTCCCAAGGTGCGCGACCGGTTCGGCGGACGGATCAAGGCCCTGGTCTCGGGCGGCGCGCCGCTCAATCCCGAAGTCGGCATCTTCTTCGATGCGCTCGGCCTCACCTTGCTGCAGGGCTATGGCCAGACCGAGGCGGGGCCGGTGATCAGCTGCAACCGGCCCTCGGCCGGCCTCGCGATGGACACGGTCGGCCCGCCACTCAAGAATGTCGAGGTGGCGATCGCCGAGGACGGCGAGATCCTCGTGCGCGGCGAGTTGGTCATGAAGGGCTATTGGCACAACGACGCCGAGACCGCCCGCGCCATCCAGGGCGGCTGGCTGCACACCGGCGACATCGGCGAGTTCGACGGCAATGGCCGGCTCAAGATCACCGACCGCAAGAAGGACCTGATCGTCAACGACAAGGGGGACAATGTCGCGCCCGCCAAGCTGGAGGGCATGCTGACGCTCCAGCCGGAGGTCGGCCAGGTCATGGTCTATGGCGACCGGCGGCCGAACATCGTCGGCCTGATCGTGCCCGATCCCGACTGGATGAAGGAATGGGCGGCCGTGCACGGCAAGCCCGCCGAACTCGCCGTGCTGCGCAACGACCCTACGTTCCTCGCGGACATCCGCGCCGCCGTCGATCGGGTCAATGCCGATCTCTCGGTGATCGAGAAGATCCGCCGCTTCGCGCTCGCCGACGAGCCCTTCACCATCGACAATGAAGAGCTGACCCCCAAGCAGTCGATCCGGCGACACGTTATCCGCGCCAGATATCAGGACCGGCTGGACGGGCTCTATGGCGCACGAGCGGAGGACTGAGAGCGCATAAAGCCCTCCTCTGAAGAGGAGGGGGGAAGCAACCTATTTCCCCGCCGTCTTGTAGGGAATGAAATCCCCCAGCGCGCAACTGCCGGTCATCGATCCGCTGGTCAGGTTCACCACATGCGCGATGTCGCCCCGGCAATATTGGCTCGCGTCCAGCCTGTTCATCACCAGCGTATCGCCCTGCGCCAGGCCATGGCATGACCCCTGCAGATTGTTCCGGTAGAGCAGGTCCTTGTTGACCCGATAGACGAGTATGTTGTCGCCCAGCACCTGCAACTTGCTGCTGTCGTAGGAAGAGATGCAGCTCACCGGCGCGCCGGCGACCTTGCCCGCCAGCAACCGCTCCAGGTCCTTCGCCTCACGCACGCCCAGCTGCGGCTCGGTCGGCGCACCCTGCGTGCAGGCGGCGAGACCAAGCAGCCCCAAGGGGAGAATGATCCTCTTCATATCCGTCACTCCTCTCGCCCCTCTTTTCGGCCCGGCGAGACTAGCAGATTTTGCCGCTCCTCGCATCCTCCATGACGGACACGCGCCGTCCGGACCTTGATGTCGGCCCCCAGGCGCACCGCTCAACCGTCACCATCAGCGAGCGCGGCCCGCTGCTTGCGTGTCAGGCTGGCGCGGACCAGATCATGGCTCTGGTCGACCAGCCGCGCGACCTCCTCCTCCGGCACATCCGACGCCAGATCGACGCTGATCCAGAAGCGCTTGTCGAGATGCGAGCGATGGCCGATGCCCTGATAGCGCTCGCGCAGCAGCTCTGCCTGGAAGGGATCGCATTTGACGATCACGTAGGCCTCCCCGCGCAGCGATAGGATCGCGAACATCTTGCCCATGATCTTGTACATCGCCGAGAGCGGCAGTTCCGCGCGCGGCGGCGTGTAATGGTCGACTGTCACCGTCGGCCAGGCATCGAGCCGCGCCTTGAGGGCCTCTCTGGCGGCCTCGGGCGACCTCACCCCTTGTCCTTCTCCGCGCGCCGCCGCGCCAGCTCCGCCACGCTATCCGCGCGCAGGAAGGGATTGGTCGCCCGCTCCTGCCCGATGGTGGTGGGCACCGTCGCTTCGTTCCGCGCGCGCATGGCCTCGACCTGCGCCACACGTGCCCGCACAGCCGGATTGTCAGGCTCGGCACGCAGGGCATATTTGCCGTTGGAGAGCGTATATTCGTGCGCGCAATAGACCCGCGTCGCGTCCGGCAGAGCCTCGAACCGGCGCATGTTCGCGTACATCTGCTCCGCCGTTCCCTCGAACAGGCGCCCGCAACCCATCGCGAACATCGTGTCACCGACGAAGATGACCTCATCCTGCGCGAAATGATAGGCGATATGCCCGCCGGTATGCGCCGGCACGGACATCACCATCGCCTCATGATCGCCGATGCGCACCCGGTCCCCCTCGCCCACGGGCCGGTCGACATTGGGAATCCTGGCCAGCTCCGCGGCGGGCGCTGTCACTTTGGCGCCTGTCACAGCCACGATCTCCGCATTGCCGCCGATATGATCGCCATGCCAGTGCGTGTTCCAGATCTGGCTGATCCGCCAGCCCTTCGCATCCGCCGCCGCCAGCACCGGCGCGGCCACGGCGGGATCGACGACCAAGGTCTCATCGCTCGCCGGATCGTGAACCAGCCAGACATAATTGTCGTTGAGCACCGGCACGCGGAGAATGTCTAGATCAGCCATTCATGGTCTCCAGATGGGCTTGCGCGTCCTGCGCGATGGCACGAGTCAAAGCCTCAGCGTCCTGCGGGCGGACCCGCGTGGCGCCCGCCCCGACCCACAGGGACGAATAATCGTTGCGCCCCGCCGCTTCAGCGGTCGCGCGCAGCGGTGTGATCGCGTTCGAGGCATAGGGGAAAGCCGGCGCCTCCGCGCGGATTGCGCCGAGTTCCCGCATCAGGCGGTTGCGGATGCCGCGCGCCTCGCGCCCGGAGAAGAGATTGGTGAAGGCCGCATCCGTCGCCGCGTCCGTCCCCAGCAAGGCGCGGAACGGCGGCGCGATCAGGCTCTGTGGCGTGGCGAGATAGGCGGTGCCGATCTGAACGGCGCTCGCGCCCGCCTGCAACGCCGCCGCCATGTCCGCACCATCGACGATGCCACCGGCTGCGATCACCGGCACGTCAACCCGCTCGCGCAGCAGCTCGGCCAGCGGCGTGGGCTCGTGCCGCTCGCCCAGAAACCAGCCTGAATGCCCGCCCGCTTCCGCACCTTGCAGGATGATCGCGTCGCAGCCCCGCGCAGCAAGGAAGCGCACTTCCTCCCGCGTCGTCGCACTGGCGAGCACCACTGCGCCCGTCGCCCGCACGCGCGCCAGCAGCCCCGCCTCGGGTAAGCCGAAATGGAAGCTGACGATCTGCGGTCGCGCCTCCTCGATGATCGCGCACATCGCCGCGTCGAACGGGCGCCGCAGCGGCGCTGGCGGACCTTCGCCGACGCCTTCCTGCGCATAATAAGGCGCGAGCAGGGCTCGCCAGGCGCTCTCGTCTGGCGGCTCGGGCAGATGGTGGCAGAAGAAATTGATGTTGAGCGGCCCGCTTGCCACCCCTCGCACCTCGCCAATCTGTGCGCGCAGCTGCTCGGCCGAGATCGTCGCGGCAGGTAGCGAGCCGACCGCGCCGCCCTTCATCGCCGCGATCGCCAGCGCTACGCCGCCAGCGCCCGCCATCGGCGCCTGCACGATCGGCACCTGCGCGCCGGTCAGGGCGAGGAAGGCGTCCGACGCGGCAGGCCAGCGCGCCACTATCCGGCTACCATTCGCCCACATTAGGCATGGACGCCCACGGCTCGGCCGGCTCGAGATGCCCGTCCTGCAGAAGCTCGACCGAGATGCCATCCGGCGAGCGCACGAAGGCCATGTGCCCGTCGCGCGGCGGCCGGTTGATTGTCACGCCGCCATCCATCAGCCGCTGGCAGGTCTCGTATATATTCTCGACTCGATAGGCGAGATGGCCGAAATTGCGGCCGCCGGTATAATGCTCCCCCGCCTCGCCTTCCGGCGGCCAGTTATAGGTCAGCTCCACCTGAGCATCTTCATCTCCCGGACAGGCCAGGAAGACGAGCGTGAAGCGCCCCTGCTCGTGCGAGAAGCGCCGCACTTCCTCGAGGCCGATCAGGTTGAAGAAACGGATGGTGGCGTCGACATCCGTCACGCGGATCATCGTGTGGAGATATTTGGGCATGGCGGCGGCTCTCCGTGGACAGGCTGAAGTCTCCCCGCGCAAATAGGCTTGTGCGATGGCCGGGAAAAGAGCGGATTTCGCAATCCGTCGTCCAGCCCCTTCACAAGGCGCGGAGCAGAATCCCTCAGCGCCCCTCCGGCTGGGCTTTTCCCGGCGCAGAAGCAGGCTCGGGCCCGAGCTGAGCCAGATAGTCGCTCGCCTGCTTCTGCACGTCGCTGTCCTTGCTCGCCAGTTCCTGTGCGCGCTTGAGCGCGGCACGAGCGGCGGCGTCGCGATCGCCGGAGAGCGCATAGATGACGCCCTGCTCAAGCGCGATGGCGGCATCGTCGCGGGCACGTGCGGCGGCCTGCTCGATATGCGTGCGCGCAAGCGGCAGGTCGTTCATGCGCCGTGCCAGGGTCGCCGAGAGCAGCCAGGCAAGCGGGTCGTCCTTGGCCAGCACGATCGCCTGATCGAGATCGGTTCGCGCGCCCTTGAGATCGTTCGCCGCGACGCGGGCGCGGGCGCGATCGAGGTGGATCTCTCCCGTCGCCAGGGTCGCCGGGAGCGGCGCGGCCAGCGCCGTATCGAGATCGCGCACGGCACGCGCACTATTGCCGGCGATCAACGCCGCATTGCCGGCCTGCGACCAGAGCCTTGCCTTGGTGACGACATCGAGATCGCTCGCCGCCGCGCCACGCTCGAAGGCGTCGGCCGACTCTGTCCAGCGCTCGGCCCGGCCCAGCGCATAGCCATGACATTGCGCGGCATAGGCGCCGCCGCCCTTGGCGTCCCAGGCCAGCGCGATCCTGACCCCATCGGCCGGATCGACATTCGCCCTGGCGAGGCAGTCGGCGAGCTTGTCCGCAATCCCCGGCGGGACGACCGCCGCCAGCGCGGCGCGGTCATCCTGGGTCAGCACCGGTGTGGTGGACGGCGGCGTGCCGGTCGTGGTCGGCGCAGGTGAATAGACGGTGTCGGCGTCGGCCCGGCGCTTCTCGTCGCGATGGCGCAGCAGCGCCTCGATCTCGGGCGGCTGCGGCTCGGTCAATTGGGCGAGCTGGGTAAGCGCCAGCGCGGCAGTCAGGAAGATCGACATCAGGTCTCCGTCAGGCGGGCCACCATCTCGATCAGCAGGGTGATATCCTGCGGGCGCGAGAGGCGATGATCACCGTCCTTGACGAGAAGCGTCTGCACGTCGCCTGAACGCAGCTGCTCGGCGATGCGCGGCGCGATGTGCCAGGGCACGTCCGAATCCGCCTGCCCCTGCAACAGCCGCACCGGGCAACCGACCTCGATCGGCTTGTCCAGCAGCCGCAGCGCCTCGCCCGATTCCCAGAAGGCATGCGTCGTCACATAGGGCTGGTCGCCATAGGGCGTCGGCTCGACCAGCCTGCCCTCCCGCCAGATGTCCTCCTTCTGGTCGGCGGAGAAGCCCCAGTCAGTGAAGTCCGGCGCCGCTGCGATGCCGACGAGTCCCGCGACTCGTTCACCCAGCTCTTGCGCCAGTAAGAGCGCCAGCCATCCGCCCATCGACGAGCCGATCAGGACGAGCGGTCCTTCCGGCGCGACGGCGTCGATCACCAACCGCGCGTCGTCCCGCCAACTCGCCAGCGTGCCGTCCTCGAAATCGCCTTCGCTCTCGCCGCAGCCGGCATAATCGAGGCGCAGCATCGCGCGGTCCTCGCGCCCGGCCCAGTCGTCGAGCGCCAGCGCCTTGCCGCCCTGCATGTCGGACATATAGCCGGGCAGGAAGACCAGCGTCGGGCCGTTGCCGGCGCGGTAACGATAAGCGAGGCGCAGGCCATCCGGGCGAGTCACGAAGGAGGGAGGAGCGAGCGAGATGTCAGTCATGACCGGGGCTTAGGCCAATATGCGCCAGAGGTCACCAGCCCAAAGCCGGGTTTTCGAAACAGCGTATCGGCGACGCTAGAAGAATTGATCTGCCGGCTTCACATGCTTGTCGTCGGTGCAGGCCGTGACAATGGCCTGCCACTCCGCGGGACTGAGCGACGGCGTGTAGCGATGGTCCTTGATCGCCGAATGCTCGAAGGCGGCCTTGCGAGCGCTCGAGACCGGATGCGAGGCCATCCAGCTCATCGATTCCTCGATCTTCTCGCCGCCGGACAACCTGGAGAGCTGGTCGAAGAAGGCGGCGGTCGGCAAAGGCGAGATGTTCGCGCGCTTGAGGGCCTCGATCGAATATCGGTCCGCCGCGCTTTCCGCGCTGCGGCTGTAGCTCATCGCCAGCAGCCCGTTGACCGTGCCGCCGACCTGCCCGTTGAAGCCGCCAAGCACGACGCTGAGGCCGAGCTGACGGACCAGCCCGGTCAGTGTATCGCGATGACGGACATGGCCGATCTCGTGCGCCAGCACGCCGGCCAGCTCGTCGGGCGACCTGGCCTGCTCGATCAGCTTGTCGAAGATGAGAATATGGCCGCCCGGCAGCGCGACGGCATTGACGATGGGGATGTTGGCGATGCCGATCTGGCGGATCGGTACGTCCTGGCCGAGCTGGCGCTGCAGCTTGTCGATTGCGGCGCGGCTGGCTGGCGTCTCGCACAGGCGCCCGCCGAAATCGCCGACCATCGCGTCGCCGAGACTGTCCTCCCAGCTTTGCGGAATATAAGGCGCCACCCATTCCGGCGCGCGCAGGATGACGAAGACGACCGCCGCCGCGACCGCGCCGAACAAGGCGACGGCACGCCACAGACCGATCCGGTCGATCATCCGGCCATAGCGCGCGACAAGCGGTAGGTGCGCGGCGAAATCCAGAGGCGGTGCCCCGGCAAAGCCCAGCCGCCAGCCCGGAACGTCGCGCAGGCCATAGACGGATCGCCCGCCGGTTCCGCTCAGCGGGACCAGATCACTCCACCGATGAGAGCCGGTGACACCGGACTCGAGGGTCAGGCTGAACCCGTCCGCGGTCCAGTCGATCCGCGGATGGCGGCGGCTCGCGCTGGTGCCGTCATAGTGCCAGATGCTCTCGTCGGGGCCGGCGCTCGTCATCTGCGCATCCTGCCCCTCAGATCGCCCCGAGATCGAAGGCATCGGCCAGACCCTCGCCTTGGCCGGGCGCGGCGGTGGTCGATTGGGTCAACTCGGACAGGCTGATCTCGCCGGTCGCATCGAGATGCGTCACGAAGAATTTCCAGTGACGGTAGTTGAGGAAGATCAGGCCCACGCCGAGTGTGACGATGACGAGGCCGATGTCGCCAAGGATCAACTTGAACCAGTCCTTGGCGCGCGCATCGAACTCGAACTGTAGGGTCGATAGCGACATGCCGCCGACCACGACGCGGAAGAATTTGGAGTAATAAGCCAGCGCGATCGCGCCCAGCGCGCCATAAATGGCCACCGCCATCATGATGATGAACAGGACAAATCCGACACCCTGGGCCTCGCCCGGACGCGGCACCGCGCCGCCCGCCGCCACGAATGCAGCGCCGATCATCCCCATCACCAGACTGAGCACGATGATGATGATCGGGAACAGATAGAAAAGCAGGAAACGCCTGAAGACGTCACCCGGCAGCGCAATCGCGTTGAAGGGATGAGGCCCAAAGCTCATCTTGTTCCAGCGGTCGTTCCACAGCGACACCATCGCCCAGGGGATCAGCAGGCCGAGTGCCGCCGAACCGACGATGTTGCGCCACACATAGGACCAGCCATAGCCCCAGCCCTTGTCGTTGCTGCCGCCGCGAATGCCGTGCCAGTAGGTGCGGCTGAGGCGGTAGCGCAGCATGCGGAACAGGGCGACGCCGCTCAGATAGAAGATCATGAAGCCGGAGAGGAGGGCGAGCGTGACCGCAAGGACGCCGTGCCCCTGGAAGATCAGCGCCTGCATGCCGAATACGAGGAACAGATAGGGCGCGCCCAAAAGCAGCAGCACCAGCAGGAAGCCGATGAACAGCTCAAGGCCCGTGCCCGTCCATTCCAGGGGCTCGTCGATGAAGCGGGTGTGGCTCCACAGATACTGCCGCGTGCGGGTCGTCCCCCAGAAGCGATAGAAGCCCAGCGTGACGATGGTCAGCAGCAGGTTGGTGAAGGCGATCGGCGCGTAATCCTTCCACGTGCCGCTGAAGCCGAAGGCGCGCTGCCCGTCGTCACTCATTCCGATTTCTCCCCCCAGGAAACGCTCCGCTCAGCACAGACACCGGACCGCAAGTGCCTGTCAAGAAAGGCGGCAACGATATATTTGCGGTTGTGGATCAATATGGGCCTGATCCAGCGGGGAGCAGAGCTGACGTGAGCGGACCTTCATCCGGTGCCTTGGCATCCGGCGCAGCGGCACAGCTGACGGCGCGGGGCTGGCAGCCCAGCAAGTTCGCCCTGCGCGGCGGACGCTGGCTCAGCGCGCCCGGCGAGGTCAATGTCGCCTCACGCCTGTTCGCCGACCGCGCCGTCACCAATTATGTCGCCGCGATCCGCGATTTCGCCCATGGCGCACTCGCCGATCTGGGCTGCGGCAATGCTCCGCTGGCCGGCGTCTATGCGCCTTATGTCGAGAGCATGCTCTGGGTCGACTGGCCGGGCAGCCTGCATCAGAAAGTCGCGCTCGACGTCAGTCAGGACCTCAACCAGCCACTCGCGATCGAAAGCGCCTCGCTCGACACCGTGCTATTGACCGACGTGCTGGAGCATATCGCGCGACCCGACGACCTCATTGCCGAGCTGCGTCGCATCCTGCGCCCGGGCGGTCGCGCGATCATCGGCGTGCCCTTCCTCTACTGGCTGCACGAGGAGCCGCACGACCATCATCGCTACACGATCCACAAGCTGCGCGATTTCGCCGCCGCCCATGGCTTCGCCGTTCTGCGCGAACAGGTGAACGGGGGTGGGCTGGATGTCGTCCGCGATCTTCTGACCAAGCTGGCTTATGCCGAGCGCTTCCCGCTCCCGGCCTGGCTGGTCCATCATGCAACGGGCGCGCTGTTCGCTCCGCTGGGTCCGGTGAGTCGCCGCGCGCATAACGCAATGCCGATGGGCTATACAGTGGTGTGGGGCGTCGACTGACGAACAGGATAGAAGGATCGCCACAGGAACAACGTCCCTTGACAGCGCAGCCGTCGCCATGCGCTCGCCGCAATACGACCTGAGTCAGTTGGTCAATTCGCCCCCAGCCGTCATCCGCAGCGGCGACGCTTTAGACCGTATAGCGATGCAGTCCCCGCCCCTCGCGCCGCAGCCAGGCGCGCGCCGCATCGGGGTCGGCGGGCGAGATCTCGCGGACCAGCGCATGAAACTCCGGCCCGTGGTGCATATGCTTGAGATGCGCGACTTCATGCGCAACGGTGGCGAGGCGGACGTGCGGCGGCGCGAGGATCAGCCGCCAGCTATAGCGTATGTCGCCACTTGACGAGCAGCTCCCCCAGCGCGCGCGCGGATCGCCGATCGAGACACCCCGCAACGGCAGGCCGTGCCGTGCCGCGAGTGCCATGGTCTCCTCGGCCAACACCGTCCCGGCCCGGGCCTTGAGCCAGCGCAGCGTGCGCGTACCGGCATGGTCGCTCGGCCCGCCGACCAGAAGCTGTCCTTCCTCGCGCCGGACCTGCCGCCCTGGCAGGCCGGTCGTGACGATGCGCAGCGTCTCGCCCTCGACCGGCACCAGCGCGCCCGCGCCCAGCACGATCGGGCAACCGGCACGGCTGCGCTGATCCTCGACCCAGCCGCTCTGCTCCTGCGCCCAGGCAAGCGCGGCGCGGATCGAGGCGCGCACCGGAATCGTGAGCAGCGCGCGATCGGCGAGCCCATCGAACCGCAGCTTCATCCGCCGCGAGCGCGCATTGCGCTGGACGATCAGCGCGATGACGTCGCCATCGGCGAGCGGGAGAGCATGCTCAGAGCGGCTGCTCGACAATGTGATTCTCCAGATCCCCGGCGAGCGTCTCGGAAATCACGCGGCCGCGCACGCTGTGGCCGCCCTCGTGAATCGCCTCGCGATCGCCGCAGATGAGATAATGCCAGTCCGGCAGCGGCTTGCCCTCGGCGCGGCGCACATAGGCGCAGGTTTCAGGCAGCCAGTTGATGCCGGCAAGCTTCGCCGGCGTCAGGCGCAGGCAATCGGGCACATAGGCGCGGCGATGCCGGTAGTTCGAACATTGCCCGCTCTGCGTGTCGAGCAGGCGGCAGGCGACGTTTGTCGGATAGATGCGGCCGGTGTCGAAATCCTCGACCTTGTGCAGGCAGCATTTGCCGCAGCCGTCGCACAGCGCCTCCCACTGCGCGCGGTCGAGCGTCTCGAGCGGTTGTTCCCAGAAGTTCATCGCACGAACTGGTCGAGGAAATCGCGCACGGCGACTGCGGACGCATCCTCCTTCGCGTCCGCCTCGCCGATCGGCACGAGCGCGATCGGCTTGCCGTCCGGGCCGAACAGGAACGGCGTGCGCGTGTGGTTGACCAGATAGTCCTGCGTCGCCTTCTGGTCGCCCTCCTTGGACGAGACGACGACGAACGCCTTCTTCACCGCCTCGATCTGCTCGGGCGTACCGGTGAGGCCGATCAGCTTCTTGTGGAAGGCGGACACATAAGGCTTGAGCACAGCCGGTGTGTCGCGCTGCGGATCG
Source organism: Sphingobium nicotianae (assembly GCF_018603885.1). Classification (GTDB taxonomy): domain Bacteria; phylum Pseudomonadota; class Alphaproteobacteria; order Sphingomonadales; family Sphingomonadaceae; genus Sphingobium; species Sphingobium nicotianae. The sequence continues at coordinate 93,660 of NZ_JAHGAW010000003.1, forward strand.
ACGGTGATGAAGATCGGCTGGATCTTCGCCGCTTTGACAGGATCAGACTTTTCCAGCATCCGGTAGCCGGCCATGATGTCGCGCAGATCGAGCGGGCAGACGTCCGGGCAATAGGTATAGCCGAAATAGACGATGCGATACTTGCCGGCGAAATCCGCCCAGCGCACCGTCTTGCCGTCCTGATCCGTCAGCGTGAAATCGCCGCCGATCCTGGCGCCGGCGAGATTGCCCTGCGGTGCGGCTTGAGACTGGTTGGACGCGCTTTGCTGACAAGCGGCGAGCGCCAGCGCGGCAAGGAGAGCCACCGAGTTTTTGTAGGCTTTGTTCATGACATGGCCAGCCATGCCCTGCTATTGGGGCCAGTGCAACCGCAGGATACAGGGGAACAGACCACGTGACGCAGCTTCGCCGAGACCGCAGGATGCGGGCAGCCATCGCCTGGCTTGCCCTGGTGATGACGGCCTTTCTCGGTCTCCTGACCTCCCAGCCGGCGGCGGCGCAATTCTCGGACAGCTACAAGTTCCTCGAGGCGGTCCGCAAAGGCGATAATGACAAGATCCTCAAGGCGCTGGAAGGCGCCGGCGTCACGCCGATCAACACCAAGGACCGCACGACGGGGGAGACGGCGTTGCTGATCGTGATCGGCAAGCGCGACGTCATCATGACCAACTATCTGCTCGCGCGCGGCGCCCGGGTCGATCTCACCGACAATCTTGGCCGCTCCCCGCTGATGCTCGCCGTCGAGAAGCGCTTCACCGATGGCGCGCTGTTGCTGCTGTCGAAGAAGGCCAACCCCAACCAGACCAACAGCAGCGGGGAAACCCCGCTCATCCGCGCGGTGCAGATGCGCGATCTCGAAATGGTGCGGCTGCTGCTCGGCAATGGCGGCGATCCGACCCGTCGCGATACGATCGCCGGCATGTCGGCGATCGATTATGCACAGCATGGCTCGCCGGTGCCCGGCATGCTCGAAGCCCTCACCGCCAAGCAGAAGGCCGCCCCGAACAAGGCCGTGCAGGGGCCGACGCTGTAGCGAACGAGGACTTACCAGGGAACGGTCTTGCCGTCGCGATCCAGATAGTCGAGTCCGGGCTTCGTCCGCTTCGATAGCAGCAGGTCGACGAGTTTCGGGGCGCTCTCTTCGAGCGTGAAGGGCGCGTCCGGTCCACCCAGGTCGGTCTTGATCCAGCCCGGCGCCATCAGCAGCATCGCGCGCGAATCCCTGGTTTCTCGCGCGGCGAAGCTCTTCATGAGCATGTTCAGCGCCGCCTTGCTCGCGCGATAGAGGTCGCGCATTCCGACCGTATTGTTGGCGATGCTGCCCTGTCCGGACGACATGACGCCGATCAGGCCATCCGCAGGGACGAGATTTTCGAGCGCATCGATCACGCGCATGGGACTGAGCGCGTTCGTCAGCATGACCTGCAGAAACTCGTCCGTCGCGATGTCGCCGATCCGCGCCTGTTGATCGCCCGTCGCGATCCCCGCGTTCACGAACAGCATGTCGAGAGATCGGCCCGACAACCGGTTGCGCAGCGCACCGATCTCATCGGGCTCGGTGATGTCGAGGGTTTCGATTTCAAGCCGGGCCCGATGAAGGTCGGAAAGGTCATGCAGTCCGGTGCGGCCGCGCGATCGTACCGTGCCGATCACCTGCCAGTCTCGCCTCAGAAATTCGGCTGCGATCGCAAGCCCGAGGCCGCGGGACGCGCCAACGATCAGGATCGTACCGGCAGCGGGTTGGATTGATCGGTCGGGCATGGGCTGACCTCGTGCCTTTTCGTTTGAATTCGCCGTCGGACGAATGATCTTCTAGGAACATGAGGGCCTGAACGCCAGCACCAGCGACGGGGAACAGACAGGGCGCCACCGCCTCGAGGAACCGGCACCGCAACCTCGCGTTGTCCTGTCATGTCATCCGATCGCGCTGCACCGGGCCTCGCGCGCGTCAAGGCCCGCTGGCACAGTGTCCGGCCCTGGCAGCGTGGGCTGCTCGTCCTTCTCGTCCTCCTGATCGCGCTGGTCCTCCTTGTCGGCAGCTTCCCGGCAAGCCTTGCCAGGCCCTGGGCGGAGCGGCGCCTTGCTGCCCGCTTCGGCGCGCCGGTCTCGATCGGGTCGATGGCGCGGTCGCCCTTCTTCTCCTTCTCGCCGCGGATCATCCTGCGTGACGTGCGCATCGCGCAGCCGGGCTGGGCCGGGCCTGGCGATCTGATGCGGGCCGGCGCACTGGAGGTGCGAGTGCCGCTGCTGCCGATCTTGTTCGGGCGCGGCATGCGGATCGAGGCCCTGCAGGCGCGCGACGTCACTCTGGCGCTCGTCCGCGAGGCATCGGGCCGTGCCAACTGGAAGCGTGGCGGGTCGTCCGGCGGCACCGGTCAGGGTCTTTCGGATGTGAGCATCACCAACGGCCGCTTCACGCTAAAGGACGGCAAGCGCTTCCTGACCCTCGCCGGCCACATCGATGCGGATCGCCAGCATGGCCTCATCCTCCGCGGCGAAGGCCGCTTCCGTGACAGTCCCGCAAGTCTCGTCCTGACCGGCCCGGCTATCCCGGTGCGCGGCATGCGCGATCCCTATCCGGTCGCGCTGGCGCTGCGCTCTCCGTTGCTGACCCTTGATGTCCGGGGCATCATGGCCGGCGCGCTCAATATGCGCGACATGACGCTCCAGGTGAGCGCGCGGGCGCCCTCGCTCAAATATCTCGACGACATCATAGAGGCCGGGCTGTTCGGCTCGCAGCCGATCGACCTTACCGCGCGTCTGCGCCACAACGGGCGCGACTGGACGATCGAGCGGATTGCCGGGCGCGTTGGCCGTTCCCTCATGCGCGGCAGGGCGCAGATCGACAAGCGTGACGGGCGCACCAAGGTGGACGCCGACATCGTCTTCAGCCAGCTCGATTTCGACGATCTGGCCGACGACGAAGGCCTCGCGGAGCACCGCGCGATGAAGGTGCGGATCGGCCCGCGCGTGCTCCCCGATACGCGCGTCAATCTCTCCAAGGTCGGGCCGACCGACGGCACGATCCGCTTCACGGCGCAGCGCCTGCTATTCAGGGACGAGTCGGTCTTCCGCTCATTGCGCGGGACGATCCGGCTCGACCATAAGCGCCTCAGCATCGATGACATCGAGGCTGGCCTGACCAACGGGCGGATGACCGGGCGGCTGGTGGTGGATCATCGCACCGGCGCGTCGCCGCTCGTCGACATGGATCTCCAGTTCCGCGACGGCCGGCTCGGACCGCTGCTCGATGCGAGCGACAAGGTCGATGCCCCGTTCGGCGCGCGGATCGCGCTCGCCGGGCGAGGCGACACGCTGCGCGAGGCGCTCGCCCGGTCGGACGGGCATGTCGGGCTGGTGGCGGGCAATGGCCATGTCTCGCGACTGGTCGCCGCCGTGTTGGCCCAGGACATGGGCAAGACGATCGGCGCCGCGCTCGGCGATGGCAGCGACCAGGTGCCGCTGCGCTGCATCGCGCTCGGCTTCGCGGCGAAGCAGGGACGGCTGACGGCCGCGCCCTTCCTGATCGAGACCGCCGCCGCGCGCAGCCGGGGCGAAGGGGCGATCGATCTCGATGGCGAGCGCATTGCCCTCGCCATCGGCGGCACGGCGCGCAAGGGCAGCGGGCTCCCGATCGTCGACCCGATCCGGATCGGCGGCACCTTGTCTCAACCCAGCGTCGATCTCGCCTCGACCGGAGACGGCAAGGGCGCCGGCGGCCTATTGGGCGCGGTGGTCAAGTCGATCGGTGGCGCGCTGGGCCTGACCGAGAAGAAGGGGCCGACGGTCAACGCCACCGGGCCGGTCGATTGCGCCGCCGTCTCGCGGCATGTGCTGCGGGCGAGGTAGCGGCGCCCACCTTCCAAAACTCCTGACACAATCACGACCCGGCCATCCCGTTCACCCCAGCGCCAGCCTCAGCTGCACCGGCTCCTCTTCATCCCCGTCATCCTCGTCTTCGCCAACGAAGTTCGAGAGGCCCAGCCCGAGCAGGCGCGCGCCGATCGGCAGCGGCAATTGCGCGCGCAGCAGATCGGCGCCGATCGCGAAGGCATCGGCCGCATCGTGCGGGGGAGCGGGCAGCGTGCGCGAGCGGGTGAGGATGCGGAAATCGCCGAGCTTGATCTTGAGCGTCACGGTGCGACCATGGGCCTGCGATTTCTCGACCCGCTCCCACAGGCGCGCCGCGATCTGCTCCAGCTCGGCGAGCAATTGCCCCTCCGCGCCGATGTCGCTCGCGAACGTGTCCTCCACGCTGATCGACTTGCGCGTCTCGCGGTCGCGCACCGGCCGGTCGTCCAGCCCCCGCGCCGCACCATGGTAGAAGGCCGCTGCCTTGCCGAAATGGCGCTGCAGCGCGGGCAGTGGCCAGGCCTTCAGGTCGGCACCGGTCTGGATGCCGAGCTTGGCCATGCGCCGCGCCGTCACCGGGCCCACGCCGTGGATGCGCGCCACCTGCATCGCCGCCATGAACGCCTCCGCCTGCTCCGGCTTCACCACGCACAGGCCATCGGGCTTGTTCTGGTCCGAGGCGAGCTTGGCGATCAGCTTGTTGCACGAGACGCCGGCCGAAGCGGTGAGCCCCGTCTCTTCCCGGATCAGCCGGCGGATCTCCTGCGCGATATAGGTGGCCGAGACGATGCCGAGCTTGTTGTGCGTCACGTCGAGATAGGCCTCGTCCAGCGAGAGCGGCTGGATGATGTCGGTGAACCGCTCGAAGATGCCGCGAATCTGCTGCGAGACTTCGCGATAGGCCTCGAACCGCGCGCGCACGAAGATCAGGTCCGGGCAGAGGCGCCGCGCCTGCCCGCCCGGCATTGCCGAGCGCACCCCGAACTTGCGCGCCTCATAGCTCGCCGCGGCGACCACGCCGCGCGTCCCGCCGCCGCCGACCGCAAGCGGCAGGCCGCGCAACTCGGGATTGTCGCGCTGCTCGACCGACGCGTAGAAGGCATCCATATCGATATGGATGATCTTGCGGTGCTGATCCGGCGCGTCGACCATGACCGGCTTATGCCACGCGAGGCGACTGAACGAAAGGGGAACAAGGATGGATCTCGATGTTCGCGAGATGGATGGCGCCTGCCATTGCGGCACGGTGCGCTTCCATGTGCATCTGCCCGAGGGTCTGCGCTCGGCGCGGCGCTGCACCTGCTCGCTATGCCGCATGCGCGGCGCGATCGCGGTGACGGCCAGGCTGGATGACCTCACCATCACCGCCGGCGCGGACGCCCTGACCTGCTACACATTCAACACCGGCGCCGCGAAGCATTATTTCTGCTCCAGGTGCGGCATCTACACGCATCACCAGCGCCGCTCGAACCAGAGCGAATATGGTATCAACGTCGCCTGTCTGGCGGGGGTCAGCCCGTTCGACTTCCCGGAGATCATCGTCAATGACGGGGTCAATCATCCCAATGACAGCGGCGTCTCGCGCGTGGCCGGCGTGCTGAGGTTCATTCCGGCGGACCAGAGTTGAACCGTCAGGACGGGATATACGTTGTCGCGGCGCCCAAGACCGCGGATCAGCTCTCGCCCTTCCCCAGCTTCAGCCCTTTGAGCGCGGCGAACGGCCCGGCTTCCTCCTCGCTCAGCACGCCCATCTCGCGCAGGATCGCGTCGGCGCCGGCCACGCGCGGATAGGGATCGAGATTGAGCGCGAGGGTCTGGGCGACCGTCTCGCCCAGGTCGATGCGCTCATCCTCCAGCGGCAGCAGGTCGAGGTCCTCATCGCTCAGCTCGACTTCGCCCTCCTCGTCGCTCGCGCTCGCATCGAGGCCGCGCACGAAACGGACAGTGAAAGGCACGTCGAGATGCGCCGGCACATCCTCGTCGGTCGCGACGCAAGCCTGGACGAGATCGGCGATCAATGTGCCGGAGAGCAGCGCGCCGCCGGCCTCGGGCACGACATGAAGGCGCGCTTCCAGCCGATCGAGCGCGCGCAGGCCGAAGCGGCGCGCGAGCGCCGTGCGTTCCTCGGGCGTCGCACCGATTTCGCGCTCGCGCGAGCCATCGCCCAGCTGGTTCATGGGCAGGATCCGGGAAAATTCGACGGGCGCGTCCATGCTCAGGCCGCCAGATTGCCCGCGAGCAGGGCCGGCAGATCCTGCCCGGCGAGGCCGTCGGCCAGCGCACGCAGCCGGGCCTCGGCATAAGCCAGCTCGTCGGCCGCGGGCGCCTCCCCGCGATAGAGATTGCGCACCAGCGCCTCGGCCAGCGAGGCCTCGCCCGTCAGGCCCGCGCGATAGGCCGCCAGGCGCCCGCCCAGTGCGCCCACCATCTTGCCGACCTGCTTGCCCACGACGAGATCGCCAAAGCCGATCTGGCGGATCTGTCCATCCATGTCGGTGATGAACAGCTCGGTGAGCTTGACCGATTCGGTGTTCGCATCCAGCGCCTCCAGCCGCATCAGCACCAGCGAAAGCACCGCCGCGACCATATCGAAGCGCCCGTCCAGCGTATCGGCGACACCGCCTTCCAGATACCAGTGCGGCGCGCGCGCCGTGGCGATCACGGCCTCGTAGAGCGGCCGCAGCGCGGCGCGATCATCCTTGCGGTTGAAGAGGCTCGACAGAAAACTCATGCGCGGTTCAGCTTCGCCTCGTCAGTGGGTGGCGGATGGCGCGGAAAGCGGATCGGCATGGCCCGTTTCCGCCATGCGGCAGTTGCATATTGATTGCGGCGGCTGGCAATGCAATGGGCAGAGCGCCGGAACGACGGTTTTTGCCCTGAAGGACGGTTTGGTAGCGTAATGATTTTTCGAAGGGCTGTGCAGGAGATGAGGATGCAGCGTGGCATTGGGCGGCCGCTTCTGGTCGCGAGCGCGGCGGCGATGCTTCTGCTGGCCGGAGGGTGCACCCGCATCCGGGCGCATCAGGGCTTCCTGGTCGATCAGCTGATCGTCAACTCCGTGCTGCCCGGCGTCGACAACAAGGCGTCGGTGGAAGGCTCGCTCGGCCGTCCGACCTTCGTCTCGCAATTCGGGCCGGAGCGCTGGTATTATGTGGCGCGCGACACGCGGGCGCTCGCCTTCGCGTCGCCGCGCCCGACCGACCAGCTGCTCGTGACGATCCAGTTCGACGCCAAGGGCAATGTCGCCAGCATCGATCGCAATGCCACGCTCGATCAGGTCGCGAATATCAACCCGGTGGGCGACAAGACGCCGACGCTGGGCCGCAAGCGCAGCCTGCTGGACGAAGTGTTCGGCAATATCGGTGCCGTCGGTGCGGCCGGTGCCGGCGCTCCGGCGGGGCCTGGACCAAACGGTCAATAAGATCAGGCGCGATATTCGGGCACGTCAGTCGACTCTATTCAACGCTTAGTCGGTGACCGAGCGCGGTTTTCCTTGCAATCGTCCCGATATTGGATTCAAATCGGTCCATTGAGGGAGAGCCGGAATGCGACATCTCGGCGATCTGCAGCCCTTGGGCCAGCCAGATATATTTGCCGATCACCCGACGCTGGGCCGCTATAGCGCCAAGCGGAGCCGGTGGCGCTTTGCCGTGGGGTCGCTGGAAGTCGGCTTCGATCGCGCGAGCGAAAGCCTCCACGCCGAGACGCCTCGCCCGGTGCAGGCGGCGCCGCGCGGCGGCGATTTCGGCCGGCGCCTGATGACATTGGTGGGCGTGCTCAGCACGGTGATCCTGACGGTCGCGCTGGCCGGTTGGCTGTGGACCTCGCGCGGCGTCATGCTCGGCGGCGAGACGGTGAAGGCCTCGATCATCGACCGCGGCGATGCCATCCCCTCCGCCCAGCGCGCGCCCGGCGTCACCACCGCCACCGTGATCCCGACCCCGCATCCGACGGCCCGACTCACGGCGCTGATCGAGCAGCGCCGTCCGGCGCCAGCCGTCGCGCCCTCACCCCGCGCTGTCGTGCCGATCGCGAGCGGCGGCGTCGTGAAGGCGCAGGCTGCGGACGATTCGGACAAGGCCGCGCCCAGCCCGGACGAGGCCATCGTCGCCTCGGGCAATTATCTGCTCATCCCCAGCGTCTCGCGCGCGGTCACGCAGGCGATGAGCAGCGGCGAAGCGCAGAACTGGACGGCCGGCGTTTATCACGGCCTCGTCGTCGTCGGCGATGTCGAGCCGCGCGACGGCAAGAGCTGCCGCCAGGGCACCATCCTGCTGCGCGACGGATCGCAGCAGGGTCGCACGCAGAAATTCGATCGGTGCGTCTGACACCATTGCGCAGTTGATATTTTCCCCGTTCGGTTCGAGCGGGCTTCGAGCGAAGTCGAGAAGCCTGTCGAGAACGGCCTTCTCGACTGCGGGTCTCGACAAGCTCAACCCTTCACTCGAAGCGAACGGAGGTTGGTGCGCCCCCTACCGCGCGATTCCGCCCGCCGCCAGCACCGCCAGCGTCACCAGCTCCGACGCCGTGGATGCCATCGCGGCGACCTGCACCGGCAGGCTCATGCCGACCAGCACCGGGCCGATCACCGAATCCCCGCCCAGTTCGCGCAGCAGCTTGGCCGAGAGATTGGCGGACTGCAGGCCCGGCATGATCAGCACATTGGCCGGGCCGGACAGGCGACTGAACGGGTAGCTCTTCATCACGCGCGGATTGAGCGCCACGTCCGGCGCCATCTCGCCTTCATATTCGAAGTCGACTCCGCGCTCGTCGAGCTTGTGAACCGCCTCGCGGATGCCCTCCAGCCAGTTGCCCGGCGGGTTGCCGAAAGTCGAATAAGAGAGGAAGGCGACGCGCGGTTCATGGCCCATGCGGCGGGCGACGGCGGCGCTTTCGACCGCAATGTCGGCGAGCTCGTCCGAGCTCGGCCGCTCGTTGACCGTCGTGTCGGCCATGAACACGGTGTGGCTGCGGCCGACCAGGATGTGCATGCCAAAGCAGGTGCGATCCGGGGCCGGGTCGATCACCCGGCGCAGCTCGCGCATGGTCTGGCCGTAGGTGCGCGTGACGCCGGTCAGCATCGCGTCCGCCTCCCCCATCTTGAGCAGCAGCGCGCCGAAGATGTTGCGATCCCGATTGACCATGCGCTCGCAGTCCCGGCGCAGATAGCCGCGCCGCTGGAGGCGCTCGTACAGCGTGTCGACCATCCTCGGCACGAGCGGATGGTTGATGCTGTTGTAAAGCTCGAAGCTCTCCGGATCGCGCACGCCCAGTTCGCGCAGCTTGTCATACACGTCGTGCCGGCCGACCAGCACGGGGATGCCATAGCCGCCATCGCGGAACTGGATGGCCGCGCGCAGCACCGTCTCTTCCTCCGCCTCGGCGAAGAGGACGCGCTTTGGGCTGGCCTTGGCGCCTTCATAAGCAAGCGTCAGCACCGACGTCGTCGGGTTGAGGCGGGCGCGCAGTGACTGGCGATAGGCGTCCATGTCCTCGATCGGCTTGCGCGCGACGCCGCTCTCCATCGCCGCCTGGGCAACAGCGGCCGGTACCACTTCCATCAAGCGCGGATCGAACGGCGCGGGGATGATGTAGTCGGCGCCGAAGCTGTGCTTGGTGCCATAGGCGAGCGCGACTTCCTCGGGCACCTGCTCGCGCGCGAGGCTGGCGATCGCCTGTGCCGCGGCGATCTTCATCGTCTCGTTGATCGCCGTCGCCCGCACGTCGAGCGCGCCACGGAAGATGAACGGGAAGCCCAGCACATTGTTGACCTGGTTGGGATAATCCGAGCGGCCGGTCGCGACGATCGCGTCCGCCCGCGCAGCCTTGGCGACCGGCGGCAATATCTCGGGATCGGGATTGGCCATGGCGAAGATGATCGGCTTGGCCTTCATCTCGCCGATCCACTCGGGCTTCAGCGCGTCCTTGGCAGAGAGGCCGAGGAAGATGTCGGCGCCCTTGAGCGCATCGTGCAGGCTGCGCGCCTCGGTGCGCACGGCGTGGGCGGACTTGAACTGGTCCATTCCGTGCGTACGGCCCTGGTAGATGACACCTTCGCGATCGCACATGGTCACGCTCTCGTGCGGCACGCCCATCGCCTTGATCAGCTCGGTGCAGGCGATCGCCGCCGCGCCGGCGCCGTTGACGACGATCTTGGCGTCGCGAATGTCGCGGCCGGTGAGGTAACAGGCGTTGATCAGCCCCGCCGCGCAGATGATCGCCGTGCCATGCTGGTCGTCATGCATAACAGGGACGTTCATCCGCTCCTTTAGGGCGGCCTCGATCATGAAACACTCCGGCGCCTTGATGTCCTCCAGGTTGATGCCGCCGAAGCTCGGCTCCATTAGCGCCACTGCATCGATGAACGCCTGCGGATCCTCGGTGTCGAGCTCGATGTCGATCGAATCGACGTCGGCGAAGCGCTTGAACAGCACCGCCTTGCCCTCCATCACCGGCTTGGAGGCCAAAGCGCCAAGATTGCCCATGCCCAGGATCGCGGTGCCATTGGAGATCACGGCGACAAGATTGCCCTTGGCGGTATAGTCATAGGCTTTCGACGGATCGTCGGCGATGGCCTGCACCGGCACGGCGACGCCCGGCGAATAAGCCAGCGCGAGATCGCGTTGCGTCGCCATCGGCTTGGACGCGATGATCTCGATCTTGCCGGGCCGTCCATAGCTGTGGAACAGCAGTGCTTCGCGCTCGGAAAATTCGATGGATGCCTCGTGGGCAGGCTTGTCGTTGGTCTCGTCGGGCATTTTGTCGGTCATGGGGGAAGTGGTCCTCTCCAGTCATTCATGCCCTAACTATAATCGGACGTGCTCCACAAGAGGGCGCACGCATACTGGATCTTCGTCATTCCCGCTTTCGCGGGAATGACGGCATGTTGAAAGCGTCGGGGTGCAATAGTTGTGGACAGTCGGCCCAAGGCCTCCTCATCGTCTTTTCGCCAGGCGCCGCGCCTGCTAGTTCCCTCCGGTGAACAAACCGACCACTCCCATCATCAAAGCCGACAGCGCCCCCACGCCCATGATGGCGCAGTATCTCGCGCTCAAGGCCGAGGCCGGCGGCGACCTGCTCTTCTATCGCATGGGCGATTTCTTCGAGCTGTTCTTCGACGACGCCAAGATCGCCTCGCAGGTGCTCGACATCGCACTGACCACGCGCGGCGAGCATGCCGGTGAGCCGATCCCGATGTGCGGCGTCCCGGCGCACAGCGCGGACGGCTATCTCGCACGCCTGATCAAGGCCGGCCACCGTGTCGCCATTGCCGATCAGATCGAAACGCCCGAGCAGGCGCGGGCGCGCGGCTCCAAGTCGCTGGTCGGCCGGGCGATCGTGCGCTTCGTGACGGCCGGCACGCTCACCGAGGACGCTTTGCTCGACAGCCGCCGCGCCAATCTGCTCGCGGCGATCGGCGAAGTGGGCGGTGGCATCGCCATCGCGGCCGCCGACATCTCGACGGGGCGGCTGGAGGTTCTGTCGCTCGACGGCGGCGGCCTGGATGCCGAGCTGGCCCGGATTGGCGCGAGCGAGGTGATCGCACGACCGGGTCTTGCCGAGCGGATCGGCGCCGCGCTGCCGTTCGAAAGTCGGGGCTTTGACAGCGCCCGGGCCGAGGCGGACATCTGCCGCCATTTCGGCGTCGCGACGCTGGACAGCTTCGGCAGCTTCTCGCGCGCCGAACTCTCCGCACTGGGCGGCCTGCTCGCTTATCTGGAGCATGTCGGACAAGGTCGCATGCCCTTCCTCGCCGCGCCGGTGCGCGCCGGGACCAGCGACCACCTCGCCATCGATCCGGCGACGCGCGAGAGCTTGGAGATCGTGCAGACAGCGAGCGGTCAACGCGCCGGCAGCCTGCTCGCCACGATCGACCGTACCGTCACGGGTGCAGGCGCCCGCCTGCTCGCAGCCGATCTTTCCGCGCCGCTGATGGATCGCGGCCGCATCGAGGCGCGGCTCGATCTGGTGCGCTGGCTGTACGATGACGGACCGCTGCGCGAGGATATCCGTGCGCGCCTCCGTGCCCTGCCGGACATTGGCCGCGCGCTCGGGCGCGTTGCCATCGGCCGGGGCAGCCCGCGCGATCTCGGGCAGCTCCGCGACGGCCTCGACGCCGCCCGCACCCTGCGCGAGAAGCTCGGCCGCCTGCCCGACCGGCCGGCCTTGCTGGACGCACTGCTCCCAGCGCTCGACGGCCATGGCGCGCTGGTCGACAGGCTCTTCAACGCGCTCGTCCCCGCCCCGCCGACCGAGACCGCCAGCGGCAATTATATCGCCGAGGGCTATGACGCCGCGCTCGACGAGCTGCGCCGCATGGCCGGCGACGGCCGCCGCGCGATCGCCGCGCTGGAAGCGCGCTATCGCGAGCAGACCGGCATCGCCGCGCTCAAGATCCGCCACAATGGCGTGCTCGGCTATCATGTCGAAGTGCCGGCGCGCCATGCCGATGCGCTGATGGCGCAGGAGAGCGGCTTCACCCATCGCCAGACGCTCGCGGGCGTCGTGCGCTTCAATTCGGTCGACCTGCACGAGCAGGCCGGCCGCGTCGCCCAGGCGGGCGCCCATGCGCTGGCAGCCGAGGCCGCGCATTTCGAGGATCTGGTCGCGCAGGTGATCGCACGGCGCGATCCCATCTGCGGCGCGGCCGAAGCGCTCGCGCGGATCGACGTGGCGGCCGCGCTCGCCGAGTGCGCCGTCGAGGGCGGCTGGACCCGCCCGGCCTTCACCGACGAACCCTGCCTCGACATCGCCGGCGGGCGCCATCCGGTGGTCGAGGCGGCGCTGGCGAAGAGCGGCACTGCCTTCGTCGCCAATGATTGCTCGCTCGGCACGAACGACCGGCTCTGGCTCGTCACCGGTCCGAACATGGGCGGCAAGTCGACCTTCCTGCGGCAGAATGCCCTGGTCGTCATCCTCGCCCAGGCTGGCAGCTTCGTGCCCGCGAAGTCCGCCCGCCTCGGCCTCGTCGACCGCCTGTTCAGCCGCGTCGGCGCTTCGGACAATCTCGCGCGCGGACGCTCCACCTTCATGGTCGAGATGATCGAGACCGCCGCGATCCTGGCGCAGGCCACGCCGCGCAGTTTCGTCATCCTCGATGAGGTCGGACGCGGCACCTCGACCTATGACGGCCTCGCCATCGCCTGGGCGGTGGTCGAGGCGATCCATGACGTCAATGCCTGCCGCTGCCTCTTTGCCACCCATTATCATGAGCTGACCCGCCTCGCCGAGCGGCTCGACGCGCTCTCGCTCCACCATGTCCGCGCCCGCGAATGGAATGGCGACCTCGTCCTGCTCCACGAGCTGGCCGAAGGCCCCGCCGATCGCAGCTATGGCATCGCCGTCGCCCGCCTCGCCGGGCTTCCGGCGGCCGTGCTCGGCCGCGCCAAATCCGTGCTCGCCAAGCTCGAGGCCGGCAAGGCGCAGACCGGCGGCATCGCGGCAGGTCTCGACGACCTCCCCCTCTTCGCCGCCACGCTCGCCGCGCCGCTCGAAGAGAAAGCCGATCCACTGCGCGACAGGCTCGCCGCGATCGACGCCGACAGCCTCTCGCCGCGCGAGGCGCTGGATCTTATTTATGCCCTCAAGCTTTTGTCAGACAATGCGCCTATATAGGCGCGGATGAACAAGGTTCCCGACTCCCTGCATGGCCGCCGCTCGATCATCGATCGCCGCCAGGTCGCCGACGCGCTGAACGACCAGCTCGCCGGGTTGCCGGATACGACCGCGCGGCGTGAGGCGATCGTCGCGGCGCTTCGCGCGGCGCTTGCCGTCGGCCGCGAGGAAGTCTCGCGCCGCCTCGCCGCCAATCCGACACGCGGGCGCGATGCGGTCACCTCGCAAGCTTTCCTGATGGACCAGATCATCCGCATCCTCTTCGATGCGACGATCGCCTGGCTCTATCCGATCAGCAACCCGACCGCCTCCGAGCGGCTGACCCTGATCGCCGTGGGCGGCTACGGTCGCGGCGAGATGGCGCCGTATAGCGACGTCGATATCGGCTTCATCACGCCCTACAAGCCGACCGAATGGACCGAGCAGGTCATCGAATCCATGCTCTATGCGCTGTGGGATCTCGGCCTGAAGGTCGGCCACTCCAGCCGGTCGATCGACGAGACGATGCGCATGGCCAGGGCGGACCTCACCATCCGCACCGCGCTGCTCGAAGCCCGCTTCATCTGGGGTGATCGCACGGTCTATGAGGAATGCGTGAGGCGCTTCGACAAGGACGTCATGCAGGGCACCGCACGCACCTTCGTGGCCGAGAAGCTCGCCGAGCGCGACGCCCGCCACAAGCAGATGGGCGACAGCCGCTATGTCGTGGAGCCCAATGTCAAGGAAGGCAAGGGCGGCCTGCGTGACCTGCACACGCTCTTTTGGATCGGCAAATATGTGCATCGCGTCCGCTCGGTCGCTGAGCTGGTCGATGTCGGGTTGCTCACCCGCGCCGAACTCTCGCAATTCCAGCGCGCCGAGAATTTCCTGTGGGCCGTGCGCTGCCACATGCACGAGCTCTCGAAACGCGCGGAGGATCGCCTGACCTTCGACCTCCAGCTTGAGGTCGCGCGGCGCATGGGCTTCACCGAGAAGCGCGGCCGCTCCTCGGTCGAGCGCTTCATGCATCTCTATTTCCTGATGGCCAAGACGGTCGGCGACCTCACCGGCGTGTTCCTCGCCCATCTCGACGATGCCATGGCGAAGAAGGGCCGGCGTTATATTCCAGCCATGTTCACCCGCCCCAAGAAACTCGACGGCTTCGTGCTGGATCGCGGGCGCATCTCGATCCCCGACGACAGTTTCTTCCGCGAGAAGCCGGCGCGGATGATCGAGATCTTCGCGCTCGCGGACAAGCATGATCTCCAAATCCACCCGAACACGATGCGCGCGCTCAATCGCGACGCCGTACTGATCGACCGGGCCGTGCGCGAGGATCCCCAGGCCAATGCCCTGTTCATGAGCGTGCTGACCTCGCCGCGCGATCCCGAGAAGGTGCTGCGCTGGATGAACGAGGCTGGCACCTTCGGCCGTTTCGTGCCGGACTTCGGCCGCGTCGTCGCGCAAATGCAGTTCGACATGTATCATCACTATACGGTCGACGAGCACACCATCCGCGCGATCGGCCTGCTCGCCAAGATCGAGAAGGGCGAGTTCAAGGATGATCATCCGCTTGCCACCGCGATCATCGCCAAGATTCTCTCGCGCCGCGTGCTCTATGTCTCGGTGCTGCTGCACGACATCGCCAAGGGGCGGGGCGGCGATCACAGCCTGCTCGGCGCGCAGGTGGCGGAGAAGCTCTGCCCGCGCCTCGGCATGAGCGCGGCGGAGACCGAGACGGTCGCCTGGCTGGTCAAATATCATCTGCTGATGTCGGCCACCGCCTTCAAGCGCGATCTGGCCGATTACAAGACCATCCTCGACTTCGCCGAGGTGGTGCAGAGCCCTGAGCGGCTCCGCTTGCTGGTGCTGCTCACCATCGTCGATATTCGCGCCGTCGGCCCGGGCGTCTGGAACAGTTGGAAGCGCCAGCTCCTTACCGAGCTGTATGACGCCGCCGAGGAGGTTATCCGTCCCGGCCACAAGCAGCGCGGGCGGCAGGAGCGGATCGCCGCCAAGCGCGAGGCTCTCAGCCAGCGCCTCGGCATCGACGCCAAGGCGTTCGAGAAGCTGGTGAAACGCTTCCCCGACTCATACTGGATCGCCGAGCCGGATCATATTCTCGAGAAGAATGCGCGGCATCTGCTGGCCGCCGGCCGGTCCGACCTGTCGATCGACGCTCAGCCCGACCCCGAGCGCGGGGCGACGCTCGTCACCGTCTATGCCGCCGACCATCCCGGCCTCTTCTATCGTCTCGCCGGGGCCATCCATCTCGCAGGGGGCAACATCATCGACGCGCGCATCCACACGCTGCGGGATGGCACCGCGCTCGACAACTTCCTGGTGCAGGATCCGTTCGGCGGCCGGTTCGACGGGCCGGAGCAGATTGCCCGCATCAAGACCTATATCGAGGATGCGCTGCTCAACCGACAGACGCTGATGGCCAAGCTCGACCAGCGCCCGCTGCCGCGCACCCGCGCCGAGGCCTTCGAGGTGGTGCCGCAGGTGCTGATCGACAACAAGGCGTCGAACCGCTTCACCGTCGTCGAGATCGCCGCCCGCGACCGGCCGGCGCTGCTCTTGAGCCTCGCCTTCGCGCTCTTCCAGTCGAAGACCATGGTCCACAGCGCCCATGTCGCCACCTTCGGCGAGCGCGCCGTCGACACTTTCTATCTCACCGACCTGCTGGGCGGGAAACTTGAAAGCAAGACCCGCCTCGCGACGCTGGAGCGCCGCCTGATTGAGGCCGCGACCAACACGGCGGGCGAGATGCTCGACGTCAACGCCTTCGCGATGTCGAGCTGAGGCTCGGGGCCATCGCGCTGCCCATGGATGCCGAGTCAGATCTCGAAACCGTCCTGCTGGGCCCGGTCCTCGCGACCCGCGACTGCGGCGACTGCACGACCTGCTGCTCCGTCCTCACCCTCGACACGCCCGACTTCAAGAAACCGGCGGGCGCCCCCTGCACGCATCTTACGGCGCGGGGATGCAGCATCCACGCGGTTCGCCCGCATGTCTGCCGCACATGGTTCTGCGCCTGGCGCCGGGTTGCGGCGATGCCCGAAGCGGCCCGGCCGGACCGGTCCGGCCTGCTCGTGTCGATCAATTTCGTGCGCGAGCCGAGCAATTGCCTCGAAAGCATCTCGATCAACGTCCGCATGCTTCCCGGCAGCGCCGCGATCCAGAACGGCATGGCGCAGCAGGTGCTCGACAGCCTGTGCGATCAGCTCATCCCGGTCTGGTTCAGCGACGGGTCGCGCAAGATGCTGATGCACCCGGACAACGACGTCGCCCAGCTCATCATCTCGGGAGAGCCCGCCCCCGCGCATCTGGCTGAAGAGGTCGCTGCCTGGCGCGAGCGCTATGCCATCTTCGGGGCGAACGGCTAGGCGGCGATTTCTAGTTATTTCACACCCGGAACCGTTCGTCCGAGCCTGTCGAAGGGTCGGGCTGAGCTTATCGAAAAGCCATCAATCGCGGGCCTGTCACCCCCGGAAATTCCCCGGATAGGCAATCTCGTCGCGCGCCTTGCGGCCGCTCACCACTTCGCGCGCGCGCAGTGCTTCGGAGAGACTGTCGGGATCGCCCATGCGGCCGAGCGCGATCGCGGCTTCCAGCTTGAACGTGTCCGGCAGGCCCAGCCCTTCGGCGGCGGCCTTGTAGTCCACGCCGGCCATGCCGTGGCTATGATAGCCCAGCATCGTCGCCTGCAGGGCGAGCAGCCCCCAGGCCGCGCCGGCATCGAAGCTGTGCGTGCCGCTCGCCCGCTCGCCCATATATTTGTCCGAGGCGATGTAGATCAGCACCGAGGCATTCTCCGCCCAGGCGCGGTTGCCCGGCACCAGATAGGAAAGGAAGCGCTCCCAGTTGGCGTCGCCGCGCTTGGCGTAGAGCAGGCGCCAGGGCTGGTGATTCATCGCGGACGGCGCAAAGCGCGCGGCATCGAGGATCGTATCGAGATCCTCGTCCGGCATGTCGCTTGCGTCGAAGGCGCGCGGCGACCAGCGATCGAGGAACAGGGAATGCAGCTTGGTGTCGGTGGTGCGCGTCATGCGGGCGGCTCCCATGGGCGAGGATGTCGCCGTCCCCGATAGCCGCTGCGCCCCGGCGCCGCCAAGCGCCATGACAAAATCCTGTCCTACAGCGCCTGATCGATGGCAGGACATGCCTGCTCTTTCTCACCCGTGAATAATCGCTTTTCTCGATCACGCGTCAGCAGGCGTCGACGGATTATCCCCTTTTCGATGTTTTAATTCTTGTCCGCACCGTGACCTTCGTGAACTTCGCAAGATTATTGCGCAGTCTTGATCGACTGGCTCGATCAGTGCGAGAGCAGCAGGGGTATCGGCGCCTTGGCGAGCAAGGTCTTGGTCGCACCGCCGAAGAGCTGCTCGCGCAGGCGGCTGTGGCCATAGCTGCCCATCGCGCACCAGGCGGCGCCGGAAGTGCGCAATGCGTCGAGCAACTGCGCGCTCACATCACCGGTCTTCGCCTCCATCCGCGCGGTCACCTTGCAGCCGTGCCGGTCGAGATAGGCCGCGACATCGCCGGGATCCGCATCGCCCGCGCCGATCGTCAGCACTTCGACCTCGCTGGCCAGCTTGAGCAGCGGCACGGCGGCGCGAATCGCGGCATCGGCCGCCGCGCTGCCGTCCCAGGTCACCAGCGCCTTGCCGCTGAGGTCGACGCCGCGGGTCTGCTCGGTCGGCACCAGCAGGATCGGCGCCGAGGTGAGCTCGGCAAGGCGCGAGGCGGCGCTACCCGATTCGGCGATCTCGCCGACGCCCCGCTTGCCGACCACGATCAGGTCGACGAGCCGCGCATTGTCGGTGATCGCCGTATCCGACTGGCTGTGCACCCGGGCCCATTCATAGCTGACGCCTTCATTGGCGAGGCGAGGCTCGAGGCGATCGACATTGCCGTCCTCATTCTCGCGCTCATCCAGCAGCATGACGCCCGGCGCGCCGCCAATGCCGAACCCGTCCGCGATGACCGGCATCTGCACGACGTCGAGGCAGACGAGATGCCCCTCGACGGCGCGCACCACATCCAGCGCACATTGCAGCCGCGCCTCCTGACACACATCATCATGGATCAGCACCATCACGGTCTTCATGGCAACGCCTCCTGTCGCGTCCGACTCATCCTCTTCGAACTTCTTTCATAGTGTCGCATTATGGCGCCTGTTCCTTGACCCGAGTCAAACGGAAGCCGTCACGGGAAGCGGGGATTCTTGGGACTTGCCTCAGGCGCCCTGCCTGACTATAGCGCCGCGCTTCCATGTTATCCGTGGAAAGCAAGAGGGACGGGCCGGCCAGTAGGGCTGCCGTGTTCGTCCGCAAACGTCTGCGAGCGCTCGCAAGAGCCGCCGCGCCAAAAGACAAGGAGACGAAAATGCCCAAGATGAAGACCAAGAGCGGTGTGAAGAAGCGCTTCAAATTCACCGCCACCGGCAAGGTCAAGCATGGTGTCGCCGGCAAGCGCCACCGCCTGATCAGCCACAACGCGAAATATATTCGCCAGAACCGCGGCACCTCCGTGCTGTCCGACGCGGATGTTGCTCATGTGCGCCTCTGGGCGCCCTATGGCCTCAAGTAAGGAGTAGGGCACATGGCACGTATCAAGCGCGGCACAACCACACGCGCCAAGCACAAGCGGATTCTGGAGCAGGCGAAGGGCTATTATGGCCGTCGCAAGAACACCATCCGCATCGCCCGCCAGGCCGTCGAGAAGGCCGGTCAGTATGCCTATCGCGACCGCAAGGTTAAGAAGCGCAGCTTCCGCGGCCTGTGGATCCAGCGCATCAATGCCGCCGTCCGCGCCGAGGGCCTGACCTATGGCGTGTTCATGCACGGCCTGAAGCTGGCCGGCGTCGAGCTCGACCGCAAGGTGCTGGCCGACATCGCGATGAACGACGGCGATGTCTTCAAGGGCATCATCGCGCAGGCGCGCGCGGCGCTCCCGGCGGCATAAGGGTCTTCAACCCAAGTGATCCAGGCGGGCGCCGAGGCAGACAGCTTCGGCGCCCGCTCTTGTTTTCGGCTCTCGCGCCCGCGGCTCTCCGCCCGGGCATCGCAGGAAAGAGGATAGAAATGACGCTGCATGTCTGGTCGCTCTATGTGGTGGCCGTGTTCCTGATCTCCGCCACGCCGGGGCCGAACATGCTGCACGTCATGAGCCAGTCGATCCATTTCGGCCCGCGCCGCGCGCTCGCCACCATGTGCGGCCTGATGAGCGCCGTGCTGCTCTGCCTGGTCGCCTCCGCGCTCGGCCTCGGAGCCTTGTTCAAGGCGGCGCCGCGCCTGTTCGATCTGCTGCGCTACGCGGGCGTTGCCTATCTCATCTATCTCGGTATCAGGGCGTGGCGCGCGCGCATCTCGACCGATGACGAAGGGCCGGGGTCCCCGCGCAGCGGCTGGACCCTGTTCGGCACCGGCCTATTGACCGGGCTCAGCAATCCGAAGCTGATCGTCTTCGCCGCCGCGCTCTTCCCCCAGTTCATCGATCCGCAGCGCGCCTTCGCACCGCAACTTGCGATCCTTGTGGGGAGCTTCGTGGTTATCGAAAGCTTCTGGTATGCCGTCTATGCGTTCGGCGGGATGCGGTTGGCCGCCTGGCTGCGACCGGTCGCGCGCCAGCGGCTGTTCAACCGGCTGACCGGTGCCCTGTTCGTCGGCTTTGGCGGCGCCCTGCTCGGCAGCAGGGCCTGACCGGCGCGGCCGCCGCGCAACAATTCGCGAGGAGGGCTGGTGATATCTCCGGCGCCCTTTTCGTTTGCGGGGAATTAGGCTAGCGGACCGGCCCATGAGCGAGATCACATCCCTGAGAGACGGCCTCCTGGCCGACATCGCCACGGCGGACACGCTGGACGCGGTCGAGGCGCTGCGGGTCGGCGCACTCGGCAAGAGCGGCGTCGTGACCGGCCTGCTCAAGACATTGGGCGCGATGACGCCCGAGGAGCGCCAGGCCAAGGGCCCGGCGATCCACGATCTGCGCGAGAGCGTCACCGCCGCGATCACGGCGCGCAAGGCCGCGCTGGAGAGCGCAGCGCTCGATGCCCGTCTCGCCGCCGAGCGGATCGACATGAGCCTGCCGGCCCAACCGGTGCCGCAGGGCAGCGTTCATCCGGTCAGCCAGGTGATGGACGAGCTGGCCGAAATCTTCGCCGACCTCGGCTTCTCCGTCGCCACCGGCCCGGAGATCGAGGACGATTGGCGCAATTTCACCGCGCTCAACATTCCCGAGACGCATCCCGCCCGTGCTATGCATGACACCTTCTATTTCGGCGACAACGCGAGGGCCACCGGCGGAGACGGCAATCCGGCCGCCATGCTGCTGCGCACCCACACCTCACCGGTGCAGATCCGCACGATGATGAACGAGGCGCCGCCGATCCGCATCATCGCGCCGGGACGCGTCTATCGCTCGGACAGCGACGCCACGCACACGCCGATGTTCCATCAGATCGAGGGGCTGGTGATCGACAAGGGCATCACCCTTGGCCATCTCAAATGGACGCTGGAGACCTTCCTCAAGGCCTATTTCGAGCGCGACGATCTTGCCATCCGCCTGCGGCCGAGCTTCTTCCCCTTCACCGAGCCCTCGGTGGAGTTCGATGCCAGCTATTCGCTGGTCAACGGCCAGCGAGTGCTGGGCGGCAATGACGGCTTCATGGAGCTTGGCGGCTCTGGCATGGTGCATCCCAATGTCATCCGTGCCTGCGGGCTCGATCCGCAGGAGTGGCAGGGCTTCGCCTTCGGCATCGGCGTCGATCGCCTCGCCATGCTCAAATATGGCATGAACGACCTGCGCGCCTTCTTCGACGGGGACCTGCGCTGGCTGCGTCACTACGGCTTCTCGGCGCTGGACGTGCCCACGCTGAGCGGGGGAGTGGGCGCATGAAGTTCACCCTGTCCTGGCTCAAGGAGCATCTTGAGACCGACGCCACGCTTGACGAGGTTCTGGTCGCCCTGACCGATGTCGGCCTGGAGGTCGAAGGCGTCGAGAATCCAGCCGAGAAGCTCGCTGGGTTCAAGATCGCCAAGGTGCTGACCGCCGCGCCGCATCCGCAGGCCGACAAACTGCAGGTGCTGAGCGTCGACGCGGGCGACGGCCCGATGCAGGTCGTCTGCGGCGCGCCCAATGCGCGGGCGGGCCTGGTCGGCGTGTTCGGCACGCCCGGAACGACGGTGCCCGCCAACGGCATGGTGCTGCGCGTCGCCGCCATCCGCGGTGTCGAATCGAACGGTATGATGTGCTCCAGCCGCGAGCTGGAGCTGGGCGACGATCATGAGGGCATCATCGAGCTGCCGGCCGACGCGCCAGTCGGCACGGCCTTCGCCGACTATGCGCAGCTTGACGACCCAGTCATCGACGTCTCGATTACGCCCAACCGGCAGGATTGCATGGGTGTACGCGGCATTGCCCGCGATCTTGCCGCCAAGGGCCTCGGCCGCCTGCGCGCGCTCGACGACATCGTCGCCATGCTGCCGCAGATCGCGCCGGACGGGCCGGGACCGGACGTGCGCACGGACGATCCGGACGGCTGCCCCGCTTTCTATGCGCAGAGCGTCCATAGCGTCAGCAACGGCCCGGCGCCGGAGTGGCTGCAGCGCCGCCTCAAGGCGATCGGCCAGAAACCGATCAGCGCGCTCGTCGACATCACCAACTTCATCATGATCGGCCTCGGCCGCCCGCTGCACGTCTATGACATGGCGAGCCTCAAGGGCGGCCTCGTCGCGCGCAAGGCGATGGCGGGCGAGCAGGTGCTGGCGCTCAACGGCAAGACCTACGCGCTGACCGAGACCATGACCGTCATCGCCGACGCCGAGACGGTGCACGACATCGGCGGCATCATGGGCGGCGAGCATTCGGGCGCGCAGGACGGCACCACCGACGTCCTCATCGAATGCGCCTATTTTACGCCGGAGACGATTGCCCAGACCGGCCAGGCGCTTGCCCTCACCTCGGACGCGCGCCAGCGCTTCGAACGCGGCGTCGATCCCGCCTTCCTCGACGAGGGTCTGGCGATCGCGACGCGGCTCGTGCTTGCGCTGTGCGGCGGCAAAGCCAGCGCGGTGACCCGCGCGGGCACGCCGCCGACACAGCCCAACATCGTCACCGGTTATCTGCCCGAAATGGTCGAGGGCCTCGCCGGCGTCAGCGTCGCGCCGGACCGGCAGCAGGCGATCCTCGCATCGCTCGGCTTCACGGTCGAGAGCGGCGAGACCTGGGCCGTCACCGCGCCGAGCTGGCGCCGCGACATTGCCGGCACGGCCGACATCGTCGAGGAAGTCGTGCGTATCGAGGGCTTGGACAAGGTGCCCTCGACGCCGCTGCCGCGCGCGCCCGGCGTCGCCCGGCCGACCGCGACGCCGCTTCAGCTCGTCGAGCGCCGGGCGCGCCGGGCCGCCGCCGCACATGGCCTCAACGAGGCGATCAACTGGTCCTTCATCTCGGAAGCCGAGGCCGCGCCCTTCGGCGGCGGCGACTGGACCTTGGCCAATCCGATCAGCGAGGACATGAAGGTCATGCGCCCGACCTTGCTGGCCGGGCTATTGTCCGCCGCGCGGCGCAATGCGGATCGTGGCGCCGCCTCAGTCCGCCTGTTCGAGATCGGCCGACGCTATTTCCGCGACACAGACGGCTCCAGCAGCGAGCATCCGACGCTCGGGCTGGTAATGGCCGGCGAAAAGCAGCCGCGCGGCTGGCAGGATGGCAAGGCAAAGGCGTTCGACGCGTTCGACGCCAAGGCCGAAGTTCTCGCCCTGCTGACCGCCATTGATGCACCGGTCGCCAAGCTGCAAATGATGGGCGACGCGGGCCATGCCTATCATCCCGGTCAGTCAGGCACCCTGCGGCTCGGTCCCAAGACCGTGGTCGCGGCCTATGGCGTGCTCCACCCGCGCCTCGCCCGGGCCTTCGATCTGGATGGTACGGTGGTTGCCGCGGAAATCTATCTGGATGCCATTCCGCAGCGCAAGAAGAGCG
Source organism: Sphingobium nicotianae (assembly GCF_018603885.1). Taxonomy (GTDB): domain Bacteria; phylum Pseudomonadota; class Alphaproteobacteria; order Sphingomonadales; family Sphingomonadaceae; genus Sphingobium; species Sphingobium nicotianae. Next base: position 117,096 of record NZ_JAHGAW010000003.1, read on the forward strand.
GTTTCATGCGCGCGCCTTATGCACCACCCGCCTTGCAGGCGGTGACGCGTGACTTCGCCTTCCTGGTGCCCGAAGCGCTGGAAGGTGACGCGCTGGTGCGGGCCGTGCGTGGCGCCGACAGGAATGCCATCGTCGAGGCACGCCTCTTCGATGTCTTCGCAGGACAAGGCGTGCCCGAGGGGCACAAGAGCCTCGCCATCGAGGTGACGCTCCAGCCGGGCGAGAAGAGCTTCACCGACGACGAACTGAAGGGCATTGCCGAGCGCATCGTCGCGGCGGCGGGCAAGGTGGGTGCGTCCTTGCGGGGTTAGCGTCTGGCCGTTTTAACCCGAGAACCGTTACATTCTCCGTTCGCCCTGAGCTTGTCGAAGGGCCGTTCTTCTGCCTGAGACGCCGATAAGAAAAGGTCACCCTTCGAAAAGTTCAAGGCGAACGGAACATAACGAGCGGTTCGATTTCCCCGGATGAGCGATCATTTAGCGCTTCTTGCCCGGGATCGGCGCCGTGCCGCCCGCCGGCAGCCGGCAGCCGCGGCTGACCGCCAGCCCGTGCAAATAGCCGCGCCGGGCGAGGCCGGCATTGACAGCCGCGTCGAAACGCCGGTCGGCCGGGGCGGCGCCGCTCACCTCGCGCACCAGTCCGCGGAACGGGATGAGCGAATTGACCACGGCCTCGCCGCCCGCAGCGGCCAGCTTGCCAAACTTGTTCTCATTCTCGGCGCTGTTGCTGCCGAAGTCCGGCCCGATCACCGCGTTCAATTCGCCGATCGCCGCGACCACCGGCCGGCAGCCCTTGCCGGGATCGGCGTAAGGCTGCTTGACGGCGGCGGCGAGAATGGGCGGCACCTTGGCCTTGTCGATGCCGACATCGCGGCCCGGTTGGGTGACGATATGACCCGCTTTCTTCAGCGTATCGTCTTCCTTCTGCGGCGCCTCTTCCTTTTTCGGCTGCTCGGTCCGCTCCTGTGCGGAGACGGCGCCGTTCAGGCTCAACGCGGCGAGCAGGATGATCGGACGGAACGACATGGCGGTTTCCTCGCGCGGCTGACTACTCTTGTAACCAGCGGGACGAGCGGATGGTTCCGCGCGATGTCCCGCGCCTAGTGATCGTCCTCGATCTCGTCGTCGGCGAGCGGAGCCGGGCGGGGATTCTTCTTGGCGTCGAGGATGAGCATCATGGCGACGCCGAGCACCGCGTCCGGACCCATGTGCGGATCGAGGCCCTGGCGATGCATCCATTTGCTGAGCGTTCCGTTGCGCTCGAACACGCTCATCGCCATCAGCTCGATGCTGGCCATGAAATAGCTCGACGGCGGCTCAGGCTGGTCGCTGCGATCCGCGCTGACCTCCTCGAGATAGTGCAGGACCTCGTCCCTGATCATCCGCGTCTTGGTGTCGGCCATTCGATCCTCCGATGCCGGGAGATTATCCCGCCCGGTCGCCGATAGCGCGTCGGAATGCCCAAGGCCAGCATCCGGAAGCAGGAACCGATGATCGGTTGCGCGCGCAGGGTCCAAGGCGATATCCCGCCATAGCAGGCGAAGGAGAACCCATTCGATGATCGACATCACCGGCGATGGCCTCTCGGCGACGATCAATCCGCTCGGTGCCGAGCTGTGGAGCCTGAGTGACGGTACGGGCAGGCGGCTCCTGCACGATGGCGATCCGGCGATCTGGGTGGGACGCGCGCCCTTGCTCTTCCCGATCGTCGGCGGCTTGCGGGACGACAGCTATCGTCTCGACGGGCTCCGCTACAGCATGGCTCGGCATGGCGTCGCGCGGCGCCAGAGCTTCGATCTCGTCGCGCAAGAGCCCGATCGCGCACTCTTCCGCCTCACCGACAACGAGGCGACTCGCGTCGCTTACCCTTTCGCGTTCCAGTTTGATGCCGAATTCAGCATCGACGGCGCGAGCCTGACGATGACTCTCAGCGCTACCAATGCCGGCGAGGCGGACATGCCGGTCAGTATGGGCTATCATCCCGCCTTCGCCTGGCCGCTGCCTTATGGGCTGCCGCGCACCGACCATCGCATCCTGTTTGACGCGGCGGAGCCGGACACGCTCTGCCTGCTCGACAGCACGGGGCTCATCGCGACGGACGACAGGCCGAGCCCGGTCGACGGCCGCATGCTGGCGCTCAACGACGATATCTTCGCACAGGACGCGCTGATCTGGCGCCATCCGCGCAGCCGCGGCTGCCTCTATGGCGTGCCAGGCGGCCCGAATTTGCGCGTCGACTGGAGTGAGATGCCGAGCCTCGGCATCTGGACCAAGCCCGGCGCGACCTATGTTTGCATCGAGCCATGGGACGGCATCGCCGATCCGCAGGGCTTCGCGGGCGAGATATGGAACAAGCCCGGCATCCACCGCCTTGGCGCGGGCGAAAGCGTGACGCACTGGATGCGGGTCACTTTGACGCCGTCGTGATCCGCGCGGGACAGTTCAGCACGACACCGATCCCGCGGACATAGCCGCGCCGCGCGAGGCCGGCATTGACGGCCGCGGTCTTGCGCCGGTCCGCGGGCGCGGCGCCTGAAATCTCGCGCACCAGGCTGCGGAAAGGGATCAGCGAGTTGACGACCATCTCGCCGCCGGCCAGCGCGATCTGGGTCGCCTTGTCCTCATTGGCCTTCTGGTTGGCGTCGAAATCGGCGCCCAGCGCCTGATTGAGCCGGGCAAGCTCATAATCGACCCAGGCGCAATTCTGCCGATGTAGCGGCGCATAAGGATCCTTCACCGCCTCCTGCAGCACCAGCGGTATGCTCGACTTGCTGATGCCGACATCGCGCGCCGGCTGGATCGCGATCTTGCCGGCCTTGTCGAGCGCATCGTCGGTCCGGTCGACGCTCGGCGGCTGCGCTTGCGGCTGTTGCTGGGACGAGGTGGGAGAGGGCGTCGGCGAAGGCGTGGGCGCCGGATAGCGATAGGGCAGGCGCGGCGGCGGCCAATAGGGATCGGAAGAACCTTCCTGCGCCGCCAGCGAGCCATGCGTGACCGCCAAGATCATACCGGCGACGAGGCAACCACCGCGGCGACCGGCTCGCCAGCGGGCACGATTGGCCGGAGATTCGATCAGCTTGCGGTTCATCCTCCGTTTTCCCTATAGGGGCCCGACTTTCATCGCGCTGAACCGAGTAACGCAGCGCGCTTCCCAACGATCCAGCACCGGTCACCCAATGACGACTCCAGAGCGCCGCACCTTCGCAATTATATCGCATCCCGACGCGGGAAAGACGACTCTTACCGAGAAGCTGCTGCTCGCCGGCGGCGCCATCCATCTCGCCGGCGAGGTCAAGGCGCGCGGTGCCAACCGGCGCGCACGCTCGGACTGGATGAAGATCGAGCAGCAGCGCGGCATCTCGGTGACCTCGTCGGTCATGACCTTCGAACGACCGCAGGCGGACGGCAGCATCATCACCTTCAACCTGCTCGACACGCCGGGCCACGAGGACTTCTCTGAGGATACCTACCGGACGCTGACTGCCGTCGACAGCGCCGTCATGGTGATCGACGCGGCCAAGGGCATCGAGCCACAGACGCTCAAGCTGTTCGAGGTGTGCCGCCTGCGCTCGGTGCCGATCATCACCTTCGTCAACAAGGTCGATCGCGAGGGCCGCAATCCCTTCGAGCTGCTCGACGAGGTGGCGGACAAACTGGCTCTCGACGTCTGCCCGATGAGCTGGCCGGTCGGCATGGGCGGTGAGTTCGAGGGCATTTACGACTTCGCGACCAACCGGCTGTTCCAGCCGCACGGGCCGAGCCGCGAGTTTGACGACAGCTTCCAGCAATTCGCCGGCCTAGACGATCCCAAGCTCGCCGCGGCCCTCTCCGCCCATGGCCTCGCCAAGCTGCGCGATGAGGCAGAGCTGGCGCAGGGCGGCTATGCGAGCTTCGATCTCAATGCCTATCGCCATGGCGACCTGACGCCAGTCTATTTCGGCTCGGCACTCAAGCGCTTCGGCGTCGGTGAACTGATCGAGGCATTGGCGAGGTACGCGCCGCCGCCGCGCCCCCAGCCGGCCGAGCCGGCGCCGGTCGAACCCGAGCGCGGCGACGTCACCGGCTTCATCTTCAAGGTGCAAGCCAATATGGACCCGCAGCATCGCGACCGCATCGCCTTCATGCGGCTCTGCTCGGGCAGGTTCAAACGCGGCATGAAGCTGACGCCGAGCGGCACCGGCAAGCCGATGGCGGTCCATTCGCCGATCCTTTTCTTCGCACAGGACCGCGAGATTGCCGATGAGGCTTTCCCCGGCGACATCATCGGCATCCCAAATCACGGCACCCTGCGGGTCGGCGACAGCCTCTCCGAAAAGGCGGACGTGCGCTTCACCGGCCTGCCGAATTTCGCGCCGGAAATCCTGCGCCGCATCGCGCTCAAGGATCCGACCAAGACCAAGCAGCTGCGCAAGGCGCTCGACGACCTTTCCGAGGAGGGCGTCATCCAGGTCTTCTATCCCGAGATCGGCAGTCAGTGGATCATCGGCGTGGTCGGCCAGCTCCAGCTCGAAGTTCTGATCTCGCGGCTGGAGGCGGAATACAAGGTGGAGGCGGTGTTGGAGCCGGCGCCGTTCGACACGGCCCGCTGGCTCTCCGGCGAGGCGCGCAAGCTCGACGACTTCTCGGGTATCAACCGCTCGAACATGGCCAAGGACCGGGACGGCAATCCGGTGTTCCTCGCGCGCTCCGCCTGGGATGTCGGCTACCAGTCCGAGCGCAATCCGGACATCGCCTTCAGCGCGACCAAGGAGCGATAGCGTACCGATGCTTCGGACAGAGCGCCTGCGATTGGTGCCCTGGTCCGACACGCATCGCGGCGCGTTCGCGGCCATGAATGCCGATCCGGTCGTGATGGCCGATCTGGGCGGGCCTATCACGCAGGAGCAGAGCGACACCAAGCTGCGCCTGTATCGCGCGGCACAGCAGGAACGCGGCATTTCGCGCTGGGCCGTCGAGGACCGCGACGGCAGGTTTCTTGGCTATGCCGGCGTCATGCCGCGCCCCGATCCCGATCATCCGCTCGGTCCCCACTATGAAATAGGCTGGCGATTCATTCGCTCCGCCTGGGGCCATGGCTATGCGACGGAGAGTGCCGGGGCAGCACTGGCTCATGCGGCGATGCATCTGCCAGGCACCGAGATTCTGGCTATGACGGCGCCGGACAACCGGAGATCGCAGGCGGTCGTTGCACGACTTACTCTGCTTCGCGCTCCGGAAAGGGACTATGTCTTCGTTGACCACATGTCCAATCGATGGCCAACCATCGTCTGGATAGCGCAGCAGGGATCCCGGCCGAGCTTTGACGCTTCTTAGGAAGCCGCCCGAGCTTGCCCAGTCCGGTCGCGACGATAGGCGAACCGGTCGCGAATATGACTCTGGAAATACCGTCCCTTGGAGATGGCGCGGGCCAGTCCTGCTACGATCCGCTGCGGCACGTCGAAATAGCTGTAAGTCTCGCCGCTGACGAAGCGGATGTCGAGACGACAGGCGGCCGGATCATATTGATAGCTGTGGATGACTGTGGAGGGCATGACAGGCAAACGCGGCGCGCCGGCGCTGGTTTCCAGGCATCGCTTGACGACCCCACGCTAAATCCCGTCGATGATCGCCTGCGCCGCCAGCCGGCCGGTCTGCGCGCCGCCGTTCATGAAGCCGGGCCAGGCATCGGACACATGCTCACCGGCAAAGAAGATCGGTCCCGATCGCGCGATCTGCTTGGCGACGCCCTGCTCCTCCAGCCAAAGCTGGCCGCCATATTTGATGAACTGGCCCGGCCGGAAATTGGTGTAGGCGCCGCGCGTGAAGGGATCGTCGAGCCAGCCGGTGACAAGGCTGTTCGGCAGCGCGGCGCCCGCCGGGTCGCCCATCGCGCCGCCGACCGCAGCTTCGACGCTGGCGCGCAGGCCGAGCCGATCGCGCGCGGCATTGACTTGATCGCCGCCGAGATACCAGGTGAGCGTACCGCCAGAGCCGGTCTGACCCATGGTGCATTCCCACACCTCGGCAAAGGTCGCGCCCTTGCTCAGGTCCCATGTCGAGCCGGCCGGCCCCATCGCGCTCTGCGCCCAAGGACGCGAGCGATAGGGCGCGTTGAGCTTGGCGCAGCGGCCGAGACGGACCTCCCTAGCGAAGGCGGCCCATTTGGGCGAGAAAAGCCCACCATGCGGCAGGGTGCCGAGCACGGGCGCGGGCACCGTCAGGATCACGCGGTCGGCGGTGACCGGGGCACCGCGATCGAACCGCAATGTCACGCCGCCCGGCCCGCGCGAGATCGAGACCAGCCGGCGGTTGAGCTCGATCCTGTCGGCATGCAGCTTGGCAAGCGCCGCCGGGATCCGCCCCGAACCGCCGGCGAGCACATAATGCTCGTCGCTCTTGCCGAGAATCTCGTAGGCTTCGCCATCGACGGTCGGCAGGTTGAAGATGAGCTGGACGGCGCTCGCCTCACGCGGCTCGGCACCGAACTCGGTGCGGATCGTCTGTTCCAGCAGCTGCCGCACCACCGGATCGAGGAGCAGCGCGGCATGCTTGTCGAGATAGGCCGCGACCGAAATCGTATCGAGCTCGGCGATGGCCTTGTCCGGCTCGGAATCGAGCCGCTCGCTGTCGGCCGCGATCTGCCCGGCGATGGGCATGAGCGCCGCCGCGAACGCCTTGTCGTCGAGAATTCGCTTGTCGCGCAGCAGCACTTCGCGCCCAGGCATCGCCTTACGGTCGATCAGTGGAATGTCGAACCGCTTGGCCAGCGCCAGCATGTCGGCATGATCGCTGTTAACCAGCTGGCCCCCGATTTCGATCCAGCCGCCCGGGTTGTTCGCGTCGGGAACGGTGAACACCCGCCCGCCAACCCGGTTGCGTCCCTCGTAGAGGCGCGCCTCGATGCCTGCCTCTACCAGCTTGTCGAGCGCGACCAGTCCGGCGAGGCCGCTGCCGACGATCGCTACGCTGCGCGGCTTGGGGCCTGCCGCGACAGCCGGTGCGGCGGCCATTGCAGCGCCCGCGCCGATCGCTTTGATGAGCGCGCGGCGGCTGATCCCGTCATGGCCCGGACGCGGCGAAGCCAGACCCTGCTGCTCACGAAGCTCCCGGCGGGCATGCTCCAGCGCCCGGCGAACCAGTGTCGAACCATGCATGACGAGCCCTCCCAGACAAGGTGGGGAGCATAGCGTCCGGCGGATGGCGACGAAATGAGGCAGCAGGCGGCCCGATCACGACCGGGCGCGCACGCAGCCCCATCCGGCGCAACCTAGCTCGCATCGCTCTTGACCAGTTTGAGCTCAGCCGCGCGCGCTCCGCCCATATGGCTCATCCGGCCGTCGATCTGGCCGCCGGTGGCGATGCTGATCACGTCATAGGTGACCTCGCCTGTGATCCGCGCGCTGGCCTCGACGATCAGCTCCTCGGCGGTGATCGAGCCTTCGATCAGGCCACCGATGCGCGCGCTCCTGGCTGTGACGTGGCCGTGGATCGCGCTGTCCGGCCCCTGGACGAGCGCCGCGCAGGAGAGATCGCCCTCGATCCGTCCGTCGATATGCAGGTCCACGCTGGCCTCGACATTGCCCGTGATCACGACGTCACCGCCGATGATCGAAAAGGGCGTGTGTTTAGCCCCGGTAGCCATCGGGGGTGCGCCGCTTGGCGAGTTTCTGGACCTCGAGAACATCCTGCCTTGCCTCCAGAAAGGGGCGCGGGTTGACCGCCGCGCCGTTGACCCGCACTTCGAAATGCAGATGCGTGCCGGTCGAGCGGCCGGTTGAGCCCATGCGGGCGATCGCCTCGCCGCGCCTGACGTCCTGCCCGACATGCACACCATAGCCGGAGAGATGCGCATAGCGAGTCATGAGCCCCTTGCCATGATCGACTTCCACGACATTGCCATAACCCTGGCGCGGCCCGACATAGCTTATCCGGCCCGGCGCCGCGGCCAGGATTGGCTGACCATAAGCGCCACGGAAATCGAGGCCGGCGTGAAAGGCGAGCTGGCCGTTGAACGGATCGCGCCGATAGCCATAGGAGCTGGTCTCCATCGGTGCGGCGGTCGGCCGGCCGGAGGGGATCGCAGCCAGCGTCGTTTCCATCGCGTTGAGCCGTGTCAGCAACAGCGCCAGATCACGCAGCGCCGGTTCGGCGGCGATGGCGCTCGATGCGGGGACGAAGGGGCCGCCCTGCCCGTCCATATTGCTGTTCAGCGCGGCGGGATTGAGGCCGAAGCTGCGGATCGCCTTCTCGACCTTGGCGAGGCGCACCCGTGCGGCGCTCGTAATCGCGCGCTCCAGCGCGAACTGGCGCTGGCGCAGCTTGTCGAGCCGACCAATCTCCGGCGAAGCGGCGGTAAGCGGCTTGCCCTTGGCATCGGCCTTGGCGGGCGCTGGCTGTGCCGCGATCGTTGCGGAGGGATTGGCGTCCAGTATCTGCTCGATCGCCGCCTGACGCCGCTCGATATCGCGCGCGATCGCGTCGACGTCGCCGTGATAGGCCTTCACCTGCGCCTCCCGCGAGCTGATCGCCGCGCGGTCGCGCGCGACCCTGTTGCGCTCGAACAGCAGGCTCGCCTGACTCCACAGCATCGCCAGCGTGCCGGCCGCCCATAGCAGCAGCACCGCCGCAGCCATGCCTGCGACGATCATTTGAAAACGTGTCGAAATCCGGAGGAATCGCACATGTCCGCCAGTGCGGAGGAAGATCTCTCGCTCAGGCGCCAGAGACAACAGATATGCGACCACCCCTCCGGGTCGTGGTTTGGAAGATGCCACCCGATTGCTCTTATATGCGTTATGTTTTGAGTTCCCGGCGCTAACAGATGGGTTCCCCCCGGGCGAATCGGCGCCTGGAACCCCGCGACGAATCGAAGGCACGATGGGACGAGTCGAGTGGGCCTGACGTGGCGTGGCATCGTGTTCTGCCTTGGTTCTCGAGATTCCCGTCGAATCGCCGAGAACTCCGAGTCGCGGCCGACCCGTTGCCGGCTGGCACTCCGGAAACGGGCCTTTTGCGGGCTTTGCACCTCGGTCTTCCAATTGATGTCATGCGCAATCGGGCGCCACTGAACCGTGCGCGGACCCTGCCTCGCCCGATGTCCTTGAAGCCGATACGGACGTTGCCATGCTTCCCTTGCCCCGTTATAGGCCGCCTTCTGCCGAGCGGGCTGCCACTGCCCGTCGGTGCGCGGAGACGTGGGTGAGTGGCTGAAACCAACGGTTTGCTAAACCGTCGTGCTGAGAATTCGGCACCGAGGGTTCGAATCCCTCCGTCTCCGCCAGATCCTGCTCTTCGGCGAACTCCCAGAAACACGCTCGATCGGAGGTTTCAGCGGATTTTCAGCAAAATCTAGCTGGATCGCGATCGCCATCGTTCGCGATAAATCGCGTGCAACCGCAATGCTATTTGTGACTGGCGTCGCTCAATCGCGCTAACAACGACGACCAACGCGCCAATGCGAACGCGAAACAAACTCAACGCGAATCAGATAAAGGCGTTTTCGAAGCCGGGCTTCTATTCCGACGGCGGCGGGCTTACCTTCGAGTCCGTGATGCTGGGACACGGTCATGGTTCTTCATGCACTCCTAAACGGCAAGCGACACGAAATGGATATTGGCTCATTCCTGGACGTTACATTGGCGCAAGCGAGGCTCAAAGCGGGAGCTGACCTTTCGGTGCGTTCGCAGCGCAGATGATCGACGACATCGAAGAAGGCTTCAAAAATGCAAAACACCGCCAACAGTGGCGCAACACCCTCAGCACCTACGCTGGCCAGATGGCCGGATGGTGGGAATTCCACCCCCGGCTATCACACAGAGATAGGATCCGCGTCCAAAGCCTCACCGTTTGCCGACAGCAGGCGATAACCGACTTTGGCGCCCCCCGGTACTTAGATGACCGCTATGTCGGCGTGACCTGCCTGGGCCGTTCGGTTCCTGTCGAGCGACCAAGCGACGCTATCGTCACGGGGTTGAGTAAGTGGTGATCGACCGGATCTTCGAGGCGGTGTTTGATGATCCCGACATCGAGTGGCTAGCGATCGACGCCACCTTTTGCCACGAACGGACAGCTGGAGGAGAGCGCAACAGGCCCTCTCCTCCAGCTTCGCCTTACGGATAATGGGTCGATTCAACCGAGGCTATAACGGACCGTCTGACGGCGCTTCCGGCGCGTGACCGCGCCCACGGCGCCGAAGCCGGCAATCATCATCGCCCAGGTCGCGGGCTCCGGCACGGCGCCGGGTTGGGGCGACCCGGGCGGATTGGTCCCGGTCGGAGGCGTCGTGATCGGGGCGTAATTGTCGGTGAACGTCCAGTCCACAATATCCTGCGCGCTCCAGTCCGCGCCCGTGCTGGCCGTGAAACCGACAAAGACCTGATCCGTGCCGAACAGGCTCGCCAGATCAATCGAATAGCTGAGGCCGGCATCATTGGGTCGCAGGCCGTTCGTGGACCAGCGCACCTCCATCAGATCGGTGGCGCCGTTATAGTCGACGAATGCGGTGATGTCCTGGCCGCCGTCAAGCTCCAGTGTGGGCGACACGATCGCGTAGGCCAGATGGTTCGCCGGGTCGCCATTCTCCATGATTGCGATGTGATCGTTCCCGTTGAGGGCGCCGTTGCCGGGCAAGCGGGGATCAAAGCCGCCATTGCTGTAGGGATCGAATTCAACCTCGATGCTTGGGGTGATGCCGGCATAGCCCAGGCCGCCGCCAAGGCCGCCGACGTTATTGGACAAGGTCTGGATGACGAAAGCGATGCCGTCCGCTCCGATTTCGCCATATTGAGTGAGATGATTGGAATTGATGTTAAGGGTGAAGCGGGTGCTGAAGCTGTAGTCGTTGGTCAGCGCGATGGCCCCCGCACTGAACATGGAACCACCGGAGTTACCCTTGGGCGGCGTAAGCTGCATCACGGTACGACCCGCGATATCCACCGCGGTGGCCTCGCCGTTGAGCTGCAGTCCCGTTGTATCGGCGAAGCCCGCGTAGGAGAATATCTCCGCATGCGCCGACGTCGCCATCAACCCGCCAATCCCGAGCGCCAACAGGCTCGTCCGGCATCCCTTCGCATCGAACCGCATTTCATTCTCCCACTGTTTCGGCCACGAAGCCCTCTTCGCGGCGTGTCGGGAGGTATCATGGCTGTTTCGCGCCATATCCAGCAATCCCCGGTTCCGGGGATTGCCGTGGTTAATCATTGATAAATTTTCACGATTTTCGCTTCCAGCTGTCTTCTATCGGGACAGCGAGGGCCAGCCGGACCCCTTGTCCCGGCGCGCTTTCGATGCGCAGATCACCGCCCATCTGCGTGGCGCGGCGCTGCATGTTGGTGAGGCCGCGTCCCTCACCCGGAGAGCCCCTGGCATCGAGGGGATCGAAGCCCACGCCGTTGTCCGAGAGCGTCACGAGGAGGCGATCACCGTCCGCGGGCTCCGCCATGAGCGCGATCCGCGTCGCTTGGCCGTGGCGCAGTGTGTTGGCGATCCCCTCCTGCAGCAGCCGGTAAAGGCTGAGCAGCCGCGGGGCATCGAGACGCGGCGCAGGAGAGGCGAGCTGGCAGCGCCAGTCAAAGGCGATGCCCGATCGGGCCAGCCGGACCCACATGCGTTCACGGAACATCGCCAGTGCCTCGTCGATCGGCTCGTCGGCGGCGTCGAACGCGCTGGCCATGTTCCGCAGGTCGTCGACCGCCGATTGCAGCGCCTCCCCGATCTCCGCGTGTGTAAGGCGCCCCTCGCGAGTGTCGAGCAGCAGATGGGTCAGTATGCCACCCACGCCGTCGTGCATGTCCCGCAACAGGCGCTGGCGTTCGGCGTCGATCGCGATCCGCCGTTCCTGATGTCGCAGCAGGCTGGACGAGCGCAGCAGGCTCGCATCCTGTTCCAGCACCTGCCGTTCCAGATCGGTGCGTGCTTCGTCGGCCTCCCGGCTGAGCTGGCGGCCCTGGAGGGCGAGTTCAAACAGGATGAGGAAGGTGGTCAAGGTCGGCGTCAGCACCGAGGCTTGCAACATGGGGCCGGAGGGCGCCGGATGGATAAGGAGATCCCAAACGGTCGAGGTGATGCCGACCAGCAGGATAGCCATCACCCGGATCGCCGGGCCGGGCGCGGCGAGGCTCATCCGCAGCAGGGCAGCAATCCCATAGGCGGACAGCAAAGCGAGCGCAGTGGCGTCGAGCAAGGGGACGACGGGCGCAACATCGCCACGCACCAGCATGGCGGCGATCAACACAGTGAAGGCGATCGCGGAGCAGGCGAGCGCGATCCGTGCCGCTCGCGCCTGCCAGCCGGCAAAGGCGTTCACGGTCAGCGCCACCGTCGCCAGCATCAGATATTCCACGCCATAGCGCAGCAGGGGGAACCAGGCGTAGGGCAGCGCATCCGCTCCGAAGGCGGTGAACCAGGCATCCGCGCTCACCAGGATCATGAACAGGCCGGTGATGGTCTGGAGCCGGGAAAAGCGGCTGAGGGGCAGCAGCACGAGCAGGGCCATGCCGAGCAGCCCTTCAACGGCGATGGCCAGCCAGACCATGTCGAAACGCTGGAACCGCTCCCAGCCGGCCGCCTTGCCGATCCGGTCATACGGGCCCGCATAGACCGCGTCCGTCGCCCCGCAGGGCGAGCGCAGGCAAGTGAGCGACCATGCCCCTCCCGCCGCGCTCCGCTCGGAGGGCGAGAGGAGCGTCATGTGTGCTGGATAAAGGATGGCGGGCTGCCAGCCTGGGATATGCAGCACCGCCGGCTCTGAAAGGCCAGCTGCCCAGGCGCCAGTCGGACCATTCGTGGACGCCAGCCCGGCACGCCCCGCCGGCAAACGATAGTCGCCCCACGCCACCGCCGGATGAAAGCCCAGCACTATCAGGGCATAGAAGCTCCAGAACAGCAATTGCGCACCCAGCACGGTCGCGAGCGCGCGGCGCCATCCCCACCGCCGGAGCGTCACCGTCATGGGCGTAGCAATCCGCTCCGAAAGGCGCGCACCATCGCCTCGCCCCGGCTGCTCACCCCGAGCTTGCGGTAGATCGACTTCACATGATCGCCGACCGTGTGCGGCGACAGCGACAGCGCCTCCGCCGCCTGCCGGTTGCTCTGGCCGCGCGCCAGCAACTGGAGCAACTCGTACTCACGAGGCGACAGGTCGGGATCCTCGTCGTCCGGCTTCGGTTGTTCCTGCTGGCCGCGCAGGTAACGCAGCACATAGGCGGCGATGCTGGGCGAGAGCGGCGCCCCGCCGGACAGCGCAGCGGCCGCCTGCTGGCCGATGTCGAGGCGGTCGAGGTCTTTCAGCAGATAGCCGTCCGCGCCGGCCAGCACCGCCGCCAATACCGTCGTCTGATCGCCCAGAACGGACAAGACCAGAATCTTCGGCTCCGGGCCGCGCCGGGCACGAATCTCCGCGATCAGGTCGATCCCGTTGCCATCGGGAAGGCCAAGATCGAGGATGAACAAATCAGCATCATGGTCGAGCAGCGCGCGTGCCTCGGCGAGCGAGCCAGCCGTTCCGAGCAGGGACAGGCCGCGATGAGCGGTCACTCCATGGGCGACGTGCGCGGCGATCCGCGGATCATCCTCGACGATCACGACTTTTGCTTGCACCTCGCCGTCACCCTTTCGCCCACACCGGGTTGCGCAGCCCACGTTCGGGCGGGTCACAGCCATTTCCAGCGTCAGACCCATTAGCTAGTTCGCCCACGCAGTCCGAATCTTGCGGATCGGTCACCGAAATATCAATGCGGATAGCCCGCCTGCTTGATCGACCCGGTGTTGAACAATAACAATCCCCAATTCGCGGGTATTTCAGTCGATATTTACTAAGGATCAGCCCCCAAGGTGAGCAGATGGTTTAATTCCCCGACGCCGGTCATTCAAACTAGGCTGCGTGGACAAATTCCCGCTTCAATGATTGTCCGCTCTTAAGCGCTGACAATCGACGCCGGATGGCTGAAAAGTCGTGGTTAGCAGACACTCCCAAAAAAACGCGTCATGCTGAACTTGTTTCAGCATCCATCTTGTTCGATAACCCTGATCTCGATCGCGCGACGGACCCTGAAACACGTTCAGGGTGACCTCCTCCACCGTGGGCTTCGGACCCAAGCGATTGCTGAGCGAAAGGCCTAGATCGCCCCGGCCGATGAAGAAGGCGTCGATGCCGTCGACCGCCATGATCTCGTCGATCCGGTCAAGCGCTTCGCAGTCTTCGATCACGGCGATGACGGTGGTGAGGCTGTCTGTGAAATCATAATGATCGTCGGCGCCCCGCTTGCCATAGTCGCCGGCGCGATAGCGTGCCCAGGAGGCGATGTTGCGTGCCATCTTCGCGCTCGACACGTGCGGCACCATGATGCCGATCGCGCCGCTGTCCAGCACCTGCAGAATGCTGGCCGCATCGGGCCGCGAAATCCGGACGAAACCCGCCGTGCCGAAGGCCCGTCCCGCCAGGAAGCCCGCCTGGAGATCGCGACGACCCCAGGGAGCATGCTCCTCGTCGAGCATGACGAAATCGAAGCCGATCGAGCCCAGAATCTCGGTATGATGGGAGGTCGGCGTCTTCAGAAAGGTTCCGAGCAGCGGCTCGCATGCAAGCAGGCGCTTGCGAAAATCGCGAGGGTTCGGACGCGAGGCATCGCTCATGGACGCAACTCCGGTGTTTGGGGCAGGCAGAACTCGCTCAAGCCATCCGGCACATCGATATGATCAGGCGGTTGCCTCTTCGGGTAGCGGATATTCGTCGGCATTCGCGAAGAAGCCTTCCCGCATCGCGAAATCGAGCCGGGGCGGCGCGAAGACGTCACCCATGCGCGTGCTGCCGAGCCGCTCGGTCGTGTGGATCACCTGCGCGGGAATCATCATCGCCGAGGGCGAATGGACAAGCGCGTGCACATCCTCGCGCCATTCATTGAGATCAAGGCCCCACATCCAGCGCATGTGGTGGATCACGGACCCTTGCAGCAGCAGCGAACATTGATCGAAATCGGCGTGGCTGTGCGGCGACATTCTGCTTCGATCGCGCGCCTCGAGCACCGGCGGCGGAAAACTGATCATCATCGTCGAGCAGCGCAGCGCACCCCAGAAGCCGCCCTTTCGCTCCTTCCAGAGATCATAGATGCGCAGCTTGTAGCCCGATGACGGCGCGGGCCAGGGCTTGAAGGGCGCAACATCGGAATGCGGCTCGGCATAGGCATCGGCATTGGCGCATTTGGCTTTGAGGTCGTCCGACCGCGTCGTGAACAGCCGCACGATCCGCCCGCCTTCTGGCAGGCTGATCTCGCTGTCGCCGGGCGGCATGATGATGACCTGATGACCCGCCCCCTGGCCGGTTTCGCCCAAGGTGCTGACCTTGTAGGGCGTGTTCTCGTCAGGGACCATCACCATATATTCGTCCACCTGACCCTGACGCGCGAAGACCGCGCCCGGCGCCGCTTCGATATAATTCACGATCAGGGTCTGATTGCGTGTGTACCAGCTCTTGCCATTGGCGTCGGCCTCGACCGGTTGCTCGCTATAATAGAGGCCGTAGCTCTCCATCTGAGCATTACCGCCAATGTCCTCTTTCCTGAATTCCTGGGGCTTCGCGCGTTCGGTCTCGGCGTTCATCTTCATCCTCTCCTGAAGCGGCCGGCGTGTCGGGAAGGCCACGCCGCACCCGTCGAAATATAACATGATAAATATATTTACTAAGGCCGACCTTTCCGTTGAGTCGACGATTTTCAACGAAAATAGCACCAATCCGATTGACGGAGCAACCGCATCCACATAATTATCATGTTATATATCTGGCCTGAAAGTGGGAGAGTATGCGATGCCTCAAACCCAGCCGATCTACGATACGCACGCCCATCTCGTTTCCGCCGATGGCGTCCGCTATCCGCGCAAGAACATCCCCTACCTGCAGCGCCCGGACGGAAAGAAGAGAGTCGCGACGCCGGGCACCGTGGGCGCTCCCGGCGGCATGCACGGCCCTGATCCGGTGAACGAGAAGCCGACCGCCGAACAGATGAGCGGTTGGATGGACGCGGAAGGCGTCGTCGGGATAGCGGCCGTCCAGAAAGGGCGCATCTATGGCACCGACAACAGCTACATCATGGACGCAGCGGATCTTTTTCCGGGCAAGATGCGCGCGATCATCATCGTCGATCCCACCGAGGAGCAGACCCTGCCTCTGATGCGGGAAGGCGCGAAGCGCGAGATCATCGGCATCCGCTTCTTTCCGGCCAATATCTGGGATGTCGCCGGCTGGCTCGGCTCGCCCGAAGCCGCCACTGTCTGGCAGACTGCAGAGGAACTCGACCTGGTCGTCGACATCGAGGGACCAAAAGACGACTGGCGCGAGACGATGCACGTCATCGAGGATTATGCCGACCGTTTTCCCAGGCTGCGCATCGTGCTCGAACATCTCTATGGCCCGGTCGTCACCGATCCCGACTTCGGCATCGATTCCCGCTATGACGGCCTCGCCGCCAGGGACAATATCAGTTACAAGTTCACCTGCCTGAATATGGACGTCATCCGCGAGCAAGGCGTGAAGCCGGAAGACGTGCTGCGCCGCGCGGTCGACTTCTATGGCGCCGACAAGATCATGTGGGGATCGGACATCGGAACCTCGTCCGGCACGTACCGGGAAATGCTGTCCCGCGCCGTCGATTCCACAGTCCTGCTGACGGCGGAGGAGCGCCGGAAAGTCCTGCACGACACGGGTCGCCGCATCCTCACCGGCTGGACCGGCTGACTGCCATCACCGCGGCCGACTGGGCTTAACCGGCACGTCCGGCCGCGCTCCTCGCCACCATCGCATCGACAAAGCGGCGCAGCGCTGCGGACGGATCATGTTTGCGCCAGACCAGCAGCAGGTCGAAGGCCAGGCCCAGGTCACTGATCCGCACCAGGCGTATGTCGCGGGCGGCCACGACGGGCTGCGTCGCCGTCACCGGGCCGATCCCCATGCCTACCGAGACGAAGCTCAACAGGATCGAGTTCGTCGTGCAATCCTGCACGATGTTCGGCGGCGCTCCCTTCTTGAGCCAGGCGCGCATCAGCCGGTCATGATAGTCGGGCTGGAGCCTGCGCTCGGGCCACAGCATCGGCTCGTCGGCCAGTTCAGCCATCCCGACGCTGTCGCGCTCCGCGAACCGGTGGCCGCGATGAACCGCGAGCATGACCTCGCCCCGCCCCAGTTTCGCCCGGTTGAGAAGCGTCGCATCATGCTCGTCAATATTGGCATCATAGAGAATGCCAGCATCGAGCTGGGCATTCTTGAATACCGCGATTTGAAGGAGAGCGCCGAGCGAGCGCAATTCGAGGACGACGCCCGGCTCCGTCTCCCGGAAATGCAGAAGGCTCCGCGTGATGAATTCATCACCCGCGATAATCTCGCTGAGGCCGACGCGAATGGTGCCGAGATTGCCGTTCGCATAGCGTCGCGTGCCATCGACTGCGCGATCGACATGCGCCAGGATTTCCTCGACTTCCGTCAGGAACACGCGCCCCGCCGGGGACAGCCGGATGCCGCGCGGCAGACGCTCGAACAGCTCGACGCCGAGCTCTTCCTCAAGGTCGCGGATCCGGCGGGTGAGCGCCGGTTGCGCGACGCGCAACGCCTGGGCGGCTCGGCTGAAATTCTCCTCGCGCGCGATGGCGCGAAAATATCTGAGGTGACGGAGCTCCATAAGCAACCATAACAGCGCGGCATAGGATCACCAATCCCGAAGACGAGCCGCTCGCGCCCCGTCGCGTCATTTCCATGCCAAATCGGCATGGATTTCGCGAAGATCAAAATATTGGATTCGCCCTGCTCGCCTCTGCACATTCGCCCCACACGCACAACGGGAGGATGCACATGAGCACGATCGAGCTCGATGGTCTGGATTTCGGGACGCTGGACACCGTCGACATCCTCGGCACGGACATCGAGCTGTTTCGCGCCGGCAGCGGCACCCCGCTCCTGTTCCTGCATGGCATCGATGGCCTAGAGGGGAGCGCGCAAGGCCTGCGGGAGCTGGCCAAATCCTTCTCCGTCTATGCGCCCTCCCATCCCGGCTTCGGCGCGTCGGAGCGACCCGCCGGCATGTCTCGGGTCGATGACATGGGGTATTTCTATCTCGATATGCTCAATGCGCTCGGCCTCGACGCGCCGATCATTGTCGGCACGTCATTCGGTGCCTGGGTGGCCTGCGAGATGCTGACCAAGGAGCCCGGCCGGGCGCGGTCCCTGGTGCTGGCGTCGCCGCTCGGACTCAAGACGGCCGAGCGGCGCGAGCATTGGGTGGCGGATCTTTTCATGATCTCGAAGCAGGAGCTCGGCGCGCGGCTGCAGGTCGGCCCGGCGGACGAGCAGAGCATGCCGGAAATGAGCGAAGCCAGGCTGCGCCGCGTTCTGCGAAACGACGAAGCTCTCAGCCTTTATGGCTGGTCACCCTACATGTGCAATCCCAAGCTGGGCGACCGGCTGCACCGGATTTCCTGTCCGGCCATGATCGTGTGGGGCGACAAGGACGCCATGATCGAGCCGGAATATCGCGCGCGCTGGCGCGACGCGCTGCCGCAGGCCCAGGTCAAGCTGCTGTCCGGCGCCGGCCACCGCAGTCACGCCGACAAGCCGGCCGAGTTGGCAACGCTCATCGGCCAATTCACCAAGGGAGCAGCGAAATGAAGATCTGGCATTTTTCCGAGCAGGCCTATCACCCGGCATGGGGTGAGCCGGCGGGATTGCGCGTGAACTTCCCGCAATATCACTGCGATCCCGTGGAAGCGGGCCAGTTGCTCAATCGCTATCTCGACGAATATTGCCTCGCGGACGAGCTCGGGCTGAACATCATGGTCAACGAGCATCATGCGACGGCGACCTGCATGTCGACCAGCGTCATGACCACGCTCGCGATCCTGGCGCGCGAGACGAGCAAGGCGCGGCTGCTGGCGCTCGGCATCCCGCTCGCCAATCGCGCCAACCCCATGCGTGTCGCCGAGGAGGTCGCGCTGGCCGATTGCCTGTCCGGCGGCCGGATTGAGATGGGTCTGGTCAAGGGCGTTCCGCTGGAAGTGATCGTCTCCAACCGGCAACCGACCCAGTTCATGGACCGTTTCTGGGAAGCCCACGACCTCATCATCGCGGCGATGTCCAACCTGGGCGAGACCTTTTCCTGGGAGGGCGAGCATTATCATATCCGCACCTCCGCGCTTTGGCCGCGGCCGGTCCAGCAACCCCACCCGCCGGTCTGGGGCACCGCCTCGAGCGCATCGAGCGCGCGCATGTATGGCGCTCGCGGCTATACCTGCGCGACCTTTCTGTCCGGCGCTGTCGCGCGCTCCGTCTTCACCGGATATCGCGACGCCTATATCGAGGCTTTCGGCAAGCAACCAAGCGCCGATCGGCTTGGCTATCTCGCGGTCGTCGCCTGCGCGTCGGATCGCAAGGAAGCTTATCGCCGCGCGGAGGAAATGCGGAAATATTTCCTCGCCGCGCCACGCTTCGACGCTCCGTTCCGCAACGTGATGGGCTTCAATCCCGTCGAGGCGAACCTGCGGGCCCTGACGGCCGGGGCGAGTGCGATGCGCCCCCGGCTGCGCAATGGCGAACCACTCGGCCCCGACGCATCGGTCGAGGACTATGTCAGCGCCCAACTCATGTTCGTCGGCACACCCGACGATGTTTATGAGCAGCTTGCCCAGTTCAATGTCGACGTCGGCGGTTTCGGAAATCTGCTGATGATGGGACAGGCAGGGGAGCTCAGCCATGCCGACACGGCGGACAGCCTGACGCTGATCGCCAAGGAAGTCGCGCCCCGCCTCGCGGAGATGCCGGACGTCTCGCCACTCGAGGTCCGTTACGAAGGCGTCGGATAACGAGAGCGATCGGAGAGGAAATTAACATGATAATCAATATGGCTGCTTGCGCAGGCCTGATCGAGGGGCGCGGTCGAGGCCTTGGCTCATTCGATATTCTTGATCGCCTCCGTAAGGGCCTTGAGTTCCTCGGCCAGCCGAGAGAGCCTTTCGGTACCGAACTGCTGCGCGAAGGCGTTCGTGTAATGCAGCACGTCACGCGACAGGATCTGCACGACCGCATGGCCGCCCGGTGAGAGCGTGACCATCGTCCGCCTTCCGTCGTTGGGATCCGGCTTGCGAACGATGAGCTTGCGCTTCTCCAGTTGCTGGAGGATGCGCGTAACGCTCGGGCCTTGCAGCAATCCTGCGTCGGCAAGGGCCGTGGCGTCGGTTTTACCTCGATCGTTGAGCACGCGCATCACGCGCCACTGGGGCTCCGTGATGTCGAACATGTTCAGCTTGGAGCGCATGGGCGCAATCACCGCATCCTTGGCCCCGAGGATGATCCAGGCCAACGATTCCTCGAACTCCGGCAATTTTACGACTGTGCCAGAATCGTTCACACCTGCCGCCTTTCCGATCCATATTTTCGTGTTGCCGCACAATGAGCGAGCCAGGCTCGCGAGCGATTGCCCGGTCCTCGACGCTATTCAGGATTTGCAGCAATGCCGCAACAGCTCCCTTGTCCCGTGCCCACCGGCAGATTATTAACATGTGAAGTTTCCTGCTGCAACTGATCGATCGCGCCGTCCCGCAGGACGATGGGCCAAACTCATCTCCGATCTCCGCCGATCCGTCAGTCAAACAGCCAACGAGGAGGGGCTGTCCGATGTCAGATGCCGCGCGCTATCCGATTTATGATTCCCACGCGCATCTCGTCTCTGACGATCCCGCGCGCTATCCGCGCAAGGGTTTCATCATTCCCCGCAAGCCTGGCCCGAGCCGGGCTCAGCTTCCGCCCTTCGGAGCGGGGACGGTTGGCATCGCAGGCGGAATGCACGGGCCCAGCCCGACGAACGAAAAGCCGACCGCCGAGCAAATGCACGCGTGGATGGCAGAGGAAGGCGTGGTCGCCATCGCCGCCGTCCAAAAGGGCATGATATACGGCACCGACAATAGCTACATCATGGATGCCGCCGACCTGTTCCCGGACGAGATGCGGGCGGTGATTATCATCGATCCGCTGGAGGAGAAGACTCTCCCGATGATCCGCGACGGCGCCGCGCGCGGGATCATCGGTATTCGCTTCTTTCCTGTGAACGTCGAGGACAAGGCCGGCTGGCTCAATTCGCCCGAGGCGCTCGAGGTCTGGCAACTCGCCGACGAGCTTGAGCTGGTGGTCGACATCGAAGGACCGAAGGAAGACTGGCGGGAGATGATGCAGGTCATCGAGCAGCTCGCCGATCGCTTCCCGAGGCTGCGCATCGTGCTCGATCATGTCTATCTGCCGGTGCTGCCGTTCGACAACGAAGCCGGTTTCAGCATCGACGAATGCTTCCCCGGTTTGGCTGCGCGCGACAACATCACCTACAAATTCACCTGCCTCAACATGGATGTGATCCGCGAGCAAGGCGTCAGCCCCGCCGAGGTGCTTCGCCGGCTCGTCGACCATTATGGCGCGGACAAGATCATGTGGGGATCGGACATCGGCACCTCGTCGGGTACCTACAAGGACATGGTTGCGCGGGCGATCGACGCGACGGCGCTCCTGACCGACGAGGAGCGCCGCAAGGTGCTCCACGACACGGGGCGGCGCGTCTTCACCGGCTGGGCGGGCTGATCACGGCAAGGGATATGGCATATGACCAGGTTCGATATTGAAGAGTTTATCGATCGCACACCGATCGGGGTCACCCAGAGCATCACCCTGATCGTCTGCGCCATGGTCTGCTTCATCGATGGTTTCGATCTGGTACTGCTCGGGAAAATCGCGCCGGCGATCGCCAAACATTTCGGTGAAACCTCGGCCGCCATGACCCCGGCCTTCGTTTATCAGCAGGTCGGGCTTGCCGTCGGCGCCTTCGTTATCAGCCCCCTGGCCGATCGCATCGGACGGCGCCTCATGCTCATCATCGCCTGCCTCTTTCTGGGCATCATCATGCTGGCGAGCACGCAGGTGCAAAGTCTCCATATGCTTGCCGTGATGCGCGGCCTGGCCGGCATCTTCATGGCCGCCGGCCTGCCGATGGCCATGGCATTGGTGTCCGAGCTGACGCCGCTGCGCCGACGTTCGACCTTCGTGGCGGTGGCGTTGGCGGGCTATTCGATGGGCAGCGCGGCGAGCGGGATCGTTGCCGCCTGGCTGCTTGATGATTTTGGCTGGCAGAGCGGCTTCCTGATCGGGGGCGCCGTGCCACTGGTCTGCCTCCCGCTCCTCCTCTTCTTTGTCCCGGAATCCCTCAAGTTCTGCGCTGAGCGCAATCCGGCGGACGTGCGTATCGCCGGGACGGTGCGACGCCTCGATCCCAACGAGTCGCTCCGCGGCGACGAGATCTTCGTTCTCGGATCGGCCAACAGCAAAGGGCGGCGGGCAAGGCTCGTCGACATATTCTCCGAAGGCCGTCTCACGACGACGGCGCTCATCTGGGCGGCCAGCACGCTCTCGGTCACGAATACCGTCGTTCTTGGCACCTGGCTGCCCAGCTTCTTTCAGGAAATGGCCGGTGTTCCCATCCAGAAATTCGCCGTGGTCGCGCTGATCGGCTATCTGGGCGGCGTGGGGGGGCCGCTCATCGTCGGCTGGCTGATGGACAAGACGCGCCCTGCCTTGCTGCTTGCCTCTTTCTACGTGATGCTGGCGATCTCTCTCAACATGCTCGCCTGGGTACCGTTCGGAACGCCGGCTTTCATCGTTGTCGTAGTTTGCTGGGCCTTCTTCCAGTCTGGGGGATCGGGCGGCATCAACACGATGATGACCCATATCTATCCGCCACGGATGCGCTCGACCGCGCTCGGGTGGGCGGGAGGTGCCGCGCGCGTCGGCGCGGTGATCGCACCGATCGCGGGGGGCTTTGCCCTTGCCCAGCAATTTTCCCTGAAGCTCACGCTGGCGCTCGAAGCGATATTGCCGCTCGGCGTCGCGCTGCTGATGCTCGCTCTTGCAACGGTTCGCCGGGAGTCTGCGATGATCACCGCCGACCCCGAGCCTGAGGGCGCCTAGTCGATCGGCTACCCCTGATTTCCATCCGCAGCGAGGCCGATGAGCTGGAATTTGGGCTCAAAATAAGGAAGGTCGAGATAGCTCGCGCGCCGCTTGAATCGCCAGCCTTCTGCGGCCCGCTCCAGAACCGCGTCATAGTGGCCGAGATGGAAGGTCACCGGCAAATCGTTTTCGAGCTTGATGTGACGATAGACGACCCGCGCGGTAGCCCGGTCACCGTCCAGATCTATCTCGACGTCGGAAATGCTATGATAGGTGCGCTCGTTTTCGCTGGCCCACGGCTTGAAGATCCTGCCCATGATCTCTGTGATCTCCGCGCGGCCCACGGCCCGGCCGCTGACGCCGCTCCACTCTCCATCCTCGGTGAAGCAAGCCGCATATTTGTCCTTGTCGCGCCCGTCCGTCGCCTTCTGCAGCTCGAGGAAAAGGCTGTAGATGGCGTCGCGATCCTCAACCGCCTGGAGGCGATGCTCGACCGCGGCGAGTTGGTCCTGGATATCTCGAAGCATCGCCGCATCAGTCATGCAGGTTCCTTTCTTGGAGGGCGCACGGGCAGGCCGCCTTTGATCAATATTTCCCAATCGCTTTCAAAGTGTCGGCCGCGACCTGCCAGCTTTCCACCCCGCCCGCGACGCCGATGTACATCGTCGTCTGGAGCAGGACTTCCTTGATATCGTCCTTGGTTGCACCGGTGTTGATCGCGGCCATGATCTGGCGTTCGAGCGGAACCTTGCGGCCCAGCGCGGCAGTGATCCCGATCGTGATGAAGGCGCGCTCGCGGATCGTCAGGCCGGCCCGTGTCCAGGTCTCACCGAACACCGCCCGGTTCACATAATCCTCGAGCGGCTCATGAAAGTCGTCGGTGGCGTCCAACCGTGCAACGGCCGCGTCGCCGTAAAGCGTGCGGCGCATCTCGCGCCCGGCCTCGAACGCTGGATCATCGGTCTTGAAAGCCATTTTTTTGTCCTTCCGAGCCGGGAAAAAATCCCGCAGCGCCGCGAGCGCTGCGGGCCGAGGAGTAGCGGCGATTCAAAACTTCTTGCGCAGCGTGAGCATCCATTCCCGCGGCGGTCCGACGCGGGCACGCGAGTTAATCTGCCCCACCATCATCTGATAGTAAGTGAAGCGGTTGGCGAGATTCGTACCCGATAGCGTCGCGCTCCAGTCGCCGTCCGGAGATTCATAGGCGATTTGCCCGTTCCACATCGAATAGGCCGGGATGATGTACGCAGCTTGCGGCGGCCGGGTGCTCGAGCTCGTGTCATAGTCCTGCTGGGACTGCCAGTTCCAGTCGAGGCGGGGCGTTATGGTTCCGGCGGACGTTTCAATGTCGTAGGATACATTGGCGTGCATGTTCCACTCGGCCTGGCGGTGATTGCCCGGCCAGAGATAGCCCGGCTGGCCCGGCGTGGTGATGCCCGAGGTGAACTTGTTGTAGCCGCCGGTCCAGTCGATGCGCAGGCCGCGGAGCGGAAGCGCGGTGATCTCCCACTCGAAGCCTTTCACCTTTGCCGGGATGCCGACATTGTAACTATATTGCCGGATCGACGGCGAGCCATAAAGCTGCTGGCAGAGCGCCGTGGCTTCGGCACTGGTGAAATTGAGATTGTAGAAGGTCGCCTGCCCCGTGCCGGGCTCGGCGAGGCACTGGGTACCCGTCACGCCGGTCGAGAGCTTCTTGTAATCGAGGTAGAAGGCGGTGAGGTTGGTCCTCAAATGGCGGTCGAGAAAGTCCGCCTTCAGGCCCAGTTCGTAGCTGACCAGTTCCTCTTCCGAGGTCGGCCCGACCTGGCGTGCGTCCTGGACGATCGTGATCAGGCCGGGCGGACGCGACCCCGTCGCCGCGGTCGCGTAGATCATCACATCGTCGGTGATCTTATAGTCGGTAGACAACAACCAGTCCCAGCGCTTCTGGGTCGAGTGCCGATCGCTGAACGACAGCGCCTGCGGATTGTCGATCGAGATGTTGATATCGGTATAGCTGTAGCGCCCGCCGCCGGACACGCGCCAGGCATCGGTGATGTTGAAATCGAAATGGACGAAGCCGGACTGGGAATCGTCGACACCGTGGACAACGCTCTTCTGGTAGCTGTTGGTCGAGGTGTTGAGGTTCTTCTGGTAGCCGTCCAGCTTCATGGCGAAAGCGCCAACGATCCACTGCAGGCGACCATCGAACAGTTTTCCGTCCAGACGCAGCTCGCCCGAATACATCTTGTCGACGTTGTTGAAGTGAGAGAGGACGACGCCGTAGGGCGTCGCATCGCCGTTTGAGCTGAATTCGTTGGCATAGTTCGTGTAACCGCCGATGGCGGTCAGGTTGACGTCGTCACTGAGGCCGACTTCCAGCTTGGCCGAGAGCTGCGTATGACGCGCCGTCTTGTTCGGTGAGTAGCATAGACCGTCCGGGTAGCCGGCCGGGAAGCCGGTGGTCCCAACCTTGACCGTCAGATCAATGTCCGGGCGGCAATTGGTGCCGTAGGTATCGTAAATGCCTCCGTTGCGCTCCGGCGGCATGAACCGATTGTCGATCACGACGCCGAACGCCTTGAAGACGGCGAGCTGATAAAGCTGGGTCGTCCCGAGCACAGCGCCCGTGCCAGACAAGGGACAAGGCTGCACGCCGATGCCTTGCGGGAATTCGGGCGTCGGTTGCGTGCAGATCTTTTGATAGAAGAGCGTCACTTCGTTCGTCTCTTCCATGTCCTCCTCGCGGTGACGGCCGGTCAGCAGCAACGAGACATTGTCCGCGGGCTTCCACAGCAGCTTGACTTGCCCGACCGCCGCCGTGCCGCCGCCGGTATGGCCGATGACGCAGCCGCGATTGTCCGAATCCGGCTGGAAGTAAGGCGTCGTGCCGGCAAGAGCCGGGGTGCCGAGCTTCTTCATCATGCAGGTGAAGTCGAGCCGATTGCCGAAGCCCTCCTGCCGGTCGAAATGCCCGAGCGCGCGCATCGACAGCGTCGGCGTGATGCCCAGGTCGATCGCGCCGGAGGCTTCCATATGCTTGCGAGTGCCGCCGCCAAGGCTGATGAAGCCGGAGCCGTCGCCCTTGGGATCCTGCGTGAAGAGTTTGATCGAACCGCCGATCGACGCATTGCCGGACAAGGTGCTCTGGGGGCCGCGATTGACCTCGACCCGCACAACGTCGGTAAAGTCGAGCTCCGACCCGGCCGTCGTCGCGTGATAGACGTCGTCCGTGTAGATGGCGATGGCGGGCGGAACGGCGAGGCTCGAGGTCGCCCCCTGCTGGACGCCGCGCAGCGAAATGAACGGCGTGCCGGCAGACTGGGCGTCGCCGGGCACCGTCTGCAAGTTCGGCACCACTGCCCCGAGCGTACCGATATTGGTGACATTGGCGGCCTGGAGCTGCGTATCGGTCTGGGCGGTTATCGCCATCGGCGCATCCTGCACCCTTTCCGAAACGTAACGCGCCGTCACAACGATGTCGCCAATCTGATCATCGTCCTGACCGCCGCTGTCGGCGGCTCCCGCCGTCGCGCCGGGCTGCGCCGCCTCCTGGGCGGACGCCACTTGCGGAAGCAGCAAAAGCGCCATGAAACAGGTGCCGGCCAAGAGACCATGCGCGCCTGCGAATAACCTTCTCCGATTGCTCATTTCGGCTCCCCTCCTGATCTCTCGCGCCGGGCGACCCTTCGTTGGGGCCTCGATTCACCCGTCGCGATAAAAAGATAACATGATAAATAACTGGAGGATGTCGGATGTCAAGCCGCTTGGAGAGGTGATGCTCTCTTCTCATCTGTAAAATCACATCACATTGATATATCTAGATAATTATGATAACCGTCGGACATGACATCCATCTGCGATACGCTTTTCACCGCCTCGATAATCCAGATTATCAAACACGTTAAATAAATTTTCCGATGACAAATCGAGTGATTTGGTGGCTCGAAGACTCACGTCGGATGAGGATCTTCCCGACGCAACCGGACGCGATCGACCAAGATACCGAACCGGCCATGCCCACCACCGAGAGAGGCATCTAACCGCCGGACCGAAGTGGCGTGACCGGATGATCCGGCGCCATCCTCAAACGCGGGGCTCAAGACATGCTTCAAGCCGGCGGCTGAACTCTAATCGATCGCACCCTCCTGGATGCGACGACGATAGAGCTCCGCATAGGGCTTGAGCGTGTACCACAGGAAGATCGTGGTCAGCGGGCACACGATGATCCGAAAGCCGACGATCACGTAGCGAAGATCGGCTTCGGAATGCGCGACGAAATCGGTCGCGAGAGCGACGAGCGTCGGCCCGAGCGAGCCGGCAACCGCATTCTGGAGAATGAAGTAGAGCGCGACGATCTGGCTGCGCATCTGATTGGGCGTCGACAGGTTTATGGCGGTATTGAACCCCGCCCCGCCCATCACGGTGAGGAAGGACCCGACCGACGCCATGCCGAGAGCCAATTGCGGCGTCGGCATCAGCGGCGCGGCGATGAGGAGCGGTATCGGCAGGGTCTGGGCCAGAAAAAGCACGAACATGTTGGCGTCATCCCGCCGGTGGCCGAGACTCTCGGCGAGCCGGGCGCCGGCGAACAGGCCAAGCGTGCTGGCGACGAGCGAGATCACGCCCATCAGCATCCCGACCGTGGCCGGCCCCCAACCATAGGTTCGCTCGTAGAAGGCCGGCATCCAGGCGTTGAGCCCGTGGGTCTGAAACCCCATCAGCAAGAGCGCTCCGACGAGCGGAAAGTGCAGCCGGCGCTCGGTCGACATATAGCCGATGACGTCGCGGAGCGAATAGCCGCCCGCTTTCGTCACGCCCTTGCGCTGAGGCTCCTGCACCGTGAGCAGGAAGATGAGCGCGATCAGCAGGCCCGGCGCGCCGAGCATGAAGAAGACGAGCTGCCAGTTGTGAATTGTCCCGTAGCCAGCCAACTGGATCGGCGGCACATCAGCCAGGACGTTCAGCAGCAGGCCGCCGAAGAAGAGCGACAATGCCGTGCCGCCGAGAAAGCCGGAGGTGTAGATCGCATAAGCGCGCGGCAGCTTCTCCTTCGGAATCGCATCGGCGATCATCGACATGCTGGCCGGGCCGCAGCCGGCCTCGGTGGCACCGACGACCGCACGCGAGGCAAAGAAACCCCAGAAGCCCTGGGCCAGGCCACTCAGAGCCGTGGCGAGGCTCCACACGGCAAGGCAGCCTGCGATCACGGTCTTGCGGACGCCGCGATCGGCCATGCTCGAAAGGACCGGCCCGCCGATCGCATAAAAGAAGGTGAAGGCGAAGCCGAGCAGGAAGCTGACCTGCGTGTCCGTGAGATGATAGTCCCGCTTGATCGGCTGAACGAACAGCGAGAGAACGCCGCGGTCGATTTGCGACATCACGCCGACGATCGCGGTCATATCGACGGTGTACCATGCCGCCCTGTGCGACATCGCTCCAGGCAGGCCGGCTCGCGCCACGTCCCCCGCTTCGCCAGCATCATCGCCAGCCTTGATCTCGGCGTGCATCGCCCTCTCCCGCTTTTCACAGATTCTATTTAACATGTGAACTATGAACCAACTTTTCCCGACCGACAAGCGGGTATGACGTATCCGGAAGCGCATAGATCAGCGCCGGAACGGCGCCAGATTTCGTCATTTCTTCGTGCCACTCTCGGTCGAGATCTGGAAAAGGCAACGAAGCGGCCTTGCCTCGGACATGCAATTTAATGAATGTGTGAACTAAATGTCGCGTTGATCGAGTCGCCAGCCGCACACGCCTCGGAAACGAAATGATGAAGGAGAAGATCTGATGCGCACCAAAACGCCGCGATTGCCGCCGCTCAGGGACGACGAGCTCGATGCCGAGCAGGAGGAGGTCGTCGAGCGTTTCCGGAAAACCGGCTCCGACTATGCCATCGCACGGACCTTCCTTCGCCACCGGCGCGCGCTGCAGGCCTACAACGCCTTTGCCAGCCATACCTTCTCCGCCGACAACACGCTGAGCAAGCGGCAGAGCGAGATCGTCACCATGCGGACGGTGTGGCGTTGCCGGGCCGGCTATCAATGGACCCGTCATATCTCGATGGCGCTGAACGCCGGCCTCGACAGGCGCGAGATTGAAGCGCTCAAGAGGCCTGTCGAGCAAGGCGCCTGGACCGAGGGCGACGCCACCCTGATCAGATGCGTCGACGCGCTCACGGCGGATTTCTATCTGAGCGACGATCTCTGGGCGCAGCTCAAGGCGAATTTCGACGAGAAGCAGTGCATCGACGCCATCCTTCTGTGCGGCCGCTACACGATGGCAGCGATGCTCGTGAACACCGCGGGAACGCAGATCGACCCGGGCCTGGAACTCGATCCCGATCTCGATATGAGTTGACGATGAAGGAACGGCGGCAGCGTCACCTTGTAGCAAGGGTGCTCGACCGACCGAGCGCTGCAAACTGCTGATCGATCGAGGCCCTGGCGACGATCCGGCAGGCCGTAACCTGGTCCTGTGCATACGGATTGGGATCGGTGTACGCGCCGCATACGCGCTCCAGAGCACGACCGATGCGTTGGCGCAGGATTTTCTGGCCGTCGGGTGAGGCGAGATCAAGATCCCCAATGCGGACGATCGTGGTCTTTGGGTCGCCGCCCTTGGCGAGAGCTGGCGGGATAGCGCTGAAAGCAAACAGGGCTGAGGCGATAATGACTGTGCGCATGGATGCGGTCCTCGAATAAGCCGTCGCGGCGGTGCTTCGGACGGCTCGGAAATGAACCGGTTCGATCCCGACGTCCTGGAGGAGGAGCGGATAAAGCGCCGATCAGATGCCGATGAAATGCCGACTGCGCCTACGACATCGCCTGTTCGACCTAGCGGCAGCACCGTGACCTGGATTGAACCGGCTATTCTCGCCCCAAATGAAGCATTCGCGTCGTTCGACTGCAGAGCCATCCCTGCAATTCGTTCAAGAGACAGCCTCGAAGAGACCGCGGCGCCCAAATTAACCTTTGTCCATGGTGCCTTGGATCGGGGCTGCGCTATCGAAGCCCTGTTAGTTGGCCGTTATATTGGTAAAAGGTCAGCATGATGAGCGGGGATACGCTTCAATCACAGGGAAACGAGATCGGGCATCGGCACGCGCCAATCGTCCTTGCCCATGAACAATCATTCCAGATCGGGGATGCCGAATTTCGTCCCGCGACCCGCGAAGTCCGTTTTGCGACCCGAACATCCATCATCGAGCCGCGAGTCATGCAGGTGCTGATCGCGTTACGCCGGGCAGAAGGCGCGGTCGTCAATAAAGACGACCTCCTTCAATCCTGTTGGGGGGGACGGATCGTCGGCGAAGATGCGATCAATCGTGTCGTCTCCCGATTGAGGGGCGTCGCGGAGAACGAAGCGGGCGGGCAGTTCCGCATCGAGACTATCACCAAGGTCGGTTATCGCCTCCTGTCGGCGAGTGGCGAGGCTCTGGCCACGGCAAAAGACCGGCCATCTCGGGCACATGCCGCCCGTCGCCGGACGGTTTTCTTCGCCCAGCATCCGATGGCAATTGCGGCCGGGCTGCTTCTGCTGGTCATGAGCGCTGGCACTTGGTTGTGGTTTCGGCCAACGCCCGCAGCGGCACACAGTATGATGGTGCGCCTCTCTGGCTTCCGGGCTCTGTCGGCCGACCTGCCGACAACGATGCGCGAATCGATCAATGCCGAGATCACCGCAGCGTTCAACGTCGACGGCCTGATCGGCGTTTCCACCACGACAGCCCCAACGCCCGGCCCCGCGCCGGCATATTCGCTGGACGGAACGCTTTATCCGGTCGGTCACTCGATTCGGGTGATTACCCGATTTACCAACGAACGTTCCGGCGTGGTTCTGTGGTCTGACAGCACGGACTATGCGTCCGATCAGATCTCCAAAATTCCTCACAAGATAGCCGTCAATGTCGGCACGGTTATTCGTTGCGGTCTCTCCGGCGCTGCGACCTATCGTAAATCGCTGCCCGATCCGGTCCTGAGCAATTATATGCAATATTGTCAGGAATATTGGTCCTACGGCGGGAGCAGGACCCTTCACTTCGCGCAACGCGTTGTCGCTGCGGTTCCCGATTTCTCCTGGGGATGGTCTGCGGTTGCGAACGGATTCATGCAGACCGCCGATGCGGAACGTGACGGCCGGCGCGCCGAGGCGATGCGCGCGGCCGGGCGGCAGGCGGAGGACAAGGCGCTGGCGCTCGACCGCAGCAACAGTGAGGCCCTGGCGCACAAGGCTTACCTGATCGATCAGCGCGATTGGGTCGGTCAGGAGGCGCTGTTCAAAAGCGCAATCGCGGTCCGGCCACTTGATTGTGGCTGCGAACATTATGGCTACGGCCTGAAGCTGGAAAGCGTGGGACGCGTTGGTGCGGCAATCGAACAATTTCGTGCTGCCACGGACATGCTCGCCCTTTGGCCCGACTCCCAGCGCGCCCTGGCTCGCGCGCTTGTGGCAACGGGTCGGAGCGAGCAGGCCAGGCCCTACATCGAGGCGGCGATCGCTCTCAGCAAGAATCCAAATTCTGATAAACGGATCGCCGTAACCGACGGCATCGAAACCGGTGACTATGCGGCCGCCATAACCGTTCTTCGCAGCCCGCAGTTTCAAATTCCCGAAGACAGCCGCGCCGCCCTCTTGGCGGGATATCAGGCTCTGGCATCGGGCGAACCCAAGGCGAAGCTGAAGGCGATCCAGGGGCTGCTCGCTCTGCCGAAGGACAAGCAGAGCGACACGGTAGCAACCATGCTGGGAACCCTGGGCGCGAACCGCCAGGCCTTACAGGTTGCAGCCCGGAAACCGTGGCTCTTCTGGCGTCGAAGCATGCGTGGCGTCCTGAACGAGCCAGACTTCCCGGCCGTCGCGACACAGCTTGGCCTCATGACCTATTGGAGGACGTCGCGCACCAAGCCCGATATATGCCTGACGAAGAGCAAGTTCCCCTTCTGTCGGATGATTTAGGTTCGGTTTTCTGATTTCGTGGCAATGTCGTCCCACGAAAGCGTGTCGCCCTCAAAATGTGCCAGCGACACGAGAACGTACAGGGCAAGCGGTCGCAGCACGACCAGGGGTCCGTTCTGCCCGCCTAGACCGCGTCGCCGGCACGAGGGGCCGCACCCTGACGGAATGGTTCGAGATGGGCGAGGTCAGGCGGGATCGTGAACAAGCCGTCCGGCGCGGCGGATCGCGGGCGTTCAAAGTTCATGGCGCCGCAGTGCTCCCGACGTGCCCAATTACCGGTTTAACAGGCCGTTGCTCGCAATAACGTCATGAAATCACCTCCCGATCAGCGAGAAATCAGGTTCCAGTCCAGGATTTTCGACAAGCAACCGTGCAGGCTCCTCTCGGGCCGCGTCGAACCAGGCGGCTCTTTTACAAGGAGTGGGACAATGACGAAAAAGCTCAGCAGATTCCGAAAGTCGGGTGCGCTTTCCGTGCGACTGGGTTTGGCGGTTCAAACAGGCGTCCTTGCAGCGCTTATGAGCAGCCCCGCCGTGGCAACGATCACGGTCAACTCGGATCCAATCCTATACTGGAACGAGCGCGCTTCGACGCTCCTAACGATTGGCCCGCCTGCGCAAACCCGGGTGATGGCGATGATGAACATTGCTATGCACGACGCGATCAACTCAATCATGGGACAGCCGGATAGTCCCTATCTCACCGGCATTAGCGGCTTTGGCGGTGACGTTCGGGCGGCTGCCTCACAAGCCGCATATAATGTCTTGGTCGCAACGGATCCATTGCACGCCGCCGATTACGCCACAGCGCTCAACCAAAGCCTTGCCCTGTCTGCGGACCCCGTCGCACGCGCCAATGGCGTGGCAACGGGATCGGCTTTCGCCAATGCAATCGTCGCGCAACGCACAAACGACGGATCAACAGCGTCGGTCACTTATGTCCCAACCGGGACGCCCGGAAACTGGAAACCGACATCGCCCGCACCGGCCGCCTTCCCGCAGTGGGGAGGCGTCAAAACCTTCGAGCTGACCTCTTCCGAGCAGTTCAAGCCGGCACCACCGCCTGCTGTGGGAACCCCGGAGTATGACGCCGTGCTCGCCGAAGTTCGTGAAATCGGATCCGCCACGAGTGCGACGCGGACGGCCGATCAGACAGCCAGCGCGCTCTTCTGGGATGCCGCCAACGGGGTCACCTGGGTAAAGATCGGACTGCTCGTGGGCGAGGATGAGGGATTCTCCACCCTGGATTTTTCCCGGGCCTTCAGCTTGCTGTCGGTCAGCCTCGCGGATGCGGCAATCGCGGGCTTTGATGCCAAATATGAATATGCGTTCTGGCGCCCGATCACGGCCATTCGCGAGGATCCGGCCGACCCGGACCCAAGCTGGTCGCCCTTGTTCACAACACCCAATCATCCAAGCTATCCGTCTGCGCATTCCTTCTTCTCGGGCGCCGCAGAGACCGTGCTGACTTCGATTTTCGGCGACGATGAAGGATTCACCTTGACCCTTGCTGGTGATACGCGGAGCTTCACCGGCATCCATCAGGCATCACTCGATGGCGCAAACAGCCGCCTGTGGGGCGGCATTCATTTCTCAAGCGACAACGAAGCCGGCTTGCTACTTGGTCGGCAGGTCGGGCAATATGTCCTTGCCGGAAAAGCCTTCAACGCGGCCGTTCCCGAACCTGCAACTTGGGCGATGACGATTGGCGGTCTTGCATTCATTGGCGCCGTAATGCGTCGAAGAAATCCCCAACTCCTTTCGTTGGCCGGCAAATAGCGCTCAGTTTGGAGGGGTAGCGGCGGCCAGAGCTTCCCCTCCCAATTGAAGGGTGCCGTTCCGCGTCAAAAAGACCCGTTGGTTGAAGGGCGGTCGACCTTGTCCCGTAAAATGTATCCGGGTTTGAACGGGAGGTCTGGCAAATCGAAGCTGAGCGAGCTGGATTTTGCCGATGAAGATGTCGAAGTTCACGCGCGAGCAGATCGCATTCGCGCTGCGCCAGGCTGAAGTGGGCACGGCCTTTGTCGGGGTACCGTTCGGCGCGTCCCGACCGTTTCGCGGGATATGGTCAGCCAACAACACGCCGAGCGCCGGTCAACATTGACTGCCGCGCCGAGCAAACCATGCCGCGGGGCAGACTCTAGGTCCGGTCATCTCGCAACGACAGGGTGGAGACGCGCGGTGGCTGATCAGGATGTGCTGAAACTCAACGCGGAGCTTTCATTGCTGCTCGCGGACTATTGGCATGAGGTCGATTTCAACATGGGCCGCGACGCCGCACGTTATTACACCGATGATGCGGAATTCCACGGTCCTGCCGCGTCCTATATCGGCCCGGCCAAGATCCAGCAGTTCTACGACTGGCGCATTGCCCAGGGACCGCGCCTCGCCAACCATTGCTTCACCAATCTGCGCGCGCGCTATACCGGTCCGGACAGCAGCGAGGCGACCTATTACATGTATATCTATGCGGCCAACGGCGTGAAGCCGCTGCCGACCCATCCGCCGATCACCGTCTCGCTGCTGACCGAGCGGTTCCGGCGCGGGTCGGGCGGCGAATGGTTGTGCAGCTATCGCCGGTTCGAGACCTTGTTCGAAGGCGGGACACCGGCGACCAATCCCAATCTGGACGACGTGCCGCCGCGTTGACGTTGCGGAACGGGGGCTTATGGGTGCGGCGATGATCGCCGCATCCGCCATCGACTATCGCGAGCTCGCTCGCCGTCGCCTACCGCATTTCCTGTTCGAATATATCGACGGCGGCTCCTATGCCCAGGTGACGCTGCGCCGGAACGTCGAGGATCTCGAACATGTCGAGTTGCGCCAGCGCGTGCTGAGCGGCGTCGACGCGGTCGATCTGACAACCAGCCTGTTCGGCCAGCCGATGGCGTTGCCGGTGGGGCTTGCGCCAATCGGCCTTGGCGGCCTCGCGGCGCGGCGCGGCGAGCGTCAGGCGGTCCGCGCCGCCGAGCGCGCCGGCATTCCCTTCACGCTCTCGACCGTCTCGGCCTGCGCGCTGGAGGAGGTCGCCGAGGCGGCCGCCAAGCCTTTCTGGTTCCAGCTCTATATGATCCGCGACCGCGCCTTCATGCGGGATCTGCTCGCCCGCGCCCGCGCGATCGGGTGCTCGGCGCTGATCTTCACCGTCGACATGCCGCTGCCGGGCAGCCGCTATCGCGATCAGCGCAGCGGCCTCGCCGGCGCGCCGGGTTTCCGTGGCGGGCTACGCCGTACCTTGCAGGGCGCGGTGAAGCCGGGCTGGGCCTGGGATGTGGGCATTCATGGCCGACCCCACTCGCTCGGCAATCTCCTGCCGGTGCTCGGACGCAATTCTGGCATCGAGGATTATTTCGCCTGGATGCGCGACAATTTCGATCCGTCCGTCACCTGGAAGGATCTCGATTTCATCCGCTCGGAATGGACCGGACCGCTGATCATCAAAGGCATTTTGGATGCCGAGGATGCGCATGAAGCCGCCGCTTTGGGTGCCGATGGCCTCGTCGTCTCCAATCATGGCGGGCGGCAGCTCGATGGCGTACCATCGACGGCGCGGGCCCTGCCGGCGATCGCCGATGCGGTGGGCGACCGGCTGACGGTGCTGGCCGATGGCGGCATCCGCTCGGGTCTCGATGTCGTGCGCATGCTGGCGCTGGGCGCGAAGGGCGTGCTGCTCGGCCGGACCTGGATCTATGCCATGGCGGCGCGCGGCGAAGCCGGGATCGACCATGTGCTCAAGCTCATCGACGCCGAAATGCGCGTCGCCATGACCCTGTGCGGCGCGGCCAGCATAGCGGACATTGGTCGGGATAATCTGGTGACCTTGTGAAGCGGATTGACGCGGGATTGGTCTGCCTTTGATACGTCGTGCTGACGACGCCCGTTGAACCTCAATCCAAGCCGGTATCGCTCCAGCTTCCCGCAAAACGCTCGATCATTATATCCAGCGTGCCGTCGGTCGAGCCGGGCGCGACCATGCCGACGAGCCACATGCCTTCGATGACGGCGAGGATGCTGGCGGCGACACGCCTGCGCCGGGTCGGATCGCCGATCGCGAGCTTCGCCTCCAGGCTCGCCAGCGAGCCCTGGACAAGCGCATGGGCGATCGATGCGAACGGCGCTTCGCCCCGGCCGCCGCGCGCCAGAATGTCGGCCCAGACCATGCGGAACGCCGCCATGCCGGGCACGGCCATCAGGCCCGCCGTTTCCCGCAGCAGGTCGACCGGGGTCAGGCGGTCCGGTGCGCGCGTGACAGTGCTTAGAAGTTCGTCGAGCCGCGCGGCCAGCGCCGCGATCGATGCTTCTATGAGCGCGGACTTGTTGTCGAAATAATAGAGCAGCATCCGGTCGCTGGTGTTCAGGCGTGCCGCAAGCTCCCGCAACGGCAAGGTCGCGACGCCGTCGGCGAGCAGGATGTCCGCGATGCCGGCCGTCAGCGCCTCCCGGCTCGTGCGTGCTCTTCTTCCCGCAGTTCCCTTGCGCCCGTCAGTCATTGACGCGCGTTGAAGCAGTTGCTACGAAATGTAAATGTAGCATGTGCTACAAAATAGCGGAGGGTTCCATGCTCAAGTTCTGGCAGATTGTCCTTCTCCTGGTTTTGGGAGTCGCGATGTGGGGCCTCGTGACGCTTGGCGTCGCGCGTCATCCCGAGGCGTCACTCGACTATTCGGGCGCGCTATGGCGCCATGCGACGGCGCCCCTCGGCGGGGCGATCAGCATCCTGCTGTGCAAATTT
This sequence comes from Sphingobium nicotianae, assembly GCF_018603885.1. Classification (GTDB taxonomy): domain Bacteria; phylum Pseudomonadota; class Alphaproteobacteria; order Sphingomonadales; family Sphingomonadaceae; genus Sphingobium; species Sphingobium nicotianae. The sequence goes on from NZ_JAHGAW010000003.1 coordinate 153,708, forward strand.
GTCGGCCGGCTTTCCGCGCCTCAGATGCTGCCCGGTATCGTGATTGTCGGCGCGGTTGCGATGATGCTCGATGCCGTCGCAATTCGCTGGTTCCCGGCGCTCTACGGATCGTCCGTGAAGGCGCTGATGCTGGTGGGGGCCGATCTCATGTGGGGATATGGCGTTGCGCTGGCGATGGCGGTCGCCTGGACATCCTGGGCCGAAAGCCGGGGAGCGCCGCTGGCAGGTCGAGTCTGAGGCGACGGTCTATTTCATCACCAGAGACTTGAGTCGCGTCCATATCCTCGCACGCAGCGGTGGTCTGGCGCGCAGATCGAGGCCGCGGGAGCGGGCGGCGCGAGCCAGATCGCGCGCCATCGACCGCAGCTGGCGATCGTTGAGCGCAACGGACACGCGATGATAGCGATGGTCCTGATATTGGGCCGCATTTTCGACGATCTGCAGCGTCATGACGACGCCGTGACGCGATCCGCGCCGTTCCCAGCCGATGAGTGCGCCGGTCACTTCCGATCCGCGGGGCCTCTGCTCCTGCGCCATCAATTCCCCCAGTGCGCCTGTTCCCGCGCGTTTCCTTGCGCCATTTTCGTTAAATTCCCGGAAAGGCTCAATAGAGTCGTAACAATGGCCCCGGCAGCAGGGCATCCCATTGTGCGACTCCGCCAAAATCGATCGCGGATGTGGGAAACAGGCGGATTGGCTATTGCGCATTGCACAATATTCCCGTTGATTGCGGCTCATGCTGAAAGCCGCAGTCTATCATCGCACGGCCTATCACTACAGCAGACCGATCCGACTCGGGCCGCAGATCATTCGTCTGCGCCCTGCGCCGCACAGCCGCACCAAGGTGCCCAATTATGCGCTGCGCATCGAGCCGGAGGGGCATTTCATCAACTGGCAGCAGGATCCGCACGGCAACTGGCAGGCGCGGCTGGTCTTTCCGGACCCGGTCGATCGCTTCGTGGTCGAGGTCGATCTGCTGGCCGATCTCGACGTCATCAATCCCTTCGACTTCTTCGTCGAGCCTTATGCCGAGAATTACCCATTCACCTATGACGAGGCGCTGGCCGGCGATCTTGCCGCTTATTTCGAGATGGAGCCGCAGGGGCCGCTCTTCGAGAAGCTGGTCGCCAGCCATGCCGGCCATGAGGGCCGCACGATCGACTTCCTCGTCGAGGTCAATCGCCAGCTCCAGCAGCGCATCGGCTATGTGATCCGCATGGAGACCGGCGTGCAAACGCCGGAAGAGACGCTGCAGGTCGGCATCGGCTCCTGCCGCGACAGTGCCTGGCTGCTGGTTCAACTGGTCCGCCGCCTCGGTTTCGCCGCGCGCTTCGTGTCGGGCTATTCGATCCAGCTCGTCGCCGACGTCGAGCCGGTGGATGGTCCCAAAGGCGTCGCGAAGGATGTGGTAGACCTGCACGCCTGGGCCGAAATCTATGTGCCGGGCGCGGGCTGGATCGCGCTCGATGCAACGTCAGGCATGTTTGCGGGTGAAGGGCACATCCCGCTTTGTGCGGCACCGCATTATCGTTCCGCCGCACCGATCGAGGGTATGGCGGAGCCGGCCGAGGTCGATTTCGACTTCGAGATGCGAGTCTCGCGCATTGCCGAGGCGGTGCGCATCACCAAGCCGTTCACGGACGACCGCTGGGCTGCGGTGCAGGCGTTGGGCGAGCGGGTCGATGCCGATCTGCTGGCGCAGGACGTGCGGCTCACCACGGGGGGCGAGCCGACGTTCGTGGCGGAAAATGGCGGTCAGGAAGATGAATGGAACGGCGGCGCCGTCGGCCCGACCAAGCAGGGCTATGCCGACAAGCTCACCCGCGCCCTGCGCCAAAAATTTGCTCCGGGCGGCATGCTCCACCACGGTCAGGGCAAATGGTATCCGGGGGAAAGCCTGCCGCGCTGGGCCTATGCGATCTACTGGCGCAAGGATGGCGTGCCGGTATGGCGCGACGCGGGCCTTATCGCGAAGGAGGATGGCGAGGGAAAGCCGAACGCGACCACCGAACTGGCGGAGCGCTTCCTGGCCGCCATTGCCTCCGGCCTCGGCGTCGGCGCCGCCTACATCGCGCCGGTGTACGAAGATGACATCGAATGGTCGAAAAAGGAGGAGGATCTCCCGGTCAATGTGACGCCGGAAGAGTCCAAGCTCTCGGACATCGAGGCGCGCGAGCGGATGAAGAAGGCCTTCGAACATGGTCTGGTCAATCCGATCGGTTTCGCGTTGCCAATCCAGCGCTGGCAGGCAGCGCAGGCAGTGCCGCGCTGGATGAGCGAAGTCTGGCAGGTGCGGCGCGGCAGGCTCCATGCCGTTCCCGGCGATAGCTCGATCGGTTATCGCCTGCCGCTCGGCGCACTGCCTTACGTGCCGCCGGCCGCCTTCCCCTATATCCATCCCCGCGACACCAGCGAGGCGCGAGAGCCGCTCGCCGACTATCATGTCGGACGCACGGAGCGCGCGCTGCCCGATCCGCGCGAGCAGAGGATGCTGGCGCGCGGCGAAAACACCGAGGCCGCGCGACAGCAACGCGTCGAGCAGGAGATTATCGAAGGCGCGGTGCGCACCGCGATCACCGTCGAGCCCAAGGCGCACTATCTTTCGGTGTTCCTGCCGCCGGTGAAAGAGCTGGAGGATTATCTCGAGCTTGTGGCCGAGGTCGAGGCGGCCGCCGCCGCGCTCCGGATCGAGGTGCGGATCGAGGGCTACGCCCCGCCGCCTGATCCGCGGCTGCAGGTGCTCAAGATCACGCCCGATCCCGGCGTGATCGAGGTGAACGTCCAGCCCGTCTCGACCTGGGCGGAGGCGGTCGACCTTACCGAATCGCTCTACGACATCGCCCGCGAACAGAAGCTCACGGCCGATAAGTTCATGGTCGACGGACGCGCGGTCGGCACCGGCGGCGGCAATCATCTCGTACTCGGCGGCCCCAGCATCGGCGATAGCCCGTTCATTCGCCGGCCGGACCTGCTCAAGAGCTTCGTGCTCTATTGGCAACGTCATCCCGCGCTGAGCTATCTCTTCTCGGGCATGTTCATCGGCCCGACCAGCCAGGCGCCGCGCATTGACGAGGCGCGGCATGACGGACTCTACGAGCTGGAAGTGGCGCTGGCGCAGGTGCCTGCACCCGGCCAGGGTGAAGCACCGCTGCCCTGGCTGGTCGACCGGCTGTTCCGCAACCTCCTGGTTGACGTGACCGGCAACACCCACCGCACAGAGATTTGCATCGACAAGCTCTTCTCGCCCGATGGGCCGACCGGGCGCCTCGGCCTCGTCGAGTTTCGCGGCTTCGAAATGCCACCGGACGCGCGGATGAGCCTGGCGCAGCAGCTTCTGCTGCGCGCGCTCACCGCGTGGTTCTGGCGCGAGCCGCAGGAGGGATTGCTGGTCCGCTGGGGCACGCGGCTGCACGACCGGTTCATGCTCCCGCATTTCGTCTGGGAGGATTTCCTCGATGTGCTCGGCGATCTGCGCCGGGCCGGCTATGATTTCGACCCCAACTGGTTCGAGGCGCAGCGCCAGTTCCGTTTCCCCGTCCATGGCGTGGTGCGTGCGGGCGGTGTCGATCTGGAGATCAGCCATGCGCTCGAGCCCTGGCATGTGCTGGGCGAGACCGGCGCGATCGGCGGCACGGTGCGCTATGTCGACAGCTCGACGGAGCGACTGCAGGTGCGGGTCAGCGGCCTCGTCGAGGGACGGCACATTGTCGCCTGCAATGGTCGCCGGGTGCCGATGGCGCCGACGGGCGTTTATGGCGAGGCGGTCGGCGGTATACGCTACAAGGCCTGGGCGCCGGCCGACTGCCTGCATCCACGCCTGCCTGTCAATGCGCCGCTGACCTTCGACCTGTTCGACGCCTGGAGCGGGCGCTCGCTCGGCGGCTGCGTCTATCATGTGGCGCATCCGGGCGGGCGCAATTATGATGACGTGCCGATCAACGCCTATGAGGCGGAAGCCCGGTGCAAGGCGCGGTTCCAGGATCATGGCCATACGCCCGGATCGATGGCGCTGCCGCCCGAGGAGAGGACGGGAGAATTTCCTTTGACGCTGGATCTGCGCAGGCCCGCGACCCTGTGAGCGACATGCAAGGCGCGACGGTCGAGACGGACATCGATCTCGCCCTGCGCCGCTATCGGCGCGAGGCGAGCCGCAGCGACCTCATGCTGAGCGCGCGGGACGAGACCGGCATGGCGCAGCACTGGGCAGACATGCTGGCGGCGCTCGCGGCGCCGGAGCGCGGTAGCCTCGCGGCGCTCAACGAGCGGGCCGGCCAGCAGGTGCTCGACCTCGGCATGGCCTTCCGCCTGACCGGCGAGGTCGAGGAGCGGGTCTGGCCGCTCAGCCCCATTCCGATGTTGCTGCACGCCTCGCAATGGCAAGGGCTTGAGAATGGCCTCGCCCAGCGCGCCGACCTGCTCGAAGCCGTGCTCGGCGACATTTATGGCGAAGCGCGGCTGGTGGCTGATGGGGTGCTGCCCGCCGCGATCATCACTGGCAGCCCGGAATATTGGCGGCAGATGCATGAGGTTCCGCCGCCGCGCGGGCACCGGCTGCAATTTTACGCAGTCGATCTGGCACGCGGACCGGATGGCGAGTGGCGCGTGCTGGCCGATTACGTCCGAGCGCCCGTCGGCGCCGGCTATGCGTTGGAAAACCGCCTCGCCATGACGCGCGCGACGGACGACGCCCTGGGGGCGATGAACTTTGCGCGACTGGCGCCATTCTTCGCGGACTTCCGCCAGGGTCTGGCGGCGATCAGCCCGCGCAGCGATCCGCGCATCGCGCTCTTGACCCCAGGCCGGCTCAACCAGAGCTATCCCGAGCAGGCGCACCTCGCGCGCTATCTTGGTATCCTGCTGGTCGAGGGCGACGATCTGACGGTGCGCGATGGCCAACTTCTCGTGCGTACGATCGAGGGCGTGAAGCGAATCGATGGGCTCTGGCGGCGGATGGGCACGGATCTTCTCGACCCTCTCGCATTCGACGCACGCTCGACCATCGGGGTGCCGGACCTGTTCGAAGCGATCCGGCACGGCAATCTCGCAATGGCCAACTGGCCGGGCGCTGGCGTGGTCGAGACGCCGGCGCTGGCGGCCTTCCTGCCGCGCCTGTGCGAGACACTGCTCGGCGAACCGTTGCGCATCCCCAACGTCGCGACATGGTGGTGCGGTCAGGAGACCGAGCGGGCCTATGTTCGGGACCGTGTCGATATGCTGGTCGTCGGCTCGGCGTTCGGTCGGCCCATTCCCGCCATTCCGCACGGTCGCATCCGCCTGGCAGCGCGACTGACCAGGGAGGAGCGAGCGACATTGCTCGCCGAGCTGGACAGGCGGGCAATGGACTATATCGGACAGGAACTCGTGCAGCTGTCGACCACGCCCGCTCTGGTCAATGGCGAGCTGCTGCCGCGACCCTTCATCCTGCGCGCCTTTCTTGCTCGTGATCCGGAGGGACGGTGGCGCGCCATGCCGGGAGGATTCGCGCGCCTCGCCGCCCATGATGACATGCGCGCCGTGCTGATGGGCGAGGGCGACATGTCGGCCGATGTGTGCATCGTGGCGGACGAGCCGCAAAGCTCGATGACCCTGCTCGAAAGCGCGCCGGTGACGATCCGCCGGATCGCGGGCACATTGCCAAGCAAGGCGGCGGACAACTTCTTCTGGCTGGCGCGCTATCTGGAGCGTGGCGAGATGGTGCTGCGCATGGTGCGCGGCCTGATCGGCGGCAGCATCGAGGGGGAGACGGGATCGAGCCTCGACCAGATGACGCTGGACCGGGTCGCCAGCACGCTGATCGCCTGGGGTGCGGCGCGCAAGGATGCGCTGAAGGCGGGGATGAACACCCTTTGCGTCGATGCGCTTGGCGATCCCGCGATGCCGGGCAGCGTCCACACCTTGTTCGCGGTGGCCGAATCGATCGGACGAGGGCTACGCGAGCGCCTCGCGATCGACTTCTGGCGCTTGCTCAACCAGCAGATCGGCTCGGTGAGGCAGGGGCAGACGCCTCTGCTCATCGCCCATGTCGCGCGCCTGCTGGATCGCTGCGCGGCGCTGTCGGGTCTCGCCGCCGAGAACATGGTGCGGGGCGCCGGCTGGCGTTTCCTCGACATGGGGCGGCGGATGGAGCGAGCGATCCACATCTGCCGGCTGGTCAAGACCTTCGCCAGCGATCAGGCCAGCGCGCACGACCTCAATCTGCTGCTCGATCTGTGCGATTGCCAGATCAGTTACCGCACGCGCTATCTCGCCGGGCTCGCGCTGGTGCCGGTGCGCGACATGCTGGTGCTGGAACCGGGCAATCCGCGCTCGCTCGCTTTCCAGGCCGATACGATCCTGGAGCATCTGCTCGCCCTGCCGACCCTGCGCGACGATGGCATGCCGGAGCCACCCGTGCAGCTGGCCACGGCCATCGCGGCCCGCCTGCGCGCCACGGATGCCGTGACTCTGACCGCCGGCGACCTCGACGCCATCGAGCAGCTTTTCCTCGACCTGTCCGACCGGATCAGCGATCGCTTCTTCCTGAAAGGCGAGGACGCGCCGCGCGCTTCCGGCATGACGAGGCTCGCATGAAGGATATGGCATGAGATACAAGGTCAGCCATATCATCCGCGTCGACTATGAACCGCCGGTGCGGGTGGCGCATTTCAACCTGCGGCTGATGCCGATCGACTGGCCTGGCCAGCGTGTCGAGTCCTATAAGCTGGCAATCGATCCGTTGCCGGAGAAGCGCGAGGAGCGGGCTGGCGCCTATCCGTTCAACCTGACACGGGTGGAAATTCTCAAGCCCGTCAAGACGCTCGAAGTGCGATCGACCTTCATAGCCGATGTCGGCGATGCCCAGCTCGACCTTGCTGTCCAGACCATGTCCATCGCGGATGTCGCGCAGGCGGCGCTGGCCGAGCGCGATGCCGGCCTGATGGCACCGGCGCATTATCTGTTTCCATCGCGCCTGCTGCCGCTGGTCCCCGAGATCATGGCGTGGGCGAGGCCGCAACTGCCGTCCGATGCCGATTGCCTGACCGGCGGCCTGGCGCTCGCGCGGGCGATCAAAAGCGGTTTCGTCTATGACACCAAGGCGACCGAGGCGGATACGCCGGTCGAGGATGCCTTCTCGATCCGGCGCGGCGTATGCCAGGATTTTGCCCATGTGCTGATCGTCGCGCTGCGCTCGGTCGGTCTGCCGGCCGCCTATGTGAGCGGTTATCTGCGCACGTATCCGCTGCCGGGCCAGCCGCGCCTGGTCGGCGCCGATGCGATGCATGCCTGGGTTGCGCTCTGGTGCGGGCCGCAGCGCGGCTGGGTTGGTATCGATCCGACCAATGGCGTGTTGGCCAATGCCGATCATCTCGTGGTCGGCATGGGGCGGGACTATTCGGATATTTCACCGATCGACGGGGTGTTCGTAGGTGGTGCGTCGCAGAAGACGTACAATTCGGTCGATGTATCGCCGATCGATGCGCGACTGGCGGTGAGCTGAGCACGAAAAAGGCGCCGGAGACCCGACGCCGTTTCGTAAAATCCAGAAGACTGGATTGAAGGTTTAGCCGAGCGCGGCGACGCGCTTGGTGAGGCGGCCAAACTTGCGCGAGGCAGTGTTCTTGTGAAGCACGCCGCGGGCGACGCCACGCGCCATTTCCGGCTGGGCAACGGTGAGCGCAGCCTGAGCCGCCGTCTTGTCGCCGGCCTCAAGCGCCGCTTCGACCTTCTTGACGAGCGTGCGGATGCGGCTGGTGCGCGCACCATTGATCGCGGCGCGGTTCGCGTTGCGACGGATGCGCTTCTTTGCCTGAGGCGTATTGGCCATTCTGTTCCTCGAACTTGAATCTGTTGATGTGCGCAGCGCGAATCCATGGGATGGACCCAGCAAGCCCGCGCGAAGGCCGGGCCATTAGCTGTGAATGGGTTGATCGTCAACCGCCTTGTGTGGCGTGAATATGTGCAAATGCAATCCTTTCGGCGTGCTGGAAAGGTCAGTCGTCCCCCTGATGAGTGTCGCTTAGTGACCGGAGCGGGAACGACGCGTCGCACCCGACGTTTTCCGCACGTCGAAAATCAGAAGAGGACGCACTCATGTTTCGATCCAAGCTATACGTCCCGGCTGCCGCCGGGATGGCGATGATGCTCGCGCTCGGTATGCCAGCGCACGCCGAAGGCAAGGCGGACCGTGCCCGGACCGCGATCGCTCATGCCGAGGGCCGCATCCAGGCAGGTGACGCCGCCGGCGTCGCCACCACATTGCCGGAGCGGCAGGCCGAAGCGCGCAAGGCGCTGAACACGGCCAAGGAAGATCTCTCCGCCGGCCGCAAGGAAGAGGCGATTGCAGAGGCCAATCGTGCGACCGCCATTGCGGAGGCGGCACTGGGCGAGGCTCAGAAGATCAAGACAGACCAGGCCAATGCCCAGGCGCAGCAGGCACAGGACATCCAGGCCCGCGCTCAGCAGGCCGAGCAAAACGCCTCGGTGGCCCAGGCGCAGGCCGCCGATGCCAATGCACGCGCGGCCAATGCGGAGCAGGCCGCGGCTGCATCGGCTGCGCGCGCCGATGTCGCGGTCGCAGCCGCCAACGCGGCTGCCGCCAATCAGGTTGAGACGACCGTGACCACTGAGACCAAGGCCCCGGTTACCAAAGCGCGGTCCGCCAGGAAGGTCGTGAAAGTGACCCGCAAGGCCGCCCCCCGCGTGGCCACGCGGACGGCGACCGAAACCACGACGATCACCACGCGCACACCGTAAACACTCCGGCCCGGCTTCCCCAGACGGAAGCCGGGTCAGTTTTGGATCATCCGAAGCGGCTCGCCCAATTTTCGGGCTTGAACCCGACAAGCAGCGGCCCCGCGCCCGTCACCACCGGCCGTTTGATGACTGACGGATGGGCAACCATCAGGGCAATGGCTTTCGCTTCATCAATGTCCACCTTGTCGCCATCCGGTAGCTTCTTGAATGTCGTTCCTGCCTTGTTGAGCAGCGACTCCCAGCCGCTCTCGCTGGTCCAGCCTTTCAGTTCCGCCGCGCTCGGCGGCACTTTCTTGTAATCGCGAAAGGCATAGGCGACGTCCCGGCTCTCCAGCCATATCCGCGCCTTCTTGACGGTGTCGCAATTGGGGATGCCGTGCAGGGTGATCGTCATCGAGGTGGCCATTGCTCCGTGTCGTGATCGGGATGCTGGTGATTGCTGGCAGCAATCAGCGGCGCTTCCTCGATCATATCTTCCTCGGTCGTGCCTTCGTCGGGCAGGTGGAGGAGGTCATCCAAGAAGGCGTGGCGTCCTTCCATGCCCACCTGCACCCGCGGCGGCGCGAGGCTGGGATCGTCGAGCGAGCCGATGGTGAGGCCAGTGCGCGGGCTGCCCTTGCCGCGATAGAAGAGCGGCGTGCCACATTGAGCGCAGAAGCCGCGATCGGCGAGATCCGACGAGGCGAAGATAGCGGGCTCGCCACGTGTCCAGACAAGCCTGTCGTTCGGCGCGCCAACCAGAGCCGCGAAAAAATTGCCGACCGCCTTCTGGCACATGCGGCAATGGCAGATATGGGCATTGTCCATGAGTTGGCTGGATGCGTAGCGCACCGCGCCGCACTGGCAGCCACCCGTGACCGCGATATCGAGACGGTTCACGCGGCCTCGCCCTCGCCCGCTACCTCGAACTTGTCGGCGAGCGTCAGCGTGTCGAGGATCGCGGCCGTCTCGTCGCGCACCTTGAGCATGATGCGGCGCAATTCGCATTCCTCCTCCGGCACGCAATTCTTGCATGGCTGGTGGGCGAAGCGGCTGGCGCAGGGGACGAGCGCGAGGGCGCCGTCAGTCAGGCGAAAGATGTCGCCATAGCGTATGTCGATCGGCGGCAGAGCGAGCCAGTAGCCGCCATCGCGGCCGCGGCGTGTCGCGACCAGGCCGGCGCGGCTCAGCTCCGAGAGGATGACGGTCAGGAACTTGCCGGGGATATTCTGCGCGCTGGCGATGTCAGCGAGCTGAATCGGCCCCTCGCCATAATGGCGCGCGAGATGCTGCAGCGCGCGGATCGAATAGCGAGTGCGTTGCGAAAGCATATCCACCTATTTGGCAGAGAATGCGCGCAGTGCAAGGGGGTTGGGCAACAATGCGTCACCCCAGCGAAAGCTGGGGTCTCCTCCGGACACGCAGCGCCCTGTCGCACGGGATCCCAGCTTTCGCTGGGATGACGTCAAATGATCAGGCCGCCACCTTGCGCCGCTCGGCCAACTCGTCGTTGAGCATCTCGGCCAGCAGGAAAGCCAGCTCGATGCTCTGACCGGCGTTAAGGCGCGGATCGCAATGGGTGTGGTAGCGATCCTCCAGGTCCATCTGGGTCACGTCCATGGCGCCGCCGGTGCATTCGGTGACGTTCTGGCCGGTCATCTCGACATGGATCCCGCCGCCGAAGCTGCCCTCGGCACGGTGCACGGCGAAGAAGCCGCGCACTTCGGCCAGGATGCGGTCGAACGGCCGCGTCTTGTAGCCGTTGTTGGTCTTGATGACATTGCCGTGCATCGGATCGCACGACCAGACGACCGGATGCCCCTCGCGCATCACGGCGCGGACGAGCGGCGGCAGGCCGGCCTCGATCTTGTCGTGACCGTAGCGGGTGATGAGCGTCATCCGGCCCGGCTCGCGCGCGGGATTGAGGATGTCGAGCAGGCGCAGCAGCGCGTCCGGGTCGAGGCTCGGCCCGCACTTCATGCCGATCGGATTGCCGACGCCGCGCAGATATTCGACATGGGCGCTGCCTTCGAACCGTGTGCGATCGCCGATCCAGAGCATGTGGGCGCTGGTGTCGTACCAGTCACCGGTCAGCGAATCCTGCCGGGTCAGTGCCTGCTCATAAGCAAGCAGCAGCGCCTCGTGGCTGGTGTAGAAGCTGGTCGCGCCGAGCTGCGGCACGGTATCCGGGCTGAGCCCGCAAGCGCGCATGAAGTCGAGCGCCGTGCCGATCTGGTCCGCCATCTCGCGGAATTTCCTCGCCCAGGGGCTGCGGCCCATGAAGTCGAGCATCCAGCCATGGACGCGGTCGAGGCTGGCATAACCGCCGGTCGAGAAGGCGCGCAGCAGGTTGAGCGTGGCGGCCGACTGATTGTAAGCACGGATCATCCGCTCGGGATCGGGCTCGCGACCTTCCGCCGTGAAGGCGATGTCGTTCACATTATCGCCACGATAGCTCGGCAGCTCGACGCCATCGATCGTCTCGGTATGGGCCGAGCGCGGCTTGGCGAACTGGCCCGCCATGCGGCCGACCTTGACGATCGGCAGCTTGCTGGCGAAGGTGAGCACGACCGCCATCTGGAGCAGTACGCGGAACGTGTCGCGAATATTGTTCGGATGGAACTCGGCGAAGCTCTCGGCGCAATCACCGCCCTGGAGCAGGAAGGAGTCGCCGGAAACGACCCTGGCAAGATCGGCCTTGAGGCTACGCGCCTCGCCGGCAAAGACGAGCGGCGGGAAATTGCCAAGCTGCGCCTCCGTCGCGGCCAAACTGGCCGCGTCGCGATAGCTGGGCATTTGCAGCCCTTCATGGTCCCGCCAGCTCGCGGGGCTCCAGTTCGCCGTCTTCATCTCAAGGCTCCATGCGTCCACGCGCCCCAAAATGGGGTGCGGCGGGCCGGGGGCAAGCCCCTACGCTTTCGGGGCCTGCGAAGCAAGGCGATTGCTTCCCCATCGTCCGGCCGTCCGGCAGCGAAGCGGGACCGGGATTATTGATCGATTGTCGAGCATGACTGCTGCTAAAATCATCGATATCGATATTCTAGATATCAGTTCTGCGATCTGATATGATCGACTCGTGATGACTTCGACTCAGATGCGCGCCGCGCGGGCTCTGCTCGGCATCGACCAGCGCCAACTGGCCGAACTGTCGGGCGTCTCGTTGCCCACGATCCGGCGAATGGAAACGAGTGATGGCAACGTCCGGGGCAATGTCGATAGCCTGGTCAAGGTGGTCGAGGCGCTGGGCCGGGCCGGCGTCGATCTGATCGGAGACGATGTGCCCAGCCCGGAGGGTGGCCGTGGCGTTCGCCTGCGCCTCCGCGCCCGGAGGGATCCGGCGTGAACGCGCGAGCTGCGTCGCCAAGCTTTGCCGAGCTCTACACACCCAAGCTGGTGACGGTGCTGCGCGAGGGATATGACTTTGCCGGGATTCGCGCGGATGCGGTGGCCGGCCTCACCGTTGCGATCGTGGCGCTGCCGCTCTCCATGGCCATTGCGATCGCCTCCGGCGTCAGCCCGGAGCGTGGGCTGTACACCGCGATTATCGGCGGCTTCCTCATCTCGCTGCTCGGCGGCAGCCGTTTCCAGATCGGCGGACCGGCGGGCGCCTTCATCGTGCTGGTCGCCGCGACGGTGGCACGGCATGGGCTGGAAGGCCTGCTGATCGCGACCTTCCTCTCGGGGCTCATGCTGATGACGGTCGGCTGGCTGCGCCTGGGCACCTTCGTCAAGTTCATCCCCTATCCCGTGACCGTCGGTTTCACCGCGGGCATCGGCATCATCATCTTCGCCAGCCAGATCAAGGATCTGCTCGGCCTGACCTTGTCCGGCCCGGAGCCCGGCGAGCTGATCCCCAAGATCGAAGTGCTGGCGGCTGCGTTGCCGACGGTCAATGCCGCGGCCGTCGGCATCGCGCTGGTCGCCATCGCGATCATCTTTGCCTGCCGTGTCTGGCGACCGCATTGGCCGGGCTTTCTCATTGCGGTCGCCGTGACGGCCGTGCTGGCCTTGGCGCTCCATCTTCCGGTCGAGACGATCGGCTCGCGCTTTGGCGGCATTCCGCGCGCGCTACCGGTCCCGCATCTTCCCGATCTCTCGCTCCCGCGCGTGACGGCGCTGCTCCCCTCGGCGCTGTCCTTCACCCTGCTGGGCGCCATCGAGAGCCTGCTTTCGGCCGTGGTGGCGGACAGCATGAGCGGCGGGCGCCACCGTTCCAATTGCGAGCTGGTGGCGCAGGGCGCGGCCAATTGCGCGTCCGCCCTGTTCGGCGGCCTCTGCGTGACCGGCACCATCGCGCGCACCGCCACCAATGTCCGCGCCGGGGCGCGCGGCCCCGTCGCGGGCATGCTGCATGCGCTGTTCCTGCTGGCCTTCATTCTGGTCGCAGCGCCGCTCGCCAGCTACATTCCGCTCGCCGGGCTGGCAGGATTGCTCGCGACCGTCTGCTGGAACATGATCGAACGCGACGAGATCACGACCTTGTTCCGTGCCTCGCGCGGCGCGGCGCTGGTGCTGGTCGTGACCTTCCTCGTCGTCATCTTCCGCGATCTCGGCCTCGGCATCCTGGTCGGTTTCTCGCTCGGCGCCATCATCACGCTGCAGCGCATGGCCCAGGCGGTCGCGATCGAAAGCGGCGCTCCGATAATCGAGGGGGATCGCGCCGACAGTGACAATGGCCCGAGCGTGATCAATCCTGCCGCCGGTGATCCGGACATCGCTTTCTGCCGCATTTCCGGAGCCTTCTTCTTTGGCTCGGCCGGCATGGTCGGCGCGACGCTGGACCGCCTCGGAGAGCATCCGCGCGCCTATGTGGTCGATCTTTCGGACGTGCCGATGCTGGATTCGACCGGTGCTGCAACGATCGAAAGCTTTGTGCGCAAGATCGGCCGGCGTCAGGCCAAGCTTTATATCAGCGGTGCGCGGGCGTCCGTGCGGCATGTGCTGTTCGCCCATGGCGTGAAGCCCCCGCATGCCCGTTTCTATGCCGACATGGGCGAGGCGATCGCGGCCGCGCGGGCAGGAAAAGCAGCCGAGGAAGAGACACTGCACTGAGCGGCGTGAGGCGCGCTCAATAGCCCCGGCTGAAATCGACGACATGCTCCAGCGGCTCGCCGGCGAGATAATGCTGCAGATTCTTGAGGAAGCGCTGGGCCCCGCGCTGGAAGGCGGTGGTCTGGCTTTGCCCCGAGAGATGCATGGTGATGAGCGTGTTGGGCGCCTTCCACAGCGGATGGTCGGCAGGCAGAGGCTCAGGCGTGGTGACGTCGAGGAAGGCGCCGCCGATCTGGCCGGAGTCCAGCGCGGCGATGAGCGCGGTCTGATCGACGAGGTCGCCGCGCGCGATGTTGACGATACGGGCGCCCGGTTTCATCGCGGCCAGCTCGGCCGCGCCGATGCTTTCCCTCGTCTCGCCAGTGTTGGGCGCGGCGATGATGACGAAATCATACTCGCCCAGCAGCGGGCGCCATTCATCCGGGCCGAGCACGTTCGGGTCCGGGTCGGGGCTGCGGCGCACGCCGGTCACCTTGACGCCAAAGGCCCGCAGCCGTGCGCCGATCTCCCGGCCGATCGCGCCATAGCCAAGGATGAGCGCGCTGCTGTTCATCATCTCGAAGCGCACCGGCGGCCCGTTCAGCCAGTCGGCGCGGTCGTGGGCGCGCACCACCACGTCGAGGCGTTTGGCGAGAACAAGCGCGCCCATCACCGCATATTCCGCGACGATGTCCGGCATCATGCCGGCCCCCGTGGTGAGGATCTGGCCGCGCTCGCGGATTTCCTTGGTCGGGAAGGCGTCGAGGCCGACACCGACCGTGTTGATCCATGTCGCGTTGATCGCGGCCTTGGGACCTGCGAAGAAGGCGCCGCTCGCCCAGTCGTCGAACCAGCCGATCTCGGCCTGCGGGGCGAGTTCCAGACATTCCTCAAGGCTTGAGAAGCCCTTCACCGCGACGCTGTCCGGCAGCATCGCCTCGAACTGGACGCGGAACTGCTCCGGGAAGACGATGAGGGGTTTGTGCGCCATCAGTCCAGCTTCCATTCCCAGCCCAGCGGATCGCCGTCCATCACCTCGATGCCCGAGGCGTTCAGCGAATCGCGGATGGCGTCCGACTCAGCAAAATCCCTGGCGGCGCGCGCTTCCCTGCGCTGGGCGAGAGCGGTCTCGATCTCGGTCTCCGCGATGGTGGCGGTGATGGGACGGAGGCGCAGGTCTGTGCGCGAAAGTGCGAGCAGGCCGAACCCCAGGACGGCGTCCATACGCTCGATCAGCGCACGCTTCTCCTCAACAGACACTTTCTTCATCGCCACGGCCTCGTCGAGCACGGTGAGGGCGACGGCGGTGTTGAGATCGTCACTGACAGCAGCGTCGAAGCTCGCGAGCAGCGACGCCAGCTTGGGGTGCGTGACAGCGTCAGCCGTCGCGATGTCCCTGAGCGGCGCAACCGCCATCACCATGCGCTTCAGCCGCGTCAGCGCCGCGCCGAGATTGTCCCAGCTAAACTCCAGCTCCGAGCGGTAATGCGCCTGCAGGCACATCAGGCGATAGGCGAGCGGGTGATAGCCGCGATCGACGAGCAGTTGCAGGCGCAGGAACTCGCCCGCCGACTTGGACATTTTGCCGCCGCGATCGATCAGGAAATTATTGTGCATCCAGATGCGCGCGCCGCTGTTCTGCGCGCAATCGAGCGTTCCATGATCATGATCGAAGCCCTGGATCGCCTGGTTCTGGGCGATCTCGTTGGGGTGGTGAATCTCGCGATGATCAATGCCGCCGGTGTGGATGTCGAAGGGAAGGCCGAGCTTCGCCTTGCTCATCACCGAACATTCGAGATGCCAGCCCGGCGCGCCGCGACCCCAGGGCGAATCCCACTCCATCTGGCGCGTCTCGCCGGCCGGCGTCTTGCGCCAGATGGCGAAATCGGCGGCGTGGCGCTTGCCCTCCACCTCCTCGATGCGGCCTTCTCCTTCGTCCGTGGTCGCGCGGGCAAGACGGCCATAGTCGGCGACGGTCGAGACATCGAAGTAGAGGCCGGAGTCGAGCTCGTAGCAATGGTCGGCGGCGATGGCTCTGGCCGCCTCGATCATCTGTGGGACATAGTCGGTCGCGACCGTCCAGCGATAGGGATCGCGTACGTTCAACCATTTGAGATCGCGCTTGAATTCACCGGTGTAGAAGGCGGCGATGTCCCACGCGGTCTTGCCCAGGTTCGCGGCGGCCCTCTCCATCTTGTCATCGCCTTCGTCGGCGTCCGATGTCAGATGGCCGACATCGGTGATGTTGATGACATGGCGCAGGGCATAGCCCTTGAAGGCGAGCGTGCGGCCGAGCGTGTCGGCGAACACATAGGCACGCATGTTGCCGATATGCTGGTAATTATAGACCGTCGGACCGCAGCTGTAGACGCGCGCCTCGCCGGGGTGGACGGGCGTGAACGGCTCGACCGCGCGGGTCAGGCTGTTGAACAGGCGCAGGGGGATGGGCTCGGTCATGGCGTGCTCATGTGAGCGGCGGGGACTTTTTTGCCAATAGCTAAAATCCGTTCGGGCTCGGCTCGTCGAAGTCTCTCCCTTCTAAGAAGAGGAACCTTAGACGGGCCCAGCGCGAACGGATTTTATGCAGACGGCATAATTGCCGAGCTGCGTTCAGCTTTTCGGTGAGAGCACCATCAGCATCTGGCGGCCTTCGAGTCGCGGATAGCTCTCGACCTTGGCAACTTCGGAGGTATTCTCGGCGACGCGCTGGAGCAGCTGCATGCCGAGTTGCTGGTGCGCCATCTCGCGGCCGCGGAAGCGCAGGGTGACCTTGACCTTGTCGCCTTCCTCGATGAAGTCGAAGACCTTCTTCATCTTCGTATCATAGTCATGATCGTCGATGTTCGGCCGCATCTTGATCTCTTTGATCTCCTGCGTGCGCTGGGTCTTGCGGGCAATATTGGCCTTTTTCTGCGCCTCGTACTTGAACTTGCCAATATCGAGGAACTTGCAGACCGGCGGATCGGCATTGGGCGAGACCTCGACGAGATCGAGACCGATTTCGGCAGCCTGCTCGATCGCTTCGCGCGTGAACATCACGCCAAGATTTTCGCCTTCTTCATCAATGACGCGCACCTTGGGCACATTGATGAATTCATTGTAGCGCGGGCCGTTCATCGGCTGGGGTGGCGCCATCGGGCGGCGCATCATCGGGGGAGGGATAACCAGTTCTCCTTAGGGTGGTTCTGTCGGTCTCTTAACTTAACGGTTTTTGAGCGCAACTTAAAGAGGCGCGGCTGAAAGAACACGCGGCTGCGGCGCCTATGCCACAATCCGGTTAACGTCCTTCGAATGCGGCGGGGCACTAAGGCGCAGCCGGACGATCCCGGTGCCATAGAGTGGCCGGCGCGCAATCCACTGGAAGGATGGGCAATCAGCGCAGATCCGGGGGCGTCGCCTCGGTAACGAGCTGGGCGATCAGATCGTCGATCTTCATCACCTTCTGATGCTCGTCCGAGCCGAGGCGGCGCAGGGCGACGGTGCCTTCCTCCGCCTCGCGCCGGCCGACGACCAGCAGGTTCGGCACCTTGGCGAGGCTATGTTCGCGCACCTTGTAGTTGATCTTCTCGTTGCGCACGTCGGTGTCGACGCGCAGCCCGGCGGCGCGCATCTTCTCCGCGACCTCATGGGCATAGTCGTCGGCATCCGAGACGATCGTTGCGACGACGGCCTGCACCGGTGCGAGCCACATCGGAAACTTGCCGGCATGATGTTCGATCAGGATGCCAATGAATCGCTCGAACGTCCCCAGGATCGCACGGTGGAGCATGATCGGGCGATGGCGTTCGCCATCCTCGCCGACATAGCTCGCGTCGAGCCGCTCGGGCAGCACCGTGTCGGTCTGGATCGTGCCGCACTGCCACGTCCGGCCGATCGCGTCGGTCAGGTGGAATTCGAGCTTAGGCGCATAAAAGGCGCCTTCGCCCGGCAGCTCCTCCCAGCCATAGGCCTCGGTGGCGCGGCCCGTGGCGGCGACGGCGTTACGCAGGCTCTGCTCGGACCAGTCCCACATCTCATCGCTGCCGAAGCGCTGCTCCGGCCGCAGGGCGAGCTTGATCGCATAGCTCTCGAAGCCGAGATGCTTGTAGACGCTGTCGAGCAGATCGCAGAAGGCCGCGACTTCCTCGACCAGCTGATCCTCGCGCACGAAGATATGGGCGTCGTCCTGCGTGAACTGGCGCACCCGCATGATTCCGTGCAGCGCGCCATGCGCCTCGTTGCGGTGGCAGCAGCCAAACTCGGCCATGCGCAGCGGCAGGTCGCGATAGGATTTGATTCCCTGCTTGAAGATGAGGATGTGCGCGGGACAGTTCATCGGCTTGAGCGCCATCCACTCGGCGGCGTCGGAGACGACAGGGCCCTCATCCTGCGTGTTCGGCACCTCATCGGGAATGACGAACATATTCTCGCGATATTTGCCCCAGTGGCCGGACTGCTCCCATTGGCGCGCGTCCATGATCTGCGGCGTCTTCACTTCGTGATAGCCTGCCTTGTCGAGCCGGCGGCGCATATAGGCCTCCAGCGCGCGCCAGACGATGTAGCCCTTGGGATGCCAGAAGACCGAGCCATGCGCTTCCTGCTGGAGGTGGAACAGGTCCATCTCCTGGCCGATCTTGCGATGGTCGCGCTTGGCGGCTTCCTCCAGGCGCAGCAGATGCGAATCGAGCTGCTTCTTGTTGAGCCAGCCCGTGCCGTAGATGCGTGAGAGCATGGCGTTGCGCTGGTCGCCGCGCCAGTAGGCGCCCGAGACGCGCGTCAGCTTGAAGGCCTGCGGATCCAGCTTGCCGGTCGAGGCGAGATGCGGGCCACGGCACATGTCGAGCCAGTCACCGCCGGACCAATAGACCGTCAGATCCTCGTCGCCGGGCAGCTCGGCCGCCCATTCCGCCTTGAAGCTCTCGCCCTGGCTCGCCCAGCGCTCGATCAGCGCCTCGCGGCTCCAGACCTCGCGGCGCAGCGGCTTGTCGGCAGCGATGATCTCGCGCATCTTCGCCTCGATCGCCGGCAGGTCCTCCTCGGTGAACGGGCCGCGATCCTTGGGCGCAGCCACGTCATAATAGAAGCCGTCGTCCGTCGATGGGCCGAACGTGATCTGCGTGCCGGGGAAGAGACTTTGCACCGCCTCGGCCAGGACATGCGCAAAATCGTGGCGGACGAGCTCCAGCGCATCCTTCTCGTCCTTCGCCGTGACGAGGGCGAGCTGGGCGTCGGCCTCCAGCGGCCGCATGATGTCGTAAAGCGCGCCGTCGACCTTGGCGGCCAGCGCCGCCTTGGCGAGTCCCGGGCCGATGTCGGCCGCGATCTGCGCCGGGGTGGTCCCGCGCGCGACTTCGCGCTGCGAGCCATCGGGGAGCGTGATCTTCAGTAGTTCCGTCATCGGTTTCGTCCCTGTCTGCGGACCTGCCCCTAGGCAAGCCCGGCCCGATTGAAAAGAGGCTGGAAAGGGATGGGATCGCCGTTCGGCCCATTCCCTCGCCGGGGTGGGCCTCTGGCTGCTTGCGTCAGATCGTGGCGCGCGTGCCGAGACCCCCCGGAGTGGTCCGGGTGGTTATTGTCGTCGTGGTGATGGCGATCGGCCTCGGCATGGGCGGCTTCATAGCAGCCGAAGGTTAAGCTGTCATCTCCGGGATCGTGTGTGCGAGGAATCGCGCTAGCCCGGGAGCGCATGATCAGCGTCGTCGCCTCAATGTAAATGACGCTTGACTAAATATATCGGCGTTTGTAAAGTTTGCTTATCTATATGACAAGGAAACCATCCAAACCTCTCAACCTGCAACCTCGCACCGCAGGTGAACGCAAATCCAGCGACGCGGGCCACGCATCCCCGACCCAATCCCCAATCAGGACATTGCCATGACGAACTCGACCGCAGATATGCCCGAAGCCTACCCGGCCCGCACGCGTCGGCTGAGCGCCGTCATCATCGCCTTTCCCATCGTCCTGATCGGAGGCGGGGTAGCGCTCAAGGCGCTGCACCTCGGCTGGATCGGCCTGGTCGGCTATCTCGTACTGGCCATGATTATGACGGTGGCGCTGGTCCGCGCGGCACAGGCCCGGGCCAAGGCGACAGGCTGCGCCAGTCCGGCGATGATCCGCTACAATAATCGCATGATGGTCGCCTCCATGCTCTACATGGCGATCCTCTTCCTCTCGATCTTCGCTTTCAAGCATTGGCACCTTGCGGGACCATTGCTCTGGGCCGCGGCGATTGCCACGGCGGCGCCGGTCCTCGGCATGGTCTGGGCGATGGCGCGGCTGGTCATTGAGGAGAGCGACGAATATCTTCGCTCCCGAATCGTGCGGCAGGCTTTGTTCGGCCTGGGCGGACTGCTTGCGATCGGCACGGTCTGGGGCTTTCTCGAGCAATTCGAGCTGGTGCCGCATGTCCCGGCCTGGGCGGTGGTGCCGGTGTTCGCGCTCGGCCTGGGCGTCTCGAACCTCATCTTTCGCGGCGACAAGGCATGAAGAACCGCCTCAAGGTGCTTCGCGCCGAGCGCGACTGGAGCCAGCAGGATCTGGCCGAACGGCTGGAGGTCAGCCGGCAGAGCGTCAACGCCATCGAGACCGGCAAATATGATCCCTCGTTGCCGCTGGCGTTCCGGATCGCGGATCTCTTCGAAATGACAATCGAGCAAATCTTCTCGCGGGACTAGGCCCCGCCCACGTCCAAGGAGCTTTCCATGACCATGATCCAACGGCTTGCCTTCGCCATGCTGGCGACGGCCACCATCCCGCACATACTCGGCACGCCGGCGTACGGCGCTGAAATCGCAGTATCCGGAGCGATCTCTGAACAACATGACCGTTTCACGGTCGAGCGGATCGGCGATTCAGGGCCGGACGTCATCCTGATCCCCGGTCTCGCCACGCCGCGTGAGGTTTACGCCGGTCTCGCAGATGCGCTCAGGGGCACGGCGCGGCTGCATCTGGTCCAGCTGCGCGGCTTCGCGGCAGGCGACCCCGGGCCAAATGCGCAGGGCGGCGCCATCGCCGGCCTGACCAATGGGCTCGCCGACTATATCGCCTCCCACAAGCTCAGCCACGTGCGGCTAGTCGGCCATTCGCTGGGCGGCTTGGCTGCGCTTCGGCTCGCCCGGCTGCATCCCGCCAATATCGATGGTGTCATGATCGTCGATGCAATGCCCTTCATCGGCACCCTCTTCATGGGCCCTGCTGCGACCGTCGAGGCGGCCGCGCCACAAGCGGCGATGATGCGCGACCGGATGCTCGCCATGGCGGCGGCCGGAGGGAAGCTGCCGCCCGCGACAGATCTCGCCGCGAGCCAGGATGGCAAGGCCAAGATCACCCAATGGACCGCCGCTGCCGATCTGCGCACAGTGGCAATGGCAACCTACGAGGATCTGACAACGGATGAGCGTTCCGGTCTTGCGACCATTTCAGCACCGCTCACCATCGTCTTTCCCTGGTCTGGCGCCACGGACGCGCCGACGCGCGCGGCCTATGAGGCGGCATATAAGGCGGTGCCCAAAATCCGGTTCGTGCCGGTTGCCCAGAGCGGCCACTTCGTGATGCTCGACCAGCCGGCGGCGTTTGCAGCGGCCGTACGCGACTTCATCGCCGCGCATTGAGGCGGCGGGCTTCGGGACGGGGCAAAGCCGGCTACGGTGCGCTAAAGAATGTTTCCGTGTTCGGGCGGTGCGGCGCCCGGTACGGAACAGGAGCTTCTTGATCTGGAGTCCATGATGAAATTTCGGCCTCTCCTGATTGCCCTGTGCCGCCGCAGTGCTCCTGACCGCCGGCGCGCAGGCACCCGCCGCCCGCGCGCCACGGGTGGCTGTCGCGAGCATCAATGACCTGCGTCAGCCACTGCCCTACCCCTATGACGAGGGCGCCAATGCCGATGCGGCGGTCGCGGCCGCCAGGAAGCAGGCGAAGGCGCAGGGCAAGAAGCTGATCATCGACCTGGGCGGCAACTGGTGCGCGGATTGTCGCATCCTCGCCGGTGTCCTGGAGCTGCCCGAGGTCAAGGCATTCGTGCACAAGCATTATGTGGTGGTGATGGTCGACGTCGGCCGGTTCGACAAGAATGCGCAGGTCGCCCGCCCCTATGGCATCACCTCCCTCAAAGGCGTGCCGGCATTGATGATCGTCGATCCGAAGACGAACAAGCTGATCAATGGCGCGGCGCTGTTCGCGCTGGCCGACGCGCGCAACATGACTCCCCAGGCGCTGGCCGACTGGTTGGCGAAGTGGGTGGGGGCTTAGACCCTACGATCTCTCGCTGCGCGAGCAGCGCCAACTCACCACGGAGCCCCCAACCTTTTCCTCTGGAGACCAGGTGCTTGGGGGGTCAGGGCCGCGTCGGTGACGGCGTCGGCCGGGGCGTCGGAGTCGCAGCCGGACGCTGCGTGGGGGCCGGCTGGCGCTGGCTGCGGCCGAGCACGTCGTCGATCCAACGCTGGTCGATCTTCTGCGGTGCGCCGGTCTCGCCGGTCTGGTCCGGGGTGGGACTGCTGCTTGCGCCCGGGTCATCGCCCTGATCGGCTGGCTGCTCCTTGGGCATGCCGTCCTCGTCGACCATCATGCCATTGTCGGGCTGGCCATAGGCCTCGTCGTCCGGCTCCAGCTGCCATTCGGGCAAGGTGACGGCCGTGTCGAAATTCTCGATGGGACGGTTGGCGGTCGCAACCTTCATATAGGCGGCGAAGGCCCGGGCCGGCGCGCGGCCGCCGGCAAGGCCGGGGATGGCGCGATTGTCGTCGCGGCCCATCCAGACGCCGGTGGTGAGTCCGCTGGAAAAGCCGATGAACCAGCCATCCTTGTTGCTGGTCGTCGTGCCGGTCTTGCCCGCGACCGGACGGCCGATCTGCGCGGCGCGGCCGGTGCCGGTGTTGACGGCGGTCTGCATGAGGTCGGTCATCCCCGCCGCGACCCAGGGCGCCACCAGCACACGGCTGGTGTCGTCCTTATGCTCGTAAAGCACTTCGCCATCGGCAGTGGTCACCTTGAGGATGCCGTAGGGCTTCACCGCCACGCCCTTGCGCGCGACGCTGGCGAAGGCTTGGGTCATGTCGATCACATGCACTTCCGAGGTGCCGAGCACCATCGAGGGATGCGTGTTGATCGTCGTCGTGATGCCGAAGCGGCGCGCCATGTCGGCGACCGAGGCGAAGCCCACTTCCATGCCGAGCTTGGCCGCAATGGTGTTGATCGAATAGGCGAAGGCGGTGCGCACGTCGATCTCGCCGACATTCTTGCGGTTGTCATTGCGCGGGCTCCAGCCGTTGATCGTGACCGGGCTGTCATTGACGTGCGTCTCGGGCGTATAGCCGCTCTCGAGCGCGGTCAGATAGACGAACAGTTTGAAGGAGGAGCCGGGTTGGCGCTCGGCCGTCGTCGCGCGATTATAGTTGGAGCTGATATAGTCGAGCCCGCCGACCATCGCGCGCACCGCCCCGTCTCGATCGAGGCTGACGAGCGCACCCTGGGCGCCGCCCGGCGCATTGGCCTGGATCGCCGCGACGGCCGCGCGCTGCAGGCGCAGGTCGATCGTCGTATAGACGTCGAGCGGCTGTTCCTTATCCTCGATCAGATTGTCGAGCTGCGGCAGCGCCCAGTCGGTGAAGTAACGCACCGAATCCTGCGCCTTTTCGGGCGCCATCTTGACGTCCTTGAGGTCGACCGCGGCACGCTCGGCGCTGGAGATGTCGCCATTGGCCTGCATCACGTCGAGCACCACACCCGCCCGGCCTGCTGCCGCCTCAGCGTCGGCGGTCGGCGCGTAAGCCGAAGGCGCCTTGACGAGGCCCGCGATGATCGCGGCTTCGGCGAGGTTCAGCCGGGTCGCGGAATGATCGAAGAATTTCCGGCTGGCCGCGTCGACGCCATAGGCGCCGCCGCCGAAATAGACCTTGTTGAGATAGAGCTCGAGGATCTGCCGCTTGCTGAACTTGCGCTCGAGGGCCAGCGCCAGGATCATCTCGCGCAGCTTGCGGCCGGCGGAATAGCTGTTGTTGAGGAAGATGTTGCGGGCGAGCTGCTGGGTGATGGTCGAGGCGCCCTGCAGGCGCCGGCCTTCGCCCCGCCGGATATAGCCCATCCACACTGCGCGGGTCATGCCGACCGGGTCGACGCCCGGATGCATGTAGAAGCGCTTGTCCTCCACCGAGACGAGCGCGCGCGTCATCACCTCGGGGATCTGGTCATAGCTCAGCCAGCGGCCATAGCTCGGCCCCAAGGAGACGATCACCGTGCCGTCGGCGGCATGGACGCGGATCATCTGCCCGTTGGGCGAGCTTTTCAGCGCGTCGAAGCTCGGCAACGACTGCATGGCGATGACGACGGCGATCGTCAGCGCGATCAAGCCGCCGACGGCAAGCGCGATCCCTGTCTTGAGGATACGGAAAAACCACAATCGCACGCGGCTTACCGATTCTGCCTTGGCCATGCCTCGCCCTGTATTGCTCGCATACGACACTACAAGCGTCCCCCGGCTTTACAAGGGCTGAATGACGCGCAGCGGAAAGCGAGCGTTAGTCGTCCTTGGGCTCGAAGTCGAGCGACGCGCTGTTCATGCAGTAGCGCAGACCATTGGGGCCGGGGCCATCGGGAAAGACATGGCCCAGATGCCCTTCGCAGCGGGCGCAGCGCACCTCGACGCGGCGCATGCCGAGGCTGTTGTCGGCAACCACGTCGACGACGTCCTGCTCCATCGGCGCGGTGAAGCTCGGCCATCCCGAGCCGCTGTCATATTTATGGCCGCTGTCGAAGAGCGGCAGGCCGCAGCCCGCGCAATGATAGATGCCCGCTGCCTTGTTGGCTTCATATTCGCCGGTAAAGGCCCGCTCGGTGCCATGCTCGCGCAGCACATGATATTGCTGGGGCGTGAGCTTCTCGCGCCACTCGGCGTCGGTGAGATCCAGTTTTTCCATGGCGCGAATATCGGGTGCGGCCGACGCAGCGTCAATGGCGCAGGCAGGATGAAAAAGGGGCGAAACTTTCGCGCGCGATGTGCATAAGCGCTTCCATGAGCGCCGACGCCCCCGCTTCCTCGCCGCCCTCGGCCGCCCCCGCGCCCGTCTCGCCGCTCTCCGTGCCGATCTTCCGCGCCGTCTGGGTGGCGAGCATGGCCTCCAATTTCGGCGGCCTGATCCAGTCGGTCGGCGCCTCGTGGATGATGACCTCGCTTGGCGGCTCGGCCGAGATGATCGCGCTGGTGCAGACTTCGACCAGCCTGCCGATCATGCTGCTCTCGATGTGGGCCGGCGCGATGGCGGACAATCTCGACCGGCGCAAGGTGATGCTGGTCGCACAGACCTTCATGCTGCTGGTGTCGCTGGCGCTCGCCGCTGCGGCTTGGCTCGGGATCATGACACCCTGGCTGCTGCTCTCGCTCACCTTCCTCATCGGCTGCGGCACGGCGCTCAACTCGCCGGCCTGGCAGGCCTCGGTCGGGGACATGGTGCCGCGCGCGGCGCTGCCAAACGCGGTCGCCCTCAACAGCATGGGCTTCAACATCGCGCGCAGCGTCGGCCCGGCGCTTGGCGGCCTCATCGTCGCGGCGGGCGGCGCAGCGGCCGCATTCATGATCAACGCGCTGAGCTATGTCGGCCTGATGGGCGTCCTCGCCCGCTGGGCGCCGGACGTGCCGCCACGGCTGCTGCCGCGCGAGAAGCTCGGCGTCGCGATGGGCGCGGGGCTGCGCTACGTCGCCATGTCACCGCCGATCCTGCGCATCATGGTTCGCTCGGCGTTGTTCGGCCTGGCAGCGAGCGCGGTGCCGGCGATGATGCCGCTCGTCGCGCGTGACATCGTGCAGGGCGGCGCCTTTACCTATGGCGTACTACTTGGCTTCTTCGGCCTGGGCGCGGTCGGCGGCGCGCTTGGCAGCGGCTGGCTGCGCCAGCGCCTGTCGAGCGAATCGCTCGTACGCCTTGCGTCGGCGGCGCTGGCCGCCGGTGCTGCGACCACCGGCATCAGCCCTTATCTGCCGATCACGCTCGCCGCACTCGCGCTGGCCGGGGCGGGCTGGGTGGTCGCGCTCTCGACCTTCAACGTGAACGTGCAAATGTCTTCGCCGCGCTGGGTCGTGGCACGCTCGCTCGCCATCTATCAGATGGCTGTCTTCGGCGCGATGGCGGGCGGAAGCTGGATGTTCGGCATCATCGCCCAGGATCATGGCGCGGTGCTCGCGCTGCATGTCGCTGCGGCCATCCTGATTGCCGGACTTGCTGTCAGCATCCTGCTGCCGCTGGAGTCGGTGGACGACATGAACCTCGATCCGCAGAATCTCTGGCAGGAGCCGGATATGGCCGTGCCGGTCAGTCCGCGCAGCGGGCCGGTCGTCATCACCATCGACCATCGCGTGCCGCAAGCGAACATCCCGGCCTTCCTGACCGCCATGGAGGAGCGCCGCCGGATCCGTCGCCGCGACGGCGCGCGCGGCTGGACCCTGATGCGCGACCTGGCCGACCCGGAGCTGTGGGTGGAGCGCTACGACGTGCCGACCTGGCTCGATTATATCCGCCACAACCAGCGCCGCACCTTCGCCGATGCACCCAACAGCGACGATCTGCGCAGCCTGCGCGCGGAGGAAAGCGAGCCGGTCGTGCGTCGTCTCCTCGAGCGCCAGACCAGCGCGCTGCCCTTCTTCGGCCGGACGCTGGGCGCCCGCGAACTCGCCGATCCGATGACTGACCCGACGCGCTCGAACTAGGGTGTGCGGACCCAAACAAAAACCGGTTTCAACGCAGACCTGCTACCGCCCCCGCGCCGCCAGCCGCGCCACGTTGATCAGTTCCTGCGCCAGCACGGCCTCGCCGATCTGATGCGAGAGGCGGCTGGTGCGCTCGGCCTCGGCCATGCGGACGATCGCCTTGTCGAGATCATCGCCACGCAGGCTCGCCACACCGTCATCGCCCCGCCCGCCGAAGCGCTGGCCCTGGCCGTTCTGCGACTGGCTGAGGCCGACTGCGCGCTGCAGCGTGATGCGCAGCAGCCCGGAGAGCGATCCGCCGCTCTGCTTGAGATGCGCGATCTCATGCTCGGCACCCGCGATATTGCCGGACAGGACGACCATCGCCGCCTTGAACAATTGCTGCTCGCCGCCTTCCGCGCCCAGCGCATCGAGCGCCTCCTGCGTTGCTGCCTTTGGCTCTTCGGAGCTGGCGTCAAGATAGAGCGCGATCTTCTCGATCTCGCCGGCCAGCAGGCCGCGCTCGCCGCCGGTCAGCGCCACGAGCCGGCGCGCCAGATCGCCGGGCAGCTCCAGGCCCAGCTCGCGCGCCATCGTCACCGCCAGCGCCTCGGCATTGCGGCCCTCGGGCGCATAGCTGACGATCGCGATCGCCGCCTTCTGGCTCTCGACATAGGTCAGGAGCTTGCTGGTCTTGCGCAGATTGCCCCCGATCAGCACGACCGGGTCGCCGGTCGCCGACGCCTCCATCAGCGCCTCGACCGCCGGCAGGCTCTCCTCGCCAGCCGGGCTCACCCGGATCCAGCGCTTGTCGCCGAACATCGAGATGGACGCCGCCTCATCGGAGAGGCGCGCCGGATCCGAGCGCAAGGTGGGTCCATCGAGATCGATCCGTTCGGCGCCAGCGCCGATGGCCTTACCGAAACGCGCGGCCAGCGCCTCGCTGCCGGCTTCGTCCGGACCGTAGAGCAGGTAGAGACGGATATTGGCGGCGGGTGCGTCGATCGCCTTGAGCGCCGCGGCATTGTCCGCCCGCAGGCTCACCGCCCGCTCAATTCTGCGCGCCGAGCGCCACGCGCGCCAGGATGCGGTCGGCGATGATCTCGGTCAGGCGCTCGAGTGCGGTGTCCTCGGCCGCGACCGTTGCATATTCGCTGGACGTGACGTCGATGCCCGCATCCCAGCCGGTCGTCTCGTCGAGCAGGGTGGCGCCGTCCGTGCTGTCGATCAGCTGGTAGCGTGCGCGCAGCGTCCGTCGCTCGCGCGTGACAGTGTCGTCGGCGCGCACGCCCAGCCCCTCGATCTTGTCGTCGAGCTGAACCTTGAGCGTGTAGCGCGGCGTGCCCTGGCCCATGCTGGCGAGCCGGTCGTTGAGCGCATTGCGCATCAGCCAGCCCTGCTTGCCGGTGATCGGGGCGACCTTGATGCCGGCCAGCGCCTTCGCCGCCGCGCCGTTGCGCCCGCCGCCATAGAGCGGCTGGAGGCCACAGCCGGACAGGCTGGCGAGCAGCGCGAGGGACAAGGCGGGCAAGGCGGCGCGGCGCATCAGATGACCAGATTGACCAGGCGATCGGGCACGACGATGATCTTCTTCGGCATTGCCCCGTCCAGCGTGCGCGCGACATTGGGGGCGGCGAGCGCGAGGCTCTCCAGCGTGGCCTTGTCGGTGCCCTTGGGCACGGTCAGCGTGTCGCGCAGTTTGCCTTGCACCTGCACGGCAATGGTCACTTCATCCTCGACGAGCAAGGCCGGATCGACGGGCGGCCACATGGCGTCGGCGATCAGGCCGGTTTCGCCCATCTCGGCCCAGGCTTCCTCGGCCAGATGCGGCGTCATCGGCGCGACCAGCAGCGCCATGGCGCGGATCGCGTTGGCCTTGCTGGCGCTGGGCTGTGCCTTCTCGATGGCATTGGCCAGCTCGTAGATCTTGGCCACCGCCTTGTTGAAGGCAAGCGCCTCGACGTCCTTGGCGATCCCGGCCACGGTCTGGTGCAGCTTGCGCTCCAGCGCGATGTCCGATCCGCCGTCGCCGCGCTCGCTGACCTGGCCGAACATGCGATACAGGCGATTGACGAAGCGCCACGCGCCCTCGATACCGGCCTCACTCCAGGGCAGGTCGCGTTCGGGCGGGCTGTCGGACAGCATGAACCAGCGCACGGCATCGGCGCCATAACGCGCGATGATCTCATCCGGGTCCACGACATTCTTCTTGGACTTGGACATCTTGACGACGCGGCCGAGGCTGACCGGCTCGCCGGTGCCGTCGACGAAATAGGCGTCCTCGCGCCGCACCACCTCTTCGGGCGACAACCAGCGGCCGTCCGGCGCCTGATAGGTCTCGTGCGTCACCATGCCCTGCGTGAACAGGCTTTCGAACGGCTCGGTCACGCCGATCTTCTGGATGCGGTTGAGGGCGCGCGTCCAGAAGCGGGCATAGAGCAGGTGCAGGATCGCATGCTCGACGCCGCCGATATATTGGCCGACCGGCAGCCAGCTCTCGGCTTCCTCGCGATCGAACGGCTTGTCCCCGGGCTGGCTAGCGAAGCGGATGAAATACCAGCTCGAATCGACGAACGTGTCGAGCGTGTCGGTCTCGCGCACCGCCGGCCTGCCGCATTTCGGGCAATCGACATGCTTCCATGTCGGGTGTCGATCGAGCGGATTGCCGGGAATGTCGAAGCTGACATCGTCGGGCAGCACGACGGGAAGCTGCTCCTTGGGCACCGGCACGACGCCGTCGGTGGCGCAATGGATGAACGGGATCGGCGTGCCCCAGTAGCGCTGGCGCGAGACGCCCCAGTCGCGCAGGCGCCAGACGGTGGTGCCCTTGCCCCACTTGCCCGCCTCGGCGCGCGCGATCACCTCGGCCTTGGCGGCGTCCACGGTCATGCCGTCGAGGAAGCGCGAATTGACCAGTTTACCGGGGCCGACATAGGCCTCGTCATGGATCGGCTTGGCCTCGTCGCCGCCGGCCGCGACCACGCGCTCCACGGGGAGCATATATTTGCGCGCGAAATCGAGGTCGCGCTGATCGTGCCCCGGCACGCCCATGACCGCGCCGGTGCCGTAGTCCATCAGCACGAAGTTCGCGACGAACAGGGGCAGCTTCCAGTCCGGATCGAAGGGATGGACCACCGACAGGCCGGTGTCGTAGCCCTTCTTTTCCTGCGTCTCGACTTCCGCCGCGGCGGTGCCGGTGCGCCGGCATTCCTCGGCGAAGGCGGCGAGCTGCGGATTGTCCTGCGCCAGCGCCAGCGCGATCGGATGGTCCGCCGCGATCGCCGCGAAGCTCGCGCCGAAGATGGTGTCCGGCCGGGTCGAGAAGACGTCGAGGCGGTCAATGTCCTCGACCGCCTGCGACAGCGCGAAGCTGAACTGCAGGCCCTGCGACTTGCCGATCCAGTTCTCCTGCATCAGCCGCACCTTGTCCGGCCACTGGTCGAGCGTGCCCAGCCCGTCCAGCAGATCGTCGGCGAAGTCGGTGATCTTGAGGAACCATTGCGAGAGCTTGCGCTTCTCGACCAGCGCACCCGAGCGCCAGCCGCGCCCGTCGACCACCTGCTCGTTGGCGAGCACGGTCATGTCGACCGGATCCCAGTTGACCGCGCTTTCCTTGCGATAGACGAGGCCGGCCTCGTAGAGATCGATGAACAGCGCCTGCTCGTGGCCGTAATAGTCCGGCTCGCAGGTCGAGACTTCGCGGCTCCAGTCAAGCGCGAGGCCGAGCTTGGCGAACTGCGCCTTCATCGAGCGGATATTGGCGCGCGTCCACTCGCCGGGATGCACGCCCTTCTCCATCGCCGCATTCTCGGCGGGCATGCCGAAGCTGTCCCAGCCCATCGGGTGCAGCACGTCGTCGCCCTGCATGCGGCGGAAGCGGGCGAACACGTCGCCCATCGTGTAGTTGCGAACATGGCCCATGTGGAGCCGCCCCGAGGGATAGGGGAACATCTCCAACACATAGCTCTTCTTCGCGCCGGGACGGGAGCCCGCCTTGAAGCTCTGGCGGTCGTCCCACACGGCCTGCCAGCGGGCGTCTGCCGATGCGGGATTGAAGCGTCTGTCGCTCACGTCTTGCCTCTATGTCTTCTGCCCGGTCGCATGCCGGGCGCGACCGCTCAGCCGCCGTTGATCGCGCGTCGGCGCAGATCACGGGCCCGGGTCAGGATGATCTCTTCCAGCTTCTGGGTCGTCGCCGCCTGCACGGGGGCGTCGATCCATTGGCCATTCTGCAGCGTCTGGCGGCTGGCCGCGACGCGAAGCGCATCAGCGCGCAGATCCTGGTCGAGGATCGTGACGGTAAGCTTCATCCGCTCGTTCTGCGCGCTCGGATTGATGTACCAGTCGGTGATGATGATCCCGCCGTTCGAATCGGTCTGGAGCAGCGGCATGAACGACACCGTGTCGAGGCTCGCCCGCCAGAGATAGCCGTTCACACCGATGTTCGTCACTTTCGATGCGGCGAGGTCAGCCCGCGGCCGCTTCTTCTGGCTGGCGCAGGACGCGAGCAGGCCGCAGCAAAGCGCCAGCGTCAATCCGCTCGCGAGGCCGCGCTTGAGTGTCAGTCGTCCGTCGAGAAGCATGTCGTTCCGTTCCTGTGCTTCCGGTCTGCAGCCGGGCTCCCTGTCGATCAGCCTCTATAGTGGACGATGTCCCGCGCACAAGTGGCGGTTTCTGGCGCGACCTTCTCGGGAAGTTGTCGACAGAGGCATCCGTTTTTGCCCATCCGTAATTTCGCAACGATCCGTCGCTCCGGGGGTTGATTCCCCATGAGCAACATCGCAAGAGCCGCCCCGGAGGGGATCGACGCCTGTCGAGTCTGGTCGCGACTGTGGATAAATGGTCACGCCTCGGGGCAATTTGTTGGCTGCGCTGGCATTCGTTGTTTTCCTCATGATATAGGATGTTCCACTCGAAGAGTCGGACTCGGGAGTCGTTGAAGTGCGTGTGACGAAGAGCAAGATTGCGATGCTGGCGGCGGTGGCCGCCACGGGTTCGCTTGCGCTCTCGCCGTCCCTCGCGGCCGTTCTCGGAGCGATCTCGCCCAAGCACGTCGCTTCGCCGGTTTCTCTCGACATGCTGGGTTCGATCGGCTCCTTCACGCCCGTCACCAGTGACGATCGCCTCGCCAAGGCCTATGCCAAGGCAGCGCGCGAATCGCAGAGCCGGGGCTTCCGCTTCACGCCGACCAGCGGCTCGATCAACGGCCGCTCGCTGACCATTCTGGTCCGTGCGCCGGGCCTGCCCGCTGCCAATGGCGCGAATGAGCGCGTGCTGCCCAATCTCGGCGTAGCGCCGGTCGGTTATCGTCTGGGCGTGACCAAGGGTCTTGCGCAGTTCTCGACCGGTGCGCGCGCCGAAGCGATGCAGCCCGATCCGCCGATCGAGGGCAAGATCGTCGAGCCGGTGCCGAGCTATACGCTGCACCCGAAGAAGGATCGCTTCTCGGCCAATCTCCAGCTTCAGCGCGAGGAAGCGACCGCCGCTTCGCCGACGGAAGCCTCGCCGCAGACGCTCGGCGCAGAGCAGCGCTATGGCGTGGATCTGTCGAGCAGCTATTCGCTGACCCGTAACCTGAACGTCCAGGCGGGCGTGCGGTACAAGGGGCCCGGCAATCGCCTTGCCCCGGCGCTGACCGATCAGACGCGGGATAGCCAGGCAGTTTACGTCGGCACCACCTTCAAATTCTGATTTGAGCCGATCATCGGCTGATAGGGCGCATTGAGCGCGCAAAGTGATGCGTGCCCGCGTTTTCACGAGGGCACGCAATCTCTTCCGGAAAACGCCTCGCCGCTAACCGACGTGGACGCCGCCGAGCGACCCCAGCAGCCCGAACGCCTGCAGCAGCCAGAGAACCACGACGATCACGACAACCGCGTTCAGGATGCTGCGAATCTTGCCGTCCATCGGAATATAATTGTTCACCAGCCAGAGCAGCACGCCGACGACGATGAGGATGATGACGATATTGAGCAGCGACATCGCTTCTCTCCCTGAGAGCTTGCAGGATCGTTGAGACTCGGGTGAGTCCTGTCGCAAAAACGACCTACGGCTCGTTAAGGTTCCGCATGAAGCAAATGAGTCGGGTCATGGCCAACCATGGGGGGCATTGCGCAGCCGGAGGCCGCTGACATGCAGGCCCGAGCCCCACAGGGGCGCCAGTGCGCGCAGGTCGGCGACCGGGCGTAGATCGACATCGCAGGCGGCCAGCCGCGCCGGCAGGTCGTCCAGCGCATCGACCCGGTCCGGCACGGCCAGCGCACGCGAGACCCACATGCCGGCATCGTCGAGCGCTTCAAACGTCACGGCCGGCAAGGCATAACGATGGATCGTGGCGCGCGCGATTCGCGCCATCCAGCCCGCCTCTACCCAGGCGATCATGCGCCGGTCCGCATCCGGCCAGAATCGTGCGCGCGCATCCCCATCCGTCGCATCGGTCGGCCAGGCGAGAATGCGCGGACACTCGCGCGGGAAGAGATACAAGGGCTGATGCCAGTCGTCGATCGCCCAGACCAGTGGCCCGTTGAGCCACGCCATGCCCGGCGCGCGCTTTGTCGGCACGGCCACGCCGCGCGGCGTGAAACGCGCGATCTTGCCATCCTCGCTGAAGTGGAAGAGTGCCGGCTTCACCGCGTCACAAGCCCGTCGATCGCTGCGAACCCTGTCGCGCCGAGCCGCCGCACCAGACCGGCATGACGCGGGCACACGCCGCCCAGGGCGATCACCGGTACGGACGACCGGCGTGCCAGGGCAGCAAAGCGGACGGGGCCAAGCGGTCGCCCTCCGGGATGCGAGCGCGTGGCGAACAGGGGCGAGATTAGTATGGCATCGGCGCCGGCGCGGAAGGCGGCGAGAAGTTCATGATGGTCATGCACAGACGCGCTGTGAAGCCACGGCCCGGCCCGGCGCGCCGGTATCGGACCATGATGCCCGTCGGCGCCCCATGCGCGCGCCTGCTCCGGCGATCCGGCCAGCAACAGGCGGCATCGGCGCCCGACGACGGCACGCAGCCCGTCGAACAAGGCTCGTCGCCCCGCCACATCCCGCCGGTAGTGGCGCACGACGATCGCCGCGCCGCGCGGCAGGCGGCGCGCTGCGTGCAGCAGGTCCGCGTCCGGGATGCGCGCATCGGTCATCAGCCAGACGGTCGGGACGCGCCGTCGCAATTTGCCTTGGCCTTGGTGCATGGCGCCTCTTATAGCGGCGCCGATGAACGGGGATAGCGACGAGATGGCGGCGGCCGAGCGCCTGACAGCCGTGCGGGACGGCATTGCGCGGGCCGAGCAGGTCGCGCGCCGCCCGGCCGGATCCGTGGAGTTGATCGCGATCAGCAAGACGCACGACGCCGAGGCGATCGCGCCGCTGATCGCCGCCGGCCAGCGCGTCTTCGGCGAGAATCGCGTGCAGGAGGCGCAGGCGAAATGGCCGGCGCTCAGGGCCGCGCATCCCGGCATCGCGCTGCATCTGGTCGGCCAGCTCCAGTCCAACAAGGCCGAGGATGCCGTCGCTTTGTTCGACGCGATCCATTCGCTCGACCGCTCCTCGCTCGTCGAAGCGCTGGCGAAGGCGATGGCCAAGATCGGCCGCCGGCCCGACTGCTTCATCCAGGTCAATATCGGCGCGGAAGACCAGAAGGGCGGCTGCGCGATCGCCGATCTGCCGGCGTTGCTGGCGCAGGCGCGCGATGCGGGTCTGCCGGTCGTCGGCCTGATGTGCGTGCCACCCGCTGATGTCGAACCCGCACCCTATTTCGCCCTGCTCGACAAGCTGGCGCGCGATCATGGCCTGCCCGGACGATCGATGGGCATGTCCGGTGACTATGAGACGGCGATCATGCTGGGCGCGACCCATGTCCGCGTCGGCACGGCGCTGTTCGGAGCGCGCCCGCGCGCGATGGAATGAGCCCGGACGCGATCATCTTCGATTTCGACGGCGTGATCGCGGATAGCGAGATGGTCTCCTGCGCGCTTTTCAGCCGGGCGCTGACCGGCATGGGCCTGCCAACCAGCCCGGAAGAAGCGCATGAGCGCTACCTTGGCCGCAATCGCGCGGATTCGCTCGCCTCGATCCATGCCCAATGGGGCGCTCTCGTGCCTGCCGACATCGCGGAGCGGATCGAAGCGGAGACGCACGTCCATTTTCTCGCACCGATCCCACCGGTCGCCGGGCTGGACGCCTTTCTCGCGCGCAGCGCCCATCTTCCGCGCGGCATCGCGTCATCCAATGCCAGCGCCTTCATTCGCCATCATCTCGACGCCTTCGCGCTCGCCCATCATTTTGGCGACCATATCTATTCGGGCCGCGAGCATGTGACGCGCGGCAAGCCCTTTCCCGATCTTTATTTGCATGCCGCCGCGGCGCTCGGCGTGGCCCCGGCCCGATGCGTGGTCATCGAGGATTCGCCGATCGGCGCCCGGGCCGCGCTGGCAGCGGGTGCGCGTGTCTTCGGTCTGGCGGCCGGCAGCCATGCCCGCCCGAGCCTGACCGCCGCACTGCGAGCGGAGGGCGTCGAAGGCGTGTTCGACAGCTACGCCGAACTGTCCGCGCATTTGAGGCTACATCAATAAGCCCCTCCCCTTCAGGGGAGGGGTTGGGGTGGGGTACGACGCTTCCTCCATGCGCAAGCAGGCAAGCTCGAAGCACCACCCCAACCCCTCCTCTAAAGAGGAGGGGCTATATTCTAGCGATCAGAACTTCCCGCGCACCGTGATGCCGTAAGTCCGCGGCTCGGCGAGATAGGCCGAGAAGAGCTGGTTCGACATCGTCCCGAACCGGCCGAGCTGCGCGGTCGACTGGTTGTTCGGGCTGCTGCTCTGCAGCGGGCTGTTGAAGGCGACCTGCGTGTAGTTGCTGTTGAAGATATTCTGCCCCCACAGCTCGATGCCCCACTTCTGGTCAGGGCCGCGAATGCCGATGCGGGCATTGGTGACGACGTAGCCGTCCTGGCGCTTCTCCGGATAGAGATCCGAGCCGGTGTTGTAGTCGTCGGTGATGCGGTTATCGACATAGACGAGGCCGGTCCAGCCGGCGCTGTTGAGCGGCGGCGTCCAGGTCACGCTCGCGGTGGCGACCCAGCGCGGCGCATTGCTGTTGTCGCTGCCCGGCAGCAGGAACAGGGCGGGATCGAGCGGCGTCTGCCCGTCGGCGCTGCCTACCAACGTCCCGGCGAAGCGGGTCTTGGCATAGGTGACACCGGCCGTGGCGTGGAAATAGCGCGTCGGCGCGATATAGGCCTCGAGCTCGACACCCTTGCTGGTGAGACCCGCCTTGGTGTCCGAGCAGGTGCCGTTGGCGGCGAGCGTCGTCTTGCAGCCCTGGATATTCTGCACGACGAAGCTGGTGCCGTTGAAGGTGTTGAGCTGGAAGTTGCTGAACTCCTGCAGGAAGGCCGCGATATTAACGCCCCATTGTCGCTTGTTGACCTTGAGGCCCACTTCAAAGGCATTGACCGTTTCGGGGCCGAACAGCAGCGAGGCCGCGTCCGCATTGGTGCGCGGCGAGAAATAGGTGATCGGCGAGATCGCCGTGCCGATGCCGGTATTGCCGAGCTCGAACCGGTCGAGATTATAGCCGCCCGCCTTGTAGCCGCGCGAGTAGCTGCCATAGACCATCAGGCTCGGGACCGGTTTGTAGGAGAGGACACCGGTGCCGGACAATTTGCCGTCGCTATAGGTGTTCTGCAGATTGAGGCTGTTGAGGCTGGTGCTGGCATTGCCGAGGCAGGCGAGCGTCAGGATGCCTTGGGCAAGCTGCGCGGCGCTACCGAGCTGGGCGTTGGTGGCGATGCCGGCGAGCTGCGGCTGGAGCGCGGCGCAGGTCGCATTGTTGTTGTTGAGCGCCGCCGAGAACCGCTTGCGCTCATGCGTGTAGCGCAGACCGATGGTCAGATCGATCTTGTCGGTCAGATGCACGATGTTGTGCGTAAAGAGCGCCCAATTCTCGCTCTTCTGGAAATAGCGCGAGTCGGTGTCTCCAGAGCCCGAGGGAATGTTGGTGAGCGCTCGCAGACCGCCACCGAGCCCACCCGAAATCGCACCCGCCTGTGCCTGCGCCGTTGCCAGCGGCAGACCGGCATTGAGGAAGGCCTGGGTCAGGCCGGCATTGAGATTGGCCTGTGTGCCCGCGATCAGATTGCCGATATCGGGCGTCAGGGGATTGGCGTCGATCGGCGCCGCGCACAACGCCAGATTGGCGGCCGGCAGATTGCTGGTATTGCCGGCACCCGCCATCAGGCGGCAAGCCGCGAACCGGCCATAATCGGCGCCAAAGCGGATATTGTCGCGCAGGGTCAGATCCTCGTGCGCATAATAGCCGCCGATCAGCCAGTCGAGCTTGTCGGCAAAGGCCGAGCCCTGCAGCCGCAGCTCCTGGGTGAAGGTCTTGAACTGGCGATAGGTGTTGGGATCGCGATAGAGCAGGTCCGCGGTCGAATAATCATAATCGCCATAGTCGGCCGACTTGTAGTCGCGATAGGCGGTGATGCTGGTCAGCTTGGCGCCGCCCATGTCATAATTGATCTCGCCGGACAGGCCCCAGTCCTTGAGATCGCTGACATAGTTGCGGCCCGGCGTGATGCTGATCGCGCGATTATAGGGGTCCTGCGTGTAGGGCGTCGCGCCGTTGGGGAATTTCGTGCCGAGCGCGGAGAGGATCGTGACGATGCGGTTCGTGGCGCTCTGGGTATAGTTGGTGGGGCTGGTGCCGGTCTCTTCGCCCGTGTCGATATACACCGCGCCGCAGCAGCTCTCGTCGCGGTTGGTATAGTCGCCGATGATGCGGACCGACAGCTCGCTGGTCGGCTCGAACAGCAGCTGTCCTCGGATGAAGTAGCGATTGCGATCATTGGTGTCGCCGGTCTGGTTGCCGCTGGCGTCGACGATCTTGAGGAAGCCGTCACGCTTGGAATAGACGCCCTCAATGCTCGCCGCGATCGTCTTGCTGATCGGGCCGGTGATGCGGGCGGCGGCGCGCCAGTAATCATAATTGCCGTAGCTGATCTCGCCGCTGCCACCCAAAGTGAAGCTCGGCGACTTGCTGACGATGTTGAGGAGGCCGGCCGAGCTGTTGCGGCCGAACAACGTGCCCTGCGGTCCGCGCAAGACCTCGACGCGCTCGATCTCGCCCAGGTCGGTAAGGCCGGCGCCGGTGCGCGAGCGATAGACGCCATCGATGAACACCGAGACCGAGCTTTCCAGACCCGGATTGTCGCCGACGGTGCCGATGCCGCGGATGCGCGCGGTGCCATTGGCTTCCGATCCGGTCGAGGAAACGAGCAGCGACGGCGCGAGTTGATTGAGCTGACGGATGTCGTTGGCACCGCTGTTCTGCATGGAGGCCGACGTGACCGCCGAGACGGCGATCGGCACGTCGGAAAGCGGGCTGGCGCGGCGGGTCGCGGTGACGATGATGTCGCCCGCATTCTCGCCAGTGTCGGTAACGGCATCAGCGGCCGCTGGCGCGTCCTGGGCCAGGGCCGGCGCGGTCAGCGCGCACAGCAGGGCCGCAAGGCTGGCCGAAGCGAAAATGGAGGGCCTGCGCATCGGGTGTCTCCTCTCGATTGTGATATATCTTTTGGGCGATGTAACGCCGCAACTGCCCTCAGTATAAGCGAGGCTAAATCCGGCTGGAAATCCCCTTTCATACGCCGGCCGGCTGCCTGTTGCATCCTTGTTACACCATATTCGACTCGTCGTCAGGCAGGCACGGCGAAGCGCAGGAGGCGATCGGAAAGAGGGACGAGCGCTTCGCCACCATGGCCGATCAGCGCACGGATCGGCGCTGCCGCAGCGTCAAGCCCGCCGGTCAGCGCCCCGAAGGCGGGGATGATGAGCTTGCGCTCGCCCATCACGAAGCAGCGCCGCGAGACCGATCGGCCACGCAAGCTGAGCCGCCATTTGGGATGAAAATGGCCGGAGATTTCGGGCTGGATTTCACCAGCGCGTGCTTCGTGGCGCAGGATGACGCCGTCGATATGCGCTTCGTCGATCGTTTCGCCACCCAGGCCGGGTGCCGGCGCGGGATCGTGATTGCCGGTGATCCAGGTCCAGCGGCAGCGGGCGGTGAGGCGAGCGAGGCGCGCGCGCGTGACCGCGTCCATACGATCGGCGGCGTGACCGTCGTGGAAACTGTCGCCCAGGCACCAGATCTCACGCGGGGCGAGGAGATCGACCAGCGCTTCCAGCCCGTCGAGCGTGACCTGGCTGTCATAGGGCGGCAGCATCTGCCCGCGCCGGGCATAGGCACTGGCCTTCTCGAAATGCAGGTCGGCCACGATCAACGCCGCCCGCTCGCGCCAGACCAGCGCCCCTTGCGGCAGCGCGTACCAGCTCTGGCCGGCAAAGGGGAAGGAGGGCGGGGACCGCATGGTCTTAGCTATGCGCCGGGGGCGAGCGCCTTTCAATCGGAAACTCGAACAAAGAGAGAACTCGTTCCTCTTCAAAACAAAGTCCGGGCGGTTCTATTTTGAGAGCGGAAGGCTTAGATGCCGATCATGCCCTTGCTTCCGCCCGCTGTCCGCGTTGCCGCCTTCTACACCTTCGCACCGATTCCCGATCCTGCGGCCCTCGCGCTGGAGTTACGCGCGTTCGGCGCCGGGCACGGCCTCGTCGGCTCGATCATCCTCGCCACCGAGGGCATGAACGGAACGATTGCCGGCGCGCCCGAGGCGATGGACGCCGCGCTGGCTCGTCTGCGTGCCGTGCCCGGTTTCGCGACCCTTTCGGCGCGGTGTCACGACGCCGAGCGCCTTCCGTTTGCGCGCTGGAAGGTAAAGGTAAAGCCCGAGATCGTGACGATGGGCGTTGCCGACATCGATGCGAGCGCCGCCGGGATCCATGTCCCGCCCGAAGAGTGGAATGCGCTGATCAGTGATCCCGACACGATCCTGATCGATGCGCGCAACGACTATGAAGTGGCGATCGGCGCGTTCGCGGGCGCGATCGATCCGCAGACCGCGAGCTTCGGCGATTTCCCCGCCTGGTTCGATGCCCAGGTCGAACAATGGCGCGCCGAGGGGCGCACACCGCGCCTCGCCATGTATTGCACCGGCGGCATACGCTGCGAGAAGTCGACCGCCCTGGCCCGCGCGCGCGGCTTCGAAGAGGTCTATCATCTCGACGGCGGCATCCTCGCCTATCTGGCGCAGATCGAGGAGCGCGACAGCCTCTGGCAGGGCGAATGCTTCCTGTTCGACGAGCGGATCGCCATCACCCATGGCGAACGGACCGGCGCGGCCTCGCTCTGCCCGCGCTGCGGCCAGCCGGTCGCGGCCTCAGCGGAAGGTTGCGGCCCCTGCGTCGAGGCTGGCGAAGCGTGACGCCCCGGCCGCCTGCGCTGCATCCTTCATGTGGAAGTCGACCCGGCGGTTGCCAAAATCGATCGCGACCTGATCGAACAGGCGCAGCATACGCATGCCAAGCAGCATCGCCGGCTTGTCGCCCAGGCCCAGCTCGTCGAAGGGCGCCGCGTCCAGGAATACCATCGGCACATTGTCGAGCGTCACCGCGCCGATGGTGATGCGCCGCACGACGGTGAACTGGGCCGGCACGGTGATGCCGGTGACGCTGGTCAGCGTCGTGGGCTGCGGCGGAATCACCAGCTTCTTGAGCTTGAGATTGTTGAACAGGGCCATATTGCCGACGCTGAGTTCAGCGCCGGTGTCGAGAATGACATTGACCCTTCGCCCGTCGATCTTCGAATCGACGAGGATGAGCTGGCCGAACTTGCTGCGCGCCTCCACGACGATGGTGTTGGCATCGTTGCGGTCGCTCCCCCGTCTGCTCCTGCCGACGTCCATCTTGCGCCGCTGGAAGTCCATGGTGAGACGTTTGCCCTTGAGGCTGTCCAGCCCGATTATGCCGGCACCCCCGAGATCATTATGCGCGATGCTGAGCGCGTCGAGATTATCGACGGCATGATCGCCGAAGGTCAGACCGTCCAGCTTCACCGTGTCGACCGTGACGCGTCCGGCCATGCTCACGATCTCGACCGGCGAAAGCACAGGCAGGGCGAGCCGCTGGGCAATCTCCTTGGCGACGATCGTGCGCTGCGATCCGGTGTCGATCACGAAATCATAGGTGCCACTGGTGCCGATCCGCACCGGCATGGTCATGCGATCCGCCTGATCCTTGCTGATCGGGACGAACTGATCGGTGAGCTGGAACCGCGCGGGATCGGGCGTCTCGTTAGGCAGGTTCGGCGTGATGACGAATTTGCCATCCGGCGCGCCGGGCGCGTCTGTCGCACGATTTTCCTGGGCGAATGCCGGGCCGGCCAGCGCCATTGCGGCGAGCGCGGTCATCATGAGACGGTTCTTGAGCAGCATATGCCTACCTCTCCATAGGCCGTGATAATATCACGTCCCGGCGTGCATGCAAAAGCCTCAATCGGGCGTCATGGCCAGCCGGGCCAGCGCCTCCGCCTCGATCAGCAGGGCATCGTCCGTCTCCTGCCTGGCGACCTGTTCGCGCCCGATCATGATCAGCACCGGCACCGCCAGCGGGCTGACCCGCTGCAAAGGCACGTGAAGCATTGTCTCTGCCGCGCGATCGAGAAGCTCGCCCAGCCGGCCGACATCGGTCATGCGCGCGCGGGCATCCGCCCAGGCCGCCTTGAGCAGCAGATGATCCGGCTCGTAGCGGCGCAGCACGTCATAGATGAGATCGGTCGAGAAGCTCACCTGGCGCCCGGTCTTGCGGGTGCCGGGCCGCTGCCGCTCGATCAGGCCGGAGATGACGGCGACATCGCGAAAGGCGCGCTTCAGCAAGCTCGATTCCTCGACCCAGGCGATGAACTCGTGATCGAGAATGTCGGCTGAGAAGAGCGCCGCCGGATCGCGCACCGGCTCCAGGCTATAGACGGCGAGTGCATAGTCGTTGGAGACGAAGCCGATCGGCTTGAGGCCGCGCTCCTCCATGCGCCGCGTCAGCAGCATGCCGAGCGACTGGTGCGCATTCCAGCCCTCAAAGCTGTAGGCGACCATATAATGCAGCCCCTCGTGCGGGAAGGTCTCGATCAGGAGCTGATCCGGCCGCGGCAGCACCGAGCGGAGCTGCTGCATCGCCAGCCATTCGTGCACGTCGTGAGGAAAGCGATGCCATTGCGAGGGATCGGCCAGGAACTGGCGCACGCGGCCGGCGAGATGCGTCGACATGGCCATGCGCGTGCCGCCCCAGCTCGGGATCTGCGCCGACCTGGTGCTGGCCTTGACGATGATCTCGGCCTCGGTCTGGCGGAGCAGCTCCAGCGACATGCCGGAGAAGAAGAACCGATCGCCGGGCGAGAGCGTCGCGGCGAACGCTTCCTCGACCGTGCCGAGCTTGCGGCCGTTCAGGAAACGGATGTCGACTGCCGGCTGATCGACGATGATGCCGGCGTTGATGCGGTGCTGCTGGGCGAAGCGCGGATGGGCGAGGCGCCAGTGGCCATCCCGCTCCTGCACCAGCCGCTGGAACCGGTCATAGGCTCGCAGGGCATAGCCGCCGGTCGAGACGAACCGGAACATGTCGTCGAGCTGGACGCGGTCCAGCCAGGCATAGGGCGTCGCGCTGGTCACTTCGGCGAGGAACTGCTCGGGGTCGATCGGCCCCGCACAGGCCAGCGCCATGATATGCTGGGCGAGGACGTCGCGCGCGCCGGGCCGGAAGGTCTCGGCATCGCGCGCGCCGGCCATCACCGCGTCATAAGCGGCCTGCGCCTCGAGATATTCGAAGCGATTGCCCGGGATCAGGATCGCCTTGCTCGGCTCGTCCATGCGGTGATTGGCGCGGCCGATGCGCTGGAGCAGGCGCGACGAGCCCTTGGGTGCCCCCATCTGGACGACGCAGTCGATGTCGCCCCAGTCGATGCCGAGATCGAGGCTGGCGGTGGCGACGAGGCCCCGCAGCCGTCCGTCCGCCATCGCCGCCTCCACCTTGCGCCGCGCCTCGCGGCTGAGGCTGCCATGGTGGATGCCGATCGGCAGATTGTCGTCATTCTCGCTCCACAGCTCCTGGAAGGTCAGCTCGGCGAGGCTGCGCGTATTGCAGAAGACGAGCGTCATCTTGTGCGCCGCGATGATCTCGATCACCTGCTTGGCGGCATAGACGCCGCTATGGCCCGACCAGGGCACACGGTCTTCGGGGATCAGGATGGAGAGGTCGGGCGGCGCGCCGGGATCGCCCTCGACCAGCGCGACCTTGTCCGCCTGCCCCGCCGGCGCGAGCCATTGCCGGTAGAGATTCGGCTCGGCCACGGTAGCCGACAGGCCGACGCGGCGCAGCCCCGGCCGGATGGATTGCAGGCGTGACAGAGACAGGCTGAGCAAGTCGCCGCGCTTCTCGGCCGCGAAGGCATGGATCTCGTCGATGATCACCGTATCGAGATCTGCGAACAGATATTCGGCGTCGGGATAGGACAGCAGCAGCGAGAGCGATTCGGGCGTGGTCAGCAGCATCTGCGGCGGGCGGATGCGCTGGCGTGCCTTGCGGTCCGAGGGCGTATCGCCGGTGCGTGTCTCGACGCGGATGTCGAGGCCCATCTCCTCGATCGGCGTCAGCAGGTTGCGCTGGACGTCGACGGCGAGGGCTTTGAGCGGCGAGATGTAGAGGCTGTGCAGCCCTTCGCGCGGCGTTTCGATGAGATCGACGAGGTTCGGCAGGAAACCCGCCAGCGTCTTTCCCGCGCCGGTCGGTGCCACCAGCAACGCATGATCACCCCGCTTCGCGGCCGCGAGCATCTCAAGCTGGTGCCGGCGCGGCGCCCAGCCCCGGCGCGCGAACCAGTTCGTGATGGGAGAAGGCAGATCCGCCATTTCCCCTATGTGGCAGCCGCGCGGACCAAAAAAAAGGCCGCCCCGAAGGACGGCCCGGAAGTTTTAGGAGAGGATGCCTGAAAGGCTCAGTCTGTATGTCTTACATACTAATATTCTGCAATTGCGAAATGAGACGAATTGATTGCAACTTCTGCATCTTAAGCTTTTGTCAACGCAACTGCTTGGCTTCAGTGCCCCGCTTGCGGCCCTCGCTCGAGACCGGAAAGCGCCAATTGTTCGTCGATTTGTGCCATCAGCCGGTCCAGCCCCGCCTGATCCTTGGCCTCGGCGCGGGCAACCAGCACATCCTGCGTGTTCGAGGCACGCAGCAGCCACCAGCCATCGGGCGTGTTGACGCGCGCGCCGTCGGTCGCGTCGACCGTCGCGCCCGAATCGGCCAGACGCGCCAGCACTTCCTCGATCACGGCGAACTTGCGACTCTCGTCGACCTGGAAGCGCAGTTCGGGCGTATTGACCATCGCCGGCATCTCGCTGCGCAGCTGCGTCACGCTCTTGCCGAGGTCGCTGGCGGCACGAATGAGCCGCACTGCAGCATAAAGCGCATCGTCATACCCATAATATTGGTGCTTGAAAAAGATATGGCCGCTCATCTCGCCAGCGAGCGGGCTGCCAGTTTCCTTCATTTTGGACTTGATGAGGCTGTGGCCGGTCTTCCACATCAACGGCTTCCCGCCGAGCGCCGCGACGCGGTCGAACAAAGCCTGGCTGGCCTTCACATCGGCGATAATCGTGGCGCCGGGCACGTCCTTCAGCACCGGCTCGGCAAAGATGGCGAGCAGCTGATCGCCCCAGATGATCCGCCCCTCGCCATCGATCGCGCCGATCCGGTCGCCATCGCCATCGAACGCCACGCCGAAATCGAGCTTCTTCTCCGCGACGAGCCTGCGCAGATCGGCCAGATTCTTCTCTTCGGTAGGGTCGGGATGATGATTTGGGAAATTGCCGTCGACATCGGTGAAGAGCGTGT
The DNA here is from genome assembly GCF_018603885.1 of Sphingobium nicotianae. Lineage (GTDB taxonomy): Bacteria > Pseudomonadota > Alphaproteobacteria > Sphingomonadales > Sphingomonadaceae > Sphingobium > Sphingobium nicotianae. The sequence goes on from NZ_JAHGAW010000003.1 coordinate 197,883, forward strand.
AATGCTCACCGGGGAGCAGCTTGACCAGCTTCTCGACCGCCGGGCCGGCCGCGCCATTGCCGGCATCCCAGCCGACGCGGAAGGCCTTGCCGTCGAACCCCTCGACCAGCCGCCGCGTGTAGCGGTCCATGATGTCGACTTGTTCGCTGCCGGCCGATCCCTCGACCCAGTCTCCGCTCTCCGCCATGGCGCCGAGCGAGGCGATGTCCGCGCCAAAAAACGGTCCATGCTGCAGGACCAGCTTGAAGCCATTATAATTGGCGGGATTATGGCTGCCGGTTATCTGGATGCCGCCATCCACATCCAGCACGGCCTCGGCATAATATAGCATCGGCGTCGGCCCCTCGCCGACCCGCACGGCATGGATGCCACTGTCGTTCAGCCCCTTGACCAGCGCCGCCTCGAGAATGGGCGAGGAGAGCCGCCCGTCATAGCCGACCACGACCCTGCTGCCGCCCAGCCGCGCGACCCGCGTGCCGAAGCCCCGCCCGATCGCATAGGCATCCGCCTCGCCCAGCGTCTCGCCGATGATCCCTCTGATGTCATATTCGCGCAGGCTGGTCGGGTGGAATTGATGAGTCATGTCGGCTCCCTCGGACAAGATCGTGCAAGTCGTGCGAAACTGGATGCGATTCCCGGCGCTTCACTCTTGTGATTTCAGCAGCAGATCACGCGCGGCGTTGATACGCGCGGCGAGCCCAACCGATCCCCCGGCATCGGGATGATTGCGCGCCATCAGGCGGCGATAGGCGGCAAGGACGGTCTCGCGATCCGCGTCGGGCGCCACGCCGAGCACATCGGCCGCCTCCGCGCGGCTGAGCGCGATGGGGGGCCGCGGCGTCGCTGGCTTTCCTGCGCCGGGTATGAGCTGACTGCCATAGCGCAGCCACAGGCCCGATCCTGCCGCGATCAGCGCGCCCACCACCGGCATGCCCTTGGCCATCATCACCGTGCCGATCAGCGTGCCGCCGATGCCGATCCAGGCGGCGGGAAGCTTCCGCAGACGCTTGAGATCCTTGCCGAGCCAGAGCCACAGGCCGATCGCGGCCAGGACGGCGATCAGCAGCATCGGATCAGGCGGCGCTCTGCTGCGCGGCGCGCTGTCCAGCCAGCATCGGCAGGGCCAGGCCCGCGATCATCTCGCGCAGTTCCTGTCGCGCGGCGAGGTGGCTGACGCCGAGCTCGCCGAGCTGGCCGCGGTCGAGCAAGGTGAGGCCCGACGGGAAGAGCTCGCGGAAGATGACGCGCTCCGACAGACCCGGAATGACCCGGAAGCCGACTCGCTTGGAGAGTTCGGTCAACGCCTCGCCGACCCGGCGCTGGTTGCGCGCTTCCATGTGATGCAGGCGGTTGCGTAGCACGACCCAGTCGATCGCGGTGCCGTCCGCCTTGGCGCGGGTCTTGCGCGTCTCCCACATCAGCTCGGAATAGAAGCTCAGGCGCTTCACCTTGAAATTCTCCGGATCGACCTGGCCGATCAGGTCGAAGTCGACGAAGCTGTCGTTCATCGGCGTGACCAGCGTGTTGGCGGCGGCGGCGGCATAGCGGGCGATCGGATCGTCGCGGCCGGGCGTGTCGAGGATCACGACCTGCGCGCTCATCGCCGCCTGCGCGATCATCTCGTTGAGGCCCTGCGTGCTGTCGCCCGCATAGACATGGTGCGCCGGAGTCGGCAGGTCGATCTCGCGGCGCCGCGCCGTTTCCGCGCGATTCTCGAGATAGCGCGCGCTGGTCCGCTGGCGATGGTCGAGATCGATCAGCGCGACGGAGATATCCTGCGCGGCGAGGGCCACGGCGGTATGGACGCACGTCGTAGACTTGCCAGTGCCGCCCTTTTCATTGGCGAAAACAATAAGGTGCGGAGCGGCGCTGGACATGGATCGATCGAAACTCGTTGTGCTGGATGCGGCCCCTTGACCGCTCGGCCCGGACAGGCGAAGCCAGCGCCCGAACCCTTGCGACGGCCCTTATCGGAGGCGTGATCGGCGTGCAAATCTTCCGTGACGTTCGTTCGCTGCGGGCCGGCATCGCGGCCTTGCGCGCCGATGGTGGCCGTATCGCCATGGTACCGACCATGGGCGCATTGCATGCCGGACACATGGCGCTGGTCGCGCGCGCACGGGCGCTCGCGGAGCATGTGGTCGTTTCGATCTTCGTCAATCCGACCCAGTTCGGCCCCAGGGAGGATCTCGCTGCCTATCCCCGCCGCGAGGCGCAGGATGCGCAGATGCTGGAAGCGGGCCGCGTCGCCGCGCTCTGGGCGCCGAGCGTCGAGGTCATGTATCCGCAGGGCTTCTCCAGCAGCATCCATGTCGCCGGCGTCTCTGAAGGGCTCGACGGCGACTGGCGCCCCGGCCATTTCGACGGCGTCGCGACCGTCGTCGCCAAGCTGTTCGGGCAGGTGCGGCCCGATATCGCCTGCTTCGGCGAAAAGGACTTCCAGCAGCTCGCCGTGATCCGCCAGATGGTGCGTGATCTCGATCTCGACGTCGAGATCGTCGGCGTCGAGACGCAGCGCGACGATGACGGCCTCGCCCTCTCCTCGCGCAATGCCTATCTCAGCGACAATGCCCGCGCGATCGCGGCAGCGCTGCCCGAGACGCTGGTGATGGCCGGCGAGGCAATCATGGCCGGCAACCCGGTCGCGGACATCATCGCCGAGGCCACCGAACATCTCATCGAGTGCGGATTCGATTCGGTCGACTATCTCGCCCTGTGCGACGTGGGCACGCTGGCGCCGCTCGCCAGCCTCGATCGGCCCGCCCGGCTGCTTGTCGCCGCCCGCCTCGGCAGCACCCGGCTCATCGACAATATCGCCGTTAACCCTTGAATATTGCCGCCTGCGCGGGGTCGCGCGATCATCACGCCATGTAAACTCTTAAGGGCGTTAACCATTTCTCAAGGCGGCCATGGAAATTTCCCCCCATTCACGAACTTAACCGCTGGGGGTTGGTAGTGGCGAATAGCATGGCAAGTGCCCGTTTTCTGATCGAGAGCCGCAAGCATGACGCGGCTCTGGGCGACGCGCAGGCGCGTTTCGATCTGGGTGTGGCGTTCAGTTGCGGCACGGGTGGCGTCGAAGTCGACCTCATCGAGGCGCATATGTGGTTCAATCTGGCGGCGCAGGCCGGCAGCGAGGAAGGCCAGCACTGCCGCGCGGAAATCGCCGAAGAGATGACCGCCCGCGAAATCGCCGAGGCCCAGCGCCAGGCCCGCGCCTGGATCGTTCAGACGAGCCGTCGCGCCGCCTGATACACCGGCCGCCGGCGCAACATGCCGCCGGCCATGGCAAATCCCGCGATCAGCAGCGCCCAGCTTGCCGGCTCCGGCACGGCGGGGCGGACCCCATCGGAACCGAGCCGGTAAAGCGCCGTGCTTCCAAAGCTATAGCGCGTCGCGACGATCTCGCCGTCCACCGTCTCTCCGAAGCCGACCAGGGAAGGCAGGTTGCCGAGCAGCGACTTGCTGCCGACGAAGGCGCCGTTGGCATAGCCAATCGCCCAGATATTGCCCGAGACCTGATCCCCGAACACATATTTGCCGAACAGTTCCGGCACCGCGCTGCCACGATAGACGAATCCGCCGATGATCGCCGCGCCCTCGCTATGATCATAGACGAGGTCCGGCGCCTGATAATCCACTGGCGCCACGCCGCCCGCAGGGGCCGGACCGGGAATATCCCCCTCGCGCAGTGCCCAGCCGAGATTGCGGGCAGCGCTGCCCGTTTCGACAATCGTCAGTTCCTCGCGCATATTCTCACCGACATCGGCGACGATGAGGTTTCCGTCGGGCGCGACCGAATTGCGAAAGGGATTGCGCAGACCATAAGCGAAAACTTCGGCGGCCCCACCGGCGATGGCGGGATTATCTGCCGGAATCGCGTAATTCTCGGTCGGATCGGCAAAGTCATCGCCGTGCGGATCGATGCGCAGGATCGAGCCGAACCAGTCCACCGGATTCTGCCCGGTGCCTCGGCTGTCCGGCGTCACGCCATTGCCGCCGTCGCCGATGGAGATCAGCAGCCTGCCCGTCGCGTCAAAGTCGATCCAGCCACCGACATGATGGGTCGCGCCGTCCAGATCCATCGTCCAGACCGTCTGCTCCGGCGCCGAGGCGATCAGCGGATCGGTAAAGCGAATTACCTGTGCTTGAACCGGGTCGCTTGGGCTCGTTCGGCCGGTCAGATAAACATAATATTGGCCGTTGCTGGCATAGCCGGGATCGAAGGCGAGGCCGAGCAGCCCCAGTTCGTTGGAGGAGTTGCCGACGATCCGCGCACTCAGATTCTGGAAAGTCGAATAAGTGCTGGTGTCGATGTCATAGGCCGTGATCAGCCCATTCTTGCGCGTCATGAACAGCCGGGTTTCGCCGGCCCGATGCGTATTGCCGGTGATGCCTGTATAAACTGCGCTCAATGTCGGCGAGGGCGCCGCCAGCGTTTCGATGATGACGGCGGCATGAGCCCCCTGCGACATAGCACAAAAGCTCACGCACACGGCAAGCGCCGTGATTTTCCCCACGCTCATGACCGTCTCCATTATGAAGGCGTTTTTGACCGTGGAGGAGCATAGCGCATTCCGGCGCGGCAGAAAGAGCACCGCTGGCTGAACCGAGCGGAACCGGAGCGAAACCGGACATTTGTTCCATTTTGGGGCAGAAATCCCGCCTTCATTCGCTCCTGCGGAATGGTGTGCGCTCGTCGAGCCATTCGCGGTCGCTGGCCAGCGCCAGTGCCTCGCGCTCGACATAGTCGGCGACCGCGCGGCGGAAGCTCGGGTTGGGGATGTAATGCGCCGAGTAGGTCGCCACCGGACGATAACCCCGCGAGAGCTTGTGTTCTCCCTGCGCCCCGGCCTCGACCCGCGCCAGCCCGCGCGTGATAGCGGCATCGATCGCCTGATAATAGCACAGCTCGAAATGGAGGAACGGCACCTCCTCGATGCAACCCCAATAACGCCCGTAAAGCGCGTCACCGCCGATCAGATTGAGCGCGCCTGCGATCGGCCGCCCATCTCGCAGCGCCAGCATCAGCAGCACCTTGTCGGCCATGTGCTCGGACAGCAGGGAGAAGAAGCGCCGCGTGAGATAAGGCCGGCCCCATTTGCGGCTGCCCGTATCCTGATAGAAATGCCAGAAAGCATTCCAATGCGCATCGGTGAGGTCGCTGCCGGTCAGATGGACGATCTCCAGCCCCGCCTGTGCCCTGGCGCGCTCCTTGCGGACATCCTTGCGATGCCGGCTCGACATGACGCCGAGGAAATCGTCGAAGCTGCCATAGCCCTCATTGGCCCAGTGAAACTGGTTACCCTGGCGAATCAGCCAGTCGGCCGCGCGAAAAGTCTCGCACTGCTCGGGCGTGATGAAGGTCGCGTGGGCAGAGGACAGATTATTCTGATCCGTCACCGCCTCGATGCCCGCGATCAGCGTCGGCCCGGCGGCAGGATCGCGCAGCAGCAGTCGCGGCCCCGGTACCGGCGAGAAGGGTGAAGCGATCTGCAGCTTCGGATAATAATCGCCGCCCGCTCGTTCCCAGGCATCGGCCCAGCCATGATCGAAGACATATTCGCCCTGGCTGTGGCTCTTGAGATAGCCGGGCGCCGCCGCCAGCATCGTGCCGGATGCGTCCGTGACCGTGATCGGCGCGGGCGACCAGCCGGTGCCGGGGCCAACGCTGCCCGATTCTTCCAGGATGGCGAGAAAGTCATGACAGACGAAGGGATTGTCCGACCCCGCGCAGGCGTCCCACTCTGCCCTGTCGAGCGCGGCGACCGAATCGCACAACCGGACCGTCATCGCCTCGCTCATTCAGGAAGCCATCTCGAAGATGATCTGGTCGGCGTCATGCGCCCGCAACCGGTCCCGCGCGCTACGCACGGTCCAGCACAGCAACGGCAGGCGGCGCCGCCGGGGAATCGCACGGGCTTTGGGAAGGTCGCGCACGTCACAGGCGATGAAATGGGGCATGGCGCGCGCGATTGCCAGAGCAAGATCACGCCGCGCGGTGATCCCGGTGCGATGCCGCCGACCGATGACGAGGCCGCGCGCGACATCGGGCCGGTGCCGGGCGAACCAGTGGCACATCAGAGGGTCGAAGCTCATCACGGCGGCCAGCGCGCCGCGATGAGCGCTCAAGTCCCGTGCCACGGCGGCGCAGAGCCGCGCGCAACCGTGCGGGCCGTCGTCCGACTTGAGTTCGATAAGCAGGGGCGTCTGCGTGCCGGTCAGCGCCAGCAACGCTGAGAGGCTTGGCACCGCTTCCTCGCTTCCCATCAGACGCAGGGCCTGGCGCATGTCAGCCGCCAGCCCGGCGAATCGCCCGCGACGCCCAGTCAGCCGGTCGGTCCGCCGGTCGTGAAACACATAGGCGATGCCATCGCGGCTCAGGCGCACATCGCATTCGACACCATAGCCCGCCGCGATCGCATCGCGCACGGCGGCGAGGCTGTTCTCCGGCACGCCCCCCTTGTGCAGGCCGCGATGCGCGAAGGGCCGGTCTGTCAGGAAATCGCGCGGCGCGGACGCCCGCATGATCAGGGGCGGACGAGGACGATCGCGTCGATCTCGACCGACGCATCGAGCGGCAACACCGGCACACTCACAGCACTGCGGGCGTGACGCCCGGCCTCGCCGAAGATGCGCACCATCATCTCGGAGGCACCATTGGCGACCTTGGGCTGGTCCGTGAAATCGGCGGTGCTGGCAATGAAGGCACCAAGCTTGACGATTCGCTCGACCCGGTCGAGGTCGCCCAGCGCGCCCTTCATCTGCGCGACCAGCATCAGCGCGCAGCGCTCCGCCGCCGCCTGGCCCCAGGCGAGATCATGATCGCTGCCGATCTTGCCGGTCATGAGGACGCCGTCAGGCCCGAACGGCAACTGCCCGGAGATATGGAGCAGATTGCCCGCCAGCACGGTCGGCACATAGGCCGCCACGGGGGCAGCGGGCGCGGGCAGGGCAATGCCCTCGGCGGCGAGATGAAGTTCGATCCGGCTCATGCCGCGAGCCACAGCATGAGCCGCAAGGAAGGTCAAGCGGCGTCGCGGCCGGACGGCAAAGGCGCGGGGCCGCAGGGGCGTGTGCCGAGCCTGCCATCCGGTCCGATATCTTGCCAAGGCCGAGGCGCGCCGATCCGCAAGCCGGCAAACAGGCCGGCGTGCGCCCTGCCACCGCACCCCTCCTGTCGGGAGCCGGTCTCGCCGACCCGCTCATGCCCTCGCGATGCTGACAACCCTGCCTCAATCCCGCGCTGGTTCGCGCTAAATTGCGGCAATCACCTCGTCATGCTCATCCAGCCGCGCGGTGATCCACGCCTCCGTGCGCGCCCAGTCGTCGATCCGGGCATGGGCGTCCCTCGCGGTCTCGACGTGCGGCGCCATTTCCGGCTCGCCGACCATATGCAGCCGCCACACCTGCGGCGCATCCCTGGCGACGGACACGTGGTTGCTGGCGAGATCGTCCAGGAAGAAGGCAAGCGATGGCCGTCTTTCCGCGATCAGTCGGGCGACGGTCGGCCCCTTCGCGCTACCCCGGCCATTGCCGATCACCTGGTAGGGCAGGCCGTGGGCGTGGATCTGGTCCGCCCGCGCCTGGCCGAGCGTCTCGGCGATGTTGGTGACGATCACGATGTCAGCGCGCTTCGCCAGCCGCGCCGTCGCCTCGACCGCCCCCGCGATCGGCGTCTGGCGGTGCATCTCGGTTTCGAAGAAGGCCGACAGCAGAGCCCAGATCTGCGCGCGTTCGACCGGATCACCGCTGTCCTTGTGTTGCAGCGCCCGCTCGAAGCCTTGCGTGAAGTCGAAATGGATGCCGTGCAACTCTTCGAGCCAGCCGCGAAACGGCACGACCATGTGCATCAGCACTTCGTCGCAATCGCTGATGATGAGCGGGCGGGTCACCGGCCTATCCGCCCGCGCACCGCGATGATGTCTGCGGGCCTCACCTCCAGCGCCTCCGCGCAGGCGATCAGATCTGGCTCATGGTTGATCACGAAGTCCATAAGCGCACACAGGGTCACGCGATTGCCCAGGCCCGCGCGCAGATCGTCTGGCGTGAGACCGGTGAGCGCCAGCATTCGTTCCGCACGTGCGAGATCCGCCACGATCCATCCGATAAGGAGCAGTGCCATGCTTTCGTCGGCATCGCTGTTCGGATAGGGGTGGCGCATCTGGCTGGTTTGCTTTCGGCATCATTGCCAATGAACGGCACGTCCGTTGGTGTGGGAGAATTCGTGTCAAAACGCGTCCTGGTTGTCGAGGATAATGAGCTCAACCTGAAGCTCTTTTGCGACCTGCTCCGTGCCCATGGCCATGAGACGGCCGCGGTACGCGACGGGCGCGATGCGTTCGGTCGCGCCAACGAGTTCCTTCCCGATCTCATCATCACCGATATCCAGCTGCCGCACGTGACCGGGCTCGATCTCATCGCCTCGTTCCGCGCCGACCCGGTTCTCGCCACTGTCCCCATCATGGCGGTGACGGCCTATGCGGGTCTGGGCGATGAGGAGCGCATCCGCGCGGCGGGCGCCAGCGCCTATGTCTCCAAGCCGATCTCGGTGCTGCGCTTCATGGATGTCGTGAACGGGCTGATCAGTCAGCCCGCTTGAAAACGGCCGAGCGCAAACGAACCAAGGCCCGGATCTTTCGACCCAGGCCCTTCCCGTCGAGTCGCAGATTGCTCGGGCGGCCGATCGGACGCCCGGCACAGCGGCTTACTTGATCTTGGCTTCCTTGAACTCGACGTGCTTGCGCGCGACGGGATCATACTTCCGGAAGCTCATCTTCTCGGTCGTGTTGCGCGGATTCTTCTTCGTCACGTAGAAAAAACCCGTGTCAGCCGAGCTGACCAGCTTGATCTTCACTGTGGCTGGCTTCGCCATGGCCCGGTTCCTCAACAAAAAGCGCGCCAGCCTGCGCGAGACAGGGGAAGACGCTGAAGCTCATCGAAATATGGACGCCGCCTTGCGCGCAACGTCCGGTTCGGCGGCGGCCAATGCGGGAATCGCAAGGCTTTGTCAAGCTTGCGGCCGTTCCGCTCCGTCTTGCAACGGGATGGGTCGGATGCGCTCGCCAAGGGCAACGGGGTGTTAACCCTGATCGTGCAGGATGCGAAGCGTCATGGGGAAGCCACATACGGCTGCCACGGAACAAGGCCAGAGGGTTGGCCATCGCTTTGGGGGGAGGGATGCATGCGACATGATGCGGCATTGGTAATCCAGAGCCAGCTACTAAGCCGAATCGAGGCACTGCAGGGCAGTTGCGCCACCCTCTCGCTCGCCAGCCTGTGTGACCAGCTCGACGATCTGCGCGGCTTCGCGCGGCACAACGGCTTCGAGGCAGTGGAAGGGCTTGCGAGCCTCCTTGAGTCCGTCGTCGCCTATAACGGCCATCGCCAAGTGGCGCTCACCTATTTCTCGCTAATGCTCGAAGCCGCACAGGGCGACGCGACGCCCGATTCGGCACGCGTGTTCCTCGCTGCCGCGGCGCTGCGCGGCTGCCGCTGAACGCGGCGCGTCATGGACGCCCTGCTGCTCGCCCTGCTGCTCGGGCTCGCGCTCGATCAGGGTGATCGCTCGCAGCGCCTCGCACGCGAACTCGGTCCCCGCCAACTGGTCCCAGTCACGCTGGTGATCGTTGCAAGCGCCGTCATCGCGGTCCTGCTCGGCCTTAGCATCGCATCCTTCCTGAAGGGACCGGCAGGCCTCCTGTTCTTCGCCATCGCGCTCGGGCTCGGTGCCTCCGGCCTGCTGCTGCCTCCGAGCCCGGCCAAGGCATCGGCGCCGGCCGGCAGAACGTCCCTCATCATCCAGCTCCTGGCCCATCGGCTCGGCAATGGCTCCTCCTTCCTGCTCGTCGGCATCGTGGCGCTCACCGGCAATGGCTGGGCGACGGCGCTCGGTGGATCGCTTGGCGGCCTCGCCGCACTGCTGCCGCTCCTGCTCGCCGGGCACGCTTACGAGAAGGCGCTGCCGCTGTGTGTCATCCGCCCGTTGCTCGGCGGCCTGCTGTTGCTGGCAGGTCTCGGCTGCGCCCTGGGTGCGCTGGGACTGGTCTGACCGGACGATCGGCGCAGTCGATCAATCTATGCGAAGGGATTGGTTCGTCGGGCCGGATCCAGCATGGCATATTGCGCGTATTGCGTAAAACCAGCCGAACTCGGCATCCAGACGGAGGCGATGATGACCAACAATGCGCTCAAGACACCGACAGATCTCAAGGCGAATGCCGTCGCGGCCGTGGCGGACGCGCTCAATGGCCTGCTTGCCGACAGCTTCGCGCTCTACCTCAAGACCAAGAATTTCCACTGGCACGTATCAGGTCCACATTTCCGCGACTATCATCTGATGTTCGACGAGCAGGCGGCGGAGATCTTTGCGACGACCGACCTCATCGCCGAGCGCGTGCGCAAGACGGGCAATACCACCCTGCGTTCCATCGGCGACATCGCCAAGCGGCAGAGCGTCAAGGATAATGACCAGGATTTCGTGACGCCGGCCGACATGCTGGCGGAATTGCGCGCAGACAACCTCGCTTTTGTCCAGGCGCTGCGCGCCGCCAAAGAAGTGGCCGGCGCGGCGGGCGACAATGCCACTGACAGCCTGATCGACGACTGGACGGATGCTGCCGAGCGGCGCGCCTGGTTCCTGTTCGAGGCTGGCCGCGGGGCGTAAGGCGATCAGACGGAAACGAAAAACGGGCCGGAAGCATCGCTCCCGGCCCGTTTTTCTTGGGACGATCCAATCGAATCGACCGAATCAGTCGGCCTTGCTGTTCAGATTGACGGCGGCATATTTGCCGCGACGATCGACCTCGAGCTCGAAGTCCAGCCGGTCGCCTTCCTGCAGCGAGCTCATGCCCGCGCGCTCGACGGCGCTGATGTGCACGAAGGCATCGGGCTGACCATCGTCGCGCTGGATGAAGCCGAAGCCCTTCATGGCGTTGAAGAACTTGACCGTGCCGCTTGCGCGCTCGCCGGTGAGCTGACGTTGCGGGCCACGATCACCACCGCCGCCCGGGCCGCCACGATCACCGCGATCTTCGCGCTCCGGAACCGGCAGGGGCTCACCCTCGATCTGCAGCTCGGTCGCCGAGATCTTGCCGCCGCGATCGACGAGCGTGAACTTGAGCTGCTGACCCTCGGCCAGACCGGTCAGGCCCGCCTGCTCGACAGCGCTGATGTGCACGAACACGTCCTCGCCGCCATCGTCACGGACGATGAAGCCGAAGCCCTTCTGGCCATTGAAGAATTTGACGACACCAGACCCTTCGCCGACGACCTGGGCCGGCATGCCGCCACGGGCACCGCCACCACCACCGCCGCCGCCGCCGCCGCCGCGGAAACCACCGCCGCCACCGCCGCTGCGGAAACCGCCGCCGCCACCGCCGCCGCGATCACCAAAACCGCCGCCGCCAAAGCCGCCGCGGTCACCACCATAGCCACCGCCACCGCCGAAACGATCACCGCCGCCGAAGCCGCCACGATCGCTACCATATCCGCCGTCAAAACTCGGTTCCCCGAAGCCGTCCCGCTTGTCCTTGCCGCGCCCGCGGCGTCCTCTGTCGAAACTCATGCCCTGTTAGTCACTTTCGCTCGTCCACCAATGATCCTCGCCTATGCTGGACGACCTGCACAGGGACTCGGCCGGAGCCAAACTCAGCCAAGTTTCGCTATAACGCTATTTATCCACAAGCGCGAATGATTTTGGTGCGACTCACCGTGCGTCAGCGTTTCATTGTCGCAAGTCTCGAAATTCCGCGATTCAGGGAAGATCTCTTCACGCGATTCGGACGTTTGGTGTCTTTGTCAGGAAGGTTTCCCTGTGGGCAACAACTGTCTAAGGAAGCGGGCATGAGCGTATATCTTCATGAAGAAGACCTGCCCGCTGGCGTGCTCGCCGATGGCCCGGTCGCAATCGATACCGAAACCATGGGTCTGATCACACCGCGCGATCGTCTCTGCCTTGTGCAGATCAGCGATGGCAAGGGCGACGAGCATCTCGTCCGCTTCCAGCCGGGCAGCAGCTACGCCGCGCCCAACCTGCGCGCGATCGTCGCCGATCCGAACCGGATCAAGCTCTTTCATTTCGGCCGCTTCGATATCGCCGCCCTCCAGCATTATCTGGGGGTGCTGGCCGCGCCGGTCTATTGCACCAAGATCGCGTCACGCCTGGTCCGCACCTATACGGACCGGCACGGCCTCAAGGAGATCGTGCGCGAGCTGCTCGGCTTCGACATCAGCAAGCAGCAGCAGAGTTCGGACTGGGGCGGCCCGGTGTTGAGCGATGCCCAGCGCGATTATGCCGCATCCGACGTACGCTATCTGCACGCGCTCAAGGCCGAACTCGACGTGCGGCTGGAGCGCGAAGGGCGCATGGCGCTCGCTCAGGCCTGTTTCGATTTTCTGCCGCATCGTGCTCTGCTCGATCTTGCCGGCTGGCCGGAGATCGACATCTTCGCCCATGCCTAGCGGAAATATCCTGACCGGTGACGAGCTGCAGCTCTCCGCGCAAGCGACGGCTCAGCGCAGCAAGCGGCAGCACTGGGCCGCGCCGGGCGGCGGCCATGATCGTCTCGTCACCCTGCTCAAACGCAGTCTGCCGGTGGTGGCGCTCGCCCTTGGCGTGCTGCTGTTGGCAGCGCCCTTCACACATGAGACCGAAGTCAGCTTCGTACTCGACAAGAACAAGGTCGATATGGCGAGCGAGCGGCTGAAAGTCGTGGAAGCGCTCTACCGCGGCGAGGATTCGCGCGGCCGCCCATTTTCGCTGCGCGCCGGCTCGGCGCTCCAGCGCAGCTCGCGCGATCCAATCGTGGAACTGAACGAGCTCGAAGCGCGTCTGCAGATGGAAAATGGCGGCGCCGTCGTCACGGCCCAGCGGGGCAACTACAATCTCGATAAGGAAACCGTGGGTATCGTCGGCCCGATTCAGTTTCAGAGCGCTGACGGCTATCGACTGACCACGCGCGACGTCGACATTCAGCTCGAGCAGCGCAAGCTGCATAGCCGGGGCAGCGTCGAAGGGCGCATGCCGACCGGCACGTTCCGCGCCGACCATCTGAATGCCGATCTGGAAGGGCGCACGGTCACGCTGGAGGGCAACGCCCGCTTGCGCATCGAACAATTTGGACGCAAAGGGCCGTGATGCTGCGCAGATCGCTGCCCCTTCTCGCCGCCGGCGCCGGCCTCGTCCTGCTGGGCACCGCGAACGCGCAGGTGCTCAAGGGGCACAATACCAGCGCGCCGGTCGATTTTTCGGCCGACCGCATCGAAGTGCAGGATCGCGCCGATCGCGTCGTCGTCTCCGGCAATGTACAGGTCACCCAGGCTGGCCTCACCCTGACGGCGCAACGACTGACCGTCGCCTATCATGATGCCAAGGGCATCGAGATCGACCGGCTCGACGCTTCGGGCGGCGTGGTGGTGACGCGCGGCGACGAGCGGGCGAGCGGCTCGGTCGCGATTTACGATCTCAACCGCAGGCTTATCACTCTGCTCGGTGGCGTGCAGTTGAGCCAGGGCGCCAACCGGCTTGCCGGCTCGCGCCTTGTCATCGATCTTGCCACTGGACGCTCGACCGTAGACGGGTCTGCCGCCAGCGGACCATCAGGCACCAGCACGTCGTCCAATGGCCGCGTCTCGGGCACGTTCAAGGTCCGCCAGCGTCCCAACTGACGACGACGGCGGGGGCGCCCGCCCGAAACTTTTTTCCGACAGTGCAATGCGGCTCGCCATGCAAATTTCCTGCCAGACCGAGATTGCAGCGCGCTTCGTAACGTGCCAGCAACGCATTTTGGGGCATATGGCGCAAGCATGGCGATGAGGACGCGTACATGAATGATCTTGCAGTGGCAGCCCGCCCGAATGGCTCTGGTCCGGAAGCGGGTGAGCATCGGCTCCAGGTCATCTCGATCGCCAAAAGTTATGACAAGCGCACCGTGCTGGCCGATGTCAGCCTGGAGGTCGGTCATGGCGAGGTTGTCGGCCTGCTCGGCCCCAACGGCGCGGGCAAAACGACCTGCTTCTATTCGATCATGGGGTTGGTAAAGCCCGACTCCGGCCGCATCCTGCTCGAAGGCCTCGATATTACCGGTCTTCCCATGTATCGCCGCGCGATCCTGGGCCTCGGCTACCTGCCACAGGAAACCTCCATTTTCCGGGGCATGACCGTCGAGCAGAACATCCTTTCCGTGCTGGAGCTGGCCGAGCCGGACAAGGCCGCGCGCGCCGAGAAGCTGGAGACCCTGCTCGCCGATTTCGGCCTTGCCCGGCTGCGCGCCAGCTCGGCCATGGCGCTCTCGGGCGGCGAGCGCCGCCGCGCCGAGATCGCCCGCGCCCTGGCGGCCAATCCCTCCATCGTGCTGCTCGACGAGCCCTTTGCCGGCATCGATCCGCTCTCCATCGCCGACATTCGCGATCTGGTGAAGGATCTCAAGAATCGCGGCATCGGCGTGCTCATCACCGACCATAACGTCCGCGAGACGCTGGAGATCGTCGATCGCGCGTGCATCATCTATGACGGCAAGGTGCTGTTCGCCGGCAATCCGGACGAACTGGTCGCCAATGCCGAGGTACGGCGGCTCTATCTCGGCGAGAGTTTCTCGCTGTGACGACGGCGGGCTGAAGGAGGCCATCGGCCATGGCGCTCGCGCCTCGCCTCGACCTGCGGCAGAGCCAGTCGCTAGTGATGACGCCGCAGCTCCAGCAGGCGATCAAGCTGCTGGCGCTCTCGAACCTGGAGCTTGAAGCCTTCATCGGCAGCGAGCTCGAGCGCAATCCGTTGCTCGAAGCCGGCGATCTCGTCGCGCGGGCGACGCCGGAACAGCCGGAACCCATCGAAGGCGCCGAGCCGAGCCGGGGGCCGGATGCCGGTGCGGACACCTTGATCGAGCGCGGCGCGGGGGCGGCGGACGCGCCGCTCGATGTCGATTATTCGGCCGAGACCTTCATCGACGACAGCCCGGCCGATGCGGGCCAGGGCCAGCGCGGTTCGGGCAGCGATCTGATGAACGCGGGGGTGCAGTCGAGCGGCGGCTCGGAGGACGGGCCCGACTTCGACAGCTTCGCCGCGCCCGAGATCGGGCTTTACGAGCATCTGCTGCAACAGGCCGGCGCCGTTTTTTCCGGCACCGACCACATGATTGCGGGCCAACTCATCGGCCAGATCGACGATGCCGGCTATCTTGAGGCCAACCTGCTCGAAACCGCCTATCGATTGGGTGTGCCGCTGGCCGAAGTCGAAAAGGTGCTGGCCATCGTCCAGACCTTCGACCCCTCCGGTGTCGGTGCGCGCAGCCTCTCGGAATGCATCGCCATCCAGGCGCGCGAGGCGGATCGCTACGATCCGGCGATGGCGACGCTGATCGACAATCTCGATCTGCTCGCGCGGGGCCAGATCGCGCATCTGCGGCGCATCTGCGGAGTCGACGAGGAAGATATGGCGGACATGATCCGCGAGTTGCGCGGCTATGATCCCAAGCCCGGCCTGCAATATGGCGGCGATCGGCCGGCGGCTGTCCAGCCGGACGTGTTCGTGACGCCGCAAGGCAAGGGCTGGGCGATCGAGATCAATAGTGCGACCTTGCCGCGGCTGCTGATCAACCGCCGCTATCATGCCCAGCTCGCGGCCGGCGCGCGCGACAAGACCGCCAAGACCTGGCTGTCGGACAGCCTCGCCAGCGCCAACTGGCTGATCAAGGCCCTCGACCAGCGGCAGCGCACCATCCTGCGCGTGACCGAGGAGATCGTCCGCCGGCAGGAAGGCTTCTTCCAGCATGGCGTCACCCATTTGCGGCCGCTGACGCTCAAGGCGATCGCGGAGGAGGTGGACCTGCACGAGTCGACGATCAGCCGCGTCACCAGCAACAAATATCTCGCCTGCCCGCGCGGCACCTTCGAGCTCAAATATTTCTTCACCTCGGCGATCCAGTCGGCCGATGGCGGCGAGGCGGCATCGGCTGAAGCGGTCAAGAGCCATATCCGCGCGCTGATCGCCGAGGAGAAGCCCGACGCGATCCTCAGCGACGACACGCTCGTCGACCTGCTGCGGAAAAAGGGCTTCGACATTGCCCGGCGCACCGTCGCCAAATATCGCGAGGCGATCGGCCTCGGCTCGTCCGTGCAGCGCCGCCGTCAGAAAGCGATGATGGGCAATTGACCGAAAAGCGGTCGTTTCCCGACCATGTTGAATGTCCGCCACCGTGGATACCAGCCATTAGCCCCTCCCCTGAGGGGCGGCGCTAAAATGTCCGCTATGTCACCGGAAGCCAGTCTAATCTATTCGCTGTCCTGCAGGGTGCAGATCATGCCGCTGCGGATAGCCCTTGCGCCCGTCTGCCGGCGCCTCCAGAAAACGGAAAGTGGCGGGGACACAGTGCCTCTTTCGTCGCCTTTCAGCCTCTTGTCGCACAGAAATGACGCAGGGCGAGCGATGGCAACAGGGCGTCGTCAGCGGTCATTCGGCAGCCGAACTTCGCACGTGACATGGTCGAAAAAGGGGGCTGCCCAGCTAGGGCAGCCCAACGAAGTCGGCAATGAAGAGGCCGATCTGGAGCGCGCCCCGGCCTGAGCATCGCTTGCCAGCCCGGCCCGCATCCTCTATTTCTACTTCGTCGGTTTGAAAGGGGCATGATGAAGATCCACGCGCAGCTTCTCGCACTCTTCCTGCTGGCGCTCGCCGGCTGCAATCAGATGACCGCGTCGAACGAGGCCGGCGGCATGGGCGATGGCAATGGCCGCTATGCCGGCGTCGGCATCTATCCCGCCGATCGGCTCTGGAACGAAGTGCAGGGCGCGCCGGAGGAGAAGGACGCCGCCGCCGCGAAGCTGGCCGACGATGGCCAGATCATCGTGCTGGTCGACCGCCAGACCGGCGAGGTCCGCCAGTGCGGCAATCGCAGCGGCTTCTGCACGGCGATGAATCCCTGGTCGGGCCGGTCGGCCGGTGATGTGCCGAGCGCGCCCGTCCGTCTCTCCAGACATGCCGACCAGCTCGACGCGGCTGACAATGTAGCGGCCGTCGCCGAGCCGGCCAACAGCGCCCGGCGCTGACGCGCGTCAGAACGCGCCATAAGCCTCGTTGCCCGGCAGGCCGAGCTTGGTGACGCCGGCGCGCTTGATGTCCGCCATCACCGCATCGACCACCACATAGCGCGCGTTCGCTTCCGGCTGCAGGTCGAGCGCCGGCTCGACGGCGAGCGTCATGCTCTGCCGCAGCAAGGTGCGCAGCTGCGCTTCGCTGACCGCCGCGCCGTTCCAGCGGATGACGCTGGCGCCGTCGATCGTGATCCGGTTGCGCACCGTATCGGGCTGGAGGCGCGTCGGCGCCGATGCCGGCAGGTCGATGCCGACCTTGTGGGTCTGCAGCGGGATGGTGAGGATGAACATGACGAGGAGCACGAGCAGCACGTCGATTAACGGCGTCGTGTTGAGATCGGAGATGGGGCGTGCATCGAGGAACCGGTCCGTCATTGGTCGCTCTCCCGCATTGTTATAGTATAACATAACTACCCCGAATCCGCGGCGTTTGCAAGTCGGTGAATGACCCGCCGATCCGACACCACGTTTCAGCCTGGAGAGGCGGTTGTCCGTTGATCCCGAGGGAACATCCATGCCGTTTCGGGCGTTTCAGCGCGGGAATTTCAAGGAAGGACCGAGCGATGAAATCGATACTGATCCCGCTGGCGATGGCCGGTGCCCTGGCGGTGTCCGGCTGCGCAACATTGAAGGGCGCGGGCATCGGCGCCGCCGCCGGTGCAGGGGTCGCCGCCGTGACCGGTCATGACGCCGGCAAGGGCGCGGCCGTCGGCGGCGCGACCGGCGCGGTGGTGGGCACGGTCGTCGGAGACTAGGCGGCGTGGACAGCCCCATAATCGCGCGGACCGGACCTCAATGATGATGCGCGAGCGCTTCGATGACGTCGTCGAGCCGGGCGGGGTCGCCGATCGCGATGACATTGCCGTCGCTGGCGTCGGTCAACGGATCGCCCGCCCAGTCGCACATGCGCCCGCCCGCGCCCTCGACGACCGGCACCAGCGCGGCGATGTCGTAGAGCTTAAGCCCGGCCTCGACCACGATGTCGACATGTCCGCTCGCGAGCAGCGCGTAATTATAGCAGTCTCCGCCCCACACCGTGTCGCGGCACTGGCCGGCGAGGATCGAGAAATGCTCGGCGCTGTGGCCCGGGAAATATTGCGGCCCGGTCGTCGCGAGGATCGCCTGGTCGAGATCGCGGCAGGCGCGCGTCGTCATCGACTTGCCGTTTAGCGTGGTCGGCAGCCCCATCGCGCCCACCCAGCGTTCGCCGCTGATCGGCTGGTCGATGATACCGAGCACCGGCCAGCCGTCCTGCATCAGCGCGATCAGGGTGCCGAAGATCGGCCGCCCGGCGATGAAGCTGCGCGTGCCGTCGATCGGATCGACCACCCATTGCCGTCCGGCCTCCTCGCGCACCGCGCCAAATTCCTCGCCGATGATGCCGTCGCGCGGTCGCTCCGCCTCGATCAGCCTGCGGATCGCCAGTTCCGCCGCGCGGTCGGCCTCGGTCACGGGCGAGGCGTCCGTCTTGGTCTCGATGTCGTAGCGGGCGCGGAAGAAGGGGCGGATCGCGGCGCCCGCAGCGTCGGCCAGGGCGTGGGCGAGGGCGATGTCATCGGCTTGGCTCATGCCGCCTCATGCCGGAGAGCCGCGCGCCTGCATAGGGGCTTGCGGCCTAAAGAGCGGCCGCGGTGATCCGTCCTATAAGGAATGCGCCTCATCATGTGGCTCCTGACGATCGCCTTCGCGCTCACCGGCCTCAGCCTGTGGGTCGGGGGCGGATTCGTGGGTGCGCGCGAGGTCGCCAAGGGCTGCGGGTTCCTCGCCATGCTGGCCTGCCCCTTCCTCTGGGCGCGGCCGACCGGCCTGGTGCCGGACGAGATCGCGATCGGCGGCAAGCGCCGCCTGATGATCGGCCTCGCGCTGATCGCGGCGGCGCCGCTGCTGCTTCCCTGGCAATTGTGGATCTGATGCCGGTTGGCGGACGCTCCCGCACCGCCTAGACAGGGTCGATGCCCGAGCTTCCCGAAGTCGAGACCACCGTGGCCGGCCTGCGCGCCGTGCTGGAGGATGCGCCGCTCACGCTGGTCGAGCCGCGCCGCGCCGACATGCGCTTTCCCTTCCCGGCCGATCTGCGCCAGCGGCTCACCGGCGCCACCGTCACCGGCCTCGGTCGCCGCGCCAAATATGGGCTGATCGAGACCGATCGCGGCGACACGATGATCTTCCACCTCGGCATGTCCGGCCGCTGGCGGATCGATCCGTCCGAGATCGGCAAGCATGACCATCTGATCGTGGAGACGCCGCGCCACCGCCTCGCTCTCCACGATCCGCGCCGCTTCGGCTTCGTCCATCTGGTCGAGAGCGCGGCCATCGACGCCTATCCCGCCTTCGCCGCACTCGGGCCGGAACCGCTGGGGGACGGCCTCACCGCCGAGTATCTGGCGCAGGCGCTGAAAGGCCGCGTCGCGCCGATCAAGGCGATGCTGCTCGATCAGCGCATCGTCGCCGGCCTCGGCAACATCTATGTCTGCGAGGCGCTCAACATCGCCGGCATTTCGCCGACGCGCGAAGCGGGCAAGGTCAGCAAGCCTGGCCTGCGCAAGCTGGTCGACGCCATCCGGTCAGTGTTGCGCGCCGCGATCCTCGCTGGCGGCTCAACCCTGCGTGATTATGCCCGGCCGGACGGCGAGCTCGGCTATTTCGCGAAGGACTGGCGCGTCTATGGCCGCGAGGGCGAGCCATGCCCCTGCGGCGGCACGGTGCGCCGGCGGATCGATTCCGGCCGCTCGACATTCTACTGTCCGAGCTGTCAGAAATAGGGAGGACCAAGCGATGACCCTGTCACCGGTAGCGCGCATCGCGGCCTTTCTGGTGGCTCTCATCGCCGTCGCGGGACTCGCCATTCAGGTCACCGTCTCGCTGGAGAAGACCGGCGCCGTCCCCGCCGCGCTCTGGTCGATGCTGCGCTTCTTCACGATCATCGGCAACGGCGTGACGGCGCTGGTGCTGCTCGGCGCCGCGCTCGGGCTGCGCTGGCCGAGCCGGCCCGCCGTGCTGGGCGGCGTCACGCTCATCATGGGGCTGATCGGCGTCGTCTATGCGACGCTGCTACGCAACACCGAGCATCTGGTTGGCCATGCCCAGATCGCCAATTACCTCATGCATTATGCCATGCCGGCGGCGATCGCCCCGTTCTGGCTGCTCCTCGTGCCGAAGGGCGGCCTGACGCGGATCGATCCGCTCAACTGGGCGCTGCTGCCGCTGGCTTATTTCCCTTATGCGCTGGTGCGTGCGCATCTGGACGGCAAATATCCTTATCCGTTCATCAATGTCGCCCAGCTCGGCTGGGCGCACGTGCTGACCACCGCCGCGATCATCACGATGGCCTTCCTGCTGACAGGGCTGGCGATGGTGTGGCTGGACCGGATGCTGGGACGGTCGAGGAAGGCGAAGGCCCCGGTGGAAGCCGCCGCAATGGCGTCAGAAGCGTAACCCCATGAACACGGTGCCCTCCGGCGTCGGCGCATAATAAGCCGGGATGCGCACGAAGCCCATGCGCTCGTAGAGAGCGATCGGCCCGGTCATCGATGCCAGCGTGTCGAGCCGCATCTCGCGATAGCCCGCGCCGCGCGCCACCGCGACGATCGCCTCGGCCAGCGACCGCCCGAGGCCCAGCCCCCGCGCCACCGGCGTCAGGAACAGCCGCTTCATCTCGCAGCAGCCCTCGTCCGCCAGCGGTCGCACGCCGACGCAGCCGAGCGGCGCGCCGTCCCCGCCGCGCGCCAGCAGCAGTTCCCCACCGGGCGGCGCATAGTTGCCCGGCAGCCCCGCCAGCTCGGCCTCGAACCCCTGGTAGCCAAGGTCGATCGGCAGCCAGGCCGCATAGTCGACGAAGAGCGCCGCGACGTCGCGCAGATCCTGCGCGGAGCGCGCCGGGAGGATCGTCGCGGTCATCCTCGCGTCAGAGCGGCGCGCAGGCCGCCTCGAGCCAGGCCCGGGTCTCTGATGCGTCAGCGCCGTCGAGCTGCGGGCCGACAATCTCCAGCGTCCTGGCGTGATAGGCATCGACCCACGCCCGCTCGCTGTCGCTCAGCAGCGAGACGTCGATGAGGGCGCGGTCGATCGGCGCGTGGCTCTGCGTCTCGAAGGCCAAGAAGGGCTTTTCCGCCCCGGCAATCTCCCGCTCCACCACCAGCACCAGATTCTCGATGCGGATGCCGTAGGCGCCGGTCTTGTAGTAGCCCGGCTCGTTGGAGAGGATCATGCCCGACTGCAGCGGCTCGTCGCCGCCGCCGAAGGTCGCGATGCGCTGCGGTCCTTCATGCACCGAGAGGAAGCTACCGACGCCATGGCCGGTGCCGTGCGCATAATCGAGGCCTTGCGCCCAGAGATATTGCCGCGCCAGCACGTCGAGCTGGCTGCCGCGCGTGCCGGTCGGGAAGACCGCTTGCGCCAACGCGACATGGCCCTTGAGCACCAGCGTGAAATGGGTCTTCATCTCCGCGCTCGGCGCGCCGATCGCCATGGTGCGGGTGATGTCGGTCGTGCCGTCGCGATATTGCCCGCCGCTGTCGACCAGCAGCAGCGTGCCCGCCTCCACTGGCCGGCTGGTGCTTTCGCTGGCCTTGTAGTGGACGATCGCGCCGTTCGGCCCCGATCCGGCGATCGTGTCGAAGCTCAGGTCCATCAGTGCGCCAGTCGCCTCGCGGAAGCCCTGCAGCTTGTCGGCGACGGTGAGCTCGGTCTGCCCGCCCTTCGGCCCTTCGACCGAGAGCCAGTGGAGAAAGCGCGAGAGCGCCGCGCCGTCGCGCGCCTGCGCGCTCTTGTGCCCGGCAATCTCCGTGGCGTTCTTGATCGCCTTGGGCAGCACGGCCGGGTCGCGCACGGAGCGGATCGTCGCTTTCGCCTTGTCCAGCGTTTCGAAGATCGCCGCCACCGCCCGCTCCGGGTCGACCGCCACGGCCTTGCCGCCAAGGTCGCTCAGCGCGCTCGTGAATTCGGCGCGATCGCGAATCGTGACCGCATTGCCGAGATGCGCGCGCACATCTGCGTCGATCTTCTCGGGCTCAACGAACAGCTCGGCTTTCCCGTCGGCATGCAGCAGCGCGTAGGCCAGTGCGACGGGCGTACGCGAGACATCGGCGCCGCGAATGTTGAAGGTCCAGGCGATCGAATCCAGCGCGGTCAGCACCGTCGCGTCGATGCCTTCCGCCTTCATCCAGTCGCCGATCTCACTGCGCTTGGTCGCGCTGGTCTTGCCGGCATAGCGCTCCTGGTGCGGCACCAGCTTGGCCTTGCTCGGCTCCGGCCGGTCGTCCCACACCGCGTCGACCGGGTTAGTCTCGACGGCAACGAGGGTCGCATCTTTCTTGCCGAGCGCCTTGGTGGCGTCCTCCACCCAGCGGCGCGTGTGCAGCCAGGGATCATAGCCGATCCGCGCACCGTCCGGCGCGTGTTCGCCGAGCCAAGCGGCGACGCTGGTCTGCGGCACGCTCTGATAGTCCCAATGGGTGCCGTCGACCTGATCGCGCACCTGCAGCGTGTAGCGCCCGTCGATGAAGATAGCGGCTTCCTCGGGCATGACGACTGCGCTGCCCGCCGAACCGAGGAAGCCGGTCAGCCAGGCGAGGCGCTGCGCATAGCCGCCGACATATTCGGAAAGATGCTCATCGGTGAGCGGCACGACGAAACCGTCCAGCGACTGGCGCTTCAATTGCGCGCGCAGGGCTTTCAGACGGTCTTCATATGTGGACATCGGGTCGTTCCTGTATTTCTTGGCCTGATCGGCGGCGGATGAGGGTTGACGGCACCATAGGCATTTTGTCGCAACGCGCTAGCGCCTGACGCGATCCTGCGCCATGGTCGACGCTCTCTAACACCCGGTTAACCCACGGAAGATAGAAAGGGGAAAAAGAGGTTCGCCGTGACTGCCATCGCTTCCCTGCCGCTCACGCATAGCTGGCCAATCTATGAGGCCACCCTGCGCCTGCCGCTCGGGCACCTCCTGGCCGAAGTCGATGAACCCGATGCGCCGCCGCTCGCGGAAGACCCCTTCGCTGCCCAGGGCATCGGCATCTGGCAATGCGATTTGCAAACCAATCGCCTCAACTGGACCCCAGCCGTCTATAATCTGTTCGGCATTCCCGTGGGCATGGAAGTGCATCGCGCGCTTGCGGTCTCGCTTTATGTGCAGGAGTCGCGCAGCGCCATGGAGGAGCTGCGCGCTTACGCCATCCGCCACCGGCGTGGCTTCACGCTCGATGCGCAGATCCGCCGCCCCGATGGCGATCTGCGCTGGATGCGCCTCTCCGCCATTCCGGTGATGGAGGGCCGCAAGGTCGTGCGCCTGTGCGGCACCAAGCAGGATGTCACAGTGGAATATGACGGCCCGGGCCGATCCGCGTAGGCCGGGTGGACAAATTCCCGTTTCAATGATGGTCCGGTCTTACGCGCTGACAATCCCCGCCGGATGGCTGAAAGTCGATGGGACGCTGCCTCTGCCGCCGACGTCGCCCCGGGCTTAACCCGGAGCCCAACTGCTCTTTCCGCACATTCGCGGGCATGCCTTCGACGTCGCTCAGCGGAAGCGAGACCCCGGATCAAGTCCGGGGTGACGGCAATCTCAATGTCCGATTTGTCGTGTCCTGACTGCCCAATTCCGGGGAAAATGCCGGATCGCCGTCGTTCGAACTTGTCCACGCCGCCTAGCGGAGGCGCGCCTCTGTGAGCAGGGCGGGAGAGAGCTCACAACCGATCCCCGGCCCCACGAACAGGGTAATGCCCAGATCGGGCGCGATGCTGCGGATCAGCCAGTCGCCTGCGACTTGCAGGCAATAGGGCGCCTTCGCGCTCAATTCCGGGCCGATCCGGCTTATATCGTCGAAGAGGAGAACCATCCGGCTGCTGAAGCGCGTGCTGGTCACCAGCAGCGGCGTCAATCCCGCACCGCTCGCCTGGACCTCGCTTGCCGATGGCACACAGATGTCCGAAGCCAGGAGCTCGGTCAGCACGGCAGTTTCGTCACCATGGCCGGCCATGGCGTGGCGCACGGCGGCTTCGAGCGCGGTGAGCGGCTGATAGCGTGCTGATTCGTCAATCGACATCGACACCCACCGCGTCGCTTATGCGCGTGAAGCCGTCCCGCCGCAGCAGGGACGCCAGTCCAGTGTTGATCCGAGCCGGCAGATAGGGGCCTTTATAGACCAGCGCCGAGTAGAGCTGGACGAGGCTGGCACCGGCGCGGATGCGCGCATAGGCCTGCGCCGCGTTCGCGATACCGCCGGCGCCGATCAGCGGCAATCGAGTGCCCAGCCGCTGGCGGAAATCGCGTAGCCTCTCCAGGGCGAGGTCGTGCAGGGGCGCGCCGGAGAGGCCGCCGGCCTCTTTGGCCTGCGGGGACCGCAGCGGCGGCCGGCTGATGGTCGTGTTGCTGACAATCAGCGCGTCGATGCCGTGCGCGAGGCTCAACTCGGCGATGTCATCGATATCGATCGGTTCGAGATCCGGCGCGACCTTCAGCAGGATCGGCGGTCCGCCCGCCGGGCGCGCAGCCATGACGCGGGCGAGCAGCTCGTTCAGCGCGCCGCGGTCCTGGAGCGCCCGCAGGCCCGGCGTGTTGGGCGAGGAAATGTTGATCGTCAGATAGTCCGCAAACGGGCTCATCGCCCGCACCCCCGTCTCATAATCGGCGATCCGGTCGGCCGCGTCCTTGTTCGCGCCGATGTTGATTCCAAGAACCAGACCTCCGCTCACGCCACGAAGTGCCAGCCGCTCGATCGCGGCGGCTTGCCCGCCATTGTTGAAGCCCATCCGGTTGATCACGGCCTCGTCCTCGACCAGGCGGAACAGGCGCGGGCGCGGATTACCGGTCTGGGGCAACGGCGTCAGCGTGCCAAGCTCGGCAAAGCCGAAGCCCAATACGCCGACTCGGCGCGCCACCACGCCGTCCTTGTCAAAACCCGCCGCGAGTCCCACCGGGCTGGCAAAATCGAGGCCGAACAGCGTCTGCGCCAGCATCGGGTCCGGCGCCGCCGCGCGCGGCAAGGGCAGCCGCAACGCCGAGAGCGCGAGACCATGGGCGCGCTCGACATCGAACGCGAAGAGCAGGGGACGCAGCAGCCGATACATGGGAACGGCCTATGCCAGCGCATATCCTCTCGGTCAAAGGCGCGGAAAAACGAGACATCGCCGCGCAATCGACAGCATCTCGCAAAAAATCACGTGAACGGAGGCAATGACGATTCCGTCCAATCAAGCCGCTGCGAATCAAGCTATCTCACCCCTGCGACCCGAAGGGCTCTCAGTCGTCCGGCTTAGAGACCTTGAACTTAGGCGGTCTGGCTGGCTTTTGCTGGCTGGACCGCTTTTTTCGTTCCATTCAGGTCGATTTCGTGCGAAAACTGGGTTCAATATACGGGGGGACAGCGCAAAATCTGTGGTCTTGCCGTCTGTCCTGAGGTTCGGATTTCCTGTGGGTTTGGGGCATCCGGATGGTCGTCACTCATGTGGAGCGGTCAGGGTCGCTGAATGCGTCACAGATTCTCCGTCGCCGATGCGGCCAACATGGTCGCGCTCAGCTATTTCGTGCCGCCGGCCGAGTTGGCCGAGTATTTCGGCGCCATGTATCTGTTCACGGCTGACCGCCCGAACGTCTCCGATCATACCCGCGCCGACTTTGCACAGATTCGCTTCATGCTCACCGGTGTCGGCTCCTATCATTTCAGCGATGGCCGCACGGTGGCGACGCCGGAGGCCTGCCTGCTCGGCCCGACCAGCATGGCGACGCATTTCGACGTTGCAGGCCCGATGCAGGTGGTCGGCGTCACTGTCCTGCCACTCGGCTGGGCGGCTTTGCGGGCCGGCGATGCAGACAGCGCCGCAGACGATGCCTTCGATCTCAGCGTGCGGTTCGGCCCAGCCTGGCGCGACCTGCTGCTGCTGCTGCGCACGATCGAGGATCCGGGCAAGGGCGCAGATGCCTTCTGGACCTTCATGCGCACCCAGCTCCATCCGGTCTCGGAGAGCGAGCGCCGTTTCGTCGCCGAGACCGACCGCTGGCTTGCCGACGAACAGTCGCCGCGCGTGGAGGCACTGCAGGAGGCGACCGGCCTCTCGGCCCGGCAACTGGCGCGCTGGTGCAACCGGCTCTATGGCGCCCCGCCCAAATATCTCGCCCGCAAATATCGCGCCCTGCGCTGCGCGCAGGTGCTGGCGCGCGAGGAGCTTGACTGGTCGGAGGTAAGCGGCGACGCCTTCTATGACCAGTCGCACTTCATCCGCGAGATCAAGCATTTCACCGGCCTCACCCCGACCGAACTGCGCGAGCGCGCGAGCATCGTCATCCGCCTGTCGATGGATCGCGCCGACCTGAAGGACGAGATCGCCAAGCTGAGCCGGATCAGCTAGGCGGTGCTGTCGCCTTGTCCTCCGTCATTCCCGCGTTGGCGGGATGACGAAGAGCCGCAGGGTAAGCTCGGCCAGAAACAGCTTGATTTCTCACCCCGCGCAGCCCATCTGCCCAATCAGACTGATTTACTCTGATTTGAGAATCGTTCGCAGATGCGCCTTTCGAGTCTTGCCGACTATGCCGTGCTGATGATGCGCACCGCCGCGACACATTGCGGCGGCGCGCGGGCCAATGCCGCGAGCCTCGGCATGGAGGCGGGCATTCCGGTGCCGACCGCACAGAAGTTGGCGAGCATGCTGGGCCGCGCCGGCCTGATCAAGGCGACGCGCGGCACCGGCGGCGGCATCAAGCTGGCCCGGCCGGCGGCTGCCATCACTTTGGCTGACATCATCGAGGCGGTGGACGGGCCGATCGCGCTCACCGGCTGCCTGGACGCGGAGGGCGCGGATTGTTGCGCGTTGGAGCGGCCCTGCGCGATCCGACCGCACTGGGTCGGCGTCAATGGACTGGTCCGCGGCGCGTTGGCGCAGGTGACGCTAGCGCATATGATCGCGGCACCCGATCGCATTCCCGTCGCGGCTTATGCGCCCGCTCCGCGCCCGCTGGCGATGGAGGCGCTGTCATGAGCGCGCCGGCCAAGAATGCCGAAGCGCTCGCCGCGGCCGAGAAGGTCAGCGACTATGAGTGGGGCTTCGTCTCCGACATCGAGCAGGAATTCGCTCCCAAAGGCCTCAATGAAGAGACGGTGCGGTTCATTTCGGCTAAAAAAAATGAGCCGGATTGGATGCTCGACTGGCGCCTTAAAGCCTATCGCCACTGGCTGACGATGGAAGCGCCGGACTGGGCCAAGCTCGACGTGCCGCCGATCGACTATCAGGACGCTTATTATTATGCAGCGCCCAAGAAGAAGGCCGAGCTCGGCAGCCTGGACGAGGTCGATCCCGAGATTCGCCGCACTTATGAGAAACTCGGCATCCCGATCGAGGAGCAGAAGCTACTCGCCAACGTCGCCGGCAGCCGAAAGGTCGCGGTCGATGCGGTGTTCGACAGCGTCTCGGTCGCTACCACCTTCCGCAAGGAGCTGGAGGAAGCCGGTGTCATCTTCCGCTCGATCAGCGAGGCGATCCGCGAGTTTCCCGATCTGGTGAAGCGCTGGTTGGGCAAGGTCGTGCCGATGCACGACAATTATTTCGCGGCCTTGAATTGCGCGGTCTTCTCTGACGGGACCTTCGTTTACATTCCCGAGGGGGTACGCTGCCCGATGGAGCTCTCCACCTATTTCCGCATCAACGCGGAGAATACCGGGCAGTTCGAGCGTACGCTCATCGTCGCCGACAAGGGCGCCTATGTCTCCTATCTGGAGGGCTGCACAGCGCCGCAGCGCGACGAGAATCAGCTCCACGCCGCCGTGGTCGAGCTGGTCGCGCTCGACGATGCGGAGATCAAATATTCGACCGTACAGAACTGGTATCCCGGCAATGCCGAGGGGCTGGGCGGCATCTATAATTTCGTGACCAAGCGCGCGCTCTGCCAAGGCAGGAACAGCAAGGTGAGCTGGACGCAGGTCGAGACCGGCTCGGCCATTACCTGGAAATATCCTAGCTGCGTGCTGAACGGCGAGAACAGCGTCGGCGAATTCTACTCGGTGGCCGTGACCAATAACCGTCAGCAGGCGGATACCGGCACGAAGATGATCCATAACGGTAAAAATACCCGCTCGACGATCTTGTCGAAGGGGATCAGCGCTGGCCGATCCAGCGGCACCTATCGCGGATTGGTGCGCATCGCCGCCAATGCCGAGAATGCGCGCAACTTCACCCAGTGCGACAGCCTGCTGCTCGGCGATCAGTGCGGCGCCCACACGGTGCCCTACATCGAGGTCAAGAATCCGAGCGCCATCGTCGAGCATGAGGCGACCACCAGCAAGATCAGCGACGACCAGCTCTTCTACGCGATGCAGCGCGGCCTCGATCAGGAAGGGGCGGTGAGCCTCATCGTTAACGGCTTCGCCAAGGAAGTGCTCCAGCAGCTGCCGATGGAGTTCGCGGTGGAAGCGCAGAAGCTGCTGGGGATTTCATTGGAGGGGAGCGTCGGGTGAGCCTCGCCTTCTTTCTCCTGACGCAAGCGGCCATCGGTATCCCCACCGGCCCCGATCTTGCCGAGGTCGAGCGCGCGGTCGGCAAGTGCGACAGCGGCACGATGACCAAAATTTTCGCTGGCGAGCCGCAGCGACGGCGTGCGGCAATGATCGCCATCTTCAACGAGCAGCAGGCGGTGGTCGAGGCGCGACGGGCGCTGGCTCAGCGGCGGTTCGAGGCGATGAACAGGCCACCGGCTCCCGTACAGCCCAGCCAGTCCATTCCCGCTCAGCCCGGCGCGACACCCGTTCCGGCGGTCGCCGCTGCCGCACCATCACCGAATTTCGACATGGAGGCCCAGCAGCTCGCCGATCGCCAGCAAGCACTGGACGATGCGCGAATGCTGGGCGGCATGCGCGACAATGCCCTCGACATGATGCGCCAGCAATATCTGATCGGTTGCAATGGGAGCCTCGCCAGTGCCGGGAAATGACAGAGGGACACCCATGGTGAAGGCGCTCTGCGGCAGCGTCCTGCTCCTTGCCGGTGCGCAGGCGCCCGCCACGACCTATGCCGCCGATTTCGGCTTTCCCGAGCTCTATCGCGGCGAATGGGCGACGAGCCCGAAAAGCTGCAACGGGGAAGGCCGCGGCTATATGCGGATCAACATCACCGTCATGGGCTTCACCGACGCGGTCGGGCATCTGCAGACGCTCAAGCCGCGCGGCACCAACGCGATCGAGGTGGCGCTCGATTATCAGGCGCAGGGCAAGCACTGGCCCGAAACCAACATCCTCACCCTCTCCGCCAAGGGCGACAGGCTCACCCTCAGCGGCCACGGCAAGACCCGCAGCTACATGCGCTGCCCCAGCAAGAACAGGTAAGACAACGTGCTGACTATCGACAATCTCACGACACAGATCGACGGCAAGACCATTCTCAAGGGTCTCAGCCTGTCGATCAAGACGGGAGAGATTCACGCGATCATGGGCCCCAATGGCGCGGGCAAATCCACACTGGCGTACACGCTGGGCGGCCGGCCGGGCTATGAGCCGACGGGCGGCGGCGTGACGTTCGAGGGCGCGGACCTGCTGGAGATGGCGCCCCACGAGCGGGCTGCGGCCGGGCTGTTCCTCGGCTTCCAGTATCCTGTCGAGATCCCCGGCATCTCCAACGTGCAGTTCCTGCGGGAGGCGCTTAACAGCCAGCGCAAGGCGCGGGGTGAAGCGCCGCTTTCGGCCGCCGATTTCCTGCGCCTGGCGCGCGAGAAAGCGGCCCTGCTCGGCATGGACATGGACATGATGAAGCGGCCGGTGAATGTCGGCTTCTCGGGCGGCGAGAAGAAGCGAGCCGAGATGGTTCAGATGGGGATTCTCGATCCGAAGCTGGCGATTCTCGACGAGACCGACAGCGGCCTCGATATCGATGCGCTCAAGACCGTCGGCGCGGGCATCAACGCAATCATGCGCGCGCCTGACAAGGCCGTACTGCTGATCACCCATTATCAGCGCCTGCTCGATTATGTACGGCCCGACTTCGTGCATATCCTGGCTGACGGTCGCATCGTGAAATCGGGCGGACCGGAGTTAGCGCTCGAACTGGAGCGCGAGGGCTATGCGGAGGTGATCGCGGCATGATGCTGCTCGCCGCCATGCTTCTGCTGCAGGCGCCGGCCGAGGCAGAGCCACCCGACAGCGACTTCGATGAAGTCCAGGACATCACCGTGATCGCATCGAAGCTTCGGCAGATTTCGGTCGCGGTGACGCGCAATGCGCAGGGCAAATATCAGTGCGACCTCAGTGCGTCGACCGGCCTGACCAAACTCGACGGAGAGCTGTGTAAGGCGACGACGCGTTGCGTGCGCAAGGGCAAGGACAGCGAGAAAGATGTCAAGGCCTGTGTCGAGAAAGCGAAGCCGACCCTGATCGCGCGCATTCGCGACTATCTGGTGGCGCAGCGCGCGGGGACCGGGGTGTGAGCGCGCTTGCCGTTCTGCCGACGCGCCGCGACGAGGCGTGGCGCTACAGCGATCTTGCCGCCGCCGCACGTGTCTGGCCGGTCGACGAACCGGTCCGGTTGTCAGTCGCGGCGGGCGGGACAAGGACGCTCGCTATCCTCCAGGACGCCGATGCGGGCGAGACGGTCATTCGCGATCATCGGATCGAGGTCGAGGCGGGCGGGTCGCTCAGCGTTCATCTGCTCAACATCGGCGGCGCGCTCGGGCGGGTGACGTTCGACGTCACGCTTGGCGAAGGCGCGCATTTCGAGCTCAAGGCTGCCCTGATCGGCGGTGACGAGCAGACCATCGAGCTGGTCACGACCCTGCGCCATGCCGAGCCGGGCGCGACCAGCGCCCAGACGGTGCGCGCCATCGCGGCGGGCAAGGCGACGACCAGCTATCTCGGCCAGATCAAGGTCGCGCGCGGAGCGCAGAAGACAGACGCGGCGCAGAGCTTCAAGGCGATGCTGCTGGGCCGCACCGCCACGGCCAACGCCAAGCCTGAGCTGGAGATCTTCGCCGACGACGTGAAATGCGCGCACGGCGCCAGCGTGGGCGAGCTGGACAAGGCGGCGCTCTTCTACATGGCCTCGCGTGGGCTGGATCCCGCCAGCGCACGGGCGCTGATGCTGCAGGCCTTCATCGCCGGGCTGTTCGACGACATGGCGGATGAGGCCGAGCGCGCGCGCTTCGATGCGGCGGCGCTGGCCAAGCTGGAGCGGCTGGAATGACGATAGAGGCAAGCGTCCCGTTCGTGTCGAGCGATGTCGAGACACGGCCCGAGCCGACGTCGTTCGACGCGGACGGCGGAATTCCGCTGCCGGGACGAAATGTCAGAGCCGACTTCCCCGGCCTCGTCACCGCCGACGGTCGCCTCTGGCATTATCTCGACACCGCCGCCACAGCGCAGAAGCCGCAAGCGGTGATCGACGCCACCGTCCGCGCTATGGGCGCCGATTATGCGACCGTGCATCGCGGTGTCTACGCGCGCTCGGCCGACATGACGCTCGCTTACGAGGCGGCGCGGGTGCGGGTCGCGCGCTTCATCAATGCTGGCGGGACGGACGAGATCGTCTTCGTGCGCGGCGCGACCGAAGGGATCAATCTCATCGCGCAGAGTTGGGGCGGGGCGAACCTCAAGCCCGGCGACCGCATCCTGCTCTCGCAGCTGGAGCATCACAGCAATATCGTGCCATGGCAGCTCATCGCCGAGCGGACCGGCGCGGCCATCGACGTGGTGCCGCTGACCGAAGACGGCCGCATCGACCTCGACGCCATGGCCGCGATGATCACGCCCGCGCACAAGCTTGTCGCGCTCGCCCATGTCTCCAACGTCCTGGGCTCCGTTCTGGACGTGCAACACGCCGCCCATATTGCGCACGACGCCGGGGCGCTACTGCTGGTCGACGGCTGCCAGGCCGCGCCGCGCATGAAGATCGACGTGGCCGCGCTCGGCTGCGATTTCTATCTCTTCTCCGGCCACAAGCTCTACGGGCCGACCGGCATCGGCGTGCTCTGGGCGCGCGCGGCGATCCTCGCCAACATGCCGCCTTATCATGGCGGCGGCGCGATGATCGACAAGGTGACTTTCAGGCGCACAACCTATGCGCCGCCGCCTGCCCGTTTCGAAGCGGGGACGCCGGCGATCGTCGAAACGATTGGGCTGGCCGCCGCGCTCGATTATGTCGATGCGATCGGGCTGGATCGCATCGCCGCCCATGAGGATGCGCTGGTGCGCCGGACGCGCGATGCGCTGCGCGGGATCAATTCGATCCGCCTGCTCGGCCCCGAGGACAGCGCTGGCATCGTCTCCTTCGAGATGGCAGGGGTGCATCCCCACGACATCGGCACCATATTGGACGAGAGCGATGTGGCGATCCGCGCCGGGCATCATTGTGCGCAGCCACTGATGACGCAGCTCGGCGTCGATGCGACCGCGCGGGTGAGTTTTGGATTGTACAATGACGAGAGCGATATCGAGGCGCTTCTGAAGGGCCTCGATCGCGTGAGGGCATTATTCGGATGAACGAGGAAACAAAGATCAAGACCGAGCAGGTCGACAGCGTCGCGCCGGCGCCGCGCGCCCGCGTGAGCGATGCGGACGGTGCGCTGGAAACGGCTGCCCAGACGTTCGAGCGCAAGCGCGACTATCTCGAAGGTTTTCTCAAGCAGCGTCCTACGGACGCTCCGGCTGACGAGCCGGGCGGCGCGACCTACGACGCGGTGATCGACGCACTCAAGGACATTTACGATCCCGAGATCCCGGTGAATATTTACGATCTCGGCCTTATCTACGGGGTCGAGGTGAGCGAAGGCAGCCATGTCGCCATCACCATGACGTTGACCACGCCGCATTGCCCGGTCGCCGAATCCATGCCGGGCGAGATCGAGATGCGGGTCGGCGCGGTGCCGGGCGTCGGAACCGTCGACGTCAATCTGGTGTGGGACCCGCCTTGGGATCCGCAGAAGATGAGCGACGAGGCCAAGCTCGAATTGGGAATGCTGTAACAGCATAGCCCCTCCTCTTCAGAGGAGGGGTGAAGGAGGAAGAGAGATGAACGCACCGACGACCACGACCCGCGCCCGTCCCGCCGCCGTCATCCTGACGCCGAATGCGGAAAAGCGCGTTGCCGACCTGATGGCGGTGGCGCCCGATGGCGCGATCGGCGTCAAGCTCTCAACCCCGCGCCGCGGCTGCTCGGGCCTCGCTTATTCGGTCGATTATGTGACCGAGGCCGGGAAGTTCGACGAGAAGATCGAGACGCCCGGCGGCACCTTCTTCATCGATGCAGCCTCGGTGCTCTATCTGATCGGCTCGACGATGGACTGGGTCGAGGATGATTTCGCCGCCGGCTTCACCTTCGCCAATCCTAACGCCAAGGGCAGCTGCGGCTGCGGCGAGAGCTTCACGGTCTGACCGGAGCGGCCGGCTGAAGCGATTTCTCTTCGTCTGCAGCCAGAACCGGCTGCGCAGTCCCACGGCCGAGCAGATTTTCGCCGGGCGGCCCGGCGTTGACGTCGCCTCCGCCGGCACGAACAATGATGCCGAAAATCCGCTGACGGACGAGCTGGTCCGCTGGGCCGACACGATCGTCGTCATGGAGGCCATGCATCGCGGCAAGCTGCGGCAACGCTTCCGCGAAGCGATCGACGGCAAGCGGATCATCTGCCTGGATATTCCTGACCGCTATCGCTTCATGGACCCGACCCTGATCGATCTGCTCGAAGCGCGCATGGCCCGGCATTTGCCGTAAGGCCAGGGTGCGGACGTCAGAAGCCGATCGACCAGCGTAGTGCCATGCCGAGATCGTCGGGCATGTCGGCGATGTTGCCGCTCTGCTTGCGCAGGAAGAGGTTGGCGCCGAGCCAGCCCGGGCCGATGCCGCGGCCATAGCTCAGCTCATAGTCGCGCTGGCGGCCACTGGGCGTGAGGTCGAGCGGGACGATGTGGTCGGTGGCGATCCCGCTCTCCCAGTCCCAGGCATCGGGCAGCGTCAGGTCGAAGCGGCTGGCCGTGACGCGCAGCGGCTGCGAGATGCGCAGGCCGACAAGATCACCGGGCACGAAGACACCGGGCCGCGCCAGGTCCGCCGACCAGCTCTGGCTGGCCAGCGATCCGCCGTGGCGCAGCGCGCCGCCGGCCGCCGCGCGGGTCCAGCCGCGCTGCCAGTTTGCGGTGAGCGTGATGCCTGCGCCGGGCTCGATCGTCGCACCGAGCCGCGCGAAGAGACTGCGCGCGGACTGCGCGCCGAGCGTCGGGCTGAACCGGGCGCCGAGCGCGCTGGCAGGCTCATCGAGCAGGGTAAGGCCGGCGGTGAGGCCGAAAGCGCGACGCTCCAGACCCAGCGTCATCGAAATGGCGTGATAGGGCGCGGCCCTGTTGGGCAACCCATCGGGCGTCGCTGTCCGCCGCGTGAAGCCGGTCATGTCGCCGCTCTCGAAGCCGGTGGTCAGATCGAGGCCCGGTGCCAGGCTCTGCGACAAAGCGAGCGCGGAGATGGCGCGCATGTCGCTCTGGCCGGCATCGAAGCCGTGCCGGGCCATGATGAAGCTGGGTGCCGGGCGATCGGAAAAGCGATGCTCCATTGAGGCCAGACCGGTGCGCAGGCCGAGCATGACGCTGGCGGCCGGCGACAGCCGGGCCATGATCGTGCCGCCAAGCAGACGCGCCTGCGTCGCGTCCTGCGTCGTCAGCGCCAGCGGGCCGGCCAAGGGCACGCCGCCATTGCCCGGCGCGATGCTGAGCGCGAGGCGGAGCGTGGACGTGCCGACATCGACATGCCTCTGGCTGACGTCGAGCACGCCGGTCAATGATCGGACGAGCCCGGGTCGCCGAAAGTCCGGCGTCAGGTCGACGCGGTAGGCGCGCTGCATTTGATCGAGCGCGACGGCGCTGAGTGCGGCGGCGCGTGCATCGCCCATCGGCGCGGACAGGGCGCTGGTGGTCGACTGGGCGAGCGCGACGCCGGTACCGGCAAGGCTCAGCGTGCCCTTCGGCGCGAAGGCGGCGGCGATGTCGAGAATGCCCATGCCATAGCGCGCATCGGCGCCCGGCGCGCCGACGTCGCGGGCGGTGGAGAGCAGCAGGTCGACGATCTGCTTGCTGGTGAGATTGGGGAAGGCCTGCGCCAGCAGCGCGATCGCGCCCGAAATCTGCGGCGCCGCGAAGGAGGTGCCGCTGTAGAGAAATTCCTCGCCATTCTGGTTGAGGGTCAGGACGCCGTTGCCGAGCGCCGCGAGGCTCACATGCTCGAAGCCCTGCACGCCGGCCGAGAAGCTGCTGACGGTGTCGTTGCTGTTGACCGACGAGGCGATGATGACGAGGCCGTGGCTATAAGTCGGATCGGCAAAGGATTGCGCGAAGCCGTCGGGCACGACGAGCGGGGCCTCGCCGGCCGGATTATTGCCCGCGACGACGACAATGATCGTGCCGGCGGCGGTCGCCCGGCTCACAGCCTGCAGCACCTGGGCAGAGGCAGCCCCGCCGCCCAGCGAGACATTGACGACGCGCGCGCCGTGTTGCCAGGCATAGTCGATGGCGCTGGCGATCGCAGCGAGGGGGTGGACGCAGCCGTCCGGATCGCAGTTGCTGCGATCCTCCGTGCGGAGCGCCAGGACGGTCGATCCCCAGGCGACGCCCATGATGTGCTGGTCATTGCGGGCGGCGGCGATGACGTTGGCGACGGCCGTGCCATGGCCGTTGGCGTCGCTATAGTCGGCATTGCCGGCAAAATCGCGCGAGAGCGGGCTGATCCGCCCGGCCAGCTCGCCGGCGGGGTCGGAGAGGCCGCTGTCGACGATGCCGACGGTGATGCCCTCCCCGTTCGCGCCGGCCTGATAGGCTGTGATCGCATGATGATAGGACAGGCCGTTCGAACGGCGATACTCGGCCGTATCGTAGTTTGCCGGTGGTGTCGGCGTGGGTGTTGGCAGTGGCGTCGGTGTCGCCGTAGGGGCTGGCGTGGGGGTCGGCGTCGAGCTGACACCTCCGTCGCCACCGCAGGCGGACAGTGCCAGGGTCAGCGCCGACAGTGCGCAAATGCCGGTCCGGCACGTCATGCCTGGTGTAGTCCTCTTGTCCCGGATCATGATAGGGCCGGTCCTAGAGGCAAGATGGTTAAGGACCGATGCATCTATCTCGTCGGTGTTGGGTCCGTAGCGGTTGGGCCTCCCCTGTCCCATAAGGTCGGCGGCCGCCCGCCCCTCCGGAACAGGTTCTTCCGTCAACCATGAGCTCCAGAATAGGGCGGATTTCCAAGCCTCGCGACCAAAATGCAGAGGCGCCATTTTTTTGGGAACCGATTAGCCGCCAAGGTGTTGTCGCCGGTTAGAGCAGAGAGCTCGCGGGTGGGTTGGAAGGCGCAGGAGCGAATCAGCGGATTCGCGTACGGGCCGGCGAGGTGGTTGGACGAACCGCCCGTCAGGTCCGTTTCCTGATTGACCGGACTAATTCACGGCGGGGTCTCGGCAACTTCGTGCTTGCCGTGGTGGGAACGGGCAACAGCGCGGAGGTGCAGGCAAGCTGCTGCGCATGCAACCGCGCGCCTTGCCGCTATTGGGGTGCCAGGCTTGGTCGTCTGGCACCCCATTTCTTTCTAGTGGTCCTGATGCACGACCGAGAACTGCGATGTCCGATGCGCAAGATCGGTCGCATCAAGCCGGACCGTGACGGCATCGCCCGGCATCTTGCCCGGCGCGTCGATGCGCGAGACCACCGGCATGGCGCGCAATTGGATGCGCGCGCCGCGCTCGTCGATATCGGTGATGATCGCCGGGAAGGTCTCGCCTTCCCGGCCTTGCAGCAAGGCGACTTCGGCCAGGTCGATGGCGGCGCGGTCGATCCGCCCGCCCAGCGCGTCGGCGCGGGCCATGATCTTGGACAGGCGGGCGAAGGCTGCCGCCGTTTCGTCAGGCACCGGTCGACCATTGGCGATGGCCAGTGTCGCGTCCACGACATAGCGGTCGGCGAGGCGGCGCAGCGGCGCGGTGGCATGGGCATAGGTCGCGGCGACTGCGACATGCCAGGGGATGACGCCCGCCTGATAGGAATCGTAGCGCGCGCCATTGCCTGCGCGATGCACCGCGGCGCCGAAAGCGGCCTCGCGCGGCTTGTTCGGGTCGAGTGTGCGCTGGAACTGCGCGAGGCTCGCCTGCGCCGGCCAACTCAGGCCATAGGCGCGGGCGGTATTCCGCAGCCTCTTGACGACGCGCTCGTCCGGCGCGTCCATCGTGCGGAAGAGGCCGGTATGATGCGCGAGCAGCACTTGTCCGATGGCGATATTGGTCGAAAGCGACAGCATCGCGTTGCGATCCTCGGCGATGGCGCGCGGCCGGAAGCGCAGATGGAAATACCCGTCGGCGCCCCGGACGACCTCCTGCTGCGGCACGTCGACGCGCGCGGCGCCGCGCTTATCTTCCGCGATACATGCCCGTCGCGCGAATTCGGGCAGAAGCGGCGGCAGATCGGCCTCGCGTGCTGTCTCATAGGCGAGCTTGGCGCGGCTCTTGATAATCGCGCGCTCGGCACCGTCGAGCTGGGCACTACCCTGCGGATCGAGCCGGACGGTGAAGATCACAGCCGGACGCAGACCATCGGGCAGCAGGCTCGCAGCCTGCTCGCTCAGGATGGCCGGATAGAGACTGATTTTGCCATCGGGCAGATATTGGCTGGTGCCCCGTGCCCAGGCTTCCATATCGATCAGGTCGCCATCGCGCACGAACCAGCCGACATCGGCAATCGCATAATGTAGCAGCAGATCGTTGCCGCTCGCCTCGATGGCGAAGGCCTGATCGAGATCAGTCGAGCTTGCCGGATCGAGCGTGACGAACGGCTGGTCGGTGCGGTCGACATGCTCGCTCGGCGCGCGCTTGGCCGCCGCTTCGGCCGCCGCGATCACCTCGGGCGGGAAGCTTGCGGGAAGCTGCATCTCCACCCGGATGCGGGCGAGCCCGTCGCTAAGGACGGAGCCGGGATCGGCGAGCGCCTTCATGCGGTGTGCGCGCAGCCGTCGAGCGAACCGGCCATGATTGTCTCTCCTTCGTTCTCAGTTCAGCCGGCCTGGCTTGGCCGCTGCCGTTTGGTGATTTCCGTGATGAGCAGCCGCTCCAGCGCTTCGGTTGCGCGCGGCGCGAGCGGCGAGCGCGCGACGATGCGGCGCATCGGCTCCAGATCCGGCCCGAAGCGGGCGAGCCGCCCCTGCGCGAGCGCCGGCGCGACCTGCTCTTCCATCAGGATGCTGACGCCCAGCCCATCCTCGACGATGCTCTGGATAACGTCGGCAAATTCCAGATAGCGGACCGGGCGGCGTGGCCGGATGCCGTGCAGGGCCATCTGACGTTCGAGCCATTGCTCGGCAATGACGCCGAGATCAGGCAGGATATATTGCAGATCCTCCATGGCCAGCGTGCCCGTCGAGAGCAGGGTCGCCGTCTCGGGTGCTGCGACCATCAGGATCGGTACCTCGCCCAGCCCATGGCTGTTGGGCAGCCGCAGTGACGGACCCCCAACCGCATAGAGCAGCAGGTCGATGTCCCGCTTTGCGAATGCCGTGGCGATCTGCGCAGCGGGCAGCGTCGGGACGATTTCCAGCTCGACGTGGGGAAGTTCGGTATAGATGCGGGCGAGCAGGGGTTTCAGATAAGTATCGCGGGAGTGATTTCCGATCGACAGGCGGATACGCACTTTCTCTTCCGTTCGTCGCACATCTTCATGACCGCGCATCGCACGACTGGTCGAGAGCAGGGCCTCGGCGCGGTGCAACATGTCGATCCCCTGGCGTGTCAGGGTCGGCGTCGTGCCGCGTCGGCGATCAAACAGCTTATGGCCGAGATGGCGCTCGAGCGTGGTGATATGGTCGCTGACCGCGGGTTGCGAGATGCCGAGCTGGTCGGCCGCCAGTGCAAAGCTGCCGTTGCGCGCTGCGCAGACGAACGTGTCGAGCTGACGCAAGGTGAAATCGCCTTCCCGTCGCCGCACAAACCCTCCCGACCCATCTGAATAAGCCAAAGCTTATGTCTCTAATAAGCTCTTAATCACTTGCTTTGGCAATGGTAAATTCGCCTAATGCTCACAGCTTAAGCGCAAGGGGGCGCGGGACCCGCCGGAGGGGCGTTTTGTGGTCGACCAGAGTCAGCCCGTCGCGCAGAATCAGATCCGGTCCGTCGCCGGCAGGGTGGCTGATGAGGGTGCTGCTCGCTTCTCGGATGTTTCAGTTTCAATGGCTTATCGAATCCACGTCAAGACGCACATGAGAATCCGGCGCTGACGGGTCGCACGGGCTGCGCCGGTCGCTGCCGGCGCGGCCCACAACCTGACCGACGTTCCTCCTTCCTCACAAACACAGAAAAGGGCCATCGCATTGCGACGGCCCCTTCCTCGGATGGGCGAATAATCGCCGAGCCGCCCTCAGAACGTCTTGCTGAGCGTGATGCCGTAGGTGCGCGGATCGGCGGGCTGGCCGACGATCAGGCCGGTGCTGCCGGACTGCGCCGAGAGCAGCTCGAAATAGTCGCGATCGAAGGCGTTGCGGACCCAGCCGAAGACGTTGAAATTATCCTCGACGCGATAGCCCAGCCGGAAATTATGGACCGAGCCGCCGCCGATCCAGGTGTAGGCCGAGGGCGAGGGATTGGACGAGAAGCGGGTGCGATAGCTCGCATCATAGCCCAGATAGGCCTCACCATTGCCGACCGGCACATTATATTCGCCGCCCCAGGCGAAGGAAAAGCGCGAGATGCCGGGCAGGCGCTGCCCGGAAATGTCGCAGAAGGCCGGGCTGAGGCCGCCCGGCGTGCCCGGGGCGCTCGGCACCTGGGTGCCCGTCACGGTCGTGCCGCCGGAGAGCTCGGGCGGACAGGGTGCATCCTTGAAGCTCACATATTTGGCGTCGGTGAAGGCGCCGTTGAGGTAGCTGCGGAAGCGGTCGCTCGGTCGGAAGCTCGCATCGAACTCGAAGCCGCGCACCCGCACCTTCTCGGCATTGGCGAGATAGCCGCGGATGACGCCGAGCTGGCCGTTGGTGACGGTCGCCTGATAGTCGCCGACCTCGGTCCAGAAGCCCGCTATGTTGAGCGTCACCCGGCGATCGAGGAACTGGGTCTTGAGGCCGATCTCATAATGATTGACCGATTCGGGCTTCACCGTCTGGGTGCTCAGGATCGGGTTGTTGGTCGCGTCGAGCGGCAGGCCGGAGAGGTTGATACCGCCCGACTTGAAGCTCTTCGCGTAGGTCGCATAGGCATTGATGTCGCGCGTGACATTATAGGAGACAGTGAAGTCGCCCGAGAGGTTCCAGTCGCTGAAGCTGGGCTTGTAGCTCTGCGGCGCGAGGACGCCGCGCTGGTCGGCGTTCAGCGTCGTGCTGCCCGCCCCGGTGGTGACCACCGAGACATAGGATCCGTCCTTCCTGTCATAGTTGAGGCGCAGGCCCGGCTGGATGTGCAGCCCCTCGATCGGCTGCCAGTTGAGCTTGCCGAACACGGCGAAGCTCTTGTTGCTGAAGCCGATGGTGTTGGTCGAGGTCAGGCCGTTCAGCACCGAGGGATTGCAGGCATTGGCCGTCAGCGTCGCGCAGCCGTTGGCCAGGAAGGGCGGGTTGCCCGGATTGAGCAACCAGCGGCTTGCCGCCGGGCCCTGCACCTGCGAGCCCTGCGTGTCGATCTTCTGCCAGAAGTAGAAGGCGCCGATCGTGTAATCGAGCTTGCCGCCGCTGTTCGAGGCGAGCCGCACTTCCTGGCTGAACTGCTTCTGCTGCGAGGGATTCTGCGACACGGTCGTGATCGGCAGGCCGACGAAGTCGCGGTCGTTGGCCGGCTTCCAGTCCCAGTAGCGCCACGCCGAAACCGAAGTCAGCGTCACGAAGCCGAGATCCCAGTTGGCGGTCAGCGAGGCGCCGCCCATTTCCTGCCGGCTGTTGCTCGCCGCATCGAGATCGGTCACGCGATCGAACGGATTGAGGCTCGGCGGCGTATAGCCGAACGCGGCGGCAAGCGCGGCATATTGCCGGCTGAGCGGACGCTGCGTGGCGCCGGTGCGCGCGTAGATCTGGACGCAGCAGAGCGGGTTCTGGACGTTATAGTCGCCGGCCAGGGTCAGATCGAGGTTCGGGCTGGCGCGCCACAGCAGCTGGCCGCGGAAGGTGACGTTGTCGAGCCGGTGCACGTCCGTCCTGGTCGTGACGTCATAGATGGTGCCGTCGCGCCTGGTGAGCGAGGTCGAAAGGCGGACGGCCAGCTTGTCCGCGACCAGCGGGCCGGAGATCGATCCCTTGAACTGCATGAAGTCGTAGTTGCCGTAGCTCGCCTCGGCCTGGCCGCCCCAGTCGAAGCTCGGCGCCTTGGTGGTGATGTTGACCGCGCCGGCGGTCGTGTTCTTGCCGTAGAGCGTGCCCTGCGGCCCGCGCAGCACCTCGACGCGCTCGACATCGACGAAATCGAAGGTCGAGGCGCCGACGCGACCGACATAGACCCCGTCCAGATAGAAGCCGACGCCCTGCTCCAGGCCGTCATTGGTGAGGCCGAACGGCGCGCCGAGGCCGCGAATGTTGATCGCGCTGTTGCGCGGATTGGACGAGTAGAATTGCAGCGCCGGCTGCTGCTGCTGCAGGCGATTGAGATTGAACGCGCCGGTCCTGGCAAGCTCCTGCCCGGTGACGATCGACATGGCGATCGGCACATCCTGCGCGCGCTCCTCGCGGCGACGGGCGGTCACGACGATCTCACCCGTATTGGCCTGCGCCTGCGGGATGGCCGGATCGTCCTGCGGCGCGTCCTGGGCAAGCGCGGGAAACGGAAACAGCAGAGACGCGGCCAGCGCGCTCGACGAAAGAATGGACCTGCGGACCATGATAGGAACCCCTTGTTTTTGGAAGAAAAAGGGATGCCTCCGGTGGTCCGGTCAGCATCAAGCTACGGGAACGCAGCTGAAAGGCGTCGGCCGGAATCGTCCCGGCGCGTGCGTCAGGCGGTCAGGCGAGTCTTCTCGGTGACTTCGATCTGCACGAGCCGCCCTTCATGGACGGTCAGATGGACAGCGCCGAACTTGAGTTTTTCCAGCGCTTGCCGAACGAGCGCGAGTGCGCCCGCTTCATGGTCGATCCGCTCCGGTGCGGCGGATGGCCCGGCGGGTTGGGGCGATGACTGCGACATGGTTTCTCCTCGTACGCGGCCTGAATGGAGTCGCACGGATGTGCGAGCGCAAACTTAACTCAATCGATAGAATTGACAATCTGCCTGCGGCGAAGATTTGCTTTTCTGCGAGGAACTGCAGCTTGCGGTGAGTGGAGGTACTAGGTTGGGGACTCATAAGCGCGAAGCCACAGCCGCATTGAGGCCAGCTGGACCATGGCGAGGAAGTTTGCGGCAAGTTTGTCGTAGCGGGTGGCGACGCGGCGGAAGTGCTCAACTTGGAGAAGAACCGCTCGATCAGGTTGCGCTCGCGGTAGAGCCGCTTGCTGAAGCACGGCTTCCAACGTCGGTTGATCTTGGGCGGGATGTTGGGTGTGGCGCCCTGATCCTGGATCAGCCCGCGGATGCGGTCGGCATCATAGGCCTCGTCGGCCAGCACGATGGTGCGCGGGCCGAGATGGTCGAGCAGCGTGTCGGCGATCTGCCCATCGTGCGCCTGCCGGCGGTCAGGCCGAGCCGGATCGGGAGGCCCTGCGCGTCGACGACGACGTGGATCTTGGTCGTGAGCCCGCCTCGGCTGCGACCGAGACAATGATCTGGACCCCTTTTTGCCGTCGCGGCCTGCTGATGCGCGCGAACGGAAGTGCTGTCGATCATCTGGATGTCGCCGTCATGGGCGGCGGTGATAGCGTCCATCAGCCGGTCCCACACACCTGCCTTTCGCCATCGCACGAAGCGGTTGTAGCAGGTGGTGCGCGGGCCATAGCGCTCGGGCAGGTCGCGCCACGGCGCGCCGGAGCGCAGCACCCAGAAAATGCCGTTCAGCACGCGCCGGTCATCGACGCGCGGCACGCCTCGCGGCTTGTTGGGCAGCAGCGGCTCGACCACACGCCACTCGAAGTCGGTCAGGTCATATCGGCTCATACCGACCCTGAATCAGATACCGCCGCAATGTGAAAGCCAACATCGCCGCCCTGTTGCGATCATGCGCCAGCGATGTAGGGTTGGCTTGTGGATGGCAATGTATCGGATTGGCGGATCAAAGGTGCTGGGGGCTTCCGTCCCCTTGTTCCGTCACGCGCGACCTATTGGCTCTGGTTTGGGCTCGCAGCGATCCTTGTCTTTGGTATGTTCGCGTATCTACTATGGGCACATTCGCGCGGCCTTCTTGGCTGGAGCGAACTGTGGACCATCGAAATCAACTTCATAGTTGGCGGGCTGATCAGCTCGGCAATCGGAGCGACGTTCCGCTGGCGATGGTCGAGGAAGCGGAAGGCCCTCAACGATTACGAGCAGATGCTCGAGTCATTGGCTCGCTCCTCCGGTGGCTAAGCACGTTTTCGTGAACGCCGTTTATGGGTTCACGACCTAGGGTGCGTGGGGAGCCGTCATAAGCCCC
Organism: Sphingobium nicotianae; assembly: GCF_018603885.1. Taxonomy (GTDB): domain Bacteria; phylum Pseudomonadota; class Alphaproteobacteria; order Sphingomonadales; family Sphingomonadaceae; genus Sphingobium; species Sphingobium nicotianae. The sequence goes on from NZ_JAHGAW010000003.1 coordinate 241,421, forward strand.
TCCTCTTCAGAGGAGGGGTTGGGGTGGTGCTTGCGACGTCGCGGTCATTCGCTTCGCGAGCGATGCTGCGCATCGCCACCACCTCCTACCCCTCCTCTAAAGAGGAGGGGCTATGATGTCCGCAAAGCCGTCGAGTCCAGACATGCAGCTATGGCCGACGCTGCTGTAATCAAATGTGTCCACGCGGCCCAGAGTCGGTTTCGATGAGATGGGATCACTCACTCAGGGACAGATGCCAGCGACCGGAGCGCGTTACGAAAGCGGAGCAGGCGGCCCGTTTGTGATCGGCTTGAGCGTCCGCCGCGCGAAGACCCAGCGGCCATCCTCGCGCACCAGCTCGTCGTCATAATGGGCGGAGACGGCCACGGTCGGGCGCTTGGTCTCCTTGTCGGGCGTCATGAACACGCAGGTCGATCTGGCGCGGGCGCGGTCCGGCCCGTCGAAGGTCACCACCTCGTTGAAGAAGAGGTGGAAATTGGGCGTGTTGGTCGCGTTGGGGCCAGTGGCGAAAATGTTGCGCATCAGCGGGCCGGCTTCCGCGCCCCTGGTCGTCGACGGGCCGGCCTCGTAAATGCCGTCCTTGCCGAACAGCTTGCCGAACCCGTCGAAGTCGCGCCGGTCGAGCGCCGCGCCATATTCGATGAGCAGCTCATGGATGGCGACGCGATCCGCCATCTCGGTTGCGTGGGTCATGATGTCTTCCTTCCCGTTGGATTATTTCGCCGCGGCCGGGCCGTTGGTGATCGGCTTGACGGTGCGGCGAGCGAACAGCCACTTGCCGCCCTTGCGCACCAGCGCATCCTCATAGCGGGCCGAGAGCAGGGGCGTCGGGCGCTTGGTCTCCTTGTCCGGCACCACCCACAGCGACATGGAGGTTGCGTGGGCCTTGTCCGGCCCGTCGAAGGTCACGACCTCATTGTAGAAGAGATGGAAATTCGGCTCGCCGACGCCGCTCGGATTGTTGGCGAACACGCCGCGCATCATCTCGCCGGTGGCGGCGCCCTTGGCCTCGCGGCCGCCGCCCGCGACATAGACACCGTCCGCGCCGAACAGCTTGCTGAAGCCGTCGAAATCGCGCGCATCGAGCGTCGCGCCATAGGCCATCAGCAGCGCATGGATGGCGGCGCGATCGGCCGCCTCGTTGCGCTGCGCTGACGCTGGCACCGCGCCGGCGAGGAGCGCCGCGGCCGCGGCAAGACTGGTCAAGGCTCTCATTTCTGCTGCGCCCTCCGTTCCCTGATATATTTGCCCCATTCCTCGGGCGTCGGCATGATCGGATAGTCGATGCGCTTCAGGATCTTCCAGGCGCCGTCCTCGCGGATGAGCTGGTCCTCGTAGCGCCCGGCCAGCACAGGCTCGGGCTGGCCGCTGGGTCCGCGCATGATCAGCAGGTGCCGCGAACGCGCCGTCGCCCGGTCGCCGTCGATGTCGACCTGCAGGTTGGTCGTGATGTGATAGCTCTCATTGTTGACGTAGCCGGCCGGCGTCGCGCCATAGAGGTCGATCAGCATCTTGTGGATGGCGTCGCGGCCCTTCTTGACCGTCGGCCCGTTCGCCCATTCGCCCTCTTTGGCGAACAGGGCGGTGTAGCCCTCATAGTCGTGCGCATCCTGGGTGAAGCTATAGTCCAGCAGGATCCGGCGAATGGCCAGCTCGTCCTCGACGCGTTGCACGCGCTGCGCGAAGTCCGGCTTCGGCGGCGCCTTGGCGACGACGGGGGTGGTGACGGCCAGCAGGGCGACCCCGGCGATGAGCGCCCGCATCATGGCCGGGTCTGCGCCGGCATGCGGGAGGACATGATCTTCTGCCATTCCTCCTGCGTGGGCATGACGGGGAAATCGGTGCGGCGCTGGATCTTCCAAACGCCATTCTCGCGGATCAGCGCGTCCTCGTAGCGGCCGGCAAGGTTGGGGAAGGGCTTCCCGTCCGGCCCGCGCTTCACCATCAGATGACGCGACCAGGCCGTGGCATGGTCGCCATGCAGATCGATCCGCATGTTGGTCGTGTGCGTGTAGAGGATCGTGCCGGGGTCCGGATCGCCGGGCCTGGGCGTGCCCCAGATGCCGCGGAGCAGCTTGACGATCTCGTCATGCCCCTTGTGCGGCACGCCGCCATTCACCCAGGCGCCGTCCCTGGCGAAGAGATTGGCGTAGCCCTCGGCATCATGCGCATCGAGATAATGATGATAGTCGATCAGGATGCGGCGGATGGCGAGCTCATCCTCGACGCGCTGGACACGCTGCGCGAAGCTGGGCTTGGATACGGACGCCTTGGCAAGGGCCGGTGCCGGCGCGATCAGCAGCAGCGCCAGGCCCGCGGCGATCGCGCGCATCAGGGTTTGGCCTGCGGCGCCGTCGCCTTCTTCCATTCGTCGGGCGTCGGCATGACATTCTCGGCGACGCGGCGCTTGATCTTCCAGACGCCGTTCAGCTTGACGAACTCGTCGCGATAAATGCCGGCCAGCGCCGGCTGCGGATGGCCGCCCTCGCCGCGCATCACGAAGAGGAAGCGAGACCAGGCCGTCGCCGTGTTGCCGGTCACGTCGACGCGCGGATTGGTGATGATGTGATAGTTGGAATGATTCTCCGCCATGGCCGGGCCGAGCATGCCGGAGAGCATGTCGTGGATCGCCTTCTGGCCCTTGTGGGTGCCGGCCGGATTGACCCATTCGGCGTCGGGCGTGAACAGGCCGACATAATGGTCGTAATCGCGGGTATCGAGATAATAGGCATAGTCGACGAGCACGCGATCGATCGCCAACTCGCTTTCCGCGCGCTCGAGCCTTTGCTCGGCGGAGAGGGCCTTTGCCCTGGGTTGCGCGCCTGCGGCGACCGGCATCGCGACGAGCGCGGCGGTCAGGATCCAACGGATCATCTCGACTCCTCTCCTTAACTTGTTCAGTATTTCTCTAGCGCATCAAGTCTGGGCTTGTCACGATCGATCGCGCGATCAATAGCAAGCGCACGACCTGCCTGCTTGATTGGAGAGGAACCGCCGACATGGACTATCGCTATCTGGGCGGCAGCGCCCTTCGCATCTCGCCGCTGTGCCTGGGCGCCATGATGTTCGGGGACGCCACCGACGAGCCGACCGCCAAGCGCATCATCGACAAGGCGCGCGAGCAGGGCTTCAACTTCATCGACACCGCCGATGGCTATAATGACGGCCGCTCCGAGGAATATGTCGGCCGCTCGATCAAGCATGACCGCGATCACTGGGTCGTCGCCACCAAGTTCGGCCACCGCATGGGGCCGGGGGCCAATCAGGGCGGCCAGTCGCGCAAGTGGATCGTGCAGGATGTCGAGGCGAGCCTGAAGAAGCTCGGCGCCGACTATATCGACCTGCTCTATTTCCATAAGGCGGATATCAATGCGCCCTTCGAGGAAGGCCTGCGCGCGATCGACGACCTGATCGAGCAGGGCAAGCTGCGCTATTATGGCGTATCCAACTTCAAGGGCTGGCGGATCGCGGACGTCTGCCGCGCCGCCGATGCGCTCAACATGGATCGCCCCGTCGCCAGCCAGCCGCTCTACAATATGGTCGATCGCCTGTCGGAAGTGGAGCAGCTCCCCGCCGCCGGCCATTATGGCCTGGGCGTCGTGCCCTACAGCCCGCTGGCGCGCGGTGTGCTGAGCGGGAAATATACGCCGGGCGCCGAGCCGCCCGCTGACTCGCGTCTCGCGCGGGGCGACGTGCGCATCAAGCAGACCGAGTGGCGGCCGGAATCGGTCGACATCGCGCAGGCCGTCAACAAGCATGCCGCGGCGAAAGGCGTCAGCACGGTCGCCTTCGCGATCGCCTGGGTGCTGCGCAACCGCTTCGTCAGCGCGGCCATCGTCGGGCCGCGCACGGAAGCGCAGTGGGACGCCTATCTGGAAGCGCTCACCGTCCAGCTTGGCCCGGAGGACGAGGCCTTCGCCGACAGCCTGGTGACGCCCGGCTATGCCTCGACCTATGGCTATGTCGATCCTGCCTACCCGATCGAGGGACGGCAGCTGCGGGGATAACGCATCGACCTGCCGTCGGGAGTGTGCGAGAAATCCGGACCTTGATTTCCCGTCCCGCCCGCCGATCTTCCCGTCATGTACAGCGTCCCGCCGCCTGATCCCGACGCCCTTCATGAGGCGCTTTATGAAGGCGCGATCGTGCGGTTCGGCGATCTCCCGGCGATGCGCGACATCGTCGCTTATGCGCGCGCCTTCCTCGCCGATCAGCTCGGGTCGCAGGATCCGGTGCGCATCCACGAGGCGTTCGACCGGCAGGCCCTCGCACAGACTCTGTCCGATGTGCAGCGCGCCTTCGCCAATGCGCCCGAAGCCAAGCGACTGTGGCGCGCCCTTCTGGAGGAACTCGGCTTCGATCCGCGGGACATGGCGCGAGACCGGCTGATCCTGCGCTTTCAGCCCCCGATCCCGCCGGACGGCGATCCGCATCACGCCCGGTCGACCGCGACCGTCGGTTTCCATCGCGACAGCTGGGGGTCCAACCTCTACGCGCAGGTGAACTGGTGGGCGCCCATCTATCCGATCACGGCCGGGCGCACATTCGCTTTCCTGCCGGACCATTTCGCGAAGGTCATCCCCAACGACAGCGCGCAGTTCGACCTTGCCGAGCTGATGGCGCACAACCGCGCTGCGCCAGCGCAGGCGCCGCGCAAGCCGATGACGCCGCGCCCGCTCGACCCCGTCGATCCGGCGCTCGGTCAGCCGGTCGTGATCGATCCGGGCGAGGTCATCGCCTTCTCCGCCCAGCATGCCCATGTCGGCGTGCCCAATCGCACCGGGCTGACCCGGATCTCGCTGGACACGCGGACACTGCGCCTGTCCGATCAGCGCGCCGGGCGCGGCGCGCGCAATGTCGACGGGCGAGCGCTCTGGACCGCATATGGCATGTTCCGCCGCGTGTCCGACGGCGCGCCATTGCCCGATGTGCTCCAGGTGCCACAGTTGGAGCCCTTTCGGCACGATCTGTAACGGGCATCCGCCATTTCGCGGGCTGCTTGCTATCAAACCCTCATCATTCAGCTTGAAATTGCTATCTAGCTATGCTGTGCGCCGGCCAGAAGGTAGGTACCTACCTATTGCATCCTTGGTCCGCAATCACCCGTCCGCGTCGACCGACAACTGGGAGAGAGACATGCTTCGCTTCGCAACATCTCGTTTTCGTATGCAGGGCCTGAGCCATGCGGCGCTCGCCGCCGCGCTGATGCTCGGTGCCGCGCATCCGGCGCTCGCGCAAGACGAGACTGCCGCACCGGCCGCCGCGGATGAGCCCGCCGCCGCGCCCGCCCAGGGCGAAGAAGAGGCCATCGTGGTCACCGGCTCGCGCATCGCCCGCTCAGGCTTCGATCAGCCCACGCCGGTCACCGTGTTCGGCGCCGAGCGCGCCCAGACGCTGGGCATCACCAACATCGCCGACGGCCTGAACCAACTCCCCAGCTTCCGCGCGTCCGGCTCGCCGAGCAACGTCCAGTCCGCCGGTGGCAATATCGGCGCGCGCATTCTCGATCTGCGCGCGCTCGGTGCGCCGCGCACCCTGGTGCTGGTCGATGGCCGCCGCTTCGTGCCGAGCACGGGCGAGGGCACGGTCGACGTCAACCTCATTCCTTCGGGCCTGGTGCAGCGCACCGAGGTCGTCACCGGCGGCGCCTCGGCCGTCTACGGTTCGGACGCGGTCGCGGGCGTGGTCAACTTCATCCTCGATCGCAAGTTCGAGGGGCTGAAGGCCGAGATCCAGTCCGGCTTCTCGCAGCGCGCCGACGACACCAACTGGTTCGCCAGCTTCACCGGCGGCTTCAAGATCGGCGATCGCGGTCACTTCGTCATCTCGGGCGAATATGAGGACAATAGCGGCCTGGGCGATTGCTACTCGGCCCGCGCCTGGTGTGCGCAGGAGCGCTCGATCGTCGGCAATACGCCGGCCGGCACCGGCGGTCAGCCGTCCAGCATCATCACCTCGAACGTCCATGTCTCGACCATGTCGCCGACCGGCCTCATCAACCGCTCGCTCGACGCGGCCGGCAAGCCGGTCTATGCCAATGCGGCCAATGACCCGCTGCGCGGCACCACCTTCACGGACAATGGCACGCCGCGCCAGTTCCAGTACGGCCAGTTCGCCGGCCCGCTCTTCATGATCGGCGGCGAGGGGAAGGGCGTCAATCCATTCCTCTCCAGCCTGCTGCTCAAGGTGCCGGTCGAGCGCCAGAGCCTCTACGGCGCGCTTTCCTATGAGCTGACCGACACGATCGAAGCTTATGCCGACCTTTCCTACGGTCGCGTGGCGGGCAAGACCCTGTCGTCGACCTTCCGGGATTTCAACGGCTCGATCATCGGCAACATCAAGGTCGACAATCCCTATATCCCGGCCTCGGTGCTGGCGACGATGCAGCAAAATGGCATCGCCCAGCTGCAGCTCGGCCGCTCGGGCTTCGACCTCGGCAGTCCGGTCGGCCTGGCGCGGACGGAGACGATGCGCTTCGTCGGCGGCTTCAAGGGCAACCTGGGCGGCAGCTGGAAGTGGGACGTCTACTATCAGTATGGCAAGACCAGCTTCCGCCAGGACACGTATAACGACCCGATCAACGCCCGCATGAAGAATGCGGTCGACGCGGTCCGCGACGGCAACGGCAACATCGTGTGCCGCATCAATGCCGACGCGATCACCACCAATGACGATCCGGCCTGCGCGCCGCTCAACCTGTTCGGCCAGGGCCAGTTCAGCGCGGCCGCCCGCAACTATGTGACCGGCTCGGGCTTCCAGCGCACGATCAACACCCAGCATGTCGTTGCGGCGAACGTCAGCGGCGACCTGTTCAGCATCACCAGCCGGCCGGTCTCGGTCGCGGTGGGCGCCGAGTGGCGTCGCAACACCATCTCGGGCACGACGGATCCCATCTCCGCCGCGCTCGGCTTCTGGGTGCTCAACGGGCAGGCCGTGTCGGGCAAGCAATCGGTCAAGGAAGCCTATGGCGAAGTCGTCGTGCCGCTGCTCGCCGACATGACGGCTGTCGAGAATCTCGAGCTCAACGGCGCCTTCCGCGTCACCGACTATAGCGACAGCGGCGAGGTCGAGACCTGGAAGGTCGGCGGCGTCTATGAGCCGGTGCAGGGCATCCGCTTCCGCGTCACCCAGTCGCGCGACATTCGTGCGCCGAACCTCACGGAGCTGCGCGGCCCGCAGCAGAAGACGACGATCGGCCTCACCGATCCGGTCACCGGCCTGCAGGCCAATCCGGTCGTCATCCGCGGCTCCAACCCGAACCTGAAGCCCGAGAAGGCGGACAGCTTCACCGCCGGCATCGTCATCGCGCCGCGCGGTGGCGGCTTCCTGTCGCGCACGCGCCTGTCGGTCGATTATTACAGCATCCAGGTGAAGCAGGCGATCGGCCAGCTCGGCGCGCAGACCCTGGTCCAGCGCTGCAAGGACGGCGCGACCGAGTTCTGCCCGCTGATCACGCGCGACGTGAACAACAATGTCATTCAGGTGAATGACATTCTGGTGAACGCCAACCAGCTCAAGACGCGCGGCGTCGACGTCGAGTTCGATTATCGCCAGCCGCTCGGCGATCTGGGCACGGTCACGCTGCGTGGTCTCGCGACCTTCTACATGGACCTGATCACGACCGACAGCGCGGGCGCCACCGAGCGCGCGGGCCAGACCGGCTCGCGCTCGGGCACGTTGCTCGGCGTTCCCGATTATTCGCTGGACGGCACGCTGAGCTGGACGCGCGGGCCGGTGACGCTGACCGGGCACAGCCGCTACATTCCCGGTGGCAGCTACAACGTCGCCTTCATCGGGCCGGACGATCCACGCTATTCGGTCACGCTGCCGACCAGCGTCAACGACAACCGCGTCCAGGGCCGTTACTATCTGGACCTGTCCGGCTCGTACAAGTTCGCGCTGGCCTCGGGCCGGGAGATCGAGCTGTTCGGCGCCATCAACAATGTGTTCGATCGCGATCCGCCGGTCATTCCGTCGGGCAATCTCGGCACCAATCAGGTGCTGTTCGATCCGGTCGGCCGCGCCTTCAAGATTGGCGCGCGCGTCAAGCTCTGACGTCCGGCACGACAATGCTCGAAAAGGGGGCGCGGCCTTGCGGTCGCGCCCCCTTTTCGCCTTGGGCAGGTCGGCGTGCATTTCAACATGCTGCGCTGGGCCCGCAACAAATTTCCGCAGCAAAATCGGTGCCTTCGCGTCCGAGTGACGCCCATGTCGTTCCTGTGTTAAGTAGTTTTTCGATACCGGACGGCTGCGTATCAAAACGGCACTAAGGCTTGATCTTTTCCGCCGGAAGCCGCGTGCGGGCTATTGGTCCCGGTGACGCGGCGGTCATCATCAAAGCTCGCCCGTCGCGAGGCAAAGCGCGAGAATCTCAGCAAAACTGCGGGTTTCCAACGGCTTGCATGATGCGCAGTCATCCATTCTGCTGGCGGTCGAGACGCCCTTTTGCAGGGAGAAAATCAAATCCCCGCAAATGGTTGCCGGTCTTGATCACTTCCCTTGAAATGATTGCTCATTGACATGGTTTCAACGCGCATATAGTTATCATGTTATGTTTTGTGGCGAGGCTGCAACACATGCCGCGCCCCGAGTGTCACGAGAGATGACAACCGGAGGCAGGGGGAAACAGGAGAGGAGTAGGGGTAATGATCCAAAGGAGCTCATTCGTTGGGCGGCGCTTGCTTGCGGGCAGCTGCCTCCTGGCGTTCGCGGCCTTGTCGCAGCCGGCGCTCGCCCAACAGACGACGGCGCCGCAACGAGATGCCGCATCGGACAATGAGGGCATTCAGGACATCGTCGTCACCGCGCGCTTCGTGGCGGAAAATGTCCAGGACACGCCGATCGCGATCACGGCCGCGACGCAGGCGAAGCTCGAATCGGCGAATGTCAGCAATGTCGGCGAACTCGGCCGCGTGATTCCAAACCTGCGCACGATCCCGGGTGACTCGCAGTCCGCCGGTACGCCGGTGATCCGCCTGCGCGGCGTTGTGCAGGGCGCCTCGTCCAGCCTCGCGACACCGCCGGCGCTCGGCATCTATACCGACGACATCTATCACGGCACGACCGCCGGCTCGGAACTCGACTTCACCGACGTCGAGCGGCTCGAAGTCAATCGCGGCCCGCAGAGCACATTGTCCGGCAACGCCTCCATCGGCGGCTCGATCAAGCTCTACACCGTCGATCCCAAGGGCGACGGCTCGGGCTATCTGGAAATCACCGGCGGCTCTCGCAAGCATATGGAGTTCGCCGGCGCCCTCGACCTGGGCCTGTCGCCCACGCTGTCGGTCCGCGCCTCCGGCCACTTCAAGCGGCAGGACGGCTTCGGCAATCGCCTCGACTTCGCCTGTGAGATGGACAAGCTCGGGACACCGGCTTTGCGGGGAACCTTTCCCTATGCTCAGCCGGATTCGAAGAACCGGGATTGCATCATCGGCCATACCGGCGGTGGCACGATGGCGGTCGGCCAGATCAAGCTGCGCTGGCAGCCGACCGACGGCGTCGACTTCATGATCACGGCGCGCCATCGCGAAGAGAATATGGAGGAAACGCCCGAAGTCACTTACGGCTTCCAGCCATCCTGCGCGCCCGGCTTCAACGGCCAGACCGCCGCGACCTGTCTGGCCAAGGGCGTCAGCAGCCCGCTCCAGACCCTCTATATCATGACGATGGCCAATTTCGGCGTGATCACGGACAGCCGGTTCGTTCCGCCGGCGCGCAATGGCGGCATCTACGACACTTATGCCACCAACTGCCGGCCCAATTACAATCTGACGGGCGTCCCGCAGGGTGGCTCTGCCGGTCTCCCCGCCTCTTATCCGCTCGGCTATTGCTACAAGCAGGGCAAGGATGCGCACAACACGCTCGTATCCGCTCGTCTCAAGGTCGACATCTCCGACAAGGTCCACATGACGGCGATCGGCGGCTATACGAACTATTCCAACGAGTTCACGCAGAATGGCGACCAGTCGCCGCTCGGCCTGGTGATCTCGCACTTCCGCAATTATGATCACCAGTGGTCGGGCGAGCTACGTTTCGACGGCAAGCTGTTCGACGACAAGCTGCAGTGGGTTGCCGGTCTGTTTGCTGTCGACATCACCGGCGCCCAGCGCAACTCGCTGTCATACTCGAACGTGTTCCAGCTTGCGGACGTTTATGGCACGATGAAGTCGCAGTCGGCCTTCTTCCATCTGGACTATAGCATCACCGACAGGTGGCGCGTTTCCGGTGGCGGGCGCTGGAGCCATACCGACAATCATTTCCAGACCGTCAACCCGCAGACGGCGATTCCGACCGTTACGGACCTCGGCTTCGCCAAGGAGAAGCGGATCGACTGGCTGATCTCGACCGACTACAAGATTACCGACGACATCATGGTCTATGCGTCGGCCGCCACCGGCTCGCGTCCGCCGGGCGTCTTCACGATCGTCAACACGCCGCGCCAATATGGCCCGACCGGGTCGGAAGAACTGATCGCCTATGAAGCGGGCCTCAAGTCGGACTGGTTCGACAAGAAGCTGCGCTCGAACATGGCGGTCTTCTACACCGACTATAAGAAGGTCTCGGCCGGCCGAACCGGTACGGAGTGCCGCAACCAGCCGGGTACGACCGCGACCTTCTTCGATGTGCAGCAGGGTACGCCGGAAGCGATCACGATCTGCAGCCAGTTCCCCGGCGCGCCCAGCCCGATCACCTATATTATCGGCGGGTCGGTTCCGGCGACGGTCCGCGGTGCGGAATGGGAAGTCACGGCGCTTCCCTTCCATGGTCTGAAACTCGAATATTCGATCGGCACCAACAAATATATCTCGGGCATCAAGACGCCGGGCCAGACCGGCTATCTTTATCCGGGCACCAACCACTGGGTGTGGAACCAGCACGGCAACGTCTCATATGACCTCGAGACAAGCGCCGGCACGTTCACGCCGAGCGTCGACTGGGCCTGGCAGGGCTGGCAGCAATATGATCCGTCGGTCAATTCGCCGACGGCCGCCTTCCCGCTTGGCCACCAGCCGGAAGAGATCTTCGTGATCCACCCTTACTCGCTGTTCAACGGCCAGCTCGCCTATGAGGCGCCTGACCGCTCGTGGAGCGCACGGTTCACGGTCACGAACCTGGCGAACCACTATTATCATTATCAGGTGCTGCGCGGCACGATCAATGCGCAGACCCGTGTCGGCGAACCACGGACCTGGTCGCTCTCGGTCAAGAAGACCTTCTGATTCAAAGTCTCTCTCCTGAAGCCCACAACGCAGTCAAACCCGGTTTGACTGCGTTGTGGGGTTCCTTTTTTTACCGCTTCAGTGACGAGTCCGGCGGCGATCCCCGCTAGGGTCCACACCCATTGGACCGAGGGCGAGGGAGTAGAATGACGTCAAGCACCATGGGCATCGCCCCCACGCCCCCTGCCGCCGCGCCGGACGAGACGGGGCCGCGCGGCTGGTACACGGTCGGCATCCTCTCGGTCGTCGCGATGCTCTCCTATCTCGATCGCGGCGTGCTCTCGCTGTTCGTTCAGCCACTGAAACAGGATTTCGGCCTGTCGGATACGCAGGTGAGCATGTTGCTCGGCCTCGCCTTCAGCGTCCCGGCGATCGTGGTCGGTATTCCCATGTCGCGGCTTATCGATACGGGCGTCCGCCGCTCGCTGATCGCGGCGTGCCTCGCGGTCTGGAGCTTTGCGACGGCGATCTGCGGCGTCGCCCAGAATTTCTGGACATTGTTCGCCTGCCGCGCGCTCACCGGGGCGAGCGAGTCCGTGAACACGTCCGCTTCGCTCTCGGTCATCACCGATGCGGTCAAGCGCAGTCGCCTGCCGCGCGCCTTCGCGATCCAGTCGGTCGGCGTGATGGTCGGCAGCTCGCTCTCCTTGCTGCTGGGCGGACTGCTGTTCGGCCTTTTCGCCCATTTCAAGCCGATCGACCTGGCCGGCATCGGCAGGATTCACAACTGGCAGCTCGTCTTCCTGATCCTCGGCCTGCCGGGCCTGCTGGTCGCCGCGCTGATGATGATCACGGTGCCGGAGCCGAGGCGCAAGGGCGGCACAAGGCCCGGCGGCTATCCCATTCGAGAGGTTTTCGGCTTTCTCGTCGCGGAGCGCGGGATGCACCTGCGTCTGGCGACGGCCATGATCCTCTTCTCGATCATGACGGTCGGCCTTGGCGCCTGGACGCCGGCTTTCTATCAGCGCACTTATGGCTGGGGGCCGGAGGTCGCGGGCCCGATCATGGGCATCGTCTCGCTGGTCTGTTCGCTGATCGGCCTGTTCGCCGGGGCGCGGCTCGCCGAGCTGTTCGGCAAGCGCAATGACGATGCCAATCTGCGCGTGCTGCTCATCGCCCAGGGGCTCGCATTGCCGTTGCACGTCATCGCGCCGCTGATGCCGAATCCCTGGGCCGCGATCAGCATCAATGCGGTCGCCGGCATCGTCGGCGTGATGGGCGGACCGGCTTATTATGCGGCGATCCAGCTCACCACGCCCAACGAGATGCGTGGGCAAATCGCCATGCTCTACGCGGCGGGCATGAACACGATCGGCGGGACGGCGGGGCCGATGCTGGTCGGCCTGCTCACCGACTATGTCGCGCCGTCCGAAGGCGACCTGCGCTACGTGCTCGTCGCGCTCAACCTGCTGGTCGTGCCGCCGGCGCTGTATCTGCTCTGGAAGGCGATGAAGCCCTATGCGCGGCTCTACCGCGCCCGGCTCGACGCGGCTGCCGGCTAGGCGAGCGCGCCGCGTGGGACGGGCACGCCGGGAATGCCGAGCCTGATCCGATTGAGGCTGCCCCATCCCGCGAAATAGAGCGTCGACCAGTCCTCATCGCCCCAGTTGAGGTTGATCGGGATGTGATCGCTCAGGATCGTGCCGATGTGCCCGCCATCGGGATTGATCACCCAGATGCCCGCCGGGCCGGTGCAATAGAGATTCCCTTCGATGTCGCACTTCATCCCGTCCGGGAAGCCGCGCCGGTTGTCCGTCTTCATGTCGCAGAACAGCCGGTCGCTGCCGAGATCAATCATGCCGTTGGTCTCGACGGCGAAGGCGCGGATCAGTTTCCGCCCGGCGCTGCTGTCGTTGATATACAGCGTCTTCTCGTCCGGCGAGAAGCAGAGCCCGTTCGGATTTATGAAATCGTGGACGATGCGATTGATCCGCTTGCCGTCCGGGGAGACGCGATAGACGCCCGCGCAGTCCTGTTCGGGATAATGATCCGCCGGGGTGAGCGGGATCTTGGGCGGCGGATCGGTGAAATAGACGGCGCCGTCCGACTTGACGACGACATCGTTCGGCCGGTTGAGCTTGTAGCCCTTGTAGCTGTCCGCGATGACGGTGATCTCGCCGGTCTCCAGATCCTCGGCGTCGACGCAGCGCGAGAAGTGATGGCACGTGATGAGGCGGCCCTGAAGGTCGCGCGTCATGCCGTTGCCATTGGCGGTCCCGTCCTTGTCGAGCGTGATGCCCTGGCCGGGCGTGTAGCGGTAGCGCTTGCTGGCATGGATGTCGCTGAAGAGCAGATAGCCCTTTTCCCTGATCCACACCGGCCCCTCGGCCGGGCCATGCATGCCGCCATAGCCGTCGCCCAGATGCTCCTCGTCGCGATCGGCGGGCGCGATGCGCAGCATGCTCTCATGCAGGATTTCGACTGGCATTGGTCCGGCCCTTCCCGATCAGTTCCACAGTGCCTTGGTGGCGAGCGCCGCACCCTCGGCCAGCACCTTGAGCTTGGCCCACTGCACTTCCTCATGGACGCGCTGCATGCTCCAGCCTTGCGAGAAGCCGCAGTCGGTGCCGGCGATGACCCGCTCGCGCCCGACGACGCTGGCGTAATTCTGGATGCGCCAGGAAACGAGTTCGGGATGCTCCACGACATTGGTCTGGTGGCTGACGATGCCGGGGATCAGCACCTTGTCGTCAGGCAACTTGACGTCCTTCCAGACCATCCACTCATGCTCGTGGCGCGGATTGGCGCCCTCGATCGAGTAGAAGCCGGCGTTGATCTTGAGGATGATGTCGTAGATTTCCTTGAGCGGCACGTCGGTCGTGTGCGGCGTGTTCATGCTTCCCCAGCACATATGGTAGCGCACACGCTCGGGCGGGATGCCGCGCAGCGCGTGGTTATAGGCCTCGACCTGCTCCAGCGAGGCGTCGCGTAGTTCTTTATCCGTCGGATTGGTTTTGCCGTAAAGCACCTGATTGCGCGAGGGCAGGCCGAGATCGAGCTGGACCATGTAGCCCGCATCGACGATCGCCTTGTATTCCTCATGCATCGCGTCGGCGAGCGCGTAGAGATAATCCTTGCCCGTCGCATAGATCTCGCCCGCCATCGCGTCCGAGCGGGAGGGCGTTGCGGCCGGCACGAAAGCGTCGGCGAAGTCGTGCCCCGCCAGCGCGGTGCCGAAATTGGTGAGATCGCGATTGAGTTCCTCATAGCCGGCATAATACAGCGGCGCCTTGAGGACGTTGCGCGATCGCGGCGCGTTCATCGCGGCATGGACCTTCTCGCGTGGGATTTCGGGCGGGATCCACATCTCGCGATACATGGCCGCATATTGCTTCATGAAATTGGGGAATTGCTCGGAGAGCTGGGGATAATAGATGCCGTCCGATGGTGCGGTCTTCACCTGTTCGATACCGCCGAGCCGCCTGGTGATGTAGCTGCCGAAATCGGGCTTGGAGAACTCGCCGTCGCTCGGAATGTCGACCCCGACCTCGGCCTGCTTATCCACGACATATTTGACGCTCCTGGCGACTTCCGCCTCGAAGGCGGCCTCGTCGACGGGATTGCCGGCGACTTGATCGATCACCATTTCCAGCAATGGCGCCGGTCGACACAGGCTCCCGACATGCGTCGTCAGGATACGCTCTCCCAGGCCCTTCATTCTCTCTCCTCGTCCCAGGGCGGATGCCTGGAATCCCCATTAATAGATAACATGATAAGTATGTTTCGGCTCGGGGGTCGTCAACGCCTAAATCGCGCTCGCCAAACAGCGATTGGTCGCCGCGCGTTCGCCCGTAACAGACTCGCGCAACCGCTCCCGTTGATCATCCCGAAGACCGTCGCCTTCCACACGGGTCTTCAAAAGCCCGGCGCTGAACCGGAAATCTCCGCAGAAACCGCTAAAATGTCACGACGTCCCCGATCCGCCGATTGGACCTTTGGTTCTTGCTTTCGCAGAACGCATGCGTGTCCGATCCAAACCGGGCAGTCTAGGCGGCGAACGCTCGTTTGAGCGCACGCCGCTTGTCGGCCTCGGCGCGGATCGAGACGTCCGACTCGGCATTGAACTCGAAGGCGTGATAGGCGCCCGGATAGACATGCAGCTCGGTGGGTACCCCCGCCGCCGCGAGCCGGGCCGCATAGGCCATGTCTTCCTCCAGGAAGAGATCGAGTGCGCCGACCGAGATATAGGCGGGCGGCAGGCCGGCGAGATCCTTCGCGCGGGCGGCCGCCGCATAAGGCGAGACATCGTCGCCGCCCGGCGCGGCGCCGAGATAGGCGGTCCAGGCGAAGACATTATGATCATGCTGCCAGATGAAATCGCCGACATGCGGGTTCTGCGCGCCGTTGGCAGCGGTGCGGTCATCCAGCATCGGATAGACGAGGAGCTGGAAGCAGAGCTTGTAGAGCCCCTTGTCGCGCGCGAGGAGCGCGGTCGCAGCGGCGAGACCGCCGCCAGCGCTATCGCCGCCGATAGCGATCCGGTCGGTATCGATGCCGAGGGCGGCCGCTTCCTTGTTCAGCCAGGCGAGCACGGCATGGGCATCCTCGGCCGCGCCGGGCGCCTTCGTTTCCGGAGCGAGGCGATAATCGACCGACACGACGAGGCATTTGACCTCATCGGCGGTGCGCACCGCGCCGGCGCCGCTGCTCTCGGCCGTTCCCATCACATAGCCGCCACCATGGAGATAGAGCAGCACCGGCACTTTGCCCGTGGCGTCGGTCGGCCGATAAAGCGTCACCGGGACGTCGGGGGCGCCGTCCGGCCCCGGCACCGTGCGATCCTCGATCGTCACATGGGGCCGGGCATAAGTGTCGCGCGGCATCGCCATCGTGCCCATCTGCGCGCGCATCGCCACGATCGTTTCGGTGCTGAGCGTGATGCCGGGGAAGACATCGAGCATCGCTGTAAGCTCGGGGTCGACAAGATGACGGCTCATTGGGCAGGCGCTCCTCTTCCTGACGCCGCGCAGGCACGGCATTTTCGGCGGCAAACTAGATAGGGACGTCACATCACGCAACGGACGATTCCGGCAGAAAAACAGGACTCTTGACGGCGACTCCGCGAAAGAGGATTGTCCGATACTGGAACATTTCGGGCACAGCATGGCTGCGGCGGCCGCCCGACGACACGGAGACAAGAGGCAATGGCAAGCCGGGCAACGGTCAACCGGACTCCCGAATGGCAGGCGATGCTGCGCCGCAGCCTGATCCGCATCGGCACCTTCTCGGGCTCGATCGGCCTCTATGCGCTGGCGCTGTTCCTGCTGCTCGCGCTGCTGAGCTACAAGGTGAGCGACGGATCGCTGAACACCGCGGCCGGCCCTGCGGTCGGCAACCTCATGGGCGCGGCCGGCGCCTGGGCGGCGGACATCTTCTATACGATCGCGGGCGTGCCCTCGCTGCTGGTGCTGCCGCTCATCCTCGTCTGCGCCCGCCGCCTGTGGGCCGATCAGGACATGGCCGGCTGGCAGGGGCAGATCGGCAAATGCCTCGCCGGCATCGCGCTCGTCGACATGGCGCTCTGGCTGCTCCAGCCCGAGCCGCTGGTCGGCCTGCCCGCGCGCTGGGGCGGCGTGCTCGGCTATTTGCCCGCCCACGGCCTTTCGATCCTGACCGCCAAGCTCGGCCAGCCGGCCAATTCGATCCTGCAATGGGCAATCCTGCTGGCAAGCTTCGCCGGGGGCATGTGGCTCTGGGTGCGCAGCCTCGCGCTCGAAAAGCCGCTCTGGCATCTCGCGCGTCCGGCCATGCCGAACTTCGCCGTGCTGCGCCTGCCCTTCCTGCGTCGTTCCGAGCGGGCCGACGCACTGCTCGACCAGCGCGAACGCGCGCCCTCCCGGGAGGCCGAGCCGCGCAAGGCGGTCGACGCGGCGCCCCGCCCGCCGATCAGCATCCAGTCGCCCAACACCAATGCCGTCACCAAGGCGTTCGGCCCGGTCTCCGGCCAGACCGACCTGTTCGGCAACAATGCCCTGCCCTCGCCCGAACTACTGACGCCGGCACCCGACAAGGCCGGGGCCAAGATCGACCGGCAAGGACTGGAGCGCAACGCCCGCCTGCTCGAGAGTGTGCTCGACGACTTCCATGTGAAGGGCGCGATCACCGAGGTGCGCCCGGGGCCAGTCGTCACCATGTACGAGCTGGAGCCAGCGCCCGGCATCAAGGCGAGCCGCGTGATCCAGCTTGCCGACGACATCGCCCGCAACATGTCGGCACTCTCGGCGCGCGTCGCGACTATTCCGGGCCGCACCGTCATCGGCATCGAGCTGCCCAACGCCGACCGCGAATCGGTCGTACTGCACCAGCTCATCACCAGCACGGCGTTCGCCGAGGCCAAGGCCGCGCTGCCGATCATCCTGGGCAAGAACATCTTTGGCGAGCCGATCATCGCCGATCTCGCCGGCATGCCGCATCTGCTCGTCGCCGGCACCACCGGATCGGGCAAGTCGGTCGGCCTCAATGCCATGATCCTGTCGCTGCTCTACCGGCTCACCCCCGACGAGCTGCGCCTGATCATGATCGACCCGAAGATGCTGGAGCTCAGCATCTACGACAATATCCCGCACCTGCTCTCGCCGGTCGTCACCGAGCCGGCCAAGGCGATCCGCGCGCTCAAATGGGCCGTGGAGCAGATGGAGGATCGCTACCGCATGATGGCGGCGATCGGCGTGCGCAACCTCGCCAACTATAACGAGAAGGTGCGCGCCGCGCTCGCCAAGGGCAAGGGCCTCGGCCGCCGCGTCCAGATCGGCTTCGACGAGACGACGCGCCAGCCCATCTACGAGGATGAGGAGCTGGATTACCAGCCGCTGCCGCAGATCGTGGTGGTGGTCGACGAGCTGGCCGACCTGATGATGACGGCGGGCAAGGAAGTCGAATTCCTGATCCAGCGGCTGGCGCAGAAGGCGCGCGCGGCGGGCATCCACCTCATCCTCGCCACGCAGCGCCCCTCGGTCGACGTCATCACCGGCGTCATCAAGGCCAACCTGCCGACCCGCATCAGCTTCTTCGTCACCTCCAAGATCGACAGCCGCACCATCCTGGGCGAGCAGGGCGCCGAGCAGCTGCTCGGCAAGGGCGACATGCTGTTCATGGCGAGCGGCAAGGGCCTCGTGCGCGTCCACGGTCCCTTCGTCAGCGACGACGAGGTGCGGCTGGTCGCCGACCATTGGCGCAGCAAGGGCCAGCCCGACTATATCTCCTCGGTCACCGAGGAGCCGGAGGAAGGCAGCTTCGCGCTCGATGGCGTCGACCTGGGCGACGACAGCGCCGACGCCAAGCTGTTCCGCAAGGCCTGCCAGCTCGTCTTCGAGAATCAGAAAGCCTCGACCAGCTGGCTGCAGCGCCAGATGCGCATCGGCTACAACAGCGCCGCGCGCCTCATCGAGAAGATGGAGGAGGAGGGACTCGTGGGCCCGCCCAACCATGTCGGCCGTCGCGACGTGCTGCGCGACGAAATGGGCAATCCGAAATAGGCGGATGTCGCCGGCCCCGACATGAAGCTCTTCCTGACCTCTTATGGCCTGGGCGGCCATGATCAGTTGCTCGTCGACATGGTGGACAAGCCGGGCGCGCGGATGGCGATCATCACCAATGCGCTCGACGCCTTCCCGATCGAGGCGCAGCAGGCCTATTGGAAGATCAAGCCCGATTTCCTGATGGAGATGATCGACCTCGGCTTCGATCCGTCGCTCGTCGATCTGCGCCGTTTCTTCGGCCGGCCTGCCGATCTCGCCCGGGTGATGGCGCCGATGCGGCTCGTCTGGGCCGTCGGCGGCAACAGCTTCCTGCTGCGCCGGGCGATGCGCGACAGCGGTTTCGACGCGCTTCTGCCCGACATGCTGGCGGATGGCATCGTCTGTGGCGGCGTCAGCGCGGGCGCCTGCGTGATGAGCGAGGATATGCGCGCGATCGCGCTAATGGACGCGCCGGAGGAGCGCGCGCCGGGCTATGCGACGGACGACCCGATCGACAGGGGCCTCGGCCTCGTGCCGTTCACGATCATCCCGCATTATCGATCGGACCATGCCGAGGCGGAAGGCGCCGAGAACGGCGTCGCCTTCGCGCGGGCGAACGGCATCGCGCACGTGCCGCTGCGCGATGGCCAGGTCATCGTGCGGCGCGGCGACGCGATCGAGACATTGCCCCCGCGCGGCTGAGCCCTTGCCGCATTCAGTGGACATTCAACGCCGCTGCCTTATCTCGGCGCCATGACGAGACGACATCAACGCTTCACTCGCGCGCTCATCCTCGGCGCGACCCTTGCTCTTCCGATCGCCGGCATCGCCCCCGTCGCGTCTGCCCAGGCGCAGACGACGGACGACCTTTCCGCAGTCAATCGCGCCATCCGGGCGCTCTCCACGCTCTCGGGCAATTTCACCCAGACGGATGCCAGGGGCCAGGTCCAGTCGGGCAAGCTGCTGCTCAAGCAGCCAGGGCAGATCCGCTTCGATTATGGCGCGGGCGACCTGCTGATCGTGGCGGATGGCAAATCGCTCTACATGGTCGACTATCAGGTGGGCCAGGTGCAGCGCTGGCCGATCCGTAATTCGCCGCTCGGTGCCCTGCTCGATCCGACGCGCGATCTCGCCAAATATGGCAAGCTCGCGCCAACCGGCGATCCGCGCGTCGTCTCGGTGGAGGTGCGCGATCCGGGCCATCCCGAATATGGCGTGATCAGCCTGATCTTCATGCGCAAGCCCGGTGCTCCAGCCGGCCTGGAGCTGTACGGCTGGGTCGCCAAGGACGCGCAGGGCAACCGCACCAGCATCCGCCTGACCAACCTGAGCTATGGCAGCGCGATCGCCGATTCGGCGTTCAAGTGGCGCGATCCGCGACCCAATCGCGGCGTCGGCCCGCGCTGATTGCGCGATGAACCGAGAGGCATGGCCGATGAACTTGTTTCTGACATTTTTCATTCATCCGGCGCTCATCTGAGCCGCGTTATCCAATCCTCGTGGCGCTGGAACGCAGCCGGGATTCCCCCCTGTTGCTCGGCTCGTTCCGGTCCACATGCAGCGTCGAACAAGCGCTCTAGAGACCCCCGCTCCATGCCCCCCGGAGCGGGGGTTTTTGCTGCCAGCAAAAAATGTCGCGCCGGGCTTGGGTTCGCGCAAAAGGGCCGCTAGTGACTCGCTCCATGTCGACAAGAACCAAAACAGAGACGCTCAAGGTCGCTTCCTGGAATATCAACAGCGTCCGCGCCCGGCTCGAGATCGTCGAGCGCTTCCTGACCGAGCACCAGCCGGACATTCTCTGCCTGCAGGAAACCAAGGTGATCGACGGGACTTTCCCGGAAGGGATGTTCCGGCGCCTCGGTTATAATCATCAGGTGCTGCACGGCCAGAAAATGCACCACGGCGTGGCGATCGTCAGCAAGGTGCCGATACGCGACGACGACCGCCTCGACTGGCAGGCGAACGGCGAGGCGCGCCATGTCGGCGTGCGCCTCGAGAATGGGCTGCGCATCGAGAATGTCTATATTCCCGCCGGCGGCGAGGAGCCGGACCGCACGATCAACCCCAAGTTCGGTCAGAAGCTCGATTTCTTCGAGCGGATGATCGACTGGTCCGCCAAGCTCGACGTGCCGACCTTGCTGGTGGGCGACTTCAACGTCGCACCGCTCGAATGCGATGTGTGGAGCCACAAGCAGTTGATCAATGTCGTCAGCCATACCGCCGTGGAATGCGAACTCATGGACCGGCTGCAAAAGGCGCATGACTGGGTCGACATCGGCCGCAAATTCTATCCTGCGCCCGAGCGGCTCTTCACCTGGTGGAGCTATCGCGCGATCGACTGGCAGAAGGCGGATCGCGGAAGGCGGCTCGACCATATGTGGGCGAGCCCCGCCATCGCCGAGAAGGCCGTGTCGCACGAAGTGGTCGAGAGCGCCCGCAGCTGGACGCGCCCTTCCGACCATGCGCCGCTGATCACCGAGTTCGCGTTCTGATGGACGCCCGCGCGGCCGACAGCAGACAGGCCGCTCGGGCGATCGACGCGCTGCGCCGCGGCTGGCCGATCGGCCTCGCCGGTGCGGAGGGTGCGCTGACCCTGCTGCCGATCGAAGGAGCGACGCCGGCGAGCCTCGCGGCCTTCGACCCCGACGCGCGCGCGCCATTGCTGATCTCCGCATCGCGCGCCGTGACGCTCAAGCTCGTCAACCAGCTGGCCGCGGCGGATACGGCCGCGCCGGTGCTGATCGCACGCGATCGCTGGATCGACGGGCCGGCCGCCGCCATGGCGATCGCCGACCCGGTGAGCGACCTCGCGACGCCGTTCAAGGGGCCGTTCCGGGCGCTGCCGCTTGTCCATGGCGACGCGGCGATCGCGGCCCTGGAGCTGGCGCGGCTGGCAGGATTGCTCCCGGCCTATTTCGTCGGCGAAGCCGATGCGCCGGTGGAGGCGCGCTGCACGGTGGGCGACATTGCCGCGTTCAGCGATGCGTCGAGCCTCATGATCGCCGCTCGCGCCCGCCTGCCGATCGACGCCAAGGTCGACTCCGAGATCATCGCCTTCCGCTCGACACAGGACCCGCAGGAGCATGTCGCCCTGATCCTGGGCGAGCGCGACGGGACGCCGCCGGTCGTGCGGCTGCACAGCGAGTGCCTGACCGGTGACGTGCTCGGCAGCCTCAAATGCGATTGCGGGCCGCAGCTCCATGCGGCGCTGCACGAGATCGCCGAGGCGCGCTGGGGCGTGCTGCTCTATCTGCGTCAGGAAGGGCGCGGCATCGGCCTCATCAACAAGCTGCGCGCCTATCAGCTGCAGGATCAGGGCTTCGACACGGTAGACGCCAACACGCGGCTGGGCTTCGCGATCGATGCGCGCGATTTCGGCGTGGCGGCGCGGATGCTGGACCTGCTCGGCATCGGCCAGGTGCGGCTGCTCACCAACAATCCCGCCAAGGTTGCCGGGCTGGAAGCGGCGGGCGTCACGGTGGCCGAGCGGCTGCCGCTGGCACTGCCGAGCAATCCCTTCAACGAGCGCTACCTCGCCACCAAGCGGGACCGCACCGGGCACGATCTGTGACCCCAGGACCGATTGTGGTCGACGGCGCGGCGGGGACGCTGACGCTGGGCGACTGGTTCTGCCCCTGCGTAATCGGCAAGGGCGGCCTCATCGCCCCCGCCGACAAGCGCGAGGGCGACGGCGCGACGCCGATCGGCGACTGGGCCATCAAGGGCGTGCTGCTGCGGCCGGGGCGGATTGGGCGCGGGCATGCGCCGGACTTGCCGTGGCGCTGGATCCGGGAGAATGACGGCTGGTGCGACGACCCCGCCGATCCGGCCTATAATCGCCCGGTCCAGCTCCCCCGCCCGACCAGCCACGAGCGATTGGCGCACGAGGATCAGGCTTATGACGTCATTGTCGTGCTGGGGCATAATGATGCGCCACCGGTGCCGGGGATGGGCAGCGCGATCTTCTTTCATCAATGGGTGATCGGGGAGGATGGCGCGCCCAGGCCGACCGAAGGCTGCGTCGCAGTAGCGCCGGAGAGCATGCGGGCGGTGCTGGGGATGTTGCGGCCGGGCATGATGATGCGGATTCAGTAATTTCCCTCCGTTCGTTTCGAGCTGAGGTTCGAGCGAAGTCGAGAACCGGAGTCGAGAAATGCAGCGCTGCGCTGGCGTTCTCGACAACCGTCTCGACTTCAGTCCCAAAGGGACTGAAGTTTATCCTGAGCGCCTGCTGCAGGCAGGCGGTCGAAGGGCTCGACGGCCGCTCGAAACGAACGGGGATGGGTTTACCCTACTCCGCCGCATCCTCCAGCGGCGGTTCGTCGCCCGGCTCGCTCGCTTCCGGGTTCATCCGCTCGGCCTGCTGGCGCGCCCACATCTGGGCATAGTGCTCGCCCAAGGCAAGCAGCTCGGCATGGGTGCCCTGCTCGACGACGCGGCCATCCTCCATCACGATGATCTTCTCGGCATGGACGATGGTCGAGAGGCGGTGCGCGACGATGAGTGTGGTGCGGCGCGCGGCGATGTTGTTGAGCACGCCCTGGATCGCCGCCTCGGTGCGGCTGTCGAGCGCGCTGGTCGCCTCGTCGAGGATCAGGATTGGCGGATCCTTGACCAAGGTGCGCGCGATGGCGACGCGCTGCTTCTCGCCGCCGGAGAGCTTGAGCCCGCGCTCGCCGACGCGCGTCTCGTAACCCAGATGCTGCGCCGCGATGAAGCTGTCGATCGCCGCGCCCTTGGCCGCCGCCTCGATCTCGGCCTGGCTGGCGCCCTCGCGGCCATAGCCGATATTATAGCCGATCGTGTCGTTGAAGAGGACCATGTCCTGCGGGACGATGCCAATATTGGCGCGCAGCGAGGCCTGCTGCACGTCGGATATGTCCTGCCCGTCGATCAGGATGCGGCCGCCCTGAATATCGTAGAAGCGATAGAGCAGGCGGGCGATGGTCGACTTGCCGGCGCCGGAATGGCCGACGATGGCGAGCGTGTGGCCGGCCGGCACGGTGAAGCTCACACCCTTGAGGATCGTGCGCTCCGGATCATAGCCGAACACGACATTCTCGAAGCGCACCTCGCCCGCGACGACCGAGAGCGGCCGGGCGCCGGCCTTGTCCTTCACCTCGGTCTCGGTGTCGATCAGCTTGAACATCGCCTCCATGTCGATGAGGCCCTGGCGGATGGTGCGATAGACCGTGCCGAGCATGTCGAGCGGGCGGAACATCTGCATGAGCAGCGCGTTGACCAGCACGACATCGCCGGGCGTGAACAGCCCCTTGCTCCAGCCCCAGACAGTGTAGCCCATCGCGCAGCCCATCATCAGATTGGTGATGAAGCCCTGGCCGATATTGAGCATGGCGAGGCTGTTGTTGCTCTTGGTCGCCGCGTTCATATATTTGATCTGCGCCCGGCTGTAGCGGGCCGCCTCGCGCTCCTCGGCGCTGAAATATTTGACCGTCTCGAAGTTGAGCAGGCTGTCGACGGCATGGGCGACAGCACCGGTATCGAGATCGACCATCTCGCGGCGCAGGGCATTGCGCCACTCGGTGATCTTCTGCGTGAACCAGATATAGGCGACGACCATGACGATGGTCGCAGCGACCAGGCCGAAGCCGAACTTCGCCTGGAAGATGATGCAGACGGCGGCCAGCTCGATCACGGTCGGCGCGATGTTGAACAGGAGGAAGTTCAGCATCATCTCGATGCTCTGCGTGCCGCGCTCGACGATGCGGGTGACGCCGCCGGTCTTACGATTGAGATGGAAGCGCAGCGAGAGATTGTGGAGGTGCCGCAGCACCGCCTCGGACATCATGCGCTGGGCGTTGCGGCTGACCCGCTCGAAGGCGACGCCGCGCAGATTGTCCGACACGACGCCGCCGAAGCGCGAGGCGGTGTAAGCGAGCACCAGCGCGAGCGCCACCGCGACGCCGGGCTGCATGCCGGGGCCCATCGCATCGATGATGCCCTTGTAAGCGAAGGGCATGACCAGCGTGACCGCCTTGCCCGCCAGCACCAGCAGCATGGCGATGACCACCCGGACCTTGAGCTTTGGTTCACCCGCCGGCCAGAGATAGGGCAGGAAACGCGACAGCGTCGCCCAGCCGGATGGGCTCTTGGTCTCCGCGTCTTGCTGCTCGATTGCCATTTGCAACCAACTAGGCGCGCGGGGGCCGCTTGCCAAGAGCGGCTGTTGACTCAATCAACCTAAATCGCGACGCCGAGGTTCGGCGAGAGCGTCACGTCTGCCGTGTAGCCCGCCGCGACGGTGCCGGTCGCGGTCAGGGTACGGCTGGCGTTCTGCTCGGTCGAATTGTCGCCGAACACCGGATCGCTGGCGAGGGTGATCGCGCCGAACCGCGTCTGCGCGCCGGCATAGGTGGTCGTGTCGGCATAAACGGCGGTGCACAGATCGACTGGCAGGATGAGCTGCGTCGCGAACACGGCGTTGGCGCCGACCGTCGCGCTGGCGAGCGTCGGGAAGATCGCGACATGGATGTGCGGATAGCGGCCCGAGAGGACACCGGGGATGATCGTCGTGAAGCTGACCTTGCCGGTGCCGTCGGTCACCTGGACGCCGCGCAGATAGGTCTCGGCGGGAATGGTGTAGAGCGAGAAGCGGCCTTGCGCGTCGGCATGCCAGACATAGATGGCGTAACCGGTGACCGCGGCGCAGTTCGATCCCGAATTCTGCAGCGTGATGTTGAGGGTGAGGCGCACGCCCGGCGCGATCGCGCTCGAGCCGACGAAGCTCGCGCGGATGTCGTTGCGTACGATGCCGCTCTGGTTGAGCACATTGTTGACGCTGCCACTGGTCGCGCCGGTGCCGTCCGCCGGGTAGGGCGCGGTGGTCTCGCTGGGCGTCTGGGTGCAGGTCTTGGGCGAGGGCGTCGGGGTCGGCAGCGGCGTGGGGGATGGCGAAGGCGCCGGGACCGGCGTGGGCGTCGGCGTCACCGGAATCGTTGTCGGGGACCCGCCCGAATCCGAACCGCAGCCGGTCAACAGCGCCATGGTGCCCGCGCCGGCGAGCCAGCCAAGGGCATGACGGCGCGCCATCGGCGAACGGAGGCGGACGATCTCGTCGGTCACCTCCTGCAGATCCATGGACTGTGGGGGGTGAGGTCCGGTCATCGCGATCTCCCGTCTTGTCTCCTTCACGGGAACTCCGTTCGTCGCAAACCGTTCCGATCGGCCGCTCAGTCCCGCGAGCTGAAGACGCTCCAGCCGGTCAGCCGGGCGAAATGCTCCAGCGCCTTGGTGCCGAGCTGGGAATTGCCGCTGGCGTTGAGGCCCGGCGACCAAACCGCGATGCTCGCCTTGCCGGGCACCACCGCGAGGATGCCGCCGCCAACACCCGACTTGCCCGGCATGCCGATGCGGAAGGCGAAGTCGCCGCTCGCGTCATAATGGCCGCAGGTGAGCATCAGCGCGTTGATGCGGCGGGCGCGACGGGCGGAGATGACCCGGCCGGCATCCGGCAGGAGGCCATCCAGCATCAGGTAGCGCCCCGCCCGCGCGAGCTGCAGGCAACTCATCGCAATGGCGCATTGATGGAAATAAACACCCGTCACGCGCTCGACCGGATGATGGATATTGCCGAAGGCGCGCATATAGTTGGCGAGCGCGATGTTGCGGAAGCCGGTCTCTGTCTCGCTCCGCGCGATCACCTCGTCGACATGGATGTCCTCGTCGTCGGCAAGGAAGCGGATGAAGCGCAGCAGCTCGCCGATCGCCTCGCGCGGCTGGTGGCCGGCCAGATTGACGTCGGCGACGACGATCGCGCCCGCATTGATGAAGGGATTGCGCGGGATGCCCTGCTCGGCCTCGAGCTGGACGATCGAGTTGAAGGCATTGCCCGACGGCTCGCGCCCGACACGCGCCCAAAGCTGATCGCCGACCTTGCCGAGCGCCATGGTAAGCGCGAAGACCTTCGAGACGGATTGGGTCGAGAAAGGCAACTCGGCATCGCCCCCGAGTGCGACGGACCCGTCCGCGCTCACCACCGCCATGCCGAAATGGGCGGGCGAGACAGTGGCGAGGCCGGGAATGTAGGTCGCGACTTTGCCGCGCGCCTCCTCGGTCGCCATGGCGGCGACGATCTCATCGACGATGGATTGAAGGTCAGGCGGCATCAGCACAGCATCCCCGTTCATGTCGAGCGCAGGGGAGATACGCCGAGCGCAGTTCTAGCGGGTCGTGACTTCGCTCGATACGAACGACATGAAAGAGCGGTCCCGCATCGTCATCCCCTGCCCCCGTCGTTCAGCATATCCGGCGCGAGATGGAGGCCAGCCTTGCCACCACCGGCCGTGTGCGACGGCGCATGAGGATAGGGCACGTCTTCCGGCTCCTCGACCTCCAGCATGCCTTCCCATTTGGTGACGACGCTGGTGGCGATGGCATTGCCGATCACATTGGTCATGGTGCGGCCCATGTCCATGAAGTGATCGACCGCGAGGATGAAGGCGACGCCTTCGACCGGCAGCTTGAATTGCGAGAGCGTGGCGGCGACGACGACCAGGCTGGCGCGCGGCACGGCGGCGATGCCCTTGCTGGTGACCATCAACACGAGGAGGATGGTGATCTGCGTGCCGATCGACAGCGGGATGCCGTAGGCCTGCGCGATGAAGAGCGTCGCGAAGGCCGAATACATCATCGAGCCGTCGAGATTGAAACTGTAGCCGAGCGGAAGCACGAAGCCGGAGATGCGGCGCGGCACGCCGAACCGGTCGAGTTGCTCCAGCAGCTTGGGATAGCAGGCCTCGGACGAAGCGGTGGAGAAAGCGATCAGCATGGGGCTGCGAATATGCTTCATCAGCGACCACATGCGCTTGCCGAGGAAGGTGAAGCCAGCCAGCGCCAGCATCACCCAGAGGGTGAACAGCGCCAGATAGAAAGAACCGAGCAGCTTGCCGAAATCGAGCAGCACGCCAAGGCCACGCTCGGTGATCACCGAGGCGATGGCGCCGAACACCGCGAACGGCGCGAACCGCATCACATAGGCCGTCACCTGCAGCATCAGCTCGACAAGGGATTCGACGAGAGTGACGATCGGTTGGCCTTTCTCGCCGATCGCGGTGAGGCCGACGCCGATGAACAGCGAGAAGACCACGATCTGCAGCACGCTGTTCTGCGCCATCGCGTCGACCATCGAGGTCGGGAAGACGTGGAGCACGAAATCGCGCAGATTGAGCGCCGTCGTATCCACGCCGGAATCCGCGCCGCTCGCGACAAGGCCGACGCCCTCGCCCGGGTGCAGCACATTGGCGAAGACCATGCCGATGGTCAGTGAGATGAGCGCGGCGAGAATGAACCAGGCGAGCGCCCGCCCGCCGATCCGCCCCAGGGTCGCGCTGTCATGCATATGCGCGATGCCCGCGACCAGGGTGCCGAACACCAGGGGGGCAATGATCATCTTGATGAGATGGAGGAAGACATCGGCGAGCAGATGGAAATAACCCGCAACCTGCTTGGCGGTATCCGGGCTGCCAGCCAGGCTGAGGTTAAGGGTGACGCCGACGATCAGGCCGACAATCATGCCGATCGCGATATAGATGGTCAGCCTGTTGCCCATGTCGTCCCCGTTTCTTCAGTCGCCCTGCCTAACAGGCCGATGTGCAATGGGAAAGAGGGCCGCCTCTTGCCCGGTCAGGCTCCCAGGAGGTGAAGCGCGACCTGCCGCTCATGCGGCGCGCGGCGATGCTCGATCAGATAGATGCCCTGCCATGTGCCGAGCGCGAGCCGGCCGCCCATCAGGGGAATGGCGAGCGAGACGCCGGTCAGCATCGCCTTGATGTGCGCCGGCATGTCGTCCGGCCCTTCATCATCATGGGCGTAGCGATGGTCCTCCGGCGCGATCCGGTCGAGCCAGTCGACGAGATCATGCTTCACCGCCGGCGCGGCATTCTCCTGGATGGCAAGCGAGGCGGATGTGTGGCGGCAGAACAGGGTGAGCAGGCCTTCGTCCATCACCTGATCGCCGACCCAGCTCATCACCTCGCGGGTGATCTCGACAAGAGCCCGGCCCGGCGTGGGAACGGAAAGCAGCCCCGTCGCCTGGCGAAATTCAGCCACGCCGCGCCGTCAGCCGCACTGGGCGCGATGCATCATCATCGCGTCGGCCAGCACGAGCGCGACCATCGCCTCGACCACCGGCACGCCACGAATGCCGACGCAGGGATCGTGGCGGCCCCTGGTGCGGATCTCGCTTGCCTCGGAGACACCAGCGTCATCCGGCCGGGTGATCGTCTCGACCGGGATCAGGATCGAGCTGGTCGGCTTGAACGCGACGCGCAGTTTGATCGGCTGGCCGGTCGCGATGCCGCCAGCAATCCCGCCGGCATGATTGGCGAGGAAGATCGGCAGGCCCTCATTGCCCGGCCGCATCGGATCGGCATTCTGCTCGCCGCGCAGCCGCGCCGCCGCGAAGCCGTCGCCAATCTCGACGCCTTTGACCGCGTTGATGCTCATGGCTGCGGCGGCAAGCTCGCTGTCGAGCTTGGCATAGAGCGGCGCGCCCCAGCCGGCCGGAACGCCGGTCGCGACGCACTCGACGATCGCGCCGAGCGAGGAGCCGTCCTTGCGCGCGGCATCGACCAGCGCTTCCCAGCGGGCCGCTGCCTTGGCGTCCGGGCAGAAGAAGGGATTTTCGCCGATCTGCGCCCTGTCGAAATTGGCCGGATCGATCGCATCGCCGCCAATTTCGCTCACATAGCCGGTGATCTCGACACGCGGGATGACCAGCCGCGCCACCGCGCCCGCCGCCACGCGTGAGGCCGTCTCGCGGGCCGAGCTGCGCCCGCCGCCGCGATAATCGCGAAAGCCATATTTGGCGTCATAGGCGTAATCGGCATGGCCGGGGCGATAAGCTTGCGCGACCTCGGAATAATCCTTCGAGCGCTGGTCGACATTCTCGATCATCAGGCTGATCGGCGTCCCGGTCGTCTTGCCCTCGAATACGCCCGAGAGAATGCGGACCTGGTCGGGCTCCTGGCGCTGCGTCGTGAAGCGCGAGGTGCCCGGCCTGCGCTTGTCGAGCCAAGGCTGGATATCCGCCTCGCTGATTACGATGCCCGGCGGGCAGCCGTCGACCACCGCGCCGATGGCCGGGCCATGGCTCTCGCCCCAGGTGGTGAACCGGAAAACCCGACCGAAGGTGTTGAAGCTCATCCCCGCGTCATTTTTCGAGCGCGATGTCCGGCGCGTCCTCGGCCTTCATGCCGATGACGTTGTAGCCGCCATCGACATGATGGATTTCGCCGGTCACGCCGGCGGACAGGTCCGACAGCAGATAGAGGCCGGCACCACCGACGTCCTCGATGGTGACATTGCGGCGCAGCGGCGAGTTCAGCTCGTTCCACTTGAGGATATAGTTGAAATCGCCGATGCCGCGTGCCGCCAGCGTCTGGATCGGCCCCGCCGAGACGCCGTTCACCCGGATATTCTCGGGGCCCATGTCGACCGCGAGATATTTGACCGAGGTCTCCAGCGCCGCCTTGGCGACACCCATGACGTTATAGTGCGGGATCACCTTCTCGGCGCCATAATAGGTCAGGGTGATGATCGAGCCGCCATTCGGCATCATCGCGCGCGCGCGCTGCGCCACCGCGACCAGACTGTAGGCCGAGATGTTCATGGTCATCAGAAAATTGTCGAGCGTGGTGTCGTAGAACTTTCCCCGCAGCTGGCTCTTGTCGGAAAAGCCGATGGCGTGAACGACGAAATCGATCGTGGGCCAGCGGCTCGTCAGCGTCTCGAACGCGTCGTCCAGCGCCGCCATGTCCGACACGTCGCAATCGATCAGGAAGTCCGAACCGAGCTGTTCGGCAAGCGGGCGCACGCGCTTCTCCAGTGCCTCGCCCTGGTAGGAGAAGGCCATCTGCGCACCCTGCGCGTGCAGCGCCTTGGCAATACCCCAGGCGAGCGATTTATCGTTGGCGAGGCCCATGATGAGTCCCCGTTTTCCTGCCATGAGGCCGGTCATGCTGGCTGTGTCTCCGTCTCTTCCGCTGGTTCATCCTCTTCGGGAAAATCCGCCAGCGCCGCATTGAGTTCGGCGCCAATTACCACGCCAAGCCCGATGATGAAGAAAAAAATGAGCGCGATCATCGCGCCGGCCAGACCGCCATAAGTGAGGTTGTAGTTGGAGAGATTCGCGAGGAACACCGGCAGCAGCCATGTCGTCACATACCACCACAAGGTGGTGAGCAGCGCGCCGGGCCATTTGGGGAAGGGGCCTTCGCGATATCGGCTGGGCGTCAGCGCGTAAAACAGGCCATAGAGCGCAAGGAACAGAACGGCGGTCGGCACCAGCCGGGTCGCGGTGATGATGTTGACGGCATAGTCGGCGAACGGAAACAGCCCCTCGAGCACGGCCTCCGCCGCCGACAGCAGCACCTGCAGCGACAAAGCGATGAGGGCGCCCAGCACGCTCGCGATGATGAGCCCCATGGCACGCAGCCGATAATGCCAGAAGGGCGCCGTCGAGCGCGTGCCATACGCGCGGCGCAGGATGTCGCGGATCGTCTCGATGAGGCTGCCGACCGTCCACAGGCCGACGAGCGCGCCGATCCAGAGCAGATTGCCGGTGCGCGCCGTCAACACGTCGACGATCGCCGGGCGCAACACATTGGCGACGCCGCTCGGCACGGTGAGGAGAAAGCCGTTGACCGTCTCGAGGCCCGCCTGGGTGCGACCCAGCAGTTGCGCCGTCGCCGCCGCGAGGATGAAGAAGGGGAAGAGCGCGACCAGGGTCAGATAGGCGAGATTGCCGGCGTGGATGAAGCCATCCGAATAGACGCCGACCGCCACGCGCCGCAGGACGATGAGGGAGCGCGAGCCGAGCCGGCTCTTCTCGATCTCATCCCGCAGACGGACATGCCGCTTGCGCCGTTCCTCGGGGGATTGGGGGGAGAGGCCGAGCATCTAGCTCAGACCGCGTTGCGCGCGCGCTTCATATGGCAACAAACCCACAGCGCACCGCCTTGTTCCGTTCGTGCTGAGCCTGTCGAAGCACTCTCCTCCCGCTTTGTCCAGCAGAAGAGCGGCCCTTCGACAGGCCCGGCGCAAGCGAAACCGGGGCAGGCGCTTATGGCTTGCGGGCGATGACCAGCGAATAATAGCCGCAGGTCGCGCTCGCCTCGCAATCGACGAAGCCCGCCTTGCCGAGCAGCGCGGCGAATTCGGGCAGGGTGAACTGGCGGCCCTGCGTGCCGTAGAGCATCAGCACGGAGAAGGACGCCGGTGTCGCCGGGCCATCGAAATTGTCGTTGATCAGGGCCTCGTGCAGCATGATGCGGCCGCCGGAGGGCAAGACATCGAACGCCTTCCTGGCCAGGTCCAGGCAGGTCTCGTCGCTCCAGTCGTGGAACACGTTCGAGAAGAACAGCGCGTCGTAGCCGCTCGGCCAGGGCTGGCGGAAGAAATCGAGCGCGACGGTGTCGACGCGGTCGGCGACCTCGCCCTCGTCGATATATTTCTGCGCCGCCGTGCACATGGTGCCGAGATCGAGCACCGAGCCGCGCAGATGCTTCCAGCGCTGGGCGACCGCGATCGTGAAGACGCCGGAGCCGGCGCCGACATCGAGGAAGCGCTTAACGTCCGCGAACACGGGATGCTGGGCCACGCCGATCGCCGGCGCGCAGCTATGCGCATGCATGAACGCGGCGATGCCGATCGCGCGATCGAGCGGGATCTCGCCCGCTTCCCAGCCCTTGGCATTCTCACCGCCCTCGTGTGCGGCGTCCGGCGCCAGCGCGGCGAGCAGCAGCTCGGTATTGGGGGCGCTCTGACGGAACCCGCTCAGCAGCACGCCCCAATAGAAATTGCTGCTCTTGACCAGATAATTGCGGCTGGTCGGCGTCAGCCCGTAGCGGCCCTCGCGGCGGACCAGGAAGCCGAGACCGCACAGCAGGCTGTTCATGATGCCGAGCGCGCGGGGATTGACGTTGCACCGGGCCGCCAGCGCGTCGAGCGGGAGCGGACCGTCGACCAGCGCATCGAACAGGGAAATCTCGTCCGCCGCGAGCATGGCCGGCAGATTGTGCATGGCCAGCCAGGCATCCCAGATCAGCCGGTCGTCGACCGGCGGCGAAAGATATTGTCCCTTCATGCAGATGCTCTCCCCGAATGGCCGCGCTTCAGCGGCTCTGGACTATGGACTCAGTACACGGGACATGCGTCGGCGCCGGGCGCCGCACAAGGCCCGTCAGCCATGCAGGTGCATGAATGAGGAAGCCGCGTCTGTCCTGACGAGGCACAAGCAGGACTCGTGAGCGGAAGCGCGCCCTCAGACGCCCAGGTTCCCCCGGAGGTCGCGCCCGTCGCTCCAGCCTTCGACGAAGCTCCTGAGCGCCGCGTCATCGCCGGGCACGTCGATCATCAGCGTGACGAGCTGGTCGCCGCGCCCGCCTTCCTTGCGGGTGAAGCCCTTGCCCTTGAGGCGCAGGGTCTGGCCCGAGCGCGCGCCGGCGGGAACCGCGAGCATGACCGGGCCGTCGACCGTGGGCACCTTCACGCGCGCACCGAGAACCGCCTCGCCCAGCGAGACCGGCAGGTCCAGCCGGACATGATCGCCATCGCGCGTATAAAAGGGATGCGTGCCGATCTCGACCGTGACGATCGCGTCGCCCGCGCCCCCCGGGCCCGGCTGGCCCTTGCCGGCAAGCTTCATCTGCGTACCCGTTTCGACGCCGGGAGAGAGCTTGAGGTCGATCGTCTTGCCATCCGCGAGCGTGATGCGCTGCGGGGCGAGCGTCGCCGCATCGACGAAGGGCACCGAAAGCCGGTAGGTGACATTGCCGCCGCGCTGGGGCGGCGCGGCGCGCCCGCCGAAACCGCCGCCGCCGAAGGGACCGCCGGCGCCACGCCCGCGCCCCCCGAAGAGGCCCTCGAAAATATCGCCGAAATCCCCGCCGCCGGTGTTGAACTCGAAATCGCCCGGGCCGCCGCTGCGCGTATAGGTCTGGCCGCCGCCACCGCCGCCAAAGCCAAACGGATGCGCCGGATTGCCATCGGCATCGATCTCGCCGCGATCGAACTTGGCGCGCTTGTCCTTGTCCGAGAGCAGGTCGTAGGCGCGCGTCACGTCGGAGAATTTCTCCGCCGCCTTGGGATTGTCCTTGTTCCGGTCCGGATGCAGCTCCTTGGCGAGTTTGCGGTAGGCAGACTTGATCGCCGCCTCGTCCGCGCCGCGGGAGACACCCAGCAGGGTATAGGGATCAGCCATCTTGTCTCGAAACCACCTGTTCGCGCTGCGCCATGGCTATTCATCTGGCGATTATGGCGCGTGGCCGCAAGAGGCGAGGTCTAACGGCTCGCGACCTTCTCGCCCGGGCCGCTCGGAAAGCGGTCGAACAGGGCGGCGGCGAGACGCGTGGCGATGGCCTGCTCGGACCAGTGCGAATCGCCCTCGCGCGTCGCGATCTCGGCGCGGCCTTCCCAGAGCGGCTTGCCGGTCGCGCGATCCAGCAGTCGCGCTTCAAGGCGCGTGGAGACCAGCGCCTTGCGCGGCTTGGAAAGATCGACGGCGACCGCCATGCCGGTGAAGGTGCCGTAATTGGAGGCGCCAACCGTCACCTCGCCGCTGACCGGCTTGCGCTTCTGCTCCTGCGGGACGAGCACGTCGCGCACGATCTTGATCTCGGCGATCTGGCCGCCGTTCGGATCCGGCTTGATCGTGTCGTAGCCGGCCTTCACGAGCTGATCGATGACGGCCGCTTCATAAGTGGGCTGATCGCCCGCGCCGGTCGTGCTGCCTTGGGCGATCGTGACAGCGACCGGGCCGTGGCCGAGCGCATTGCCGGCATCGTCGGCGGTGAACTGCGCCGCGTCGACCTTGCCCTCGCGCGGATCGGCCGCGCTGCTCGCGGCACGGGAGAGGCGCGAACCGCCCCAGTCACCGCGCCCGAGGCCGCCATAGGGACCGAAGCCGCCCCGGCCCCAGCCGGGCTGGGCGGTGGCGGGCATGGCGGCGGAAAGCGCGCCGATCAGCAGCAGCGATGATGAAAATCGAATGGCACTCATAGTTCTTCCCCGATCGTGCCACCCACGGAGCATCCTACATATGCGAAGATTGCGCTCCGGTGAACATGGGCGCTCAATGCGATCGACCGATAGGGCCTTCTATTCCTTGGATTTTTCAGAGAGCTGCCGGGAAACTTCATCAACTTCACACGTGTGCGCAATGGGAATTAAATGAAAGTTCCGTCTTTTCAAATCGTTGCATCTCTCACGTACTGATTTTGGAGGCCGTAGGACATCGTTTTGTCGCCACTGCGGGGCCTGCGCCATGCTCGACACTGCCGGGCGCGAGGGTTAGGAAAGCGGCATGACCGAGCCTTCCTCCCCAACCTCCCCGACCACCACCAGCGACGATCCCTTCGCGCTGTTCAATACCTGGTATGCGGAGGCCCGCGCCGGGGAGCCGGATTCCAACGCCATGGCGCTCGCCACCGCCGATGCCGCCGGGCACCCCTCCGTTCGCATGGTGCTGCTCAAGGGCCATGGACCGGACGGCTTCCTCTTCTACACCAATCTGAACAGTCGGAAGGCAGCCGAGCTCGCGGCCAATCCCCATGTCGCCCTGCTCTTCCACTGGAAGTCGCTGCGCCGGCAGGTGCGCATCGAAGGCCCGATCGGCCCGGTCGATGCTGCGACGGCCGACGCCTATTTCGCCAGCCGCGCCCGCGATTCCCAGCTCGGCGCGTGGGCGTCCGACCAGTCCCGGCCGCTCGACCGGCGCGAGACGTTCGAGCAGCGCTTCCGCGACGTCGAGGCGCGCTTTGCCGGTAGCGCGGTGCCGCGCCCGGCCAACTGGTCCGGCTTCCGCGTGACGCCGCTCGCCATCGAGTTCTGGCTCGACCGGCCGCACCGCCTGCACGAGCGCACGCGCTATGAGCCGGATGGCAAGGGTGGCTGGAGGTCCGGCCTGCTGTTCCCATGAATGGCCCGGTGATGAGACTGCGGTCATGACCCCGACCGAAGGCGGCGCGCTCAATCGCGGAGCCGCGCTGGCGAGCGTCAGCGTTGCCCTGATCCTGAGCGCCCTCAAAATCTATGCCGTCTGGCGGACCGGCTCGATCGCGATGCTGGGCTCGCTGGCCGACACCGGGCTTGACCTGATCGCCAGCATCGTCACGCTCATTGCCGTGCATGTCTCCGCCCAGCCGGCGGATCATGAGCATCGCTTCGGCCACGGCAAGGCCGAAGCACTTGCCGCGCTCTTCCAGGTATCGATGATCAGCATCGCCGCGGTGGGCATCATGATCCGCTCGATCGAGCGGATTGGCGGGGCGGGCGAGCCGACCGCGATCGGCTATGGCATCGGCGTCTCGCTCTTCGCGATGGCGCTGACCGTGCTCCTGGTCTGGTATCAGGGACGTATCATCCGCGCGACCGGATCGGTGGCGATCAGCGCGGATAATCTCCATTATCGCAGCGATCTCGCGCTCAACGCCTCGGTGATCGCCGCGCTTGTACTTGAAGCGATGCTCCACGTGCATGGCGCCGACGCCCTGTTCGGCCTGGCGATCGGCCTCTGGCTCGCCTGGGGCGCCTGGAAGACCGCCGTCCATGCGATCGACCAGCTCATGGACAAGGAATGGCCGGTCGCCAAGCGCGAGCAGTTCCTCGCGGTCGCCTCACGCCATCCCGCGCTTGCCGGCATTCACGACCTGCGCACCCGGACCAGCGGCTCGCAAGATCTCGTGCAGTTCCACATGTGGGTCGACCCGGCCATGACCATGGCGAAGGTCCACGAAGTGATGGACGAGGTGGAAGCGGCGCTGCTCGCCGAATTTCCCGGTATCGAAGTGCTGATCCACCCGGACCCGGAAGGCCATGTCGACATCAAGGACCCGATCGCCGGGCGCGACGCGCACGATCTGATCGCGGATCTCAAGGCAGCGGAGGACAGCCGGAAATGACACGCATCCCGTTCACGCAGGTGGATGCCTTTGCCCATGCGCCCTTCACCGGCAACCCGGCGGCGGTCATGCCGCTCGAGCGCTGGCTGGACGACGCCGTGCTGCAGGGAATCGCGCAGGAGAATAATCTCGCCGAGACGGCCTTCACGGTGAAGCTGCCTGAGGGAGCCGGCGCGGATTATGAGCTGCGCTGGTTCACGCCGGCGGTCGAGGTGGCGCTCTGCGGCCATGCCACGCTGGCGAGCGGGCATGTGCTGATGGGGCATGCGCCGGACATCCGCTTCCGCACCCGCAAGGCCGG
Organism: Sphingobium nicotianae; assembly: GCF_018603885.1. Classification (GTDB taxonomy): domain Bacteria; phylum Pseudomonadota; class Alphaproteobacteria; order Sphingomonadales; family Sphingomonadaceae; genus Sphingobium; species Sphingobium nicotianae. The sequence continues at coordinate 278,316 of NZ_JAHGAW010000003.1, forward strand.
CGACCTCATCGTCTCGCGATCGGGCAGCGGCTATGCGCTCGATCTGCCGGCCTGGGAGATGGCGCCGGCCGCCCGCGCCGACATCGCTGCGCTGATGGGCGGGCCGGCGCCGGAGGCAATGCACTGGCGAGAGGGCGGCTATGCACTGCTGGTCTATGCCGACGAGGCGGCGGTGCGGGCCTTGTCGCCTGATTTCCCGGCGCTCGCGAAGCTCGGTGACCTGCTCATCATCGCGACCGCGCCGGGCAGCGAGACCGATGTGGTCAGCCGCGCGTTCGCGCCGGGGGCGGGCATCGACGAGGATCCGGTGACGGGATCCGCCCACTGCCTGCTGACGCCCTATTGGGCAGCGCGGCTCGGGCGCGAGCGCTTCACCGCCTATCAGGCGAGCAGGCGGGGCGGCTATGTCGGGTGCCAGCTGGCGGGCGATCGGGCGGTGCTGACCGGGCAATGCAGGACGGTGATCGAGGGGGGGTACCTCCTATAATTTTCACGTTCGTCCTGAGTAGGAGACTGAGCTTGTCGAAGGCTCCGTATCGAAGGGTCAGTCCTCGGTCCTTCGATACGCCATTTCGACAAGCTCAATGGCTACTCAGGACGAACGGAGGTGGGAGCGTTTGGCCGCTCTGTGCCTACTCCGGAAACCGCCGCACCAGACTCGCCAGAGCATCGCGCAGCGGCGCGATCTCCTCGTCGCGGCTGTTGCCGAGGCGGACGATCACCAGCTGCTGCGCCGGTGAGATGAGCACGAACTGGCCGCGATGGCCGATCGCCGCCATGACCTGCGGGCTGGCATGGCCGGGGAAAAGCTCGCTCTCTTCGCTCGGCCGGTTGAGCCAGAGTTGCGCGCCATAGGCGGGATTGGCCGGCGAGGGCGCGAACATCACGTCGAACCATTTGTCCGAGACCAGCTGGCGCCCGTTGGCGCGGCCGCGATGGCGGATCAGCTCGCCAAGCCGGGCATAATCGCGTGCGGTCATGTGGAGGAAGGCCGCGCCCTGCAGCGTGCCGGCCTCGTCATATTCGGGAGCGAGGCCGGTGAGGCCGAGCGGGCCGGAGAAGCGGGCGGCGAGGAAGCGCGCCATGGCATCGCGCCGCTGCTGCGGGCCGGCGCCGGGCGCCAGCTGATCGGTGACGATGCCGGCGAGGATCATGCTGGTCGCGCTGCTATAGACGAAGCGCGTGCCGGGCGGATCGACCAACGGCTTGGCGGCGGCGAATGCGGCCTGATCGCGCGCGCCCTCGCCCACGACCATGTCCAGCGCGTCGCTATGGCCGCCGGGTTGCCATAGCTCGCTGTTTTGCAGACCCGAGCGCATCTGGAGCAACTCGCGCAGGGTGATCGCCGAGCGCGGATCGCCCGGCTGATGCCAGGCCGGAATGGGCGCGGGATCGTCCAGCCCGAGCCGGCCATCGGAAACCATGATGCCGACCAGCAGTCCGGTCACCGTCTTGGCGATCGACCAGGAGAGGAAGCGGCTCTGCGGCCCGTAGCCCGGCGCATAACGCTCGGCGATGATCCGGCCGCCGCGCATCACGACGAGCGCGCGCGTCTCGCCGGACCCGGGGCCATCCGCCTCGTCGAAAAAGGGATCGATCGCCTCGCGCAGGGCGAGGGCGGAGACGCCGTCGCTATCCTTGAGCACTGCATAGCGGCTCGCCGGAATGTCCTGCGAGGCGCCGGGGACCGCAAGCAGGGCACCGGCGCCGAGCAACGCAAGCGCGGCGCACAGCGTGACGATCTTCGTTTTGCGCTTCATGGGGTCTGGCCCTATCACGCCCGGCAATGAAAGGGGACGGCAAGATTGCGACTCGGCTGGGCCGGCGCCTCATCTGGGTGCCGGTGGCGCTCATCGCCTTTTACACGGCGGTCAGCTGGACGGGCTGGCAGCGTCACGCGGGGCAGGCGGCAGGCCTGGGCGCGCGCATGGCCTGCTCGTGCCGCTATATCGAGGGGCGCGATCTCGCGAGCTGCCGGGGCGACCTCTCCGGGATCGACTGGATGCCGCTGGTCCGTTATTCGGACGACGAGCGGGAGCGGCGCGTGACCGGCTCGGTGCCGCTGCTCGCCTCGCGCTCGGCGAAGCTGAAGGACGGGTTCGGCTGCCTGCCGGAGCGCTGAGGCACGCCAACGCCCGTCATGCTGAACTTGTTTCAGCATCCATCCGCCCCGCAGACCCAGGTCGAATCCGCGAAATGGACCCTGAAACGAGTTCAAGGTGACGTGAACGCCTGGTTCTTCCCCCGCACTTTCTGGACCGCATGCACGACCGCGACGACGCCCAGCCCGACCAGAAAACCGAAGATCGCCGAGAGCAATGCGCCGATCGTCCAGACGATGATCCCGGCGTGGCTCACCGCCGCGCTCGCCGCGTGGACCAGGTGCGGCAGGGCGGACAGCGGCGAATGCTCGAGGCCGTGCAGGATGATGCCGCCGCCGACCCAGAGCATCGCGACCATGCCGACCGTCTCCAGCAAGCTCAGGATCATCGGCATCAGCCGGACGAGACTGCGCCCGACGGCGCGGATCGCCGCGCCGCCGCGCCGGGCGAGATGCAGGCCGATATCGTCCAGCTTCACGATCAGGCCAACCGCGCCGTAGACGCCGATGGTCACCAATATGCTGACGATGACGAGGACGACGCCCTGCTCCCAGAGCGGTTTGCTCGCCACGTCGGCCAGCGCGATGGCCATGATCTCGGCGGAGAGGATGAGATCGGTGCGGATCGCGCCGGACACTTTCTCCTTCTCCAGATGCGCCGGATCGCCTTCCTCGGGCGCCGCCTCCTCGCCATGGCCGCCATGGACGATCTCGAGAATCTTCTCGGCGCCCTCGAAGCAGAGAAACGCGCCGCCGATCATGAGCAGCGGCGTGATCGCGACTGGCAGGAGCGCGCTCAGCAGCAAGGCGGCGGGCAGCAGGATCAGCAGCTTGTTGCGCAGCGAGCCCAGCGCGATGCGCCAGATCATCGGCAGCTCGCGCTCGGGCGAGAAGCCGGTCACATAGGTCGGCGTGACGGCGGTATCGTCGACCACCACGCCGGCCGCCTTCACGCTGGCCTTGCCGGCCGCCGCCGAAACGTCATCCAGCGAGGCCGCGGCGAGGCGTGCAATGGCGGCGACGTCATCGAGAAGGGCGGCGAGGCCGGAAGCCATGGAGGATGATCCGATTCGAGGGAATGGCGTCTCTCCCTGCCGGAATTTTCGCCCGTGGGAAAGGCGACTGTCCTTCCGTCCAGCACAGGAGCTAACTGGCGGCCTTGCCCGCGACCTCGGGGATGGAATACTTGTGGATAGATCGCGACCGGACTAAGGCTACTTAGTCTAGTCCGGGAGGGATCATGGACGTCGTCAATATCCACGAAGCCAAGACGCACCTGTCCCGCCTGGTCGATCGCGCCGCGCGGGGGGAGAGCGTCGTCATCGCCAAGGCGGGTCGGCCGATGGCCAAGCTGGTGCCGCTGGACGCCCCGGCCGCCCGCGAGCGGCGGCGCACCGGCTTCCTGATGGGCGAGCTGCGCATTCCCGACGATTTCGACCGCATGTCCGCGCCCGGCTTCGGCGACCGGACGCGGTGAAGCTGCTGCTCGACACGCGGCTGCTGCTGCTCGCCGCGAGCCAGCCCGATCGCCTGAGCGCCACCGCGCTGCGGCTGGTGCGCGATCCGGACAATGACCTGCATTTCAGCGCGGCGAGCCTGTGGGAAATTTCGGTCAAGAGCAGTGTCGAGCGGCCGGACCTGCTGGTCGATGGCCAGCGGCTGCGGCGCGGCCTGATCGACAATGGCTATCAGGAGATCAGCGTGACGGGCGAGCATGTCGTCGCCGTCGCGGCCCTGCCTCCGCGGCACAGCGATCCGTTCGACCGCCTGCTTGTGGCACAAGCGCTGATCGAGGGGCTGACGCTGGTGACGGCCGATCCGGCGCTGAACGGCTATCCGGGGTCGATCCGGCAGGTTTAAGCCGAAATGGGCAAGGTCCAGTCGATCGCGCCACGGCCATTCGCTTCCAGAAATGCGTTGGCGCGCGAGAAATGGCGGCAGCCGAAGAAGCCGTTGTGGGCCGAGAGCGGTGAGGGGTGTGGCGACTTGAGTACCAGGTGCCGGCCGGCGCCGCCGGCATCGGCGACGGACGCCGCCTTCTTCTGGGCATAGGCGCCCCAGAGCAGGAAGGCGACCGGCGCCTGCTGCGCCGCGACGCGCGCGATGACCGCATCGGTGAACCGCTCCCAGCCCTTGCCGGCATGCGCGCCGGCCTGGCCTTGCTCCACCGTCAGCACGCTGTTCAGCAAAAGTACGCCCTGCTGTGCCCAATGGACGAGATGACCATGACCGGGCGGGACGAAGCCGACATCCTCGCGCAGCTCCTTGAAGATGTTGACCAGGCTCGGCGGCGGCGGGACGCCGGGCAGGACGGAGAAGCACAGGCCGTGCGCCTGCCCGGGACCATGATAGGGATCCTGCCCGAGGATGACCGCGCGCACGGACGTCAGCGGCGTCATGGCAAGCGCGTTGAACCAGTCCTTGCCGCGCGGGAAGATGGGCGCCCCGGCCGCGCGACGCGCCACAAGGAAGCGCTTGAGATCGGCCATGTAAGGAGCGGAAAATTCCCCGGCCAGAGCGTCCCGCCAGCTCGCGTCGAGTGCTTCGGGAATAGCGGGGGACTCTGCGGGCGAGACGGACATGGGCGATGCCTACCGCCCCCTGCCCATCCCTGCCAAGGGGAAATGGGCCGCATCAGCCCCGGCGTCGCCGGAGCGAAACGTTCAGCCGATCTGATTCCAGGCGCTGGCGATTTCCGCGATGAAGCCGCGCGCGTCTTCCATCGATGCAGCCTCCCCGGTCGAGGTCGCCTGCAGCGTGCGGCGGCGCACCTCGCGATAGACGATGGCGAGGCTCAGCGCGACTTCGCCGCCACGGTCGTGATCGAGGCTGGTCTCGAGCGCGTGGAGAATGGCGAGCGCGCGGGTCTGCCGATCGAGGCATTTGTGGCGATCGCCGGCTTTCAGCGCCAGCGCCGATGTGTCGAGCGCAAGCAGCAGCTCATCGAACAGGATCTTCACGAGCTGGTGGGGACTGGCGCCCTCGACGCGGCTGCCGGTATCGACCGCGGCATAGCGCTTGAGAGCTTTCATCGGTTGCTGACCCATGTACATTTTTTCGTTCCCCTCTGCTGGTCGTGATCGTGGTCGGCGCGTTCTGGGCGCTTAGTTCTTGCTGCTGTTCCACTGCGCGATCTGCTGATCCAGATAGGACTGGGTCGACTTGATCTTGAGCAGCTGCGTCTGCATCGCCGAGTAGGTCTTCGTCAGCCGGTCGCTATAATCGGTGCGGTCCGTGCCGATCTTGTCGAGCTGGGTCTGCAGACTCTTGGCGAGATTGTCGTAGATCGCCTTGGAACTGGCGAGCGGACCATCGGTGGCGTTCAAATAGTCCGTGACGCCCTTGAGCGCGCCCGCGATGCCCGGATTGGTCGTCGACGGGACTGTCGGATTGAGCATCTGCGTGACGGCCTGCGGATTCTTCGCGAGCGCCGCGTTGAGCACCGTCGAATTGAGCGTCAGCGTGCCGTCGCGCTGCGTCTGCACGCCCAGATCGCCGAGCGTCCTGTAGTCGCCGGTGTCGGTGAGCTGCGTCGAGACGAGAGAGGCGAGGCGGCGCGACATTTCGCGCAGGCCGCCGTCGGACGACAGGAGCCCCACGGTCTTGCCGTCGGAGCTGCCGTTCATCGACGTGTTGAGTGCCGTCTTGAGATTATTGTAGGCGGAGACGAACTCGCCGACCAGATCAGCCATGCTCGAGGTGGGCTGGTCGGTCGCCAGGGTGACCGTGGTGCCCGGCGCAGCCCGGTTGAGGTCGATGCGCACATAGGGAATAGCCGTCGTCACCTGGTTCGAAGCGAACTCCATGTCGACGCCGTCGATGGTGATCTTGGAATTGCTCGCCTGCTGCTGGCGCGCCATGCCACCGGTCGTGCCATCCCAGGTGAAGCGCTGGAGATCGGCATCAGCGGTGGCGCCGGCGCTCAGGGTGAAGGCATTCGCTGCGCCCGTCGCGCCCTTCAGCACCAGCCGCGCGCCCGACTGATCGGTCACGATCGAGGCGCTGACGCCGGCCTTGGCGCTGTTGATTGCGGTCGCCAGATCCTGCAGCGTGTTGTGGGGGCTGGTGAGTGTGATCGTGGTGGAGGTCGAGCCCACGGTCAGCGTGAGATCGCCTGTGCCGGCGACGGCGGTCGAAGCGCTCAGCGCCGGTCCCTGCAGCACCTGTGCATTGGCAAGCGCGCGCACTTCCAGCTGGGCGGGCAGACCGGTCGGCACTCCGCCCGTCAACAGGCCGACGGCCGCGATCGACGTGTCGTTCGAGACGGGCGTGCCGTTATAGTCGGCCGACTTGAGCAGCTCGGTCAGGGCATTCGAGAAGGTGTCGAGCGCACTCTTGGCCGAGGCGACGCCGGAGACGCGCGCGCTGTTGGTCGTGACGCGTGTGTTGACCGCGTTCGCTTTGGGATCGTAGGTCGCGGCGGTCAGCTGGGACACGAGCGAGGCCGTGTCGATGCCCGAACCGATGCCAAGAGTGGATGCAATATCGACCATGCGAATTTCCCTTCATTCCCCAGAACGACCGTGCGCGGCGGTTCTTTAGGGAGACCGGGCAGGAAAAACGCTTTTCCCCAATCGGGCCGTCCCAGGCTTCAGTTCGCGGCGGCTTCGACGATGATCGGGGTTGCGTGGGCCTGGGCCGCGCGGGTCTGCGCCGTCTGCCGGGCGATCGTCTGGGCGACCTGCGCGACGAAGGCGACGATCATCGGATCTGCCGGCGGCAGGGGCAGCACGACGATCGGATCGGGCATCAGCGCGACGATCGAGCGCTCAGCCTTCTGCGCCGCCTCCGAGCCCCCGACGCGATCGGACGGAATCCCCGCCAGCACGTCGGCAATATCAGCCTTGAGCTTTGCATAATCGGCCGCCGCGCTTGTTCGCTCGGCGATGCCGGGCGCGGAATGCGTGCCGGTTTCGATGCCGCTGCGCATCGATTTTACCGGCACAGGCGGGCGCACGGCGGGACCGCGCTCGGTTGCGCTGGCCACCGGCGCCACGGGCCCGGTTCGAGACAAGAATTCGCTCATGACACACCATCTCTAATGTGTCCCCGTCACCAAAAGACGGACGAGTTCAATGAAGCTTTAATTCACTGTGTTCTTGCCATCCGAATCGAAGCGCATCGCCTCGGGCAGATCGACATGCGGGCGATCCATCTCGTTCGCCATGCGGTTCTCGACGCGGAACACGAAGGCGAGCACGGTCGCCACCGCCATGAACAACCGCTCGTCGATCTCCTGGCCCGCGCGCGAGGTGAAGTAGATGGCGCGGGTCAGCTCCGGATATTGAAGGACGGGCACTTCCTTCTCATTGGCATAGGCGCGGATCGCCGCAGCGGTCTCATCGACCCCGCGGGCAAGGACCAGCGGCGCGGCGTCGCGGCCGGGATGATAGCGCAACGCCACGGCGAAGTGGGTCGGGTTGGTGAGGATGACCGAGGCCTCCTCGACCGCCTTGCGCACCGAGCCATTGAGCGTCTCATATTGCCGGCGGCGAATGGCACCCTTGGCCTCGGGCGAGCCTTCCGCTTCCTTATGCTCTTCCTTGATCTCCTGCTTGGTCATGCCCAGGCGCCGGGCGCGCTGGATCATCTGCGCGGGCACGTCGATGCCGGCGACCAGGAACAGCGAAGCGGCGAGCGCCAGCGCCACGAAGATGAAGATCGAACCCAATTCGCTGATCGCCGGCTCGATGCCGAGCTTGCCCATATTGGCGATCGCGCCCATCCGCTGCCAGAGCAGGTAGAGGCCGATCGAGCCGATCACGAGGATCTTGACGATCGACTTCAGCAGCTCGACCAGGCCCTGGATACCGAAGATCTTCTTGATGCCGTTGGCCGGATTGAGCTTGCCCGGCTTGAAGGAGAAAGCCTCGGCGCGGAAGCCGAGCGAGCCGAGCATGGCGGGCGCGGCGAAGGCCGCGACGAGCGTCACCGCCAGCACGCCGATGAGCGGCACGGCAATGGTCGAAAGGAGATGCGCCGCGCGCTGCTCCGGCGCGAAGCCGGCCACGTCGCTCGCATCGAAGCGCAGGCCCTCGGCCAGCATCTGCTTGATCGCGCCGACCATGCTCGGGCCAGTCACGGCGAGCCAGGCGATGCCGGCCATCGTCACCAGCGCGGTGGAGAGCTCGCGCGACTGAAGGATGTCGCCTTTCTTGGCGGCGTCCGACAGGCGCTTGGCTGTCGGCTTTTCCGTCTTTTCGCCGCCGCTGGGCGCCTCTTGTGCCATGTCAGCCGCCCGACAGGGTCTGGACCATGTCCAGGCTCGAGCGCAGGGCCTGCGTGATCGCCTCGCCCATCACGGGCGCGCCGACGGCGAGGAGGATGAGACCGGCGAGCAACGTCGCGGGCATGCCGACCGAGAAAAGATTGAGCGAGGGCGCGGTGCGCGCCAGCATCGCCATGACGAGCTGGACGAGGATGATCGTGAAAGTGACGGGCAACGCGATCACCGCCCCCATCGCGAACATCGAGCCGCCGAACGCGGCGATGCTCTGAAATACGGCCGCCGGCATCAGCCCGCCACCGGGGGGCAGCGCCTGATAGCTCGCGATGATGTAGCGGATCAGCAGCAGATGGCCGTCCATGGCGAGCAGCAGGAAGGTCGCGATGATCGAGAGGAACTGGCCGACCACGGCGGTGCTGTTGCCGCTCAGCGGATCGACCATCGAGGCGAAGCCGAGGCCCATGGCGTTGGCGATCGATTCCCCCGCGATGAAGGCCGCCGAATAGCCGATCTGCAGCGCGAAGCCGAGCGACAGACCCGCAACGACCTCGCCGCCGATCAGGGCGATGCCGGCGAAACTGGCAAGCCCGTCCGCCGGCAAGGTGAAATGGACGCTGGAAAGCGCGGCCATGCCGATCGCCATCGAGAGGATGATGCGCAGCTGCACCGGCACGGCGGCCGCGCCGAACACCGGCGCCGCGATGAAGGCGGCGCCCGGGCGGATCATCGCAAGCAGCAGAAGCCAGAGCTGCGCCTCGACGCCGGCAAAGCCCGGTGCAATCACGCGAGGATGTCCGGTATCCGCTCGAAGATCTCGCGCGTGAAATCCGCGACCAGCATGAGGATCGAGGCGCCGAACAGGACGAGCGTCGCGCCCACCACGATCAGCTTCGGGACGAAGGAGAGTGTCGCCTCGTTGATCGAGGTGGCGGCCTGGAACATGCCGACGAGGATGCCGCAGACCAGAGCGGGCAGCAGAATCGGCGCGGTGGCGAGCGCCGCCACCCAGAGCGCCTGCTGCGCGATGCCAATGAAGAAATCACCATTGTCCATGGATCGCTCCTTCCCGTCAGGTCGCGAAGGAGCCGGCGAGGCTGCCCATGGTGAGCGCCCAGCCGTCGACCAGCACGAAGAGCAGCAATTTGAACGGCATCGAGATGATCGTCGGCGAGAGCATCATCATGCCGAGCGCCATCAGCGTCGAGGCGACGACGAGATCGATGATCAGGAACGGCAGGAAGATCATGAAGCCGATCTGGAAGGCGGTCTTGAGCTCGCTCGTCACGAAGGCGGGCAGCAGGATCGTGAAGGGAATGTCGGCGGGCGTGCGGAAGGCGGGCGCCTTGGCAAGACCCTGGAACAAAGCGAGGTCGCTCTGGCGGGTCTGCTTGGTCATGAAGCCGTGGAACACCTTGCCCGAGCGGTTGATCGCTTCCTCGATGCTGATCTGGCCCGCGCCATAAGGCGTGTAGGCGGTCTGCGAGATCTGGTCGATCGCCGGGCGCATCACGAACATGGAGAGGAAGAGGGCGAGGCCGACCAGCACCTGGTTGGGCGGCGTCTGGGCGAGGCCGAGCGCCTGGCGCAGCAGTGACAGCACGATGATGATGCGGGTGAAGCTGGTCATCATGAGCACGAGCGACGGCAGCACCGTCAACAGGCTCATCAGGACGAGGATCTGCAGCGACAGCGAGAGCGGGCGGCCATCGCCCGAGACGTCGTCCAGCGCCTTGGTGAGCGCGCCCGAGGCCTGCGCGGCGGCCGCGGGCGGCGCCGCGGGCGCCGCCTGGGCGACGGGCGTGGTCGACGGAGTGGCCTGCGCGAAAACGGGCTGCACGAGGCTCGTCGCGCTCAACAGGAAGGCGAGCAGGAGGACGAACGAGCGCATGGCCTTAGCCATTGAGCGGATCGCTTTCGGAAATCTTCTCGATCTTCCCCCGCGTGACGGAGAGGAGGATCTTCTTGCCGTCGAACTCGACGACGGCGAGCTTGCCGAAGGTGCCCATCGGCAGCACTTCAAGCAGCTTGACGTTGCGGTCATTCTGGCCGGCGAGCATACCCGGCTGATATTTGCGCCACAGCCACAACGCGCCAAAGGCCATGCCGCCGATCATCGGCAGCAGGATCAGGAGCTTCAGGAAATACCAGCCAAGAGCGCTCATGCCCGGCGCTCAATACCCGCAAGTCTTGCCTCCGTCGAGGCGATCTCGACGACCCGCACGCCATAGCGGCCATTGACGGTGACGACCTCGCCGCGTGCCACCAAAGTGCCGTTCACCATGATGTCGAGAAGCTCGTCGGCCTGGCGATCGAGCTGCACGACGCTGCCCTCGCCCAGGTTCATGATCTCGGCCAGGCGCAGCTGGGTGGAGCCCACCTCCACGGACATGCGCACCGGAATGTCGGCGAGCAGCCGCATGTTGCGGCCGAGGCCGGCGTCTGCCGCCTGCATCTCGCTGTCCAGCCGGGGGGCGTCGCTCATATCACTCATTATGTTTGTCCTTGCTTACGCCAGTTTTTCGATCATGAAGGCCGCGCAGCCATCCTGTTCGCCGATCGAACCGTGCGCGAAGACGCGCTCGCCGATCAGCAGCGGCAGGTGCCGTGCAATGTGAATGGGGATGATGTCGCCGGGCTTCAGCGCGACCAGTTCGGCAATCTTGAGATTGGGCCGCGCCAGCACCGTGCGCGCCGGGAAGCGGACGTCGTCGAGACGGTTCGCAAGACCGGCCTGCCAGACCGGATCGGCCGGGCGCGTGTCCTGGGCCGCGCTCTTGTCCGTGCCGGCAATATCGAGAGCGGCAAGGCCATCCTTGGGATAGACGATCTCGATGGTGGTGTGATGCTTGTCGCCCAGATCGATCTCGAAGGCCTGAACGACAACCTCGGCCTCGCCGGCCATGATCTCGGCCTGGCCAACGTTGGTCTCGCGGCCGAGCAGGACGGCCTCCACCGGCGCGAGCTCGCTCCAGCAGTCGACCAGGGCAGCCACGACAGTCTCGGCAATGCGCACCGCAAGGCGCGTTTCGGTCGGGGTGAACTCCCGGCGGTCGCCGGCGCCGCGCGAACTGTGGCCGCCATAAAAGCGATCGACCAGCTGCGTCACCAGATCGGCATCGACCCGCAGCGTCACCGGGCCCTTGATCGGATGCAGGCGGTAGAGCGAGAGGCTCACGAAACTGGGGACGCAGGCATCCCACATCATGAACATGGTATTGTCGAGCGGCCGTGCGCTCACCAGCGGACGGCCGCCGCTATAGGGCTCGATGATCGCGCGCAGGCGCTTGGCGAGCCGGTCGCCCAGCTTCTCCATTCCGCCAAGCACGGCCGCCGGCTGGTTGCCGGGCCGCCCGAAGGCATAAGGTTGCACGTCTTGCATCGTCTTCAGTCCCCGCCAGACCCCCGTCCGGCACGGCGCTATTGAATAACGAAATTGGTAAAATAAACGTTATCAACCCCGCCGTAGCCGGTGTTCGCCTTCAGTGTATCGTTAATGATCTTCAGCAATTTGGCCTGCAAAGCCTCTTTGCCTTTCGGTGTGCTGAGCTCGGCCTCCTGCTCCTGCGCCATCATCAGCAGGATCGCCGAACGAATCGCCAGCTCGTGAGTCGTCACCGCCTGGATGACGCGTTGGTCATAATAGGTCGAAACCGCGATCGAAACTTGCGCGAACGCGTCGCTATCGATCAGGTTCGACGTGAAGGGCGCAGGAATCTGGAAGTAAGTTGCCTGATAAGCGGACGGATTCTTGGGCCGGGGTAGATCGACACCCTTGCCATGCTCCTCCGACGCGCCATGTGCCTCGCCCTCGGCTTCCTTCGCCTTGGCCTCGGCTTCCTCGCCGATCTTGACCGGATCCTCGCCCTTCAGCACCAGCTTGGGCTTGTTGGGATCTTCCGAAATGGCTTCCTTGTGGGCGCCACCGGCCGCAAAAAAACCGGCTGCCGCGCCCCCGCCGCCCAGCAGGGCGACCGCGCCAACGATAATGATCAATTTCTTTTTGCCACCGCCCTTCTTGGCGCCGGCATCTGCTTTTGCGTCGCTCATCGGTCTGCTCCTTTAGGCGAAGCGCACGCGTCCGTCCGCGGCCCGCTGGGCGGGCGCGCGCGCGGATGCGTCGCTCGGCTGATTGCTGTCATCCCGAGCGACCCGGCGGACCCAGTCGCTCGCTTGTCCCTGATTTCCCTGACCACCATTGCCGGCGCGACCCTGCGCCTGGCCTTGCCCGGCCTGCTGTTGCATCTGGCCGGCAGGATCGCCGCCGGGGCGCTGCTGGTCGCGGCCCTGATCGAAGCTGCCCGAGGAGGACTTCTCGACCGTGATCGTGCCGAGGCTGAGCGCGGCGACGCGGGCATCGTTCTGCAGCGCCTGGCGCCCCGCGTCGAGGCGCTGGGCGGCCTCGTCCGTCTCGGTCATGAGGCGGACGTTGGTCGTGCCCTGATCGCTCCACAGATCGACCTGGAGGCGGCCGAGATGAGGCGGATTGAGCGTGAAGCGGCTATGGCCCGATCCATCGGCAAGGCCGGCAATCTCGCGCGCCACGCGGTCGATCCACTGGCCGGAAACGCCCATGTCGATGACCTGATCGCCCAGTGCCTGGCCGGTCGAAGGACCGGCGACGCCACGGACAGCCGCAGCGGGAGCGGAAAGCTCGGACTGGATGACCGGCGGCAGGCCTTCGACGATTGCGCGGAGCGGCGTATCGGCCGCGACGGCATTGCCGGCGCCGAACGGGGCGCCGTCGACTGTCTTGGCGGCAGGCGCAGTCGAGCGTCCAGGTCGATCACCGGGTGGCGAGGCGACGGTCCCGGAGGAGAGGTCGACCGATGCGGCTGCGACATCGCCCGCTGCGACGCGCGGCACGCCACGCGAGCGGGTCGAGGCCGGGCGCGTCACCGCCGGGAGCGGATCGAGCGTCAGCGGACCCTGATCGCCCGCCGACTGAGGCAGCGCGCCGGGCGTGTCCTGCGCCATCGCAGCGACAGTCTGCGCGGAAGCAGCCTGCTGCGCCGTGGCGGCGAGGCCGGGCTGCGGCACGGCGGTCGGCAGCGTCGTGCTGGCGATCGGGCCATCGCTGATCGTCGGGACCGGCTGATCGGCATATTTGATGAGCGGCGCGTCCTTGATCGGACCGGCCGGAGTCATCGTCAGCGTCCAGACCTTGGCCACCGCCCCGCTCGGCGAGTCGTTCGTGGGCGTGGCATCGGGCTGGATGTTCGGTGGCGTCACCGTCACGGGCTGCACCGGAAGGGGCATGACCGGACCGGGTTGGGTCGCGCCCTGCGCGATGCCCAAGACAGCGACAGCCTCGTCCTCCTCGCCCTCCTGACCGTCCGCGCGCGACGTGACCGGGTCAGTCTTGCCGGGCTTTTCGGTCGCGTTGGTGCCGTCGACGAGAATGATCGGGGCGTGGTAGCCCGGCTGATCGGGCGTCACGGGCACCGCGTGGGGCGCCTTGGCGACCGGTTTTCTGGCGCCGTCGATGGGAATGGGGGTGGTGGCGCCATCGGGCGTGACGACGGTCAGGCCGGCGGGCGGCGTCACCGCCGCGCCCTGCCCGCCACTTGCTATCCCATCCGATCCATTATCGACCACGAGGCGAGGCTCGGCCTGATTGCTCTGCCCACCGAGCTGCGCGGCACGGTCTACCAGGGCGGCGAACTGACCGCGGCCGGCGACGCCGGCTTGCTTGCCGGAGGCTGCACCCGCGCCGGCCTGCGCCGTGTCCGAGGCGCCCTTGCCGGTGACCCGGCCGACCAGACCTGCAAAATCGATCATTCTTCCAGTCCCTTGTTCTGCATCCGGCGGTAGCTGGGCAGCGCCGCCAGACGAGCCTCGCGCTGCGCCTCGCGGGCAGCATGAGCCTTGTCCTTCAATCTCCCGGCAATCTCACGATCGCGATCCGCCACGATGCGCTCGGCATCGCGCTGGTCGATCCGGCGGTTCGCATCGTAAAGCGCGCCGTCGAGCTGCCGGCCGGCACGCTCGAGACGCCCGGCCAATTCCCTGCGTGAAGCAAGAAGCGCGCCATTTGTGACGCCCTCGCCATCGAACAACTCCTCGCGCACTTTTGCGATACGCCGGGCATTGTCCTCGATCTGGCTCGCCTCGTCGCGCGCGCTCATGACGGCGCTCACGGCCTGGCTATGCTGGACGTGCCGCACGCGCAGCAGCCGCTTGCGCGAGGCGATGAGCCGGCTCACGCGCCGAACTCCGCGATCAGCGCGGCGATGCTGTCATCGGCATCGATGGTCGACTTGCTGCTCTGCTTGAGGAAGGCGAGCAGCTGGCCGCGGCGCTGCACAGCCTCATCGATCACCGGATCGTTGCCGGGGCGATAGGCGCCCATCAGGATGAGGTCGCGATTTTCCTCATAGGCCGCCCAGAGCTGGCGATAGGTGGCGGCGGCCGCGAGATGCGCGTCGTCGACGATGTCGGCCATGACGCGCGAGAGCGACCTGCCGACATCGATCGCCGGGAAGATGCTCTGCTCGGACAATTGCCGGGACAGCACGATATGCCCGTCGACGATGGCGCGCGCGGTGTCGACAATGGGGTCGTCATTGTCGTCGCCATCGGCCAGCACCGTGTAGATCGCGGTGATCGAGCCGCCCGAGCGGCTGTCGACGCCGGCGCGCTCGCACAGGCGCGGAATGAAAGAGAGAGCCGAGGGCGGATAGCCCTTCATCGCAGGCGGCTCGCCCAGCGACAGGCCGATCTCGCGCTGGGCGTGGGCGCAGCGGGTGAGGGAATCGATCAGCAGCAGCACCTGCTTGCCGCGCGCGCGGAAATATTCGGCGATAGCGGTCGCGCGGGCCGCGGCGCGCAGACGCAGTACCGGCGGATGGTCGGCCGGCACCGCGACCACGACGCTCTTGTGCATCTGGCCCTTGAGCTTGGTCTCCAGAAAGTCGCTGACCTCGCGGCCGCGCTCGCCGATCAGGCCGACGACCACCACGTCCGCTTCCGCGCCCATGATCATCTGACCCATCAGCACCGACTTGCCGACGCCCGATCCGGCCATGATGGCGATGCGCTGGCCGCGCCCGGCGGTCAGCAGCGAGTTGATCGCCCGCACGCCGACGTCGAAGCGCTCCAGCACGCGGCCGCGATCGAGCACATTGCCCTTCACGCCATTCAGCGGCCACTGCCCGTTGGCGAGGATCGGTCCCTTGCGGTCGAGCGGCTGGCCCATCGCATCGACGACGCGGCCGATGAGCCCCTCACCGACCTGCACCATGTTCGCGGCGCTGTCCGGCTCGACGCGCGCGCCATTCTCCAGCGGGGCGTCCTGATCGAGCGGCACCAGCACGGTGCGGTTGCCGCGAAAACCGACGACCTCGGCGCGCACGGGATGGCCGTCCGCCGCATAGATGCGCGCGCCCGCGCCGATGGGGCGGGAAAAGCCCGTCACTTCCAGCATGCCGGCATCATGGCCGACGAGGCGCCCGATATGGCGGGGCGCCTGATTGGGAACCTGCATATGATCGAGGATCCTCGCCGCCTGAGCGAGGTGGGCGCGCATCATATGTGCCCCTCCATGTCGTCCATCAGCGCCTTGAGCCGTGCGATGCGCACGTCCGGACCATCCTCGACCCAGCCATCGGCCGTGGCGAGGCGCACCGAGCCGCGCGGCAGATCGGGATTGGCGGCCAGCGCCACGCCCGTCTGCGCCATGTCGAGCAGCGGGAGATCCTCGGGATTGACCTCGAGCACGGTCTTCGCGTCGTCACTGTCGATGCAGGCGGCGACTGCCGCGCAGCGCGCCTGCAGAACCTGCTCATCAACCGCGACATCGCCGATGATCTGGCCGACGAGGCGGATCACGGCCTGCGAGATCATGGTCGCGAGCGTGCCTTCGCCAGCCTTGGCGATGAGTTCGATCGCGGTTGTCAGGTCCCTGCGCGCGGCATCGTCCTGCTCCAGCGCCTCGCGGGTCACGCGCTCGCCCTCCTGGAAGCCCTGGACGAACGCCTCCTGCGCGGCCTGCTCGACCGGGTCGACATCTTCGAGCACGCCGGGTGCATGCGTCGTCTGGCCCGGATGGGTCACATTCCAGGCGCGGCTGCCCTGCTCATCGCTGTAGAGCGTTCGGAAGGCTCGGCCGCTATTACCGAGGCTGCCGAAATTGCCCCAACCGGTGATTGGCTCGACCCCGCCCATCTGTTCGCTTGACCAGATCTTAGACATAGTCGTCGCCCTTGCCGCCGAGCATGATCGTGCCTTCGTCGCCCATGCGGCGCGCCTCGGCGATGATTTGCTTCTGCGCGTCGAGCACCTCGGCAAGGCGCATCGGGCCGCGCTCCTCCATCTCGTCGGCGATAGACTGAGCGGCGCGCTGCGACATGCAGCCGAGGATCTTGGTCTTGAGCATGTCGCTCGCGCCCTTGAGCGCGACGACCAGCACGGCGCTGTCGATCGAGCGCATGACCGTGCCGAGATCCTTGTCGGCCAACTCCAGCAGATTCTCGAAGATGAACATCTCGTCCTCGATCGATTGCGAAACCGCCCGGTCGCGCTTGGTCAGCGCCTTCATGATCCGCTGCTCATGATCCTTGCGGATATTGTTCATGATCGCCGCAGCCTCGACGGTGCCGCCGCGCTTGGTGGTCTGGCCGCCGCTACGCGGCCCACCGGAGCGGTTGCCGATCAGCTGCTCGAGATCGTCGAGCGCCTCGCCGCTCACCGGGCCGAGCGTCGCGACGCGATAGACGACATCGTCCTGTGCGTCGGCCGGGAGAAGTTGCAGCACGGAGGCGGCCGCTGCTGGATCGAGATGCGCGAGCACGATCGCCATGATCTGCGGATGCTCCCGCTCGATGATCCCGGCGATTTCCACCGGCTCCATCCATTTCAACATGGAGAGCTTGGTCGAGCTGGTCGGGGGCGTGATCTTGGCGAGCATATTGTCAGCGCGATCCGGCCCCAGCGCCTTGTGCATGGCGCCGCGAATATGCTTGCTGGCGCCATAGCCGATCGTCGTGCGGCCCTTGGCCTTGTTGACGAACTGGTCGAGCGCGAGATTGACCTCGTCGACCTCGACATCGGCCACGTCATACATGGCATAGCCGAGCTGGCGGACCTCGTCGGGCTCCAGGCGCGAGAGAATCTGCGCAGCCTCATCTTCGTCGAACAGCATGAGGAGGACGGCGGCAGCGGCGCTGCCCGACATCTTCTTGGCTTCCGCGTCAGGCATCGGCCTTGGCTCCATCCTTGAGGAGATCGCGCACCACCAGGGCGGCGCGGTCCGGATCCTGCTTCACGAAGTTGCGGATGAGAGCGGCGCGATCGGTATAATCATGCGTCGAGCTGATCATGTCGAGCGTGACCCTCTTGTCGGGATCGGCGACGGCGGCCCGGCCAAGCTCGGCCTGGATCTCGTCGCCGAGTTGCCTGGCGACAGCTGGATCGGCAGCGATGGCGGCGGCCGGATCGGCGGTCTTGGCATTGGCCCAGCGCTTGAGCAGCGGGCGGCCGATGCCGAAGAGCAGGAGCAAGGTTACCAGCAGGGCCGAGACATTGCGGGCCAGCAGCGGCACCCAGCTCGCCTCGTACCAGGGCGTGGCGGCGACCGCGTCGGCATTGTCGACGAACTTGCGGCCAGACAGAGCGACCACGTCACCGCGCGTCTGGTCGAAGCCGATCGCGCCCTTCACAAGCGCTTCGAGCGCGGCGATTTCCTGCGGCGTGCGCGCCTTGCCATCCGGGCCATTGTCGAGCGCGACGGCGATCGACAGGCGCTTGACGGTGCCGACAGCATCGCGCGTCACCGAGACCTCGCGACCAAGCTCGAAGCTGCGGTTGAAGGTTTCGGCGGTCTTGAAGGGCGGCATGCCGGGCACTGCCGGCGTCGCCGCAGCCCCGCCCTGAGCCGCCTGGGCCGCAGTGGGTGGCGGGCCGGCCGGATTGGCGGGATTGACTGGCGGATTGGCCTGCAGCGCGCCGGGAACGCCGCCGGGGGCAGCGCCGGCGCCATTCTGCGCGTCGCTGTTCCAGGTGCCCTGCTCGGTGCGCAGGCGCGCCTCATCTTGCGGGTAGGTTTCGCGCGTCGCTTGCCGCTCCGCGAAATTCACCTCGGCATGGACTTCGGTCGAGAATTTGCCGGCGCCGACAATCGGCGTCAGCAGCGCCGTCACCGCCTGGCGATAGCGCTCCTCGATGCGGGTCTGCGTCTCGAGCTGGCGATCGGTCTCGCCATTGCTGTTCTGGCTGAGCAGCCGGCCGTTCTGATCGACCACCGAGACGGATTCGGGCGACATGTCCGCCACCGACGAAGCGACGAGATGGACGATCGCCTCGACCTGGCTCTCGGACAGCGAGCGGCCGCCGGCGAGCTGGAGCATGACCGAAGCGGTCGGCTTGTTACGCTCGCGCAGGAAGATGCTCGGCGGCTCGACGGCGAGGTGGACGCGCGCCTTCTGCACGGCGTCGATCGCCTCGATCGTGCGGGCGAGATCCATTTCGCGCGCGGTACGCAGCTTCTCGCCCTCGACGGCACGGCTCGCGCCCATGGGCATGGTGTTGAGCAAGGTGTCGCCATCGGGCGCGCTCTTGGGCAGGCCGGCGCCGGCGAGCTTCATCTTGGCGTTGAAATAATCGTCCTCGGAGACGGTGATCGCGCCGGTCGTCTTGTCGAAGCCGTAGCCGATGTTGCTCTTGGTGAGGACGTCCGCCACCGCCGACTGATCGGCCTCGGGTAGGCCGCGGAACAGATCGCGCTGCGGCGGTTCGCGCAAGGCCAGCCAGGCGAGCCCGGCCATGGCCGCAACGCCGATGAGGCCAGCCATGGGCAGGCTGCGCTGGACGGCGGGCTGCGCCAGGAAGCCGGTCAGGCGGAGTCGGAGACCCTCGGCGCCGCCGCCAAGGCCGCGCGCGGCAAGAGCGGGAAGACCGGCAGAAGCGGCGCCGCCGCCCGTCGTGGTGATGTTCGCGTCGCTCATCTTACATTACACCGGCATGCTCATGATGTCCTTGTAGGCGGACAACAGTTTGTTGCGGACTTGCAGGGTCGTTTCGAAGCCGATCGACGCCTGCTGCTTGGCCAGCATGACGCCGGCGATATCGGTGGTGTCGCCACGTTCATATGCTGCGGCGGCGTCGCCGGCCTGCGTCTGCAGGTCGTTGACGCCGTTGATCGCGCTCTTGAGCGCCTGGGTGAAATCGGCCTTGCCGGCCTGATCGGGCGCGCCCGAAACCCCGCCCCCGATGCCGCCTGCGGCGCCATTGGACACGTCCTTGAGCGCATTATTGCGCTGGAGGATCGACTGGCGCAGCGCCAGGACATTATCGACGGAAATTGCCATCTCTCTTGCTCCCTCGCTTAACCAGCCATCGCCAGGTCACGCATTTCGGCGAGACGATAGCGAAGGGTGCGCTCGGAAATGCCGAGCAGGGCGGCGGCGCGGCCGCGATGCCCGCCCGTGTCGCGCAGCGCGGAGCGGATCGCGTCCGCCGCGGAGGCGCGGGCGACATCCTGCAACCTGGCGGGAACGACGGTGTTCGGCGCCGGAACCGGAGCGATCGCCGGAGCGATGCTGAGATCCCACAACTCGATGCGGCTGCCCTCGCGCAGCACGATGGCGCGCTGGAGTACATTGCCAAGCTCGCGGGCATTGCCGGGCCAGGCATGGGCGGCGAGGCCGCTCAGCGCGTCCCAGGTCGGCCAGGCGAAACCGGTCGGCGCATTGCCCTGATTCTGATGGCGCAGCAGGAACGCGGCGGTGATGGCGACGATGTCGCCCGGCCGCTCGACCAGTGAGCGCAGCTGGAGCGGCATCACGTTGAGGCGCCAGTAGAGATCCGCCCGGAACCGGCCGGCCTCGGCCTCGGTTGCCAGATCGCGGTTGCAGGCCGCGATGACGCGGACATTGACCGGCACCGGGTGCGTGGCACCGACCGGCAGCACTTCGCCCTCCTGCAGCGCGCGCAGCAGCTTGGCCTGCAGCGCCAGCGGCAGTTCGGCAATCTCGTCGAGGAACAAAGTGCCGCCATTGGCGGCGAGGAACAGACCGTCGGAAGAAGCGCCAGCGCCCGTGAAGCTGCCCTTCTTGTGGCCGAAGAGCATGGCTTCCATCATCGTCTCGGGCAAAGCGGCGCAATTGACCGCGATGAAATCCCTGTCGGCACGCGGCGAATGATCATGCAGAAAGCGGGCGATGCCTTCCTTGCCAGTGCCGGTCTCGCCCTGGACCAGCACGGTGGCGTCGCTGGCCGCGATCCGCGCGGCGAGGCGCATCAGCGTCGCGCTGGCATCGTCGCCGACCGCCGGCATGCGCACCGGACGCAGCAGCTCGGCAATCAGGGCGAAGGCCATCACCTTGTCCTGAGGACCGAAGGCGATGCGGGCCGGAAAGCCGTCCACCGCCGGCATCAGCCGAGGCTCACCCTCGCGCCATTCGATCAAGATGTCGCGGCAGGTCGCATGGGCGATTTCCTCGGCAAGGAGGATGCGCTGCGTGGATTTGCCACGCGGCGCCTGGGCGTCCACTGGACGAATGGAATAGCAGGCAGTGTCAAGCCAGGCGCCAAGGTCCGGCAACAGCCGGTGGACGCGCTGGCTCATGTCGACAGGCAACATGCGTCAGTCCCCATTTGGTGGTCCGTGCTCCCCCGAGCCGTGACCCTTTCGATGAACAGCTTGTCGCCGAAAATGCTTAGCAAGGTGTTAATCGTGCCGGGCCCTTGCCGGAGGGCGGCAAGTTCCTGCCGGGAGGCCACGGCGGAGCGAGAAAAAATAATCTTGCGCCCCACCGCCTCGCGCACGCGCGCGAACTATCAAAGGATAGGCGCACACGAATCACGGGTCCGCATGAGAGCCTCCGGCAAGGGACTGACTTGCCGATCCGGCAAAAAATTTCCGGGTCCCCATAAAGTCCTGCCGCCCCCTGCCGTTCTGGGCTTCGAGGCCGCAACCGCCAGGATGGCAGCGACCCCATTTGAAGCGGGAAAGGAAACTTCTCATGACTGTTATCAATTCAAACGTCTCTGCTCTTCGTGCGCAGAATGCTTCCAGCTCGGCGAACATCAGCCTGTCGCAGGCCATGGAGCGTCTTTCCACCGGCAAGCGCATCAACTCCGCCAAGGACGACGCCGCCGGCCTCGCCATCTCGACCAAGATGACCTCCGAAATTCGCGGCCTCTCCGCCGCCGCTCGCAATGCCAATGACGGCATGTCCGTGACGCAGGTTGCGGAAGGTGCGATGGGCGAAGTCTCGAACATCCTGCAGCGCATGCGCGAACTGGCCGTCCAGGCTTCCTCGGGCACCGTCAGCCAGACCGACCGTACCTCGATCCAGGCGGAAGTCACGCAGCTGACCTCGCAGATCACGAACATCGCCAGCCGCACCAGCTTCAACGGCATCACGCTGCTGAACGGCTCGGGCTCGGCGACCACGCCGGTCACGGTCAAGATCCAGGTTGGCAACAACTCGGGCGAGACGGTCGACCTGTCGCTGGCTTCGATGAACCTGACCAACCTCGGCATCAACTCGATGGCGACCTTCGCCGACGCCACCGGCGCTGGCGCCACCGCGGCGCTCGCTCTGATCGGCACGGCGCTGGACAAGGTCTCGTCGGCCCGCGCCACCATCGGTGGTCAGCAGAGCCGCCTCGAAGCGACGGTCAACAACCTGAATACCACCATTACGAACATGTCGGACGCACGTTCGCGGATCGAGGATGCCGATTTCTCTACGGAATCGACGGCGCTCGCCAAGAGCCAGATCCTCAGCCAGGCTTCGAATGCGATGCTCGCTCAGGCGAACCAGAGCCAGCAGGGCGTGCTGAGCCTGCTCCGCTAAGTGACAGGCCACTGAATAGATCGGTGAAGGTACTGGTCCACCGACGCCGATCTTTTGACCCCCGGCACCCAACAGTCCCCATCGTGCCGGGGGTCAAGACTTTCGATCGGACCGAATCCGAAAACCCTCGCTCCCCCGGGCGAGGGTTTTCTCCTGTTCTGCGAAAGCGGGACAGCCGATCGTCCCAATGACGGGCGGAATTCTGGGCCTGTGCTTACGCATGGAAAAACCGCCGCTGAAACAGCGGCGGCCCTCCATTGTCCTGCGGACGACTTCCTCCTCGAGCGGAGCCCGGGAAGAAATCTCTTACCCTTCCAGCTGTTTCTGCAGCGCGCGAATGTCCGCATCCATTTCCGGATTGTCGAGCCGCATTGCCTCGATCGTCTTGACCGCATGGATCACCGTCGAGTGATCACGCCCGCCGAACACCCGGCCGATCTCCGGCAGCGAGCGCGGCGTCAGTTTCTTGGCGAGATACATGGCGACCTGGCGGGGGCGGGCCACCGCCCGCGCACGGCGATGCGAGCGCATCTCCGAGGCGTCGATGCGATAATGCGCGGCGCAGACCTTCTGGATTTCGTCGATGGTGATGCGGCGCACACTCGCGCGCAGCGCCTCGGCCAGCATCGACTGGGCGAGATCGACGGTGATCGCCTTGTCGACGAGCTGGGCATAGGCGACCAGCTTGTTGAAGGCGCCCTCCAGTTCGCGGATGCTCGTGCGGATCGAGCGGGCGAGAAGCGCCAGCACGTCGTCCGGCACATTGATCGGCGCGACCATCGCGCGGCGCGCGGTCAGGATCTGCAGACGCAGGTCGAGGCTTGCGGGCTGGATGTCCGCGACCAGCCCCCCCGCGAGGCGCGAGAGGATGCGCGGATCGACCGCGCCCAGCTGCTGGGGTGGACGATCGGCGGTGATGGCGATGCGCGCACCGGAATCGATCAGATCGTTCAGCGTGTGGAGGAATTCCTCCTGCGTCGGCCCCTTGCCGGCGATGAACTGAATGTCGTCGATCAGCAGCATGCGTGCGGCGCGCAACTTCGCCTTGAACGCGAAGGTGTCGTTGGCGCGGATCGCCGCCACGAACTCGTTCATGAAGCGCTCGGCAGACATATAGAGGATGGAACCCTCGCGCACGTCCGAGCCCAGCGCTTCGCCATAGGCGCCGGCAATGGCGTGCAGCAGATGCGTCTTGCCGAAGCCGGTCGGCCCATGGATGAACAGCGGATTGAAGCGCGGCTTGACGGCAGCGGCCATGGCCTTGGCGGCCGAGCAGGCGAGCATGTTGCTATCGTCGGTCATGAAGCTCGCGAAATCGTGGCGCGGCTCGAAGCGTGTACCCCGATCGCCGATGCGCGAGGCTTGGGCAGCACGTGTCGCGGCCCCCTCGATCTCGGCGGTCTTTGGCGCGGCTTGCGGCGTCAGCGCAATGCTCTCGACCGCGCCCCTGGCCCGTACCACGCGAATGTCGCGCACGCCCGCTTCGACGCCGCGCCAGGCGAGGCCGATGCGTGAGGCAAAATTGCTCATCACATAGCTGGCGGAAAATTCCGAGGGCGCTTCCAGATCGAGCGTACCCGAGAGCACACAGAAGGTGCCGACACGGAGCGGCCGAATCCACTGATCGAACAGCCGCACGCCAATATCGCGCCGCAAGCCCGTCCGGATTTCGGCCCAGTCGCGCTCCAGCTTGTCCTGCCCCGGCTGCGGGTTCGACGTATCGGCCGGGTTTACCCTCTCCATCGCATTGTCATATCGTTGCTGGCCCAATTGCTGCCCCATGTTCCCTGCCACGACCTCGTCTGTTCCTTTTGCCTCCGACCGACATCTCCCGTTGAAACGGACAAAGTTGCCCTGCACGGGAACTGGCGTTCCCATGTCCGATGTCCGTTTTCGATCGCTGTATGACAAAGCCGTGAGTCGGGCTCTGCCGGAAGGAAAGTTCTGACAGTGCCACGCCCCCCGATCAAGGGCTGCTCATGTCAAAAATCTGAAATAAAGTTCTTGACCAAGGATTCCCGTCGCATAGCTTTACTGGCGCGTTATTCTTCGGTTTCTCAAGTATTTAACAACCAACGCCCAATCGTTGCAAAGCTTACATTAGCTGCGAATCGCGGTGAATCCTGCCTCGCGCGACTCTCTTGTGACTGACTGCGAAAAGCGCAACCAAAGCGTCACATTTGAACATTCACGCAATGTTCCCGCGAGGGTCGCTTAGCGCGGCGCCACCTCACCCTGCTCCGCCTCCGCCGCCGCCAACGAGTCGGGGGACCAGCCGCCGCCGAGTGCCTTGTGCACGGCGATGGCGGCTTCGCTCGCACCGGCCTGGGCATGGGCGAGCTGCTGGGCGGCGGCGAGGTGGGCAAGATCGGCACGGGCCAGGGCAAGCTTGTCATCTTCGCCGGCGGCGACCCGCTGGCGCGCAAGGCCGAGCGCGGTATCCTCCCGCGCCAGGGCGGCGCGGGCGGCGGCGAGGGCTGCGAGGCTGCGGTCGAACCGGTTGATCGCGCCTTCGCTGTCGGCGAGCGCCGCGATCACCGCCGCGTCGTAACGCGCCGCCGCGCCTTGCGCGCGCGCATCGGCGGCGCGCACTATCGCGCGGGCGCGCCCGCCGTTAAAGATCGGCCACATCAGGCCACCACCGGCCTGCAGGCGGGTGCTGGCGCCATCGGCCAGATCGCCGATCGCGCGCGCCTGCTGCCCGAGGGCAAAGCTGAGCGACAGGCGCGGGAAGAGATCGGCCTTGGCGACGCCGATGTCCGCGCTCGCCGCCGCGAGATCACGCTCGGCGCCCAATATGTCCGGCCGGCGGCGCAGCAAGTCGGACGGCAGGCCGGCGGCAATGGCGTCGGGCGCCGTGGGAATCGCGCCCGGGGCCTCGAGACGAGTCACTATGTCGGCAGGCGCCGCGCCGACCAAGGTGGCGACGCGCAGCGCTGCACCGCGCACGCCCGCCTCGGCGCTGGCGAGCGCAACCCGGGCCGCCTCGACGTCGCTGCCGGCGCGACTGGCGTCGATCACATTGGCCTCGCCGCGCGCGGCGCGCAGGTCGGTGAGCGCCGCGAGCCGGCCGCGCGCATCGAGCATAGCAACCGCTGTGTCGCGGTCGGACTGGGCGAGGCGCAGATCGACATAGGCACGGGCCAGCTCGGCGACGAGCTGCAGCCGCGCGCCCTCGACCGAGAGCGCCGCCGACTGCGTGCGCGCCTCGGCCGCCTGGTCCTGGCGCAGCTGGCGGCCCCAGATGTCGAGCTCCCAGCTCGCGTCGAAGCCAAGGTCGAACAGCGCGAAGTTGCGCGAGAAGCCGGGAATCTGACCGACCGGGATCTGGCCGTTCTTGCTGAGCTCGACCTGATTGCCGGTCGCGCTGACCGACGCCTGCGGCAGGCGCCCGCCGCGCACCGCGTCGCGATTGGCGCGGGCCTCGGCGAGGCGCGCCTGCGCTTCCTTGAGGCTCGGATTGCCGGCGAGCATCTCGTCGACAAGCGCATCGAGCAGGGGATCGCCCAGATCCTTCCACCAGCTTCCCTCGGCCACGGCGCCGGCATTGGCCTGCCC
Organism: Sphingobium nicotianae; assembly: GCF_018603885.1. Classification (GTDB taxonomy): domain Bacteria; phylum Pseudomonadota; class Alphaproteobacteria; order Sphingomonadales; family Sphingomonadaceae; genus Sphingobium; species Sphingobium nicotianae. The sequence continues at coordinate 304,000 of NZ_JAHGAW010000003.1, forward strand.
CACCCAGGCACTGGCGACCTGCGTCCGCGGCGCCTTGTAGTCCGGCCCCTGCACGCAGGCCGAGACCAGCAGAGCGGCGGCGAGAGCGGAGAAATGGTGTGGAGAACGGGGGGCGGTCATGGCTTCACTCCATTCGGGCACGAAACAGCCAGGCCGCCGCGGCGAGCGAGATCGCCGCGATGATCGCGAGCGGCCAGAGCTGGTGGAAGACGACGGACGCCGGCATGGCCTTGAGGAACAGGCCCTGCACGACGATCAGGAAATAACGGATCGGGTCCGCATAGGTCACGATCTGCAGCCAGTCGGGCATATTGTCGATCGGCGCGGCATAGCCGGAGAGCAGGATCAGCGGCGTGGTCGCGAGGAAGGAGCCGAGAAACGCCTGCTGCTGCGTCATGGACGAGGCCGAAACCAGCAGCCCCATGCCGATCAGCGCCATCTGATAAAGGAACATGGCGACGAGGAAGAGCAGGAAGGAACCGGTGAACGGCACCCCGAACGCGAATTTCGCGACCAGCAGGAATAGCACGCCGTTGAACATGCCGACCAGCAAAGGCGGCACCATCATGCCGAGCAAGATCTCGTGCACCCGCATCGGCGAGACCATGAGCTGGTCGAACGTGCCCAGCTCGCGTTCTCGCGCGATCGATTGCGAGGTGATGGCGAGCCCGGCCACCGAGACGATGATCGCGACCAGCGAGGGCAAGGTGAACCATTTGAAATCGAGGCTGGGATTGTACCAGTTGGTGATCTCGCTGCTGCCGGCTCGCCGCGCCATTTCCGGCCTCAGCTCGGCGCCATACTCGCTGGCGATCCGGCTGACATAGCCGCCGAGGATCTGCGCGGCGTTGGAGCGTCGCCCGTCGAGCACCAGCCCGAGCGTCGCGCTCTGGCCGCGCGCAATCTTCTGGTCGAAGTCGCTTTCGATGACGAGCGCGGCGATGACCTTCTGCTTGTCGATCGCCTCCTCCATCGCCCGGGTCGAGGGGAGGACGATCACGTCGCGGAACTGCGGGCTGCCCTGGATGCGCTGCACCAGCTCCTGCGCATGGGCGCCGCCCGAGCGGTCGACCAGACCGATGTCGACATTCTTGACGTCGAGCGTGGTCGCGAAGGTGAAGATGAGCAGCTGCACCAGCGGCGGCATAATCAGCACCATGCGCGACTTGCGGTCGCGCAGCAGGGCCAGGATCTCCTTCACGACCATGGCGCGCAGCCGGGATGTGATCAGTCTCATGCGTCGAGGCTCCGCCGCGTCGCGCGGAAGCAGAGGAAGAAGAAAACCATCCCGAAGCACAGCATGATCGCGATGTTGGGCAGGATGATCGGCCAGACGTCGCCGGCCATGAACACGGTCTGCAGCGCGGGAATCAGGTAGCGCGCGGGCACGGCATAGGTCAGCGCCTGGATCGGCCAGGGCATGGACGCGATCTCGAAGATGAAGCCCGAAAGCAGGAAGGTCGGCAGGAAGGAGGCGAAGAGCGCCGCCTGGCTCGCCACGAACTGGTTCTTGGTCGCCGACGAGATGAACAGGCCGAGGCCCAGCGCCGGCATCAGGAAGGCCGAGGCGATGGCGAGCAGCGCCAGCACCGAGCCACGGAACGGGAGGCCGAACAAGGTGATCGCCAGCACCGTGCAGAGCGCCATCGAGGCGAGGCCGAGCAGGAAATAGGGCAGCACCTTGGAGGCAATGAACTCGCTCATCCGCACCGGCGTCGCCAGCAGCGCCTCCATCGTGCCGCGCTCCCATTCGCGGGCCACCACCAATGCGGTCAACAAGGTGCCGATCATGGTCATGACGATCGCGATCGACCCCGGCACGAGGAAGAAGCGGCTCTGCAACCCCGGATTGAACCAGACGCGCTGGGAGACGTCGATCGGCGGCGGAGCGCCGCGCATCCCCATCTCGCTGATCATCCAGTTGGTGCGTACCCCTTCCGCATAAGAGGCGATGAAGGTCGCCTGATTGGGCTGGGTGCCGTCGGTGACGATCTGGATCGGCTGGGGACGCCCCTTTTCCACACTCGCGCCGAAATCGGCGGGAATGACCACCAGACCGCGCACCTTGTCCTGAACCATGAGATCGCGCGCCGGCGCAATCGACCGCAGGGTCGTCACGCTGAAATAGGGTGAGCGCGCGAACGCCTCGGCCAGCCGCGCGGCGGGCGCGCTTTCGTCCTGCACGACGAGGCCGATTCGGGTCGCGCGCGGATCGAGCGAGACCGCGTAGCCGAACAGGAAGAGCAGCAGCAGCGGCATCACGAAGGCGATGAGGAAGGTCGAGGGATCGCGCCTGATCTGCGCATATTCCTTCATCATGAGCGCAAGCAGCCGGCGGCGGGACGAGCCCTGCGGCTTGGCGGCCTCGACGGGAAGGGCCTCCTCGGTCATGCGGCCTCCGCCTCCTCATCCCGATTGGCATCCGACGCGTCGATGAGCGCGATGAAGGCGTCTTCCATGGTCGGGTCGGCGGCGCCGGTCAGCGCCCCGGCCTGCGCCTTGAGCGCATCGGGCGGGCCGCTGGCGATCTGCCGGGAGCGATAGATCAGGGTGACCTGATCGCAATATTCCGCTTCGTCCATGAAGTGCGTGGTCACCAGCACGGTGACGCCGCGCCGCACGAGGCCGTTGATGTGCGTCCAGAATTCGCGCCGCATGACGGGGTCGACGCCGGAGGTCGGCTCGTCGAGGAACAGCACGCTCGGCTGGTGCATCACCGCGCAGGCCAGTGCGAGCCGCTGCTTGAAGCCGAGTGGCAAGGTGCCAGCATTGCGCTTGTAATGCTGCTCCAGCTCGAAGATCTGCGTCACCCGCTCGATCGCCTCGCGCGCATCGCCGCCGGAGAGATCATAGGCGCCGGCGAAGAAATCGAGATTCTGCCCGACCGAGAGATCGCCATAGAGCGAGAATTTCTGCGCCATATAGCCGAGCGAGCTGCGCGCCTGCGCGGCCGAGCGGCGCAGATCGAAGCCCGCGACCGAGCCGGTGCCGCTGGTCGGGGTCAGGAGGCCGCAGAGCATCTTGAACGTGGTCGACTTGCCCGCGCCATTGGGGCCGAGCAGGCCGAACGCCTGACCGCGCGGCACGGTGAAGCTGACGTCCTTGGCCGCCGTAAAGGCGCCGAACACCCGGGTCAGGCCCTTCGCCTCGATCGCCGGGGCATCGCTCGGCGGAATCTCGCGATAAGCGGCGGCAAGCTTGCTCGTCCCCTCCGGGCCGCCGCCAAGCTTCTCGATGAAGCCGTCCTCGAATCGCGCGGGCGTCGGCGCGACCTTCGTGTCCGGGCCGAGATCGAGCGCGGCGGCGTCCGGCACCGGATGACCCTCGCCGATCAACAGGCGGATCGCGCGGCCCTGCAGGGTGCCGTCGATGACGTCATCGCGGTCCAGTGCCTTGGTCAGTGCCAGGCGGCGGCGATCGGCAAAGCCGGTGACGCTGATCACCCGGTCGGCGATCGCGCCGGTCAGATCGGCAGGCGGCCCGGAGAAGAGCAATTCGCCTTCGCTCAGCAGATAGACGCTGTCGCACAGCTCCGCCTCGTCGAGATAGGCGGTCGACCAGAGCACGCCGATACCTTCCTTGGTGAGCTCGGCGACCATCGCCCAGAGCTCGCGCCGGCTGATCGGATCGACGCCGACGCCCGGCTCGTCGAGCAGCAGCAAGGGCGGCGTCGAGACAAGGGCGCAGGCGAGGCCGAGCTTCTGCTTCATGCCGCCGGAGAGCTTGCCGGCCGGGCGGGACTGGAAGCGGGCAAGGTCGGTGAAATCGAGCAGGCGCTTGAACACCGCTTCCTGCGCATCCCTGGGCAGGCCGCGCAGCTCGGCATAGAGTAGCAGATTCTGGCGGACCGTGAGATCCTCGTAGAGCCCGAAGCGCTGCGGCATGTAGCCGATCGAATCGAGCCGCTGGGCCGGCGATCCGCCCAGGATCGAGACCTCGCCCGCGTCCGGCGTCATCAGGCCGGCGAGGATGCGGATCAGCGTGGTCTTCCCGGCGCCGTCCGGCCCGACCAGTCCCGTGACCTTGCCCGGCGTGACGGCAAGATCGACCCCGCCGAGCGCCGGCTTCTCGCCGCCGAAGCTTTTGACGATGCCGCGTGCTTGCGCAACGATATTGGCGGGGATGGGCTCAGCCACGAGCGATCAGCCCGGTCACGCGCGAACCGGTGCTCCTGCGAAGGCAGGAGCCCAGGGCGGCGAGGGCCGTCGGCTGCGCCCCGGGCTCCTGCCTTGGCAGGGACACGGCAGCGCCTGAGATCAAAGCCGGCGCCGACATCGTCCTTACTTCGCCGCCGGCCTGGCGTCCGGCACGCCGACCGTCACCGGCTGGCCCTGGCGCAGCGCGCCGTCCGGATCATCAACGTTGATGCGTAGGCGATAGACCAGATCGGTGCGCAGATCACGCGTCTCGACCGACTTGGGCGTGAACTCGGCGCGCGGCGAGATGTAGCCGATCGTGCCCTGATATTGCTTGGGATTGCCGTCCGCGCTCACTGTCACCTTCATCCCCGGCGCGATTCGACTCAAGTCACTCTCGGCAACATAGGCGCGCACGCGCAGCGGCCTGTCGATGGCGAGGGTGAAGACCGTCTCGCCGGGGGCCACGATCGCGCCGGGCTCGCGCGCCCGTGTCACCACCGTGCCGTCGAGGCTCGCGAGCAGGCGCGTATCGCCCAGGTCCGTGCCGATCCTGCCCCGAGCGGCCTGTGCCGCCTTGAGCGCGGCGCGGGCCGCCTCGATGTCTTCCGCGCGGGGGCCGGTCTTGACGAGCGAGTAAGCCGCCTTCGCCTCGGCGAGCTGCGCCTGCGCACGATCCCGGGCCGCCACCGTCGTATCCCAGATCCCACGGCTGATCGCACCGGGACCGACGAGATCCTTGCGACGGTCATAATCGCGGGCCGCGTCATTCGCCGCTGCCTGCGCGGCGGCGAGGCGCGCCTGTGCCTGTGCGACGTCCTGCGCTCGGCTGCCATGCTCCAGCTTCAACAGCTCGGCCTGCGCCTGGCCCACCTGCGCCTCGGCCTGCGCGACGCTGCTGTCGATCGAACTCTTGTCGAGCTGGGCAAGGAGGTCCCCTTTCTTCACGCGCGCGCCTTCCTCGACCGGGATCTCGGCGATGCGCCCGCCGACCCGGAAGCCGAGATCGACCTCGCGAATGTCGACATTGCCGTACAGGCTCAGCGGACCGTCGGCCTTGGGCAGCAGGCCGAAACCGCGCGTCAGGATCGCCGCGACGATCAGGGCGGCGACAATGAGGATCGGGATCAGGCGCTTGGGAGACATGGGATCAATCCTCTGTGAGCAATGTCTGAGCGGATCCGCGCAGGGTGGTGATGAGCAGTTCGGCGGTCTCGGCATCGATGTCGTCGACCTGCATGACGCGGGCGACGCAGGCGCGCCCCACGCGCAGCACGATCGCCATACCGAGAAGATTGGTGACGAGGGCACGACGAACCGGCTCGGCCAATGCGGGGCGCGCAATGCCGAGCAGTACCGTCGCTGTCTCCAGCACCGGCTGCATCATATGCGCGTAGAGGCGCTCGAAGGCTTCGGTGGGGTGCTGCTGCTCGCGCACGATGAACTGGCAATAGGTCTCGGAGTCGGGCGCCAGCATGAAGCGCGCGAAATTCTCGAGCAGCGCCAGCGCGCCCGCTCGCGCCGCCTCGACCGTGTGGGGCGGATTGGCCTTGATCGCGTCCATTAGCGGTGCGTGGACCTTTCCGATCGCCACCGCGATATGATCCGCGCAGGCGAGGTAAAGCCCCTGTTTGCCGCCGAAATGATAAGTGATGGACGACATGGCGGTGCCGCTGGCCCTGGCGATGTCCCGCGTACTGGCCGCATCGAATCCCAGCCGCCCGAACTGATCAAGCGCCGCCTCGATGATCCGCTGCGAGAGATCCTGAGTCGCCATTCCAGCTAACTGTTCGATCGAACGAACAGAGTCAAGTATGAGTGGAAGTGAACGGTCGAGGCGAGGTAGGATCGCGCGTAAATCCGGCTGGTCCCGCGACTATGAAGCAGCGCTGCTGGCAGGACGGACGGCCGGCTTGGCCTTTTGAACGAGCGCGGAAGTTCAGCCGAAATTGGGGAGAAGAGAATATACTGGGAAACCTCAGTCCGGCCTTCCATTCGGTTCGCGATTCTCTGGCGGCGGCGATGCGGTCTCCGCGTCATCCTGCCCCCATTCGCGCGCCTGGCCCTTGCGCCGATGCAGATTGGCGCGCAGGGCTTGCGCCAGTCGCTGCTCGCGCTCGGATTTGCCGTTGCTCATCGCGCTGTCCTACGAATCCCGCTTTGAGCCCGCAAGTCGCCTTGACAAATCCCGCCCCGCAAGCCCATAGGCGCGGCCTTGCCGTCGCGGGTGCCTTCTCGCGAGCCGGCCAGTGCTGCCGTAGCTCAGTGGTAGAGCGCATCCTTGGTAAGGCTGAGGTCGTGAGTTCAATCCTCACCGGCAGCACCATTTCCCTCCGTTTCGACGTCGCGCGGCCAGCCTTCGGGCTGGACGTCGCCCGTCTGCGCGTTAGGCTTCAGCTCGGCGAAGACGGGGGATAGCTGATGGAGCCGATGCAATTGTTCGAGCTGGTGATCGCCATGCTGCTGGCGATCATCGCCCTCCAATATGTCGCGACGAAGCTCGGCGTGCCACCCGCTGCGGCGCTGCTGATCGGTGGCGGGCTGCTCGCCTTCCTGCCCGGCCTGCCGGTCATCTCGCTTGATCCGGCGTTGGTGTTGGTCATCTTCCTGCCGCCCTTGCTCATGGATGGCGCCTGGTTCATCGCGCTGGGGCATCTGAAGCGGCACATGATCGGCATCCTGTCGCTCGCGGTGGGCGCGGTCATCTTCACGACCGTCGTGGTGGCAGCGGTCACCCATGCCTTGCTGCCGGATCTCCCCTGGGCGGCCTGCGCCGCTCTGGGGGCGATCGTGTCGCCGCCGGACGCCGTCTCCGCCCGCGCCGCTCTGGCCAACGTCCCCCTGCCCGCGCGCCTGTCCATCCTGCTCGAGGGCGAAAGCCTGCTCAACGACGCCACCGGCCTCGTGCTGTTCCGCTTCGCCGTCGCGGCGGCCGTCACCGGCTCGTTCAGCGCGGTGGACGCGCTCGGCAGCTTCCTCTTCCTGGCGATCGGCGGCGCGCTGGTCGGCGCGGCGATCGGCGCGGTCTGGGTCTTTCTCGTGCGCCGGCTCGGGGACGAGTATCTCATGATCGCCGCGGCGGTCATCGTCCCCTGGATATCCTATCTGCTGGGCGAGCAGATCCATGTCTCGGGCGTCATCGCCGCCGTCGTCACCGGGCTGGTCTGCGGCTGGTATCAGCATGTCGTGTTCAGCGCGGCCGTGCGCATGCGCGGTACCTCCTTCTGGACGGTGCTCATCTTCCTGCTCGAAGGTTCGGTGTTCATGCTGATCGGCTCGTCACTGCGCGGCGTCGTCGAGCGTGTCGGCGGGTTCGAGATCGTGCTGCAAGAAATGGCGGGGCCGATCCTCCTCATCCTGCTCGCCTTGACCCTGGCGCGTTTCGCCTGGGTCTATGGCTCGGAAGCGGTCATTGTGCTGCTGCGCGCGCTCGGCTGGAAGCGCTACAAGCCGGTCGGCGCGCGCGGGGCGGCCGTGCTGAGCTGGACCGGGATGCGCGGCGTTGTGACGCTGGCCGTGGCGCTCTCCGTGCCGGCCGACATGCCGGGGCGCGACTTCATGCTGGTCTGCGCGTTCGCCGTCATCCTCGCCACCGTGATCATCCAGGGCATGTCCCTGGGCGCGGTGATTCGCTGGGCGGAGCTGCGCGAGCCGGACGGGGTCGGTCCGCGCGTCAGCATGTCGCAGGCCGAAGCGGTGATGGCGCAGGCGCAGGTCGAGATCGTCGAACGGCGCGCCTATAATGAGGCGGGCGAGCTCGTTCACCCGCAGCTTCTCAAGCGCTACCGCGCCAAGGCCGAGATCTCCGCCGACTATGCCGGGCAGGAGGATCAATATGCCGATCGCATCCAGGCTCATTTCGATCTGGTGCTGGAGGCGATCGCCGCCGGCCGCGCGGAGCTGCTGCGCCTCCACCGCGCCGGCGACATCGACGAGCGCACCCTGCAGGAGTTGGAGCGCGATCTGGATCTCGAGGAACTCAGCGCGATCTCGGCCAAGGCGTCCTGACCGCGCCCGGCAACCTCAGTTCAGCTCGGCCCGCCGATAGTCTCCGGGGCTGGCGCCGAACCGGCGATGGAAGCTGCGCGTGAAGAGCGGCACGCTGTTGTAGCCGACACTGAAGGCGATCTCGGACACGGTGCAGCCGCGCCAGCGGGGATTGCGCAGCTGGCGCGCGGCCTGATCGAGACGGCGGCGCGAGACATAGCCGCCATAGCTGTCGCCCCGGCGCAGGAACATGGCGAGCAGCTCGCCGGCCCGCACGCCGATCGCGGCGGCCGTCACGCGCGCGTTCAGGCTCGCATCGCGGATATGCTCCTCGATGAAGCCGACCGCACGGGCATGAAGCCGGGCGTCCGGATAGGGTCCGCTCAGCTCCGACCCGTAGGCCATGCTATAGGAGGTGGCGAACAGGTCGAGCAGCTGATGCGCGATGCTGTCGGCATGAGCCGGATCGAGGCCGCGCTCGACCTGCCGCCACAAGCTGCAGGCCATGCCGGTCGCGATGAAGGCGAGGCCGTCACGCGCGGACAGGGGGCGGCCGCGCACAAGTTCGGGACGAGACACATAGTCGTGGATGAGCCCATCCGGCACGCGCACCAGCAGCAGCTCGGCATTCTCGCCGAGGCTGTTGCAGTGCGGCACACCGTTGTCGCACAACGTGACGTCGCCCCGGCGCAGGACAATCTCATGCGCGCCCTGCGTGAAGCGCGCCTCGCCATTGAGCTGGATGAAGAAGGAATAGATCCGCTCGCCACCGCGATCCTCGATATGGTCGACGGTCCGGCGGATCGTGCAGGGACCGGTCATCAGCCGCGCCAGACCGATCTGACCCAGGCCGCCGAGCTTGAGCCCGGCCGAGAAGTCAACATGCCGCGGAATGAAGTCGGCGGTGGCAAGCTGTGAGGAATAGATATCGTTCCAGGCGCGCGTCCGCCCACCGATGACAAGCGCCTCGGTGCTGAAGCTTTCAACTGCTCTTTGTCCGCGTCCGGCATAAGCCGCAGCGCGCACCTCTCCCCGCTCACTCACCGGCAGCCCTTATCGGTATCATCTGACGGAACGACGTATCGTTATACTTTCGTCTGTCGCCGTCGAGCTTGAACCGTCCGGCTCGGATATTTTCCTATAGGATATGCGGCAATTCGGCCACAACCGTCAGTGCAACTGGCTGCGCCGATAGTCCCCCGGACTGACTCCGAACCGAGCGTGGAACGCCCGGGTGAACAGCGGCACGCTGGTATAGCCCACACCATAAGCGATCCCGGAGACAGTGGAACCCCGCCAGCGGGGATTGCGCAACTGCCGGGCGGCCTGATCGAGCCGGCGGCGCGAGACATATCCGCCGAAGCTGTCGCCGCGCTGCACGAACATCGCGAGGAGTTCACTGACCGGCAGGCCGACAGCCGCTGCCACGCCACGAACCGTCAATGTCGCATCGCGAATATGCTCCTCGATGAAGCCGGCGGCCCGCGCATGAAGCTTCGCGTCCGGGAAGGGACCGCTCATCTCGGGTCCGTAGGCCATGCTGTAGGACGTCGCGAACAGATCGAGGAGCTGATGCGCGATGCTGTCCTCATGAGCCGGATCGAGTCCACGCTCGATCTGCCGCCACAAGCTGCAAGCCATGCCGGCGGCAATGACGGCGAGTCCGTTCTGCGCTGGCAGACGGCGCCCGCTCAGTCGCTCCGGATAGGGCAGATAGTCCCGGATCAGCTCATGCGGGACGCGCACCAGCAGCATCTCGGCATCCTCGCCGCCCAGGCGGTAGCAGTGGGGAACGCCATTGTCGCACAGGGTGACGTCGCCGCGATGCAGGACGGCGTCATGCTTGCCCTGCGCGAATTGCCCCTCGCCGTTAAGCTGGATGAGGAAGGAATAGAGCCGCGCGCTGGCGCCATCGTCGATATGGTCGACGGTCCGGCGGATCGTGCAGGGGCCGGTCATCAGGCGGGCGAGGCCGAGCCGACCCAGCCCGCCGAGCTTCAGTCCGGCCGAGAAATTCCCGCTTTGCGGAATGAAATCGATCGTCGAGAGCCGAGACGAGTAGATTTCGTTCCAGGCCCGTGTTCGCCCGCCGCGAACCAGCGTCTCAGTGCTGAAGCTTTCCATCGCCCCTCTTCATGCCGGATCATCGCCCGGTCCTACCGGACCGTATTGCATGGTCGGGTGGGACGACTTGACTGCAACGGCAGTCGGCTTTGAGGCCGCCCGACCGGATCACGACGGATCGTGGGCGATCAGCGGTAAAGCGAGCCGATTTAACCATTTGTGTTTTCAGCATAATATTCGATCCGTCCCGACCGGTGAACGGCAGGTCGACCAATATTTGCCCTCGGCAATCGAGGCCCTAGCTTTTGTCTCTCACCCCCGCACCGTCTCCAACGGCAAGAAAGGCAGATGATGAGAGCCATAGTTTTGACCACCCTGACCGGCGCGCTTATGATGTCCACCGGTGTCGCGCAGGCCCAGACCACGACGCCGGCTCCGGCCGCTCCCGCGCCCTCCGCTTCGGCTCCGACAGCCCCCTCCAGCTTCACGGATGCCGATCTCAAGGCCTTTGCGCGCGCCGCGATCGCAGCCAACAAGATCCAGCAGGATGCCGCCGTCACGCCGGCGGAAAAGCAGCCAAAAATGCTCGCCGCGGTCCAGGCGCAGGGCCTTGATCCGGTGAAGTTCAACGCGATCGCCAAGGCATCCGAGGCCGATCCGGCTCTGGCAAAGCGTATTCAGGACGCCGCGCGGGCCGATCCCTCGCTCGCAGCGCCCGCGCCTGCCGCACCCGCTGCCGACGCGACGCCTGCCCCCACAACGACGCCCTGAGCCGGGCGCCTTGCCCCTGTCATCCCGGAAGACGTCCCTCTTCCCCACCCGCTCTTCCGGGATGACATGATGATCGGCGGTTCACAATCGACCGGTTGCTGATAAGACTTATGCGCCTGCGCCGGGGACCAACCGGTCCATCCGGCGGTGGAGATGAGCGAGCAAGGGCAGAACAGGACAATGGTCGAAGTGCATCGCGTCCCGCCGACGCCCAAGGCGTCGCGCAGCCGCATGTGGACCGACCTTTATTCCGAGCATGTGGACAGGGCTGCCACGTCGCTGGGCGACGCCGAACATTGCCCGGCCATCACCATCGCGCAACTGGGATCGGTTGCGATGATCCGCCTCGATCTCGCCGCCGGCACCATCCAGCGCACCGCCGAGCAGATCGGCTATGTGGCCGAGCCGACCTATGCCTTCCTGCTGCAGGTGAGCGGCACGGCCAGCTTCTCGCATTACGGACAGGACAGCGTGCTTGCGCCGGGCGATTTCACTTTATGCAACAATGCGGTCCCTTACGTGTATGCCAGCGACGGACCGGCGGACCTGCTCATGATCCGCGCGGGTGCCGGCACGATCCGCGAGCATCTGCCTTCGCCCGAGCAATTTTGCGGGCGGCATCTGCGCGCGGACGAGGGTCTGTCGGAGAGCGCGGCCCAGCTTTGCCTCGGCGTATGCGAACAACTCGCGAGCGGCCTGCCCGAGGCTGTGCACAATCGAGTCGCGCGCAACCTGCTCGATGCGATCGCGACGGCCTTTGCGATCAGCTTCGACGGGCTGATCACCGCCTCGGCCGTGCTCACCGGCCGGCATGCGCGGGTGCGCCTGTTCATTGAAGAGAATCTGCGCGATCCCGATCTCAGCCCGGGCCTCATCGCCACCCGGCTCAAGCTTTCCTCACGCTATCTGCGCATGATCTTCGCATCCGGCGACGAGACGGCCTCGGCCTATGTGCTGCGTCGGCGCCTGGAGGAATGCGCGCGGCAGATGGCCGATCCCGCCTCCGCGCATCTCACCATCACCGACATCGCTTTTGGCTGGGGTTTCAACAGCGCCCCTCATTTCGCGCGCAGCTTCCGCGAGCGGTTTGGTCAGGCGCCGCGCGTCTATCGCCGCGAAAAACTCGGTGTCGGGATGCCCTTGCGCGCGGTCGGTGCAGAGGCCGGGTAACGCCGCTGCCCAGGCGTCGACGACTTCCGTTCAATGCATAGTTCCGCTTCGTGCAAGCGAGTTGGGCCCTTCATTCGCAAATGGACGGGCCCAAGAACGATATCGACGGAAGTTCCAAAATGACCCTCAATGCGCCCGTGACGATCCACAATGTCGGGACGGTCCGGATCGGCAAGGGCGTCGTCATCGGTTGCGCCGATGATTTCGCGACATTGGGCGTCAAATCCGTCTTCCTCGTCACAACGCCGCCCACGCGCGGCCTGTGCACCCCGCTCATCGCCGCGCTTGAAGGGCGTGGCATCGGCGTGACCGTCTGGGATGCGCTGACCGGCGAACCAACGATCGACAATTTCCACGACGCGATGGCGCAGGCAAAAGCGTGCGGCGCCGACGGTGTCGTCGGCCTTGGCGGCGGCAGTGCGATGGACGTCGCCAAGCTGGTCGCGGCGCTGATCGACGGGCGCCAACAGCTCAAGGAGACCATCGGCGTCGACCTGCTGACCAGCCGGTCGCTGCCGCTCGCCTGCGTGCCGACCACCGCTGGCACCGGCAGCGAGGTGACGCCGATCGCGATCCTTGGCGACGAGGATGAAGAACTCAAGAAAGGCGTTGTCAGCAAATATCTGGTGCCGGACTTCGCCTATCTCGATCCCGAGCTGACCGTCTCCATGCCGCGCGCCGTCACCGCGTCGACGGGCATCGACGCGCTCACCCATTGCATCGAGGCTTTTGCCAACAAGTTCGCGCATCCGGTGGTCGATATCTTCGCGCTGGAAGGTATCCGGCTGATTGCTGGCCATATCGAGCGCGCCTGCGTCGATGGCACTGATCTGGTCGCGCGCGAGGCGATGCTGCGGGCAAGCTATTATGGCGGCATGTGCCTGGGGCCCGTGAACACGGCCGCCGTCCATGCGCTGGCCTATCCGCTGGGCGGTGAGTTCCACATCCCGCACGGCGTCGCCAATTCGATCCTGCTGCCCCATGTGCTGCGGTTCAATCTGGAGGCCGCACCGGCCCGCTATGCCGAGATCGGCCGGGCGCTCGGCGTCGCGGAGGGTGGCAGCGACGAAGCGACGGCGCGCGCCGGCATCGAGCTGGTCGCCGAGCTTTCCGCGCGGATCGGTATCCCCGCCGGTCTCACCGGCATGGGCATCAGCGCCAATTCCATTCCCCGCATGGCCTTCAGCGCCATGAAAGTGACGCGCTTGCTCGAGCGCAACCTGCGCGTGATGACCGAGGAGGACGCGGCGCGCATCTATGAAGCGGCGCTGTAGCCGGGACTGATCCCTTGACCGTCACTCCAGTGTTCGCTGGGGTGATGGAGCGTTGGCCGCGCTCAGTCGATGACGAGATAATAAACAGCGGGCTTCGCCCCCGGATTGCTGATCACAATCTGGTGACGCGCACTGAACGGCGGAACCCAGTTGCATTGGCCCTGCCGCGCAATGCTCGGGCAGACCGGTTTGCCGGCGCCATCGAGAACGGCCATGCCGACCGGCAGGGCACCGGGCGTCGCCACGGCGACCCGGGCCTGCCGGCCGCCATCGAACAGCTGATCCAGCGTCACGCGAGCGCCAGCCTCGACCGTACCGCGCCGATAGGCAGGCCCCAGCATGCGCCCTCGCATCGGCGGCGCGGACTGGCCGCCGGGCACCAGCGCGCGCCATTGCGGAACGGGATCGGCCTCATTGGCGGCGGAATGCGCGCCAAGGGCGTCGAGCGCGGCCAGGGTCGGCGCCAGGGCGGGCTTGTCGGCACCCGGCTGCGCAACGACCATTTCTGCCGCCGCCAGGAGCTGCGCAACCGCCAGCGCCGGCTCGGCGGCATAGGATGCGGGTGCCGTCTTAACGGCGCGGGATTGCGCGCAGCCGCCGAGCAGCAGGCCGACGGCAAGGCACAGGATCGTGCGAGATGAGAGGAAGATAGGTGTCATGCCTCCGGTTCCACGATGAAGCAGGCGCCGCGCGCACTGTCGGCGAGGCGCAGCATCAGCCCATGCCGCTGCGCGATCGCGCGCGCAAGGGCAAGGCCGAGGCCATGCCCGGGCTGCGAGACCTGGCCGGCGCTGCGCGCGAACCGCTCGAAGATGCGCGCGCGATCCTCGTGCGGGATGCCGGGGCCATCATCGGCGATGATGATGCGCGGTCCCTGGGTCAGGGTCAGCGAGACGCGCCCGCCGGCAGGCACATATTTGATCGCATTGTCGAGCAGGTTGGAGACCAGACGGACGATCTGCATCCGCTCGGCCAGCATGGTGACGCCCGGCTCGATCGCGGTTTCCAGCGTCAGGCCCATCTCCTCGACACTGCCTTCGTAAAGCGCGGCAAGATCGCTGAGCAAGCTCGACAGGTCCAGCTCCGCAAGGCCGGCGAGATCGCCGCGCCGCCCTTCGTTGGAGGCGATGTCGAGCAGCGAATCCAGCATCGCGACGATGCCGCGAATGTCGCTGCGGGACTGGGTCAGCGCGCCCTTGCCACCCGGCTCCGGGCGCGCCTCCAGGGCGGCGGCGAGGCGGCCATCGAGATGCATGAGCGGTGTGCGGATCTCGTGCGCGACATGATCGGACATGTGCTTCTGCACCCGCACCAGCTGCGCCTGGCGGGCGAGCAATCGCGCGCCCTGCCGGGCCAGCTCGTCGACCTCGTCACCGGGATGGCTGGGGCTTTCGAGTGCAGCCGGATAGCCCTCCGCCGCCGCGCGCAATCCCTCGTTGATCCGCTCGATCCGCCGCGCCAGACCCCGCGCCGTCAGCACCGCGACCAGCCCGACCACGAGGATGATCGCCGCGCCGACGCCGAGGAAGATCTGCGTCAGGCGCGACAGCGTCTCGCGATCCTGCGCATATTCGCGCGCGACGAGCAGTTGCAGGTCCGGCGCGAGCTTCGCAGCCCGCGCATAGACCTTCGTGCCGCCGGTCAGCGTCACGTAGCCCTGCTCGGACAGTGCGGCCGAGAGATGCGGCCAGGCACGTATGTCGCCGGCGATCGGCCGGCCGTCCCCGCGCGCGACGAGATAATGCGCCGGACGCCCCTCCAGATTGACGACATCCTTGCGATCCGCGACGCGCCGGATCAGCTCGGTCTCGCCGGAGCTGGCGTGAATGTCGATCAGGCCGGCGAGATCGGTCGTCACGGTCGCCGCCAGCGCCTCGCTCGCGCTGCGCTCGACCGTCGACCAGGAGACGGCGAACAGCATGGCCACGGCCAGCATCGCCACCAGCAGCGAGGCGCTGGCGACACGCCAGACGATCGACGAACCGCGCCTGGTCCTGGCGGCTGGCGTCATTCGCAGGCCGTTAGCCGATAGCCCGCGCCCCAGATCGTCTCCAGCGCCGGCGTCTTGAAGCCGTCCTCCAGCTTGCGCCGCAGGCGGCCGATATTGACGTCGACGACATTGGTCTGCGGATCGAAATTCATGTTCCACACGTCGCGCAGCAGCATCTCGCGCGTCACCGTCTCACCGGCATTCTCCATGAAATAGCGGAACAGCTCGAACTCGCGGGGGCTGAGGGCGATGTGGCGGCCGCACCGGAAGGCGGTCCGCGCCTTCACATGACATTCGAGCGCGCCAAACATGATCACGGCGCCATGCACCTTGCCCGATGAGCGGCGGTGCAACGCCTTCACGCGGGCGAGCAGCTCCGGCGGCTCATAGGGCTTGGCGAGATAATCATCGACCCCGGCATCCAGCCCCTCGATCCGGTTTTCGCTACGGCCGAGCGCGGAGAGCATCAGCACCGGCGTCTCGACGCCCGCCGCGCGCAGGCGCGACACGATGACGAGCCCGTCGAGATCGGGCAGCATGCGATCGAGAATGATGACGTCGAACTGCTCCGCCGCGGCGCGCTGCAGCCCTGCCTGTCCCGATTGCTCCCAGGCAAGCCGGTCGCCGCCCTGCACGACCAGCGCTCGCACGGCCGACGCGGCCAGCGGATCATCTTCGACATAGAGGATATTGAGGCTGGTCATCGGTCCCCCACCGTCTCTCCCGCCGATCGGTATATCCGTTCGCGCGCGCTGTACAATCTCCGCTCCTGCTTGGCCTCTCGCCGCGGAAACAGCCGAGCGGCGCGCCGGGTCGCACTGGCGCGCCGCTCGACCCTGTCGGATTGCCCGCCCACCAGAGCCATCCGACACGCCGTCCTCCGCAACAGAACAGGGCACACCCAGAAGCGCCGCTGCTCCGCCCACGCGGTTCGATGCTGCGGGATCAGGTGTAGCGCGCGGGGGGCGGCGCTGTCCGGTGACAATGGCTGTTAGATTTATGACAAGGGCTGTGGAGTCATGCCCTTACCCCTGCGGGCGAGAGGGTCAGTCTCCCTTCACCTTCCGCCGCCACATATGCAGCAGCGGCTCGGTATAGCCGTTGGGCTGTGCGATCCCCTCGAACACGAGCGCGCGCGCGGCCTGCCAGGCCATGCTTTCGGGATGCCCTGCCATTGGCTTGTAGAGAGGGTCGTCCGCATTCTGCGCGTCGACCTTCGCCGCCATCTTGTCGAACGCGGCATTGACCTGCGCCTCGGTGCAGACCCCATGCAGCAGCCAGTTGGCGATATGCTGCGAGGAGATGCGCAGCGTGGCGCGGTCTTCCATCAGGCCGATATCGTTGATGTCCGGCACCTTGGAGCAGCCGATACCCTGATCGATCCACCGCACGACATAGCCGAGAATGCCCTGCGCATTATTCTCCAGCTCCTGCGCGATCTCCTCCTGCGACCAGTTGGTGCCGGGCGAGACCGGAATGGTCAGCAGCGCGTCGAGCGGGGCGACCGGCTCCCTCGCCCGCTTGGCCTGCCGGGCGGCGACATCGACAGCGTGATAGTGCGTCGCGTGCAAGGTCGCGGCGGTCGGCGAAGGCACCCAGGCGGTGTTGGCGCCGGTCATCGGATGGCCGACCTTCTGCTCCAGCATGTCGGCCATGCGATCCGGCGCAGCCCACATGCCCTTGCCGATCTGCGCGCGGCCCGAGAAGCCGGCGGCGAGGCCGATCTGCACGTTGCGATCCTCGTAGGCCTTGATCCAGGCGGCGCTCTTCATGTCGCCCTTGCGGATCATCGGCCCGGCCCGCATCGAGGTGTGCATCTCGTCGCCGGTGCGATCGAGGAAGCCGGTGTTGATGAACACGACGCGATCCTTCACCGCATGAATGCAGGCGGCCAGGTTTGCGGACGTGCGCCGCTCCTCGTCCATCACGCCGACCTTGAGCTGGTGGCGCGACAGGCCCAGCAGATCCTCGATCGCGTCGAACAGATCATTGGTGAAGGCGCATTCATCCGGCCCGTGCATCTTGGGCTTCACAATATAGATGCCGCCAGTGCGGCTGTTCCGGAACTGGCCGAGGCCCTTGAGATCGTGCAGCGCGATCAGGCTCGTCACGATGCCGTCGAGAATACCCTCCGGCGCCTCTTCGCCATCGGCCAGATGAATCGCCGGCGTGGTCATGAGATGCCCGACATTGCGCACGAACAGCAGGCTGCGGCCCTTGAGGACCACCTCGGCGCCACCCGGCCCGGCATAAACGCGGTCTGCGTCGAGTCTGCGCGTCAGCGTCCTGCCGCCCTTCTCGAAGGTCGCTTCCAGATCGCCCTTCATCAGGCCGAGCCAGTTGGCATAGGCCGCGACCTTGTCCTGCGCGTCCACCGCCGCGACCGAATCCTCCAGATCGACGATGGTCGAGAGCGCGGATTCGAGCAGGATGTCGGCGATACCGGCGGGATCGTCCCGGCCGATCGGATGCGCCGGGTCGAAGACCACCTCGATGTGCAACCCGTTGTGC
This sequence comes from Sphingobium nicotianae, assembly GCF_018603885.1. Lineage (GTDB taxonomy): Bacteria > Pseudomonadota > Alphaproteobacteria > Sphingomonadales > Sphingomonadaceae > Sphingobium > Sphingobium nicotianae. The sequence goes on from NZ_JAHGAW010000003.1 coordinate 321,903, forward strand.
CGGAACAGCCGGCTCGTCTCGCTCCTGCCAACATATTGCGACGGATCGGCCAGTGCGATGCCGTCCGATGAATCGCCGAGATCGGCCCAGCTGCCGGACTCGAGCGGCACTGCCTTGTCGAGGAAGGCCTTGGCCCAGGCGATCACCTGCGCGCCGCGTGCCGCATCATAGCCGCCCGGCGCCGCCTTGCCCGGAATCGCATCCGTCCCGTAGAGCGCGTCGTAGAGGCTGCCCCAGCGCGCATTGGCCGCGTTGAGCAGGAAACGCGCATTGAGCACGGGCACGACCAGCTGCGGCCCGGCCATGCTGGCGAGCTCGGGATCGACATTGTCGGACCCGATCGTGAAGGGTGCCGGCTCGGGCACCAGATAGCCGATCTCGCGCAGGAAGGCCTGATATTCCGCCTGATCGATCGGCTTGCCCGCGCGCGCCAGATGCCAGGCATCGATCTGTGCCTGCAGAGCGTCGCGCCTGGCGAGCAGCGCCTCGTTGCGCGGGGCGAAGCGGGCGAAGATGTCCGCCGTGCCCTGCCAGAAAGCCTCAGCCGTAAGTCCCGTGCCGGGCAGCGCCTGGCCTTCGATGAAGTCCGCCAGCTCGGCCGCGACCGAGAGGCCGGCGCGTGTCACTTGCTTCGTCATGACGATCAGCCCTGCGCCTTGAGGCCGGCCGCCGCGATGCCGGCGAGCGCTGCCGCCTCGTCATTGTCCGAGGTGTCGCCGGTGACGCCGACCGCGCCCAGGAATGCGCCGCTCGCATCGACCACGATCACGCCGCCCGCCGCCGGGATCACCGGATGCGGCGCCGAGGCGGTAAAGGCGCCGAGGAACCAGGGCCGCTCTTCCGCCATCACGCCGAGCCGGCGCGACGAAGCACCGATCGCCAGCGCGCCCGCCGCCTTGCCGGTCGCGATCTGCGCACGGCCGAACGAGGCGCCGTCCTGACGCTGGAAGGCGATGAGATGCCCGCCGGCATCCGTCACCACGACGCTCAGCGGATTGAGGCGCGCTTCCGCCCCCTTGGCGAAGGCGCCGGCGATGATGGCATTGGCTTGCGAAAGCGTGATCTGGCCCATGTCTCTCTCCTGATCTGGGGTAACGCATGTCGATACTCCGTGTGGCAATATCCGTCCACGCGCGCGGGCGATAGTTCGAATTCTCACGATTTGTTCGGGGTGCACAGCTGGGCATTTTGTCCTATGGGGCGCGCAACTCCGCCCCAAAGACGACTCTCGAGAGGACGCCATGACCGACACGACCCTGATCGCCACCATCGACACGGCCTGGGACGACCGCGCCAATATCGGCCTCACCACCGGCGGGGACGTGCGCGCCGCGGTGAACCGCGCGCTGGCGCTCCTCGATTCGGGCGAAGCGCGCGTGGCCGAGCCCACGGCAAATGGCTGGCAGGTCAATCAATGGCTCAAGAAGGCGGTGCTGCTGAGCTTCCGCCTCAACGACAATGGCCTGATCGACAATGGCCCGGGCGCCGGTCACTGGTGGGACAAGGTGCCGAGCAAGTTCACCGGCTGGGGCGAGGCGGAGTTCCGCGCCGCCGGCTTCCGCGCCGTGCCCGGCTCCGTCGTGCGCGCCGGCGCGCATGTCGCAAAGAATGTCATCCTGATGCCGAGCTTCACCAATATCGGCGCCTATGTCGGCGAGGGCACGATGGTCGATACCTGGGTGACGGTGGGCAGCTGCGCGCAGATCGGCAAGAACGTGCATCTCTCCGGTGGCGTCGGCATCGGCGGCGTGCTCGAGCCGCTACAGGCCGATCCGGTCATCATTGAGGATGACTGCTTCATCGGCGCGCGCTCCGAAGTCGTCGAGGGCGTGCGCATCGGCAAGGGCGCCGTGCTGTCCATGGGCGTGTTCATCGGCCAATCGACCAAGATCGTCGACCGCGCCACGGGCAAGGTCTTCATGGGCGAAGTGCCGCCTTATTCGGTCGTCGTCCCCGGCGCGCTCCCCGGCAAGCCACTCCCGGACGGTACGCCCGGCCCAAGCCTCTACTGCGCCGTCATCGTTAAGACCGTCGACGAGCAGACGCGCTCCAAGACTGGGATCAACGACCTGCTGCGGGATTGAGGGGCAACCTGTCCTCATGTTAGTGAAACGGCATGAGACGGGGAAAAACTAAGCCGATATCCGCAATACTGACGGCGCTGCTCATCGCAGCGCCGTCAGTGGCGCAGTCCGATTTGCCCAAGCCCCGCACTTGGCAGGACGATGGCGATTATCCGGCGGACGCCGCAGCCAAATCCAAGACCGGCGTCACGACTGTCCAGTTCGACGTCACCGAAAAAGGCCGTGCGGAAAACTGCGCGATCATCGAAACGAGCGGGTCGGGCAAGCTTGATGGCCAATCTTGTGCATTGGTCCTGCGAAGGGCGCGTGTCACGCCCGCTAAGGATGAACAAGGACGTGCCGTTCGATCCGTCCAGACCCGCAAGATCGACTGGAGGAAGATGGCCAACTGACACTGGACATGATCCCCATGCACATCCACCAGGCCACCATCGTCAACCTCGATCAGCTCGTCCCGCTGTTCGACGCCTATCGCCAATTCTACGCCCAGCCCTCCGACCTGTCGGGCGCCCGCGCATTTCTGTCCGAGCGCCTCAAGCGCGCGCAATCGACCATCTTCCTCGCGCTCGACGAGGCCGGCGCGGCGCTCGGCTTCACCCAGCTCTACCCAAGCTTCACCTCGACGCGCATGCAGCGCATCTTCATTCTGAACGACCTGTATGTCGCCCCTGAGCGCCGCAAGCTCGGCGTCGGCAAAGCCCTGCTCGCCGCCGCCGCCGATTTCGCCCGAACGGAGGGCGCGGCGCGGCTGACGCTCTCAACGGCCATCGACAATCTGACCGCGCAAAACATCTATGAAGCCAATGGCTGGGTTCGCGAGACGGCCTTCTACAGCTACAATCTCGCCCTGTCCTGAGCCGCATCGCCGGTATCACCCTCATTTGATTGGCCCTCGCGCGCGCCGATCCCTATACCCGGCCCATGGCATCACCCCACAAACCCAGGCACATCAAACCGGCCGGCATGCCGAGCCGTCAGCAGATCATCGACTTCATCTCGGAGTCCGACACGCCGGCCGGCAAGCGCGAGATTGCCAAGGCGTTCGGGCTGAAAGGCAATGAGAAGATCCTCCTGAAGGCCCTGCTCAAGGACATGGCCGACGAAGGCCTGATCGACAGCGGCCCGGCGCGCGCTTTTCACAAGATGGGCGGCGTGCCCAAAGTAACGGTGCTGCGCGTCGTCGATGCCGAGGGCGGGCAGGTGATCGCGGTCCCCGAGCGCTGGGAGGCGGAGGGCATCCCCATCCCGCGCCTGCGCGTCATGGAGCGCGGCAAGCGCGGCGCGCTGGGCGTGGGCGACCGCATCCTCGCGCGCACCGAGGAAGCCGGCCGGGGCTGGATCGCCCATCCGATGAAGAAGCTCGCCGGTGCCGCCGAGCAGATGCTCGGCGTCGTCGGCAAGGATGAGCGCGGCAAGCTCGTCCTGCGCCCGGTCGACAAGCGCGTCCGCCACGAGACCGCGATCAGCGACGCGGGAGAGGCCGAGTTGGGCGATCTCGTCCTCGCCGAGACCAGCGGGCGGCCGCCCAAGGTCTTTGCACGTGTGACGGAAGTGCTGGGCGATCCCTTCCAGCCGCGCAGCTTCAGCCTGATCGCCATCCACAAATATGGCATCCCCCATGAATTTCCCGAGGAGACCGAGGAAGAAGCCGCGAAGGTCCATGACCTGCCCCTCCATGCCGACCAGCGCGAGGATCTGCGTCACCTTCCCATCGTCGCGATCGACCCGGTCGACGCGCGCGATTTCGACGATGCGGTCTGGGCTGCGGCGGATGAAGATCCCGCCAATGAGGGCGGCTACAGGGCGATCGTGGCTATCGCCGATGTTAGCTATTATGTTCGCCCCGGCTCAGCCCTCGACCGCCAGGCGCGGCGGCGCGGCAACAGCGTCTATTTCCCCGATCTGGTCGTGCCGATGCTGCCCCATGCATTGTCGTCGGACATGTGCTCGCTGCGCGCAGCCGAGGACCGGGCCGCCATGGCCTGTCACCTCGTCATCGACAAGCATGGCAAGGTTACGGGCTGGCGCTTCGCCCGCGCCGTCATCCGCGTCGCGGCCAACATTCCCTACGAGCAGGCGCAGCTCGCCATCGATCATGATGCCGGCCGGCCAGGCCCGAGCATCGCCGATCCGCGCTTCGATCCGCTGATGCTCAACCGGCTGGTGGCGGACAATTTGGTGGAGGCGGCGCTGAAGCCGCTCTGGGCCTGCTGGCGGCTGCTGGACAAGGCGCGCACAGCGCGCGATCCGCTCGATCTCGATCTGCCCGAGCGGCGCGTGGTGCTGGACGAGGCCGGCCGCATCGTCAGCATCGCGATCCGCGAGCGGCTCGATGCGCACCGGCTGATCGAGGAATATATGATCAGCGCCAATGTCGCGGCGGCCAAGGCGCTGGAGGCGAAGAAGGCGCCGGTCATGTATCGCATCCACGAGCCGCCCAGCCGCGAGAAGCTGACGGCGCTCAAGGATTATCTCGACACGTTCGAAATCCCGCTCGCCCTCGGTCAGGTCATCACCACCAAGACCTTCAACCGCATCATCGCCCAGATCCCAGACGATGCCGCCGCCCGCCCGCAGATCATGGAGCAGATATTGCGCAGCCAGACGCAGGCCTATTACGGCCCGCGCAATGCCGGGCATTTCGGCCTCGCGCTCGGCAGCTATGCACACTTCACCTCGCCGATCCGCCGCTATGCGGATCTCCTGGTCCACCGCTCGCTGGTGGGTGCTTACAGCCTTGAGCTACCCGCGCCCAAGGACAAGGCGATCGCCGCGGGCACGCGCTTGTCAGCCGAGGACGTTGCCGATCTCGCGCCGATCGGCGAGCGGATCAGCCAGTATGAGCGCCGCGCGATGGAGGCGGAGCGCGAGACGATCGACCGCTATGTCGCGGCGTTCCTCTCGGCGCGGGTCGGCGAGGTCCTGGCCTGCCGCATTACTGGCGTGCAGAATTTCGGCTTCTTCGCGACGGTGGTGGAACTCGGCGGTGACGGGCTGGTGCCGGTCTCGACGCTGGGCGCCGAGCGCTTCCGTTATGACGAGGTGCATCACGCTCTGGAAGGCGAGCATAGCGGCACCCGCTATGCGCTCGGCGACATGATCGATCTACGCTTGGTCGAGGCCGATCCGGTCAGCGGCGCGCTGCGCTTCGAGCTGCCAGTCGGCGCGAGCCACCTCCCGGTGCGCGGCGGCGACCGGCGCAGGCCGGGCGCGGGCCGACCGATCCGGCGGCAGGGCAGGCCGGCGAACATCCGCCACACCAGCTCGAAGCGCGGACCGACCAAAAGGCGCTGATGCGCGCACAACGAGTGTAACATTCCCCGTCTAGGGTGATAGCTATCGCCTGATCTAAACGCTCCGGGGCACATGGAGCATGGGAGCGGGAATGGTCGCCTCTTTCCTTCGCCTCCTTGCGGGACGGACACATCGCCCTGCGGCCGCACCCGCAGGGCCGGGTCTCGGCCTGTTCCTGCATGGCCGGAGAGATTTTGCGTTCGACGTGATCAGCGTCGGGCCGTTCGAAGAGACGCTGCGCGATCTCGCCCCGGCCGGCAAGGCGAACGGGGACCGGCAGGAGTGCATCGCAGCCCTCGTCTGCCGGGATGGCAACCCTCTCCAGAGAAATACCGTAGCCATCGAGATCGGCGGCCGGACCGTCGGCTATTGTCCGAGCTACCTCGCCACGCAATATCGGGAATGGCTGGAAAAATGGTGCTTCTCGGCGGCCGGCGTGCTGTGCAACGCCGTCATCGTGCGGCCGCCGGGCCTGGCTGGCGGCCGGTCTTCCACGCCCAGCGTGAAGCTCGACATCGAGTTGCCCTTCAAGGTGACGACCGTCCACACCCGCTATGGATGAGGGCCTGACCGCGCTTGTCCGCAGCCGAAACAGACCCGGCCCAGTCGAAGTCCTATTCGTGATGGCGCCCGAAATCCGGCGCGGCATCATCCTGCCCCTGCTCGATGATCGAGCGGCGAATCGCACGTGTTTTGGAGAAATGATCGAACAATGCCTCGCCGTCGCCCCAGCGGATCGCGCGCTGGAGCTGGGTCAGATCCTCGGTGAAGCGCTGGAGCATTTCCAGAACGGCGTCCTTGTTTGCCAGGAACACGTCGCGCCACATGGTCGGGTCGGAGGCGGCGATGCGGGTGAAGTCACGAAAGCCGCCGGCCGAGAATTTGATCACCTCGCTGCGGGTTACGTCCTCAAGGTCGCTGGCCGTACCGACGATCGTGTAGGCGATGATATGCGGCAGGTGGCTGGTGATGGCGAGCACAAGGTCATGATGCGCCGGGTCCATCATCTCGATATTGGCGCCGATCCGCTTCCACAATTCCTCGACGCGAGCGATCGCGATAGGATCGGTACCCTCAGGCGGCGTCAGGATACACCAGCGGTTTTGGAACAAGGTCGCGAAACCCGCTTCCGGCCCGCTATTCTCCGTGCCGGCGACGGGATGCGCCGGGACCATCGTAACGTCCGGCAGAACCTCGCGGATCGCCGCGATGATACTTGCCTGACAGGAGGCAGTTTCCGACAGGATCGCCTCGGCCGGCAGGTCATCGGCGATCGCCATCGCCGCCGCCTTCATCCCGCCGGGCGGCACGCAGAGGATCACCAGATCGGCATCGACGACCGACGCGCCTGCCGTATCGGTAATGTCATCGCACAGGTCGATGCGCCGCGCGATCTCGCGTACCTGCGGGCTCGCATCATGGCCGGTCACGCGCACCGTGGGCAGATAGGCGCGGATAGCATGCGCCAGCGACGAGCCGATCAGGCCGAGGCCGATGATGGTGATGCGCGTGAACGGCATCATCAGGCGGCGCCGACAATCTTGCGCAGCGCGGCGATGAGACCGGTCATCTCCTCGGGCGTGCCGATGGTGATGCGCAGGCCATGTGGCAGATCCTGCCCCGGTAGCCAGCGCACGATATAGCCAGCGTCCATCAGGCCCTTGTATGCCGTCTCGGCACTGGTCTCGCCCTCGAACAGGACGAGACTGAAATTCGCCTTCGATGGCACGGCGCGCAGGCCCTTGTTGCCGAGCGCGTTGATCTCTGCTTCGAAGCGCGTGCGCCATTCCAGATTATGCGCACGGCTGCGCTCGACGAAATCGCGGTCATGGAGCGCCGCGATCGCCGCGCGTCCGGCGGCGATGCTGAACGAGAAGGGCTGGCGGATGCGGTTCATCGCATCAATGACAGCGGGGCTACCATAGCCCCAGCCAACGCGCGCCGACGCCAGGCCGAAAATCTTCGAGAAGGTACGCGTCACCAGAACGTTGGGCTGGGTACGGGCCAGTTCCAGTCCGCCATCGTCATCCTGCGAATCGAGATATTCCGTATAGGCCTGATCAAGCACCAGCAGCACGTGGCGGGGCAGCCCCGCATGCAGACGGGCAATCTCTGCGCGCGATGAATAGGTGCCAGTGGGGTTGTTCGGATTGGCGACGAAGACGATGCGCGTCCTGTCCGTCACCCGTGCCAGGATCGCATCGACATCGGTCGCATAATCCTTGTCCGGCGCCACCACCGGTGTCGCGCCGACGCGGCGGGTCGCGATCGGATAGACCGTAAAACCATAGCGCACATAGATGACCTCGTCGCCCGGCCCGGCAAAAGCACCGGCCGCCATGTGCAACACTTCGTCGGAGCCGGTGCCGCAAAGGATGCGCTCCGGATCGAGATCATAATGCGCGCCCAATGCCGTGCGCAGCTCGACTGCGGCACTGTCCGGATAGCGCTCCAGCACCGGCGCAGCCGAGACGAAGGCATCGCGCACGGCCTGCGAGGTACCGAACGGATTCTCGTTGGAGGAAAGCTTGGCGACGCTGCGCCCGTCGTCCGTCTTGGACTTGCCGGGCACATAGGGTGCGATCGCCATGATCCAGTCCTTGGGGACGGGGGCGTCGGCGGTGAGGATATCTGTGTCTGTCATGGCCTGCGCCTTTAGCGGCGCGCGGGGTGATTGGCAAAGGGCGGCTTTGCGCGGTCAGATGCGTCCTGCAAGCCCGGCCAGCGGCGCCAGCGCCGTTTCGTCCAGCGGTTTGCCGCGATCGGACATCACGTAGGTCTTCCCGCCCCAATCCATTGCGAAGAAGGCAGCGGTGCGTGCGAAGGGCTCCTCGAAGCCCGGCGGCGGGGTAGGATCCGTGCCGGTAACCACGCACGACAGCGTGCCACCGGCCAGCGCTCGGCCCTCCGGCTGGCGCAGAAGATCGGTGAACCGATCGAAGAAGATCTTCATGATCCCGCTCATCGCGTACCAGTAGACCGGCGTCACAAAGATGGTGTGCCGCCGCGCCGCCATGGCCCGCGCGATCGCGCGGAAATCGTCCCGGTCCAGCGAGCCGCCATAGCGAAACGGCTCGATGCGCCATTCTGCAAGATCGATGACGTCCGCCCGCTCGCCAAGCAACCCCTGCAGCCGGCGCACGATCAACATCGTGGTGCCGTCGGCGCGTGCCGATCCTGCAATCACCAGCACGGGTCCGGTATTGTCGATCGCTTCCGTCACAAAGCCGTTGAACCTGCCCACCCGCTGCCCGTCAATCCCACAAAAGTGCCCACCGATTGACAAGCCCTGCGCATCGGCTCAATCGCTGGGCCATGTCCGTGCAGAGCGACATCGCCGCCGCCGCGACCGACCAGCGCTTCGGCCTGCGCCGGACCGTCCGGCTGCCCGGACCGCTGAAGCTCGACGGCGGCGGGGCGCTGGCGCCCGTCGACATCGCGTACGAGACCTATGGCAGCCTGAATGCCGATGGCAGCAACGCCATCCTGATCTGCCACGCGCTGACCGGCGACCAGTTCGTCGCCTCGAGCCATCCGGTGACGGGCAAACCGGGCTGGTGGACCCGCGCTGTCGGGCCGGACAAGCCGATCGACCCGGATCGTCATTTCATCATTTGCGCCAATGTACTGGGAAGCTGCCTCGGTTCCTCGGGTCCGGCCAGCGTCGACCCGGTAATCGGCGTGCCCTACGCGATGCGCTTCCCGGTCATCACCATCGCCGACATGGTGCGCGCGCAGGCAATGCTGCTCGATCATCTCGGGGTGGCGAAGCTGGAAGCCGTCATCGGCGGATCGATGGGCGGGATGCAGGCGCTCGCCTGGCCAACGATTTTCCCCGATCGGGTGCGCGGCGCCATCGTCATCGCCTCGACCGCGCGGCACAGCGCGCAGAACATCGCTTTCCACGAGGTCGGGCGCCAGGCGATCATGGCCGATCCGCGCTGGCGGGGCGGTAATTATTATGCCGATGGCGACGCGCCCGCAGCGGGCCTCGCCGTGGCGCGCATGGCCGCGCACATCACCTATCTCTCCGAGGCAGGCCTCACCGAGAAGTTCGGGCGGCGGCTGCAGGGGCGCGACAGCAAGACCTTCGGTTTCGACGCCGATTTTCAGGTCGAGAGCTATCTGCGCCACCAGGGCATCAGCTTCGTCGAGCGGTTCGATGCCAACTCCTATCTCTACATCACACGCGCAACCGACTATTTCGATCTCGCCGAGGATCATGACGGCAGCCTCGCGCTCGCCTTCGGGCGGACGCGGGCGCGCTTCTGCCTGATCAGTTTCGACACCGACTGGCTCTATCCCACGCGGGAATCGCGCAACATCGTCCATGCGCTGCATGCAGCCGGGCGCGAGGCGAGCTTCGTCGAGCTGGCCAGCCCCTTCGGCCATGACGCCTTCCTCCTGGAGGCGCCGGAGATGAACCGGGTCATCGACGGGTTCCTGCGGGCCGGCGAATGATCACGCTCTCTGACGAAAAGCCGCGGCTCGACGTCGCGCGCATCCACGACTGGCTCGCATCCAGCTATTGGTCGCCCGGCATCGCACGCGAGATCGTCGAGCGGGCCATCGCCGGCTCGCATTGCCTTGGCGCCTACGATGCGGACGGCGCGCAGATCGGCTTCGCGCGGATGATTACCGATCATGCGACGTTCGCCTGGCTTGCCGACGTCTGGGTCGACGAGCCGGCGCGGGGCCAGGGGCTCGGACGGCGCATGGTCGGCTGGTTCCTCGACCATCCCGATTTTCAGGGCCTGCGCCGCATTGGCCTGACCACGGCGGATGCCCACGGCGTCTATGCCGCGCTCGGCTTCAACGCGCTGATGCGGCCCGATCGCTACATGGAGCGGTTCGCGTCGGATTTCGCCAGCATGCTGAGCCAGGCGTCGTGACCGATACGCTGCGCCCAGATCTGGCGCTCATCGCCCGACATGTCGCGCGCGGCGCGCGGGTGCTCGATGTCGGCTGCGGGGACGGCGCGCTGATGGCGGCGCTGCGCGATTCTGCCGGAGCGGACGTGCGCGGGCTGGAGATCGACCCTGCCAATGTCGCCAGCGCCGTGGCGCGCGGCCTCTCGGTGGTGCAAGGGGACGCCGACACGGATCTGAGCTATTATCCCGACAACAGCTTCCATTACGCCATCCTCAGCCAGACCTTGCAGACCACGCGCCGGCCGGACAAGGTCGTTCAGGAATTGCTGCGTATCGGCAAGCAGGCCTTCGTCTCCTTCCCCAATTTCGCGCATTGGCGCGGGCGCTTCTCCCTGCTGTTCGGCGGGCGCATGCCGGTCAACAAGATCCTGCCGCATCTCTGGTACGACACGCCCAACATCCATCATGTGACCATCGACGACTTCCGCGCGATGGTGCGCGAGCATGGCTGGAAGATCGACGGACAATGGTTCCTCAATGGCGGACGCGAGACCGGCTCGACCAACGCCAATCTCTTCGCCGAGCATGCGGTGTTTCTGCTGCGGGGATAATTCTTCCGCTCACGGGCTGGCAAAATCGGGCCTGTCCGTGCATAGGACACCACCCGGTTAATAATAGCAAGCAAACGATCAGGCCGAATCCCATGTCCGCCGAGACAAAGCCCTTCCCGATGCGCGACCGCGAATTCGTGGCGCTGATGGCGTCAATCATGGCGCTGAACGCGCTGGCCATCGACGCGATGCTGCCGGCCTTTCCGGCGATCCGCGCGGCCCTGCATGTCACCAATCCCAACAACATGCAGTATATGATCTCGACCTACATGATGGCCAACGCGGTGGGCTCGCTGGTCGCTGGCCCGCTCTCGGACCGGTTCGGGCGCCGGCCGATGCTGCTGCTATCCATCGCATTTTCGGCGATCGGGGGCCTCGCCAGCGGCATCTCGCCGACCTACGAGATTCTGCTGACGATGCGCGCGGTCCATGGCTTCTTCGCCGCAGGTCTTGGCGTGCTCGCCGTGTCGGTGATCCGGGACCGCTTCGCCGGCGACCAGATGGCGCGGCTGATGAGTCTCATCATTATCGTGTTCATGCTCGTGCCGGTGCTCGCGCCGTCGATCGGCCAGCTCGTTCTCGAGGTGGCAAGCTGGCGCAAGATCTTCCATGTCCTCGCCGTCGCCGCGGCCATGGTCTTCACCTGGGCCTGGTTCCGGCTGCCCGAGACGCTGCATGCCGAGTATCGTCAGCCCATCGCGATCCCGACCATCGCGCGCAACTGGTTGAGCTGCCTCACCGATCGGCAGGGCGTCGGCTATATGCTGGGTGCCAGCCTCATGATGGGCGGCATGTTCGGCTTCCTGAACAGCTCGCAGCAGATCTTCTACGACGTGTTCCACGCGGCCGATGTCTTCCCGATCGCCTTCGCCTGCGTCGCGGGGTCGATGGGCCTGGCCAATTTCTCGAACAGCCGCATCGTCGAGCGGTTCGGCGCGCGCCGCGTGTCTCACACCGCATTGCTCGGCTTCATCACCCTGAGCCTGCTCCAGCTCCTTGCGAGCCGGCTTCACCCCGAGCCGCTGGTCCTCTTCGTCGCGCTGGTCGCGATCAACATGGGCATGGTCGGCTTCACAGGATCGAATTTCGGCTCGATCGCCATGGAGCCCTTCGGCCGGATCGCCGGCTCGGCCGCCAGTTTCCAGAGCTTCGCGCGCATGGCGCTGGCGACAGCGATCGGCGCGATGACTGGCCAACGCTTCGACGGCACCACCGGGCCGCTCGCGCAGGGCTTCTTCGTGACCGGCCTCATCGCGCTCGGCTTCATCCTGTGGGCGGAAAAGGGGAAGCTGTTCACGCGGCCCCGCCTCGCCGGGCTGCGGCCCAATCATCCGACGCCCTGAGGCACGGCCTTTTCTGACTTCGTGCGTCCGCGCAGCGAATGCTGGACCTATCCTGGATTTCTGGTGATCGAGGCCCGTTTTGCGGCGTTGGCGCCCCGCGCGTCCCGTCGTCGTTCCGGCTCGGTATGGCGCACGTTCCGAATTCATCACATATAAAGCTTTTTATATATAAAGATTACTTTATATGTGCTGCTTCCACAGCATCGGAGAGAGACGATGAAGCACGACAAGATTGATGCGGGCACGAAAGCGAAGCCCCCCTTCCACGCCGATCATGTCGGCAGTTTTCTGCGCCCGCGGGCCCTGATCGAGGCGCGTGATGCCCGTCAGGCCGGCACCATCGACGCAGCCGCGCTGCGCGCCGTCGAGGATGAGGCGATTCGCGACATCGCCGCCTATCAGGAGAGCCTCGGCCTCAAGGCGATCACCGATGGCGAGTTCCGCCGGAAGTTCTTCCACACCGATTTCCTGCTCCAGCTCGACGGCATCGAGGAGCAAGGCGGCATGGAAGTCCAGTTCCAGAATGCCATCGGCAAGGACGTCCATTTCGCGCCGCCCAAGATGGTCGTGGTCGGCAAGATCGCGCATGCCAGGCCAATCCAGCGCGCCGATTACGAGTATCTGGCGAGCGTCACGCGCGAGACCGCCAAGGTCACGATCCCCTCGCCCACCATGCTGCACTTCCGCGCCGGCCGCGAAGGCATCAGCGAGGCGGTCTATCCGGACATGAAGGACTTCTTCGCGGACGTCGCCTCGGCCTATCAGGAAGAAGTCGCCGATCTCGCCGCCGCCGGCTGCCGCTACCTGCAGCTCGACGACACCAACCTTGCTTATCTGTGCGACGACAAGCAGCGCGAGAATGCCCGCAAGCGCGGCCTCGATCCCGATGACCTGCCGCGCCATTATGCCAAGATGATCAACGATGCGCTGGCAACCGCGCCGGCCGACATGTTCACCGCCATGCATCTGTGCCGGGGCAATTTCCGCTCCAGCTGGGCGGCCGAGGGCGGCTATGAGCCGGTCGCGGAGATCATGTTCAACGAGGTCGGCATCGACAGTTTCCTGCTGGAATATGACGATGCGCGTTCGGGCGATTTCGCGCCGCTGCGCTTCGTGCCCAAGGGCAAGCAGGTCGTGCTCGGCCTCGTCACCACCAAGCTCGGCGAACTGGAGACGCGCGACGAGATCCTGCGCCGCATCGAGGAGGCCGCCAAGTTCTGCCCGATCGACCAGCTCGCGCTCTCGCCGCAGTGCGGCTTCGCCTCGACGGTTCATGGCAACGATATCGCCTTCGAGCAGCAGACCGCCAAGATGCAGCTCGTCATGGACGTCGCCGCCGAGGTTTGGGGCGCGGACTGATCCTTCGGCCAGCGCCCTGATCCGCGGGCGAGACAAAGAACAGGGCCGCCCGATCCAGTCGGGCGGCCCTTTCTGTTCTGGCTCTTCTAATCAGGCGCCGGGGATCGGCGGCACCGACGAAGGCGGAAGATCACTGTCAGCCTCGTGTACCTCGATCGTCCCGCGCCCGACATGGCTGCGCGCGCGGCTATAGGTGAAATAGACGAGAAGACCGATCGCCGCCCAGGCAACGAAGATGAGCTTCGTCTTCGCATCGAGGCTGTAGAACAGATACGCGCAACCGATGATCGAGAGCGGCGCGGTCATCATGATGGCGGGGGTGCGGAACGGACGGAGGCGGCCGGCGTCCGTGCTGCGCAGCACCAACACCGCGATCGACACCGCCGCAAAGGCAAACAACGTGCCAGCATTGGACACGTCGGCGAGCAGACCGACCGGGAAGAAGGCTGCGAACAGGGTCACGAAGATACCCGTCAGGATGGTGATGACATGCGGTGTGTGGAAACGGGGATGCACGCGCGAGAAAAGCTCCGGCAACAGACCGTCGCGGCTCATTACGAAAAAGATGCGCGTCTGCCCAAACATCATCATGAGAATGACCGACGGCAGCGCGATGATCGCCGCCGCACCGACCAGCCAGCCGACGAACGGGTATCCGATCGACTTGAGCGTCCAGGCCAGGGCCTCCTTCGAGCACACAACGGCGGCTTCCTGAATCGCGGTGCAGGCCTGCGATAGTGCCGGCGTGCCGGGTGACAGTGCCTCGCCGGCCGAACCGAACACCGGCTGCGCGCCCACCGTCCCGATCACGCCGGCGGCAACCAAGAGATAGAAGATGGTGCAGATGGCGAGGCTGCCGATCAGGCCGATCGGCATGTTGCGCTGCGGGTTCTTGGTCTCCTCCGCAGCGGTCGAGACCGCGTCGAAGCCGACATAGGCGAAGAAGATGGAGGCCGCCGCGCCCGAGATGCCGGCAAAGCCCAGCGGCGCGAACGGCGTGAACTGACCGGTCTTGATCACCGGAATCGTCAGCGCAACGAACAAAGTGAGCGCCAGTATCTTGACCCCGACCAGCACGGCGTTGACCGTCGCGCTCTCCTTGGTGCCCTTAACCAGCAGTGCCGTGACCAGCGCCGCGATCAGCATCGCCGGGAGGTTGATCATGCCCCCGTCGAACGGCCCGCGCACGAGATCGAGTGGTACCTTGATGCCGAAACTGGTGTTGAGCCAGCCGATGAAATAGCCCGACCAGCCGACCGAGACCGCACCGGCCGCGATCGCATATTCGAGGATCAGCGCCCAGCCGACCATCCAGGCGATCAGCTCGCCCATCACGGCATAGCTGTAGGTATAGGCGGAGCCGGAGACCGGCACCATCGCCGCCATCTCCGCATAACAGAGGGCCGCCACGGCGCAGACGAAGCCGGCGATGACGAAGGACAGCATCATGCCCGGACCGGCTTTCTGCGCAGCCTCGGCCGTCAGCACGAAGATGCCGGTGCCGATGACGGCGCCGATGCCGAGCATGGTCAGCTGGAAGGCACCGAGCGAGCGGTGCAGCGATTTCTTTTCGGCGGTTGCCAGAATAGCGTCGAGCGGCTTGACGCGGCCAAAGATCATATCGGTTTCTTTCGCTTGTGCTGCGGCGATCGCCGCCAGCCCCCTAGAATGGCGGGAAGACTATCGACTTAATTCCCGGGTGCAAGTGCCGAAGCAGCGGAGCGACTCGCAGTCGAAGGCCGGCTCAGCGCGCGAGCATCGGACCGAGCGGCGCACCGGCGAAAATATGGACATGCAAATGCGCCACTTCCTGACCGGCGTTCGGCCCGGTGTTGGCCAGCAGGCGATAGCCCGGTTCGACCAAGCCTGCTTCCCGCGCGATGCGGCCGACCGCGCGCACGAAGGCAGCGATTTCCGGCTCGCTCGCCCGCGCCGAGAAATCGTCCCAGCTCACATAGGCGCCCTTGGGAATGACGAGGATATGCGTCGGCGCCTGCGGGGCGATGTCATGAAAGGCGAGCACATGCCCATCCTCATAGACAGTTCTGTTCGGTATCTCGCCACGCAGGATGCGCGCGAAGACGTTACTCTCATCATAGGGCAGGGTCGCGTCGATCGGCATGATGCTACTCCCTTGGCCGGGATGCCTTTTCAGCCAGCCCCGACACGCCTTCGCGGCGATCAAGCTCGGCCGTCACGTCCGCGAGCGTGACGCCGCTCTCGGTCAACAGGACGATGAGGTGGAAAAGCAGGTCCGCAGCCTCGCCGGTGAGACCGGCCCGGTCACCTTCCAGCGCGGCGATCACCGTCTCGACCGCTTCCTCGCCGAGCTTCTGCGCCATCTTGGCGCGGCCCTTGGCGCGCAACCGGGCGACATAGCTCGTCTCCGGGTCCGCATCCCGCCGAGCGATGATCGTGGCTTCGAGGCGCGAGAGGCTGTCCATGGCCATCTCCTTGCCGCTTGGCTGGCGGGCGTCAATGGGTTTCGCGGTGATTGCCTCCTCAGCGCGGCGTCTTGCCGTTCCGCCGATAGATGCGAGGGATGACGGCGCGCCCGACCACGAACGCGATGCCCGCGACGCCAAGCAGCAGCCAGTCCGGCCCACGCGATCCCTGTTGTGGCTCCGGCGCGCGCTGCGCCGCTGCGGTGCCCGGCGTCGCTGTTCCAATCAGCACTGCGGCAAACGGCAGCAGCGCGCGCGCGGCGCGCCTCGTCATTCCCATGTTCTTGTCCCCCACTGGACAGCCCGACTGCCTACCGGGCGCTTAACGCCTCTCGATGGCAATGCGATGACGACGCGACCCGAAGCCTCTCAGGCGCTGCGCACCGCGATCCCGGCAGCGGCGAGCGCCTCACGCGCATCCTTAATGCTGTGCTGACCGAAGTGGAAGATGGAGGCCGCCAGAACGGCGCTGGCGTGACCAGATTTTACACCCTCGACGAGATGCTCCAGCGTGCCGACGCCGCCGCTTGCGATGACTGGAACCGTCACGGCATCGGCGATCGCGCGGGTAAGTGCCAGATCATAGCCCGCCTGGGTGCCGTCGCTGTCCATGGAGGTAACGAGCAGCTCGCCCGCGCCAAGCTCGGCAAGGAGGACAGCATGGGCGACCGCATCGATCCCGGTCGGTCTGCGCCCGCCATGGGTGAAGATTTCCCATTGGCCCACTGCCGTTCGGCGGGCATCGACCGAGCCCACGATGCACTGGCTGCCGAACTTGTCGGCAATCTCCGCCACCACCTGAGGCCGCGCCACGGCAGCGCTGTTCACCGCAACCTTGTCCGCCCCGGCCAGCAGCAGCGCCCGCGCGTCCTCGACCGTGCGCACGCCGCCACCAACGGTGAGCGGCATGAAGCAGACCTCGGCGGTGCGCGCGACGATATCGAGCAGGGTGCCACGGCCCTCATGCGTCGCGCTGATGTCCAGAAAGCAGAGCTCGTCCGCTCCGGCCGCATCATAGACGCGTGCCTGCTCGACAGGATCGCCGGCATCGCGCAGGTCGACGAAGTTGACGCCCTTGACCACCCGGCCATTGGCGACGTCGAGGCAGGGAATGATGCGGGTGCGGACGGTCACGCCGCGCTCGCCACCGCAATGGCGGTCCGCAGGTCCAACCGCCCGTCATAGAGCGCACGGCCGGTCACGACCCCTTCGACGCCGTCGTGCGCATGCAGGCTCAGCACGCGGATGTCGGATATCCCGGCGACGCCGCCACTGGCGATCACCGGAATGTCGACCGAGCGCGCCAGATCCACTGTCGCCTCGACATTACAGCCCTTGAGCAGCCCGTCGCGCCCGACATCAGTGAAGAGCAGGGACGCGACACCGGCGTCCTCGAACCGGCGTGCGAGATCGACGACTGGCATGTCGGACTTCTCCGCCCAGCCATCGGTCGCGATCATGCCGTCGCGCGCGTCGACAGCCACGACGATGCCGCCGGGATAGTCCGCCGCCATATCCTTGACGAATTGGGGATTCTTGAGCGCCGCCGTGCCGATCACGACACGCGAGACACCCAGCGCAAACCAGCCCTGTACCGCTTGCGGATCGCGGATGCCGCCACCGAGCTGGACATGCCCAGGAAAGGCCTGGACGATCGCGGCGATCGCCGCGCCATTGACGGCATGGCCGGCGAAACTGCCATCGAGATCGACGACATGCAGAAAGTCGGAGCCCTGCTCGGCCCAGATCATCGCCTGCGCGGCGGGATCGTCGCCATAGACGGTGGCGCGGTCCATATCGCCCTCGGCCAGACGGACGACCTGTCCGCCCTTGAGATCGATCGCCGGGAACACGATGAACAGCGGAATATCGTTCATGGGCGCCACTCCAGGAAACGGGAGAGCGTCGCGAGGCCATAGGCCTGGCTCTTCTCGGGATGAAACTGGACGCCGAGGATATTATCGCGCCCGACGGCGGCGATCACCTCGCCGCCATGATCGGTGGTCGCGATGACGTCGGCCGGATCATCCGCCTCGAACTGGTAGCTGTGCAGGAAATAGGCCTCCCCGGGCACGATCAAATCATGCGGCCGGCGCAGCACGACGTCGTTCCAGCCCATGTGGGGAATCTTGATCGTCGGATCGTCCCGCTCCATCAGCCGCACCGTGCCAGGCAGCCAGCCCAGCCCTTCGTGTCGGCCGAATTCTTCGCCGGCCTCGGCGAGTAGCTGCATGCCGACGCAGATGCCCAGGAACGGACGGCCCTCATCAAACACCGCCTCGCGCATCGCCTCGATCATGCCGGGGATCGCCCGCAGCTGCTCGATACAGGCGCGGAAGGCGCCGACACCGGGCAACACGATCCGGTCCGATCGGCGCACCACCTCAGCATCGGCCGTGATCATCACGCCGTGCGCACCGGCCGCCCTGAGCGCATTGTGCACGGAGTGGAGATTCCCCGCGCCATAATCGATGAGCGCGACAGTCATGGTCAGCCGCCCAGCGTGCCCTTGGTGGACGGAATCGCGTCGCTCTTGCGCGCGTCGATCTGCACAGCCTGACGCAACGCCCGCGCCAGCCCCTTGAAGCAGCTCTCGACGATGTGATGATTGTTCGCGCCGTAGAGAGTCTCGACGTGCAGCGTGATGCCGGCCGCACCGGCAAAGCTGTGGAACCAGTGCTCGATCAGCTCCGTGTCCCATTCGCCGAGGCGCGGCATGCCGATCTCGACTTTCCAGACCAGGAAGGGACGGCCGCTGATGTCGAGCGCAACACGAGTCAGCGTCTCGTCCATCGGCGAGTGAACTTCCCCGAATCGACTGATACCGCGCTTGTCGCCCAGCGCTTTCGCCACCGCCTCGCCGATCGCGATCCCGGTATCCTCGGTCGTGTGATGCTGGTCGACATGCAGGTCGCCGACTGTCTTCACATCAAGGTCGATCAGCGAATGCCGCGAGAGCTGCTCGAGCATATGATCGAAGAAACCAATCCCGGTCGAGATATTATAGACGCCCGTTCCATCCAGATTGACGCGTACGTCGATGGACGTTTCGGCTGTTTTCCGGCTGATCTCTGCGATGCGCATGGCTGCGGCCTATAGCGCGCTTGGCCCCGGGCGCAATGCGTTAACATGATGGGCAGCGCTTGACCGGCCTGTTCGCCGCGTTAGGACTGTCGGCATGACGGACGAGGCACCCGACAGTTTGATTCCCTATGACGAGATCGTTCAGGAGGCGCTGCGTGCGATTCCGGGCCGCGTTCTGAAGGATATCGAGCGCACGGGCGCGCTGCCCGGCAACCATCATTTCTACATCACGTTCAAGACGCAGGCGCCCGGCGTCAGTATTCCAAACTTCCTGATCGAGCGCTTCCCGGACGAGATGACCATCGTCCTCCAGCATAAGTTCTGGGACCTGAAGATCGGCGAGAATCACTTCGAAGTGAGCCTCACCTTCAATCAGGTGCCGGCTCATCTCGTCATTCCCTATGCGGCGCTGCGCTTCTTCGTGGATCCGGCGGTCAATTTCAGCCTCGAATTCCAGGTGCAGGACAGCGGCGACGAGCCCGACCCGCACGACGAGGCCGAGAACGATGAGATTAGCGCAGCCGAGGACGGCTCGAATGTCGTGACGGTCGACTTCGGAAAGAAGAAGTAGCCTTTCGCGTCATGCTGGCGAGAGCCAGCATTCTCTTTCCGATCCAGGCCTGGCCGGCGCTGAGATAGCGCACTGGCCTGCTACCGCGAAAACAGCTCGAACGGGGCCCATAGCGCCGGATGATTCGCGCCCGCCTCGCCATCCTTGCCCGATCGCACAGTCAGGATTGCATTGTGGAGCGCGCGGGCCGGATCGGCACCCGCGCGCATGCCCTTGACCGTGCCGACCGATAGCCGCCGGGCAATATCGTCGCGCACCGGCCAATGGCTCGCCATCACCCGATCGGCACCAGCGAGGAAGAAGCCCTGCACGAGTCCCGACAGTTGCGGTCGATCCTCGTCCGCGGCGCTCGCTGTGTTGCAGGCCGACAGGATCACCAGCCGCGCGGGCAGGTTGAGGCCGCCGATCTCGCTCGGCTTGAGCAGCCCGTCATCGCGCCCATCGGGCGTCAGCAGCAGTGCAGGCTCATCCAGACCGTCCAGCTCACCCGAAACGAGGCCGTGCGTCGCGAAGGCCAGAACGGCCCCCTGCGGTATGCTGGTCGCGCGCAACTGTGCCTCCGTCGCCTGTTCGCCGACCAGAAGGTGGGATGACCCCGCCCCGATCGCCTCAGCCAGCGCCGTCAGCTCACGCCGCGCGTCGGGCAGTTCGGGCAGGGCATCGATCGCACGCGCCGTGCCGGCCGAGCGCATCGCCATGAGCGCGCCGGCCTTGCGCCCCTCGACACCGCCGAGCGCGATAAGCGTCTCACCGACCGCGCGGGCTGCCACTCCACTTCGCCCCGCGCGGGGCGCCCGGACGAGGCGGTTCACCACCAGCCGGTCGATCAGATAATCCTTGCCACGCACCTCGGGCACCAGCAGCCCGAACGGCAGGGCGCCAAGCGCGCCATTGGCGATCACGGCCAGGCGCTGCGAACCGCGCAGCATTGCCCCGGCCCGCCCGGGAAAAAGCGTGACGTAGAGCTGTGCGGCGCCCGCGCGATCAAAGCTGGCGGCCGTCCCGGCATTGATCGCACCGCGCAGTCTGGCGATGAGCGTACCGACGGGCTGGTCTCCGATGAGATATTGCGTCACCCGTTTGCCGCTTGCCGCCGTCAGCAGCCAGGACCCACCGACATCCGTGATCATCACGGTCGCGGTGCCGCGCGGGCTCGCCGCCGCGACCTCCGCCAGACTCGAAGGAATGAAAAAGAGCTGCGCCCGTTGCGCTTCCTCAAGGCCCGAATCGAGTACCGCGATCGCCTCGCGATTGGCATCGAGTTCGCCGGTAACCCCCGCAAGATCGAAGGCGGGGTCCGGCTTGCCGAGATTCGCATCCAGCCGGGCCTCCAGGCCCTGACGTGCCGCCAGCAGCTGCCGCCGCTGCGCCACGATCTGCGCGAAGGCCGGCTCCGCTGCTGCCGCCCGCTCGCTCTGCGCGATCGCCAGAGCGTCGTCGATCGAGCTGCGCGCGGCCCATTGCTGGGCCTTGAACGCATCCTCGGTGGCGCCACGCCGCGTGAAAATCTCGGCCAGCCAGCCATAGGCCGGCCGCTGTCGCTCCGCCTGTGCCGACCCACGCGCCAGATTGGCGTTGAGAGTTAGCGCCTCAAACAAGCGGCGCGCTTCGTACAACAGGTCTGCTGTTGGCCGCGTACCCGCACGATCCTGAACGCGTAGCAGCATGGTACGCGCCAGCAGCAGATCGGGATGGTCGGCAGGCAGCATCTTGGTGCGCAACACCACCGATTCCCTCGCTGCCGTCTCCGCCGTCGCCCAGTCGCCATTGGCAAAGGCGGCCTTGGCCAGATTGTCGCGAGCGTTGGCGCGATCCCGATGTCCCTCCGGCAAGCGCGCATCGCGGATCTTGAGCAGATCCTCTGCGATCGGCTGGGCTTCCTTGCCCTTGCCTGTATTGATCAAGGCAATCAGCATGGAATCGCGCGCATTGAGCGCGCGGTCGCTCTGCGCCCCAAGCTGCGCGTCGATGATCGGCGTCGCGGTACTCAGAAAGGCCACGGCGTCCTCATATTGCCCCGCCCGCATCAGCGCCTGCGCGAACTGGACACGCATCGTCGCGCTGTTCTGGTTGGGTCCACCGTTGGTCTTCTCGATCAGCTCATAGGCGCGCCGGATCATCGGCATGGCGTCATGGGGCCGGTTGGTGCGGAACAGGATCGCGCCGAGATTGGCATAGAGATTGGCCATTGCCGGATGATCGGCGCCCATCGCTGGCGTCAGTCTCGCAAGGGCGTTCTGCGCGGTCGCGATCGCGTCCTCGGTGCGGCCGGCGCTGTAAAGATAGACCACGCGATTGGCATTCCACATCGCGACATCCGCCGGCACCGGATCGATCTTCAGCGCAACCTCGATCGCCTGGGCATTGCTCTTGAGCGCATCGTCCAGCCGGCCATGCTCCAGGTATGAGGCGGCCAGATTGGAAAGGACTGTCGCATAATCCTTCTGATCGCGCGCCGGATCGGCTTCATAGTCGGTGAGGAGTTGCTCGTTTATCGCGAGCGCTGCGTCATGCTCGCCCTTGAAATTGAGGATATAGGCACGAGTATTCAAGGCGTTGCGCCAGGACGCCCGATAGCGATGATTGGCCTTTGCCGCCGCCAGCACCGGAAGCAGCGCATCGACCTCGGCCATCGCCTTGTCCATCTCGCCGGCCGCAGCCATGCCCTGTGCGACATTAAGCCGGCCAATCGCGACATCGGGGTGCCCGGCGGGAAAGAGCCGCTGTGCTTCGACGAGGCTCGCCGCAGCGGTCGAGCGGTAGGCAGCGGGATCGGCCTCGGGACTGAGCGAGTCGAACTGCGCGAAGAGCTGGTCGAGTCTGGTGCGGTCGACGGCCTTGCCCTGCGCGGCCAGCGGCATGGCCTGCCCCGCGACGGCGAGCGCGAACAGCGTCAGCCGCGCCGTCCGGCGCTTCATCACCCCTTTCATGCAACCCCACCCTGTCTGTTCCGCCCCACGCCATCTTGGGCTTGCGCAAGCGGCTTCCGCAAGGCTTTTTCACGGGGCCGCGCAGCCTAATCGCGTTCGCTGATGCCCTTGCCCGGCAGATGCTCGCGCCCGTGCGGCCCGGAGAGATCGACGATCGGCCCCAGCGGAATGATCCCGCCCGGATTGACGTTGCTGAGGCTCCAATAGTTGGACTTGATGAGATCGAGCTTCACGGTCGCGGCGATGCCGGGCCATTGATAGAGCTCGCGCAGATAGCCCGAGAGCGCCGGATAGTCGTCGATGCGGCGCAGGTTGCACTTGAAGGCGCCATAATAGCCGACATCGAAGCGCACGAGCGTGACGAACAGGCGCCAGTCCGCCTCGGTGCAATATTCCCCGGCGAGATAGCGCTTTGTACCGAGATGATCGTCGATCAGATCCAGCGTCAGGAACAGCTCGCGCGCCGCTTCCTCGTAGGCCGCCTGGGTCGTCGCGAAGCCAGCGCGATAGACGCCGTTGTTGATCGAGGGGTAGATGATTGCGTTCCACCGATCGATCTCGGCGCGCAGCGGCTCGGGACGGAGATCGAGCCGGTTGCCGGTGATCCCGTCGAACGCCGAATTGAACATGCGGATGATCTCGGCGGATTCATTGTTGACGATGCGTCGCTGCTTCTTGTCCCACAGGGTCGGTACCGTCACCTTGCCGGTATAGCCTGGATCGCTCAGCGCATAGAGGCGGTGGAGCGGATAGCCTCCGGGTTCCGGTCCGTCCGGTCCTTCGTCGAAGATCCAGCCTGCCGGACCGAAGTTGTTCGGCGTCGCTGAAACCGAAATCGCCTCCTCCAGCCCCTTGAGCGCGCGAACGGCCAGGGTCCGCGCCGCCCAGGGGCAGCCCCAGGCGACCCAAAGATGATAGCGGCCCACCTCGGCGGGAAACTCGGCGCCCGGATCTGCCGAGACGACGTGGCGCAACAGACTATCCAGCCGCACGAACTTGCCGTCCTTGATCTCCTCTGCCGCCGGCATGCTCGCGACCCAGCGCCCCTCCACCATTCCCGCCATGGTCCGACCTCTATTTCTGGCGCTTCGCCTTGAAGCTGAAATTGATGGTCACGCCGTCCTTGATCGCCTCCGTGTCGCTCCACTCGCCAGTGCCGACACCAAAGGCGGTGCGGCTGAGTTGGGCACTGCCGGTCGCCGTCGTCTCGTCGCCTCTGATATCGAGCGTGAAGTCGAGCGTTACCGGCTTGGAGACGCCATGCAGCGAGAGCGTGCCCGCCGCGCGATAGCCCGTGCCGTGCTGAGTGATCTTACTCGAGCGGAAGACGGCTTTGGGATGCGCGGCGATGTCGAAGAAACTGCTGCTCTTGAGCTGGTCGTCGCGCTCACCGTCGCTGGTGTCGACCGAGGCGAGATCGACCGTCACGCTGACCTTCGAGCCGGGCAGATCATCGGGCGAGAAGAGGATGTCTGCATCCCAGCGCTTGAAGGTGCCGTCGACCGCGGCGCCGGAATAATCTGCCTTGAAACCCAGCTTTCCGCCCGCCCCGACGCGCCATGGCACTGCCGTGGCTTTCGTCTTCTCGGTAACCGCCTCGTTCGCAGCGCTATTGACCGGCGCGGCTTCGTTGATCGCGGCGGCGGCTTCGTTGACCGCGGCAGTGTTGAGCGGAGGCGCCGCGTCATTGCTCACAGTCTCGATCTCATTCATCGGCGCAGCCGGCGCCGGAGTAGACCCGAGCGGCCAAATCTTGGCGAGGGTCATTGCCCCGAACAGCGCGGCGATCGCCACAAATGCCGCCACGCCGATTGCGCCCGAGCTGCGGATCGCGCGCGGCATCATCCGACCGATCAGATCCTCCCGCGCGATATGATGCTTGAGCGCCCCGGCGACATGCAGCACGACCAGGCCGACCAGCAGCCAGCCAATCAGGCTGTGCGCCGCTTCGGCGGGTTCGTTCCAACCCGATCCCAGCGGCAGATGCGGCCAGGGGAACAGGCCGAAATACATCGTCTGCACCTTGACCTTGGCGGTCGAGACCAGGATCCAGCCGCTGATCGGCCCCCCGATCATCACCACATAGAGCCCCCAGTGCACCGCCTCGGCGAGGAAGGACAGCGGGCGCGGCTGGGGGAAGGGCGCGGGACGCGGCGTCCACAGGCGAATCGCAAGGCGCGCGAGGCTGAGCAGCAGGATCGAGATGCCGACCGACTTGTGGAGCTGGAAAGCAAGGAACTGCGGCACGCCATGCAGCGTCTCGAGCCGCCAGCCGAGCGAGAGCTGGAAGGCCAGCAGCAGCGCGATCGTCCAGTGCAGGAAGATGGCGGCACCCGAATAGCGGGCCGGCGACGGACGCGTGCTCATGGCTCTCAATACCCTCCCTCACGCCGCCGGTGCCCCGGCGCGGTCAGACCCTCAGGTGCCAGCGCGCCGACAGCTTGGCAAGCCGGTTGAAATGCTCAGCTCGCCTCGCGCTCCTTGGCCCAGGAGGTGATGGCGATATCGTCATTCCCGATGCCTGCGACGGCCGCGACACGCGCGGCATTCATGTAGCTGCCGATGATGCCGAGCATCTCGAAGATGCGCTCGTCGGAATAGAGAGCGCGCATCGCCGCCAGCGTCTCGTCGGTCGGGCTGACGTCCCGCACCACCTCGGTCGTGAATTGCGCGACAGCGCGCTCCTGGGGCGAGAGCGCCGAGAAATCACCACTTTCGAGACCGGCGATCTTCTCGTCGCTGATGCCGAGCGACCGGGCGAGCGAGACGTGATGGAAGAGCTCATAGGCGCTGTTAGAGAGATAGGCGACGCGCAGCACGATGATCTCGCGCATCCAGTCGTCGATCAGCGTGTCCGTCACCACCGCGATCGCCATGGCGACCGTCGCCTTCCAGATCGGATCCGGTGCGACCATCGAGATGCGGGCGATGTTGAGCAGCCGCAGATTGGGCGCATCGAGATAGGCGCGCTTCGCGTCGGAGAGCTGGTCGCGCTCGGGATAGGGTATGCGGTTCATCGGTGGCTCCTCTCGCAGCGTGCCTGGGTGGCTTTTCGCCTTGCGTCTCACGCGGGAGACGTGCTCGCGCACTGGAGAAGGCATGTCCAGAACCAAGATGCGATCAGATTCAGAGCAGGCTACCCACATCGATCACACGATCAGCCGTCAGCTTGAAGAACGCCATCGCGCTTTCCGCATTGTGCCTGTCTTTTTTGGCCCGGCGTTCAATCTCTCGCGTCGCGCAGCGCCTCCAACTCGGCGAGCCTCACCGGATCGTCGGCTGCGAGTGTTTCTTCAAGATAGAAGCCATATGCGATATCGCGCACCAGCTTTTGCGACTCACCGCTATATTCCGGAGCGATGACCGTGAAAGCATCGACTAGGCCGGCTATAAATGGCGTGTTTCAGCGGAGCGCCGGGCACGATGACAAAGGGAATGAGTGGGATGACGATTCCGCAAGCATCCCGTTTACCCGCGTCTTCGGCGGCCGGCTACTCCTAGATCATTCAACGCTCGAGTGGCATTGGCAAGGGCGCCGAAAAACATCCAGATCGCAAGCGCCAACCAGCTCTCCTGCATCAGTGCGGTGAGGTAGAGGGGCATGCCGGCTGCGACGGTGATCGCAGGAAACCATTGTAGCCAGCGCCGGTCCTTGAGGGCCAGACGCTGGGCGATCAGACCGCCGACGAAGGTCGAGATAGTCGCGCCGAGCATCATCGACAGAGCGACGATGAAGCCGAGCTCTGTTGGACCGCTGCGGGGCAGGAGGGCCGGTCAAAATTCGTCTAGAACGTCCGCTTCACGGTCACGGCAAACTCACGCGGGGCTGCCACGCGTGTTTGCTGGTTCAGTGTCCCTTCCAGCAGCTGATAGTGATACCATTTGTTGTCGAGATTGGTGACGGAGAGTGTAGCGGTCCAACCTCGATCGGGAGCCTCGTAAGCGACCTGCGCATTCCAGAGAGAATAAGGCTCGATCACAAACTGGGGGAAGGGTGCGCGCGTCGCCGGCGAAGGATCGAAAGTCTGGCGCGACTGCCAGTTCCAGTCCAGCCGTGGCGTAAAAGTGCCCAACGACGTGTGGACGTCGTAGGAGAGGTTTGCGTGCATGTTCCACTCGGGTTGACGCAGATTGCCGGGGGCAAGATAGCCTGGCTGGCCGGCCGCGGTGATCCCGGATGCGAAATGGTTATATCCGCCTGTCCAGTCGATGCGCAGACCTTCGACCGGAACGGCTGTAATGTCCCATTCAATCCCCTTCACTTTGGCCGGAATACCCAGATTCAGGAAAAACGTGATCGGATCGGGGACACCGGGGAATTGCGAACATGTCGTGATTGCGGCGGGTGATAGGTTGACCACGTTGAAGAAGGTTGCCGTCGCGCCCGGTTGATTGCGGCACTCAGTTCCTTGGATCGACGTCGCGAGTTGCCGGTAGTCCAGGTAGAAGGCTGTCAGATTGGTCCGGAGCCTGCGGTCGAGCAAGTCGGCTTTGAGCCCCAGTTCATAGGAGATCAGATCTTCGGCCGAGGTCGGCGCAAGCTGCCGGGGCGTATTGACGATCGTGGTCAGGCCCGGTGGGCGCGACCCCGAGGCGGCCGATGCGTAAGCGAGAATATGGTCGGTGATCTTATAATCGGTCGAGATCAGCCAGTCCTTGCGCTTCTGGCCAGAGACCACCGGGGCGAGCACCGATATCTGCTGGGGATTATCGATGGTGATCGCGATTTGCGTGTCGGTGTAACGCGCTCCGCCGGAGACGCGCCACCTGTCGGTGAGATTATAATCGAGATGGAAGAACACGGACTTGGATTCGTTGACGCCCCGCACCTTGGAGTATTGATAGATGTTCTGGTAGCTGAGCGTGTTGTTCTGATAGCCGATGAGCCTCATCGCGAAGCCACCGACCACCCAGTTCAGTTTATCGTTGAAAAGCTTTCCATCGAACCGCAGTTCGGCGGAGGTCTGCTTATCGATATTGATAAAGTTATTCAGGGAATTGGCAAGCGGAGATTCGTCGCCGCTCTGGGTGAAGGAGTTTGAATAGTCCGTGTAACCCAGGATCGCGGTCATATGAAGGTTGGCCGCCAGATTCGCACTGAGCTTACCCGAGACAAGGGTATGACTGCTCGTCTTGTTCGGGCTGAAACACAGGCCAGTCGGATAGCCTGCCGGCAGATTTGCCCCCGTCGTGTCGAGTATCGGGCGGCAATATGTCGAATAGGAATCGTAGATACCGCCATTGCGCTGCGGCACGAGGAAACGGTTGTCGGTCAGGACGCCGAACGTGTTGAAGATGGCGCGACTGTAGGATTGTTTACTTCCCGCATCTGCACAGGGCTGCGGGCCAGTCAGGCCGCTGATGCAAGGCTCGAAATATTTGAGGATGACTTCCGGAGTCTCTTCCAGATCGTCTTCGCGATGCCGCGCGGTCAGGAGCAGGTCGATGTCCGAATTGGGTTGCCAGCGCAGCTTGACCTGCCCGACCGCCGTCCTCCCGCCGCCGGTGTGGCCGATGATGCAGTCCCTATTGGCCGAATCTGGCTGGAAATAAGGAATCTTTCCCTTGAGGGAAGGTGTGCCCAGCTTGTCCATCATGCAGGAGAAATCGAGCCGGTTGCCGAACCCCTGTTGCTGCTCGAAATTCCCCGACAGACGCATGGCCAGCGTCCTCGAGAGGGCGAGATCGAGCGCACCGCTTAGGCCCATTTTCTTGCGGGATCCGCCGACCGCCTGGAGGTAGCCCGAGCCATCCCCCTTGGGATCAACGGTGTAGAGCTTGATCGAACCGCCGATCGATGCGTTCCCGGACAATGTGCTCTGCGGGCCGCGGTTGATCTCGATCCGGGATACGTCGGTGAAATCCAGATCCGAACCTGCTGTGGTCCCGTGATAGATATCATCGGTATAGATTGCGATTGCGGGAGGGACAGCGAGGCTCGATGTGCTCCCCTGCTGCACTCCGCGCAGAGACACTCTGGGCGTGCCGGCCGACTGCTGATCGCCCGGCACCGTCTGCAGATTTGGGACTACGGCGCCCAGCGTGCCGATGTTGCTGACATTGGCCGCGTCAAGCTGCCCGGCGGTCTGCGCCGTAATCGCGATCGGCGTATCCTGAAGATTCTCGCTGACAAACCGGGCAGTCACGACGATCTCTTCGATCCCGCCGGTCTCTGCTTCGGTGTCCGACGATGTGGCGCCCGCGGTTCTCGCACTGTCTTGCGCGCTCGCCGGATTGGGCAGAGCCGCCACGATCAGCAGGCAACTGCCGGCCAGCAAGTGCCCCCCAAGGCGCGACAATCGGAATTTGGCGTTGCTCATCATGTGTCATCCTCCCCTTTTGGATCGACGTGCATCTCGGCGCACCTACTGAGTGCCGCCCCTGCCCGTTCGAGCCTTTGATACTGAACATGATAAGTATGACGGAGCGCTCGAAGGCGAAGCAATCCCGTCAGCGCCTATGCTGACGTATAGGTAATCTCCTTCAGGTTGACGTCGACTCTCGCGGTGCGTGACGTTGGGGCCGCTGCCGAGCAAAACGACGAAACGCTGGGCTGGTGCTATGAACTGTGGATGGATTCGATGTCGGCGCCGCCTTAGTTGGCCAGCATAATGTCCCCGACGCGGGCTCTTTCAGCAGCGATGCTGTTATCCCTGCGGATCGATTCCGCGAGCGCTTGATAGAGCATATCCTCGATCGCCTGCGCAGCGACCGGTGCTTGCGTCGAGCGCGCAATGAGTCGGCGCATCGGCGCGATGACGGTGTCCAATTTTTCGAGACGGCCGTCAGCGATCCGGTCCGCGACGGAATGAGGCATGAGATAGCCGATGCCCTGACCGTCCTCGATCATCTGGGCAAGCACGTCGGCAAATTCGACGAAGAGCGGTGCCACACGCGGCGTAATCGAGATGGCACGCAAGCGTCCTTTGGCCCACCGCGCGCCAAACTCCCGGCGTAGCGGAAAGAGATACTGAAACTCATTGAGCGAACAGTCTCCCGCCGCTAGGCGCGCCCGCGTCCCCGGAGGCCCGAACAGCGCCAGTGGAAACTCGCAGATGCGGTGAGATGGCGAGGAGACGTCGTTTTTTGCCGAGGGCTCGTAGATTGCGAGGTCCATCGCCCCACTTTCCGTCATGTGCACAGCTTCGGCGGCCCAAAGCATCGGATGCACTTCGAGCTCTACATCAGGAAATTCTCGACAGATTCGCGGCACAAGCGGCTTGAGATAGGCTTCGCGCAAATAGGGGCCAATGCTGATGCGAAGCTTGAACTTTCCCGGTGGATTTCGACTGCGCTTGTAGAGCTTGTCAAAGGTGCTGAGCATGGATTCGACCAGCTCGAGCACTTCTTCCCCTTCTTCCGTCAATTCCGAGCGAGCGCCCTTGCGGCGCTGAAACAGTAAGCGGCCGAGGCGCTCCTCCATTACCCTGATCACCTCGCTCACCGACGGCTGGGCAATGTCCAACTGCTCGGCCGCCTGAGCGAAACTGCCCGCGCGGGCAGCGCATGCAAAGACGCGCAGTTGAGCGAAGGTGACGTCCTCCGGGACTCCCGACGCTGAATCCCTGCTCAAGCTAAAGTCCTTCCCCTATGACTCTGAATAGGCATCCGCCGGATTGCTTAGCCGACACCGGAAGCATAGTTATCATGTTCATCTTTGCAAGCCGCGCGCTGCGTCTGATAACATGAAGATCAATCGGCAATGCGATGTCGAGTGAGGAGAGGTGGATGGCGGAAACAGTTTTAGGTGATCGATCAAAGCGCGCGCCGAAAGTCCGAGATCAATGAATCGGGGCCGCGCGAAAGGCGCATGGTCAGCTCTGGCTCTCCTCCTTCAACTCACCACGCCCGCAACGATTGCTGCAACCTCGCCGCGCGATGCGGCCTATCGCGTAGATATCACTTGGCCTCAGCCTTTGCCCGATAAATGGCTACTCGGCGACGTCGGTGGTGTCAGCGTGGATCGCCATAATCATATCTGGATCGTCAATCGACCGGGAAGTTCGCGGCCGGTTGATCTTCAAGCCGACAACAACCCGCCGACAGCGAAATGCTGCGTCGCCGCGCCACCGGTCATCGAATTCGACCAGACTGGAAAGGTTGTGCGTAGCTGGGGTGGGCCACAGCAAATCGACGACTGGTTTGACTCCGAGCATGCGATTTTCGTCGATGACGAGGATCATGTGTGGATACTCGGGGCCGGCGCGCATGACGGTCTGCTCATGAAATTCATCTCTGAAGGCAGGCTTCTTTTGCACATCGGCCGTAAAGGCAATTATGTCGCCGCCGACGATCCTACGATGTTGGGCGCGCCGACTGACGTCTATGTCGACACAAAGCGGCAGGAAGTTTTCGTCTCGGATGGGTACCGCAATCATCGCGTCATCGTGTTCGACTCCGAAACCGGTGTGTTCAAGCGGCAATGGACCGCATATGGGAAGACGGTCGATCCAGCCTATGCCACCGAGCGGACCGACCCGGCCTATAGCCAGCAAGGGCATCACCCGGACCATTTCACCACCGTTCATTGCGTGACGATGATCGGAGGCGAGTTGTACGTCTGCGACCGCGCCAATGATCGGATTCAGGTCTTCACGCCCGAGGGCAAATATGTCCGCAATATCTCCTACAACCGGGGAATGGCGGGCAGCATCGGATCGACATGGGATGCCGCGCCCCTGCCCGGTCGGGCCGATGTGATCGTCGCGCTTGACGGAACCAACAGCGAAATTGCCGTGCTGGACACCCGCAGCGGCGCCGTGCGGGCGAGCTATCTCAGCAAGGGACGCTATGCTGGGCAGATGCAATGGCCGCATCAGTTGGCGATCGACCGGGAAGGGCGCGCCTACGTCGCTGAAGTCGGTACCGGTGCGCGCGTCCAGCGCTTCGTGCCGAATAGCAAAGCAATTCGTTGAGCGGCACCGAAAGGATCGTCATGCGTTTTCATTTCCCCTTACCGCATCGTAAAGACATCCCAGCGCTGCTCGCCGCGTCGCTCGCCCTCGCCCTGCCGGCCGTGTCGAGCGCCGATGCCCCCACCCCGGTATCCCCTGTCCGCGATGCCGGAAAATCCTATCGGGTCGATCCCAACTGGCCGCGTCTGCCCGACGGCTGGTTGATCGGCGATGTCGGCGGGGTCAGCGTCGACCGGCACGATCATATCTGGGTCTTCCACCGACCCGGGACCTTGCTGGCATTCGATGCGCACGCGGATGCCATTCCGGCCGGGATGAAGTGCTGCGTTGCCGCACCGCCCGTCCTCGAATTCGATGCTGCCGGCAACCTGCTGCGTGCTTGGGGCGGGGCCAAGCAAGTGTCGAATTGGTTCGACTCCGAGCATGGCATTTTCGTCGATGACGAGGATCATGTCTGGCTCGTCGGTGCCGGCGACCACGACGGACAGCTGCTGAAGTTGAGCGCCGACGGCAAGCTGCTCCTGCGCATCGGGCGGAAGGGAGAGTTTGTCGCAGCCGACGATCCAACCATGCTCGGCAAGCCAACGGATGTTTATGTCGATACGAAACGGCGTGAAGCGTTCGTGTCGGACGGCTACCGAAACCATCGTGTCATCGTGTTCGATGCGGACACCGGCGCCTTCAAACGTCAGTGGACCGTGTTCGGCAAAAAGGTCGACCCCGCTTATTTCACCGCTCGAGATCAGGATTCCGCAAGGGCGCAGGACGGACCGGTCGATCAGTTCACGACGGTCCATTGCGTGACGATGATCGGTGACGAGGTCTATGTTTGCGATCGCACCAATGACCGCATCCAGGTTTTCAAACCAGATGGCACTTACGTCCGCGAACTCTTCTACAATCATCATATGGCCGGCGCGGGCGGCGGCACCTGGGATGCCGCGCCGATGCCCGGTCACCCCGACCGGCTTCTGGTGGTGGACGGTGCCAACAGCGAATTTGCCGTGCTCAATGCGCGGACGGGCGCTGTCATCACCAGCTATTTGAGCAAGGGGCGCTATGCCGGCCAGATGCACTGGCCGCACCAGGGTGCCGTCGATCAGCAAGGGGCAATCTATATCGCCGAGGTGCAGACTGCGGCCCGAATTCAACGATTCCTGCCGTTCGCCGCCGCAGCACGGGTTCGAAGAAACCGTCGATGAAAGACATCATCATCATAGGGCGCGGCGCCATGATATTGTCGATGAGCGCGGCTGCGTTGCTAGCCGCGCTTCCGGCAACCTCCCAAGAGAAAGTGGCATCCAGCAAGCCGAACATGGCGACATATATCACTGCAGAGGAGGTTTCGGCGGTCGAGAAAGCCGAGCCGGTCGGCGACCGCACAATCAAGGTGATCGATATTGGCTATGAGAATTTTGCGGTCGGCGTCGTGCATCGGGGAAGGACCGTTAAGGGAAAAAGCGAGGATCGCGCGAACTTGAAGCTCCCCCCTCCGAAGCCATGCGGTCGAGGTATAGAGAAAGCGCCGGAAGGTGGTCACGAGGGCGGGATCACGCATGATCTCCAAACCGAGGGATATTATGTCACGTCGGGCGCCGGCACGATGTTCACAGACGGTTATATCGTCAATGGAAACAATTACGACCTCGCTGATCTCAACGGCCCAACCTGTCTCGGGGTCGCATATGGGGTGACATATAAGAAGGTAAAAAAAGGTGATGTTATCATCATCCCCGCCGGCGTTGTGCACGGCTGGATTGATGTGCCAGACCATGTCGACTACATCACCTTTCGGCCGTCTCCAGGCATTTTACAGTCCGGCTGGACCCACCCAGCGATTCGAAGATAGAGTCTCTCCGCACTACGCCGCAAACCTCGCCCTACAGGTGATTACTTATAATCGCGATGACGCCATTAATCGTGATGACGCAATCACTTGAGGTGCCATTCTATAACAAATGTGCTGCGGCCTGCCAGCAATTGAGCCGTTTGGATTGCGATCGACGCGTGGGCGAATTCCCGCAGTCACCATCGACCTGGTAAACTATCCATTCTCAAGCTGCGCCGAGACCCGCGTCTCTTTGCTAAAATGGCCGATCTCGGATTAGTCACTTATTGGTGTAGCCGCGACCGCCGACCGGACTTTTGCTCCGATCGAAAATTGCGTTGCGATTACCGACGGAAGCAGCGCTCCTCTTGGCGCTGAGGTCAGGGGTAATCAATTTTTCGCCTTCAAGGCCCAGCGAAGGTAGTTCGAACGCCCCAAGAATTTGTCGGCAGCAGTTGTCCACAATCGCATGAACAAACAACCGCTATCGAGCAGGCTGCCCCAGAACACGAACGTCTGAAGTCGGGTGGTGGGTTCAAAGGCTCATGGCAACACCTTAATCTGAGAGGATGAGGAGGTGAGCGATGGTAACGTCACCGATTTGGTTCACGGCTT
Source organism: Sphingobium nicotianae (assembly GCF_018603885.1). GTDB lineage: Bacteria > Pseudomonadota > Alphaproteobacteria > Sphingomonadales > Sphingomonadaceae > Sphingobium > Sphingobium nicotianae. Next base: position 355,852 of record NZ_JAHGAW010000003.1, read on the forward strand.
CGCAGAAGATCGAGCTGTGGAAGCGTTGGAAGCAGGCCAGAGCGTTTCGGCCATTCGCGGGCGCGGGAACACCGCACAATACGGGTGTGCAGCGGATCGTGGCCCCGCATAGCGGGGTCGCTCCGCTGCCACGGCATCGTTCAATCTCGGCGCTGAGGCTGGACAGGATGGATCGTGCGTCGATGGGCTGAACGGCCTAAACCGAAACGGCATGGCTTCTACTTGAGGGCCGCGTCGGGGCTCGTCCAGGCTTTGACCAGTCGATCGAGATGCTGCCTCAGGTCGGCGATATTGCCGCCATCGCCAACGACCGCCGCGAGCCTCTCCGCAGTCTTGCGATTGAAGCGCAAGACAATCTCGTTGACGACTGTCAGTCCAACTTCCGTCACCTTGACGCCAACCGCTCGCCGATCATTGCCATCCAGCGTCCGCTCGATGAAGCCCAGCTCTTGCAGCTGATCTAGACGGTAGGTAATAGCGCTGGCTTTGATCCGCAGCGACCGGCCCAGGTCAGTCGGACGGACTGGCCGGCCTCTTTGATTTCGGCTGACAAGCATCAAAATGCTGACATCGACATCGCTCAGCGAAAAGTCGTCTGCAATGTCGTTATAAAGCCGGTCGGCAATTAGATTGACCTGATATAGCTTAAGATGGATCTCAAATGCTTCGGTATCGAGAGAAGGTAGAGATTTTTGCCAAAGATCAACGACTTGTTCGATCGTCCCCATCTCCGTAACATCGATCTCGATCATTCTTTCAGCGCTCCATTAAGCTATTATTTTCCGCAGTCTGGATTTATCCGACCCCGATCCAATATTATTCGCAAGTTTACGCCCCGTAACGAAATCTGCGATCGCATTTAGTCATTCTGATAGTCATTCTGAACTTTGAATGCGGCTGCCCCAGCCGATTTGAAACGGAACGCCGTCCCCCGCTGAGCCCCTGCAATGACTGGCTTCCTCTGGTCCGCCAGAGCATGTCGGGAAGCGCAATCCTACCGTCGATCCGTCACGGAAAGCGGCAGACTCTCCTCCAATCATACTTCGCACGCATAATTATACCAGAAAAAAAATATCCTCATTTCGTATGATGTGCTGCCATAAGTGGAGATCGGTTAACCTCGGCCTCAGAATCACGACCGGAAGCACGCTCCCGGCGCTGTGATGCTGCCTCACTTCATGTCTGCCGGAAGCAGCTTGCGCCATTACCAATCCCGAAGCAAATTCTTTTGAAATTGTCCTTTTTCCTACCCGTTCGGATGATCACGCCCGGGGCTGAATTCCTGTTTTGGCCAGATCAGCCATGGCGCAGTTCAACCCCTATCGTTGACACTCCTCGAATTCACAAATATACTTCAGTTTATGGATTATAAAAAGTTTGGAAAACCCAAACAGTGAATCATATGCATCGGTAAACGGTGCAGCGCAAAGGAGAGGTTGAATGAAACGGGGAGAATCCTTCTCGAACGTTGGCGCGCGTCAGCAGTTGCTTGCCTGCAGTTGCCTGGCCGTGCTGACACTGGCGAGCCAACCCGCAGCAGCCCAGGACAGGGCTCCGGCGACGCCGGACTCTGCAACGTCGCAGCCTGCCACGTCGGAGCCTTCGAGCGGCGGGATCGAGACGATCACCGTGACGGCACGCTATGTCACCGAAGACATACAGAAGACGCCGATGGCGATCACGGCGCAGACAAGCAATCAGCTGCAGGCAGCCAATGTCGGCAGCATCGCCGATCTCGGAATGGTGGTACCGAACCTTCACACGAATCCTGGCATTTCCCATGCCAGCGGATCGCCCGTGATCGTGATGCGGGGCGTTATCCAGGGAACCACCTCCAGCTATGCGGTCGCGCCCGCCGTCGCGCTCTATGTGGACGATATTTACCACGCCACCGTGGTCGGGTCGGAGCTGGATCTCAGCGACGTCGAGCGGGTCGAGGTGAACCGCGGCCCCCAGAGCACCTTGTCGGGCAACGCCAGCATCGGCGGCTCGATCAAGATCTTCACCCCCGATCCGAAAGGGGATGGGTCCGGCACCTTCGCTCTCACTTACGGCTCCAGAAAGAAGATGGGCGCGAGCGGCGCCATCGATCTCGGACTGTCGTCGACGCTGTCGATGCGCCTGTCCGGCAATTTCATGCGTCAGAACGGCTATATCGACCGGCTCGACTTCAGGTGCCAGATGATCAAACAGGGAACGCCCGAGCTTGCTGGCACCATTCCCTTCGTGCAACCCGATTCCGCCCAGCGTGGCTGCAAGATCGGCGAATTGGGCGGCACTTCGCGGGCCGGCGGGCAGGTGAAGCTGCGTTGGCAGCCGATCGATGGCCTCGATGTCCTGCTCTCCGCCGCCTACAACAAACAAAATGACCAGGAAACGCCGGAAGTTCTGGCCTATATCGACAATCCCTACCCCAACAATAACGGCCTTATTCAGGGCTATAACGTCGCCATCGAAAACTTGTTCGGCGTCAGATACGACAACCGCTTCCTACCGCCGGCCAGCAATCGTTACGCGACCTACGAGACCTTCTGCCGGCCGTTACTGGCGGCCATCAAGCCGTCCGGCTTTTGCTATGGCGACGAAAAGACGCAGGACAAGGCGACGTTTTCCGGGCGCGTGCGCTACAAGGTCGCCGATAATGTCAACATGACCGCGATTGCCTCATACTCGGAGTTCAGCAACCACTTCACCCAGAACGCGGAGCATTCGCCGCTCGGTTACGTGATCTCGCACTTCGACCAGAAGGTTAAGCAGAAGACCGGCGAAATCCGCTTCGACGGCAATCTGCTCGATAATCGGCTGAACTGGGTCGTGGGCGGCTTCTGGATCAGTTACACTGGCCACCTCGGCGGCCTTATCGGCTATCTCACCAACAATTTCCTGCAAGACGACGATGCGAACATCGAATCGAAGTCGGCCTTCTTCCATGTCGATTATAATCTTACGGACAGATGGCGCGTCTCGGGCGGCGCGCGCTATACGAGGGGTTCGGTGGAATATGAGCTCAATCACCCGCCGCTGATCACCGTCCCGGCTCCGTTCACCGCCCGCCAGCGCCGCTGGGACTGGCTGCTGTCGACCGACTATAAGATCACGGATGACGTGCTTGTCTATGCGACCGCCGCGACGGGCTCGCGCCCGCCCGGCATCACCACGATCGTCATCACGCCCCGGCAACTTCAGGCGACCTCCGACGAGGAGCTCATCTCGTACGAAGTCGGCGTGAAGAGCGAATTTCTCGATCGCCATCTGCGCATGAATCTCGCGGCCTTCTACACGGATTACAGCAAGCTCTCGGCGTCCGTGCAGGGCGTGGAGTGCCTCGGGCAGCCCGGCTCTACCGCAACATGGTATCCTTCCGGCGACAGCTGCACGCAACTCTATCCGGGCAATCCCTCGTTCGCGCCCTTCTACATTTCGGGCGGGCGGCCGGCCTCGATCAAGGGCTTCGAATGGGACATCACGGCCATTCCGGTCGATGGCCTGCGCATCGACTGGACGGGTGGATTCAACAAGTTCAAGTCCTCGGTCACGACGCCCGGCCAGCCCGGCTATCTGGCTCCAGGCAATGTCCGCCAGCCCGAGTGGAACATGCACGCCAATGTTTCCTATGACATCGAGACGTCCGCCGGCACGTTCACGCCGCGCGTCGACTGGAACTGGCAGTCTTTGCAGACCTTCAGCCCGACGGCGGGCATCTCGCCGCCGAATCCGAGATATATCGTCCCCGCTTACTCGATGTGGAACGCCCAGATAGCGTACAAGACCTCGGACGGCGCGTGGACCGCTACCCTGGCCGTCTCCAATCTGGCCAACATCTTCGAATATTATCAGTTCGAAAGCGGCAGCGGTCTCGGCAACTTTGGCCACATCGTGCCACCGCGCGAATTCTCGCTGACCGTGCGACGCCGCTTCTAGGCGACGCTCTCGATCCCTCGCCTTTGCCCTGCGGCGGCCGAAGACCGATTACCGCGGGGCGCCTCCTGGCTGTCGGAGAAGTGGCTCCGACCGCGCCGTGATACACGGGGAAACAAGATGCAACCTCCGATGACAGGGGCCGTCCGGTGAGCCAGACAGGGCGGGCGGCCCACGCAGTCAGCGCGCAGGCGGGTATGCGCCTCATGCAGGCTGCCAATGCCCGGTCCTCCTCCGTCGTCCTCGCGACGCTGTTCGTGGCCTATTTTTTCAGTTCGGTGGACCGATCCATCTTCGGCATATTGGCCCAGCCGATCAAGGAAGAGTTGCTGCTCGCCGACTGGCAGCTCGGCTTCCTGACCGGCTTTGCGTTCAGCGCTGTCCATTTGGTTGTCGGCTTTCCGATGGCGCGGCTGGCCGACAAGGGCAACCGCGTCACCATCCTCTCAACTTGTATTGTACTTTGGTCGGTGATGACGGCGCTGTGCGGCCTCAGCGCCAACTTCGTCCAGCTCACGCTCGCGCGGATGGGGGTGGGCATCGGCGAGGCTGCTTGCCTGCCGGCGTCCCACTCGCTTCTCAGCGACTATTTCTCGCCGGGCTCGCGAACCAAGGCGCTCGCGATCTATGGCCTTGGATTTCCGATCGGCTCGTTCGCCGGCATGATCGTCGGCGGATTCGTTCTGGATCATTGGGGTTGGCGGGCGGCATTCTATGTCGTGGGCCTGCCGGGGATATTGATCGCGCTCGCAACGTGGCGCCTCATCCGGGAGCCCGTGCGCGGGCATCTCGATCCCGTCCAGCCGACCAATCCCGCTTTCGCGGCTCCCCTCTCCTATCGAGACGTTCTGACCATGCTTTGGCGATCCCCGGCATTGCGCCAGATGATCATCGCGCTGACCCTCTTCATGACCTTCACCGCCCCCACCGGAACATTCGTGGGGGTCTATCTCGCGCGGAAATTCCCACTCTCCTATACCGAGCTCGGCTTCATCGTGGCCATGTCGATGATGCTCGGCGCAACGATCTCGACCTTCGTCGGCGGCATCGTCACGCAGCGACTTGCGCAACACGACGAGCGCTGGCTGCAATGGTTCCCGGCGATCGGCGTCGCATTGGGCATGCCGCTCTATGTCACGGCTCTGCTGCAGGAGAGCTGGCAGGCGCTGGCGGTCTGGATGTTTCTCGGCGCGCTGGCAAATTCCGTGTGCCTGGCCCCGAGTTTCACGGTCCTCTACAATATCATTCCGCCGGGAGGCCGGGCAAAGGCATCCGTCCTTTCAAGCGTCTTCATGAGCCTGATCGGAGGGAGCATCGGCCCCGTGCTGACCGGGGGGGCAAACGACCTCATCGCCGCCCGGCTGTTCGGACACGTCGCCCCCGCCGACTTCATGGCCTCATGTCCGGGAGGACAGGCCACGCAAGGCGCCTCCGCGGCGTTGCAGGCGGCGTGCCGGACAGCGGTGGTCGATGCCACCCAGATCGTCCTGCTGACGACCATGATCCTGACAATCTGGCCGGCCTGGCATTTCTTTCTCGCCGGCCGGCACCTCAAACCTCGAAAGGCTTGACGATGACCAGACAAACTCCGTCCCGCGCGGTTCTCGGCCTTACGAACGACACGACGCCGACCCTCACGCCGCAGGACTATATCGAGATTCAGCAACTGAACGCATGCTACGCGATCTATCTCGATGACTGCACGGATGACGGTTATGCCTATGCCGATCTTTATACGGATGACGGCACGTTCGGCGTGTCGGAAAAGTGGGGCGATCCAGGCGCGACCTATGCGCGCACTCGCGACGAGCGCGCAATTGTGGCGGGAGGTGGCCCCCACGGCCGCCAGCCACCGCGCTTTGGCACAAGCCATCACGTCATCGTCAACCACAGGATCGAGCCTCGGCCCGGCGGCGCGTGGGGACGGTGCACCCTGATCGCAATGAAACTTGACGGCGACCCCGCGAGAAACGAGCCGCAGGGCGGGTATGAGGATTTTTACGTGAAGACCGCTGACGGCTGGCGCTTCAAGTCGCGTGTTCACGTGTTTCCGAATATCAAAAGCTCACTCCAGTTCGGCCCGGAGAGTCCTTACGCTCTCTGATGTTACCGCTCGCAGTGAGTAGCCTCACAGACATTATTGGTTATGAACCACGAAGTTGCTGCGACTGTATTCGAAGAGATCCCCTCGGTTTATGCGACCGCCGCGCTTCCTTCACCTCAACGGGCCGCCTCGACTTGCGTTGAACCTGCCGCTCCGTTTCTCGTTTGGCGTTCTTCGAGCTCCATTAGACCACGGGAGATTAACGGATGTCATATCGCCGTGACGGGGTGGGGCACATAGGCCTCCTCCAGCTCCGAAATTTCGTCGTCGCTTAACCTGATTTCGAGAGCAGCAACGGCGTCGTCGAGATGTTCTGTTTTCGATGCACCGATAATCGGTGAGGTTATCACCGACTTGTTGAGCAACCAGGCAAGCGCGATTTGCGCACGCGGCACGCCTCGCCTGGCAGCGACCGTCGCAACGGCGGCCGCGACCTGGCGATCCGGATCAGCGGTTTTCTCGTAAAGAGTCTTGCTGACCGCGTCAGTTTCGGACCGGAACGTTGTTTCGTCCCAATCCCGCGTCAGCTTCCCACGGGCTAGCGGGCTCCAAGGCAGCACACCAATGCCCTCGGCCTCACAAAGCGGAAGCATTTCGCGCTCCTCCTCGCGATAGAGAAGGTTCACATAATTCTGCATCGATACGAAGCGTGTCCAACCATGTTTGTCCGCGAGATGAAGCATCGTCGCGAACTCCCAGGCGTAGAGCGAGCAGGCCCCGATATATCGGACTTTTCCGGCCTTAACTAAGTCGTGGAGCGCCTCGAGTATCTCTTCCATGGGCACTTCCCGGTCCAGCCGGTGGATCTGGTAAAGGTCCACATAGTCCATGCCCAGCCGAGTGAGGCTCTGGTCGATTTCATGCATGATCGCCTTGCGACTGAGGCCCCCACCGTTCGGACCCGGGCGCATCCGCATGTGCACCTTCGTTGCGACCACAACCTCGTCGCGCGGCACCATTTCCTTGAGCAATTTTCCGACAATTTCCTCCGACGAGCCGGCGGAATACATGTTGGCGGTGTCGAAGAAATTGATCCCGCTCTCGAGCGCCTTGCGAATGATCGGCCGGCTCTTTTCTTCGTTGAGCGTCCACTCATGGGGCCCACGGAGCGGTTCGCCGAAGGTCATGCATCCCAGACAGAGCCGGGAGACCTGCAGACCGCTTGAGCCCAGTCTTATATATTGCATCCACCCATCCTTCATTTGGACGCGACATGAATTCGATTGTGAACTTGCTCCCGGTTAATAGGCGATGGTAAAGCGTTCCCGGCTATGCGCATGGCTTTCCAGTTCGTCTGCCATGGCGATCGCATAGTCCGCAAAACTGATCCTGCTTTCCCCCGCTTCGTCCCTGATGAGTTGATCTCCGCCGAGGCGGAACTGCCTCGTACGCGGTCCGACGATGAAGTTGAAAGCGGGTGAGAAGAAAACCCAATCAACGTCCTGCTCTTCTTTCAGCTCGTAGAAGAAATCGATGCCGGCCTGTGCGATCGGCTTCCAGCTGTCCGGCATCGCATCTGTGTCGATCAGGCGTCGGCCTTGATCATCCTTCAGGCTGGCGGCGCCGCCCGTGACCAGAAGTCGGCCCACGCCTGCCTTCTTGAGCGCGGCAAGCAAGGTGGCAGGCGGCACGTCGAACTTAAGAGCACTGATGACCGCATCGCATCCTGCGATTTGATCCGCCAATCGCTCAACATTCGAAGCATCGCCCACGGTCGCGGTGATGCCTTCGGCGGACGGGATCTTTTCGGGATGGCGCGCGATCGCGAGCACCTCATGTCCCCTGGCCGCCAATTCTTTTGCGATCGCGGAGCCTGCCCTACCGCTCGCACCTAACACGGCAACTTTCATCATTTCTCTCCCATGGCCGCCATTGTGCGGCGATTAACTCTGCGCTCGACGCTCACATCACCATTGTCTTGACGGGACGTTTCTTGATTTCATCGAGCTTAGCCTGGTCCTCGGCGGACCGCTTTCCGATCGCCGGGAAGGTCGGCAAGTCTGAATCGAACCGGTCCCACGCAACGGCGTCCTTGAGATAAATGACCGTCGTAGGCGTCACGACATTAGGATCATCGAGCGACCCCGCCTGCACCATGATCACGGAGCCCGGCAAGTCGCCCGACGTATAGAGACGCCCTCCGCAATTGCCGCAGAAATGCCTGGAGACGGCGCCGCCGGTGTCGCCATGGGTCAGGTAGATCTTAGGCGTGCCGCGCACTTCCAGCTGGTCGCGATGGACGCCGATAATCGTCGTATGACCCGTGCCGGTCGCCTTCTGGCAATCCTTGCAACAGCATTGGGTGCAGAAAATGGTCGGTCCATGCAGCGTGTAGCGTATGTCTCCGCAGAGGCACCCGCCCTCAACGTTTTGCCCATCCTCGACCATTTCACTCCCCCTTATCCTGTATGCCGGCTTATTTCCCACATCCGTCAATATAGTGACCTCGGTCAATCTTTATGGTCGAGTTTGGGGGTCTGTCGACGCGCTTCGTTGGAGCCCTCGCGTGGCCACGGGCGCGGATTGATTGTCACCACAATCTGAACGAATGGCCGGTTTCAGGCAAGTTGACGCGCGCGTCGAAGGTCAGACATTGGGGCGGAACCTGCCGCCTTGGGGAAAGCTATTCCCTTATTGTTTATCCAGCTCGTCAGCTTACTGCGGAGCCGCTGCAGGTCGCGCAAAAAACAATATGACCTCCGTACCAGCTCCCGGCTTCGATTTCACGGTCAGCGTCGCGCCAGCATTTTGCCGTAGGGATTGCGCAATGGCCGCACCGAGTTTGCCGGGCTTTGGCCAAGAAACGCCGTCGGGCAGTCCAACGCCATCGTCGGCTATTGTGATGAAGCAACCGGTCTCGTCTACGAGACTGTGCATCAGGATCGTGCCTCCCTCACGTCCGACAAAGGCGTGCTTTAACGCGTTGGTCATGAGCTCATTGACGACAAGGCCCGCAGGCATGGCTACGTTAATAGATACGGGCCAGGTATCGACCGTCAGATCCAGCCTGATTCCCTCGACGGCGTGGGCTTGCATCACCGACGAGGCAACCTTGCTGAGATAAGTGCCCAGATCGATACTCTCATTATCGCTCTGGCCTTGGCTGGTCAGACAGTCATAGAGCACAGACAAAGCGTTGATACGGCCTGCGAGGCGATCGAATCGCTTGCCGGCATCTTCCTCTGTCACGTTGCGTGCTTCCATCCGGATGAGCGCGGTGATCATCTGCAGATTATTCTTTACCCGGTGCTGCAGCTCGAGAAGCAGCCCATCCTTGTCGCGCAAGCTTTTCTCGAGCTCGCTCTGATCCTTCCGGACGTGTCCGACTTCCGCCAATGCCACTAGCCGAAAGGTCTCGGCACCGTCGTCATCCTGTATCGTGTTTGACCACGCATCGACCTCAAACCGACGGTCTGCCAACACGATCGAAAACCGACCCACATACTCCTCGCCGAGCTCGACGGCGTGGCTCAGCTTCTCATCGTCATTTTGAGCCGACGCCATCCCGGGCAACGCATTCCAGCCACCGCCCTCCATGTCGCGCACCGACCGGCCTGTCAGGCGCTCAAATTCAAGATTTGCATAGACAATGGCCTCCGAGGGCAGCAGCTCCGACACGGCGATCGCGACCGGGACGTGATCGAGGAACTGCTTGAACCGATCGCTTTCAAGAGCGTTGGCAAGGTTTGGCGTGTCGAGCAATTTTTCGACGCGGTCAGCCTCGGTTGGTTCATCCATATCGCACCTGAAATTGTCTCCGATCTGTGTCGACCAGCAATCCCCGCCTATGTTTGCGGAGGTCACACCAACCGAGTCCTGTTCGTAAATAAGAGATGGGTTCGCCGGCCCGAGTCTCCGGGGTCAAACGGAGGCAAGCGCGCACCGAACGATGGCAGGTTTTGAGGAAAAGCCAAGTCTCGGCGACGACTTATATTCGCCTGCACACGATTCATATGTGTCGCAAGAGCAACATTTTTGCAAAACTCCCACACTCCCACAGTTCCAAGAGCGCGAGGCTGATAGCCGCAGGAGTTGTGACGGCTTTGGCAGCCCACACTACCGGTCCGCATCGACACGGTCGTACCCCGCTCAATTCGTTCGGCGGCTCCTCGAACCCGTCAGACCGTTCTCTGTTCAAGGGGGGCTGCCCACCTTCCAGCCAGCCAGTCAGGTCCTTCAGGGCCGACGTAAGGGTCGGCCGATGGGCCGGATCTTTCCTCGCATCTGCCAGGCTAACAGCGCGCAAATGATGCTGCCTCTGTCGTGCGGGCGCTCCCGTGCAGAATCTGTCCCACACTGCATCCTTCCACCCTTGCATGAAGACCGCACCATCAAATGCCGGGACCAAACACTTTCGCTAGTACTGCGCCCCTCCGGCTCCAATATGCTTTAAAGCCTAGATACGGCATGCGGTTGAGCAGGGAGGAAGGTGGTCACGGTTGAGACACCTTCAATTGGTGACAGCGCGGCGGTTGCGCTACGTACCTCCGTGACCAGTTCTGGAGCGCCTTCGGACTCGCTGCCGGTCGATCCGGTCCCCAGATCAACCTCAAAGGCACCTGGGGATATCCACTCCGCATTTATCATCTGACTTTAGGCCAGAAGAGTGTGACCAGTTCGTCAAAAATGCGTCATGGCGCGTCGCAACATAAGCTAATCGGGCGCCGAGCCCGTCTCTGGGTTGAACTTTGGATTAGCGAAGTCGAGAGGCGAAGGCTCGACCTGGGCAGGCGGCAGGACGCTTTCCGCCCAGGCGCGGCAGAGCATGTCGCGCAGCATGGTCGCACCGGCGGCAGTGCGTTCGTAGACCATCTCGCGCACGTCCTTGTCGGCAAAGTTGGCGAAGCCGTCGCGCTTCTCCAGAGCGAAGACCGCGCCCACCTTGTCGCCAGAATGGTCGAGATAGGCAAGCACCGCGTCGAACATGTCGCCTTCCGTGCGGCTGGGCTTGCCGATGCGCGGCGCGATGTCGGCGACGGTCAGCTTCATGCCATCCACGAACTGGCTTTCGAAGCGACCATGAACGCTGCGGTCGGTGGTGTAGCCCTGCGGATTGGGGCCGCGCCAGCCGTCACTACTGACCGAATCGTGCATAGGATTGGCGCCGTCGCCAATATAGTGGCCGAGGCGGATCACGTCGAAGGCACAGTTCTGCTCGGCAACCGAGGCATTCTCGCCCGTTGCATCGGCGGCGCGAACCCGGCGCATGCAGACAACGATGCGGTCATAGGCTTCGATCGCGGCATAAGGGAGCGTCCCGGTCCAGCGCACGTTGGTCCGGGCAGCGGTCTCCGGGTCGCTATCCTTGATCTTCTCATACTGCTTGTAGAGCGCGATCACGAACTCGTACCGCGAGCGCGGGATAGGCTTCAGGAACGTGAACTGCTCGCGGAACCAGCCGTGGTTGGGGTCTTCCTCGATCTTCGAGAAATTCTCCGAATTTCCGCGCCAGCTGTCCGGTAGCAATGAGGACGCAGCGATATAATCCTCATATTTGCGCAGGAACACCGGACCATCCTCGGGAATGGCTTCGAGCGCGGCGCGATCGATAACGGTGTGCGCGGTACCGCCCCAGGCCTTCGCGACGCCCGGCATCAGGGACAGCGCGGCAATGGTAGCGAGGAAGAGTGGGCGCATTTGGTCTCTCCGGATCAGGGATCGAGGGGATCGCGCGGGTCGACCCGTGCGGATCGAGGCGAAGGGCGAAACACCAGTTCCGTGGGCGAAATCCGACGACCGACTGCCCCCGGTTGATAGCCCAGTTCGCGCGCGTTCCGGGCCACGAAATCGGGGCTTGCGATCGCAGCGCTCTGGTCGGGATTGCAGACGATCAGCGCGTCCATCTCCAAGGGCGCACCCATTGCCACGAGCAGGCGCGTGGCATTGCGCAAATTGGTGGTGGTGTGGCGCGCATAAGGCTCGACGACGATCGCATCGGCGGGCACGCCATACCGCTCGATGAGAGCGCGGCGCATCTCCTCGGCCTCGGTGAAGCGAGTTGCGCGCGGGTGGGCGCGGCCACCCGTGACGATGAGGAAAGGCACATCGCCCGCCGCGAAACGCTGTGCCGCGAGACGAAGATGATATTTGCCGAACGGGCTGAGCGACATCCCCTCAACCTCCGGGCCAACGCCGGTGATGATCATCGCGCTGTAGCGGAAGCGTTTCCAGTCGAGGCTCCTTGCGCGCTTCATCGCCGGGGCGTTGAAGCCACCGGCGAGCGGCTCATAGCCGATCGCATCGGTGCGCTCGCTCCCGTGGAGCAGGGCGAGCGCGAACTCCACGCTGGGATCGAGCGCCTGCACCGAGCCGGCACGGCCGGTCTGCGACAGCCACGCCGCAGCCTGGAGGCGCGAGCGGGTTTCCTGCGGGTCGATGGTCCCGGCGCCGTCGATCTGCGGATAAGGCGGCACCTGGCCGAGGCCGTAGGTCCGCAGGATGGCGTTGACGCCCGCAATCTCTCGCCTCGCCTGGGCGGCGGGGCCATCGTCCGCGCCCTTGCCCGGAATGGCCGCGGCGAGGATTTGCGTCTCACCGTCGGTCCACACCATCGCCTGCGCCGCGCAGCCGAGGTCAGCGCCGCAAGCCGCGCGCCGGTCCGACCGAGCGCGCAGCATGGAAGCAATCTCGGGGTCTCCCCGCAGCGCGTTAAGCGCGGCGGGATTGCCGCCCAGCGCGTCGAGTAGCGGGAACAGCCGCTGCGACAGGCCCTCCGTAAACGTGTCCCGGATGGTCTGCGCATGAACACAGACCGTCGTGAGGCAGAGCGCCGCCGCGATCAGCGGCCCCGTCCGCATGGAGGCCTTGCGCATCACCACGATTTGCCGATGACAAGGCGGAAATTGCGGCCGAAGATCGGGCGCCCGTAGATCGCCTCGGCGCTACCTTGGCCGCTCAGCGAGTCGGTGCGGGTGTTGCCTTCAGTCAGCCCATGCGCGTTGAACAGATTGTCGCCGACGACCTGCAGCTGCCACGTGCCATGCTTGACCGTGACGCCCGCACCAATCGTGCCATAAGCCGGCAGCGCGGTGTTGTTGTAGAGATCGACGTATCGCTTGCCCATGTAAGTGTAGCGGCCATAGATCGAGACGTCGGTATCACGGGTGGAGAAGTCGAAGCTCGGACGAATGTTGCCGTAAATCTTGGGCTGGCGAACGATCTGGTTGCCCTCTGCCTGCTCAGGATCGGCACCGGTAGCGCTTTGGAAGTTCTTGTATTTCGGGTCGCTAACCGTCAGCGCGCCATTCAGCGTGAACCAGGGGGTCACGCTCCAGGCGCCGTCGAACTCGACGCCCTTGACCTGCGCTTCGCCGATGAAGGGGACATTGACGTCGTTACGGCCCGTGGTCGGATCGAAGGCCAGGAACGAGGCATTGAGCGGATCGAAATTGGTGTAAAAGCCCGTGACGTAGAGATACGAACGCCCCATCGACAGCTTCAGACCCGCCTCGAACTGATCGGCCACGGTAGTGATGATTGTCGGATTGATGCTCATCACGGTCTGCACGTTGGGCGGCGTCTCGAGGTGCGAGGCGCGGCCGTAGATGCCGACATGGGCGGAGAAGTCGTAGTTCGCGCCGACGGTCCAGTTGGTGGCATTCGGCTTGAGCTTCTGGTTCCGGATCACGCCGGTGAAGGCGCGAGTGGTGTCGTCGGCCAGCGTGGTGGCATCGCCCAAGTTCGCTTGCTCGGTCAGCGCGGCCCAGCCCTCGTAGCTGTAGCGCTCGTGGCGGATCCCGCCGTCGAGACGCAGGCCGGGCGCGATCTCCCATGTATCGTTGGCGTAGAGTGCGAACATCTTGGCATCGCTATCCCCCTGATTAAGCGTTGCGGCATAATTGAGCACGCCCTTGTCGGTTACGCGGCCCACCACCTGCCCGGCGGCGTTATAACCCACAAGATCCAGCGTGCGGGGCTCTCCAGCCACTTCGATCAGATAGTTCTGATAAAGGGTGCGGCTGTCCTCACCATAGAGGCTGCCGTAGACGCCCAACTTGATGTCATGAGTGCCGATGCCCGTGTCGAACTTCCGCGCCACGGATAGATTCGCCTGACCCGAGTAGAATTTCGAGTGAATGTCGCGATACTGGCCCTGCATCACCAGGCCGGAGGCTGCATAGGGATCATAGACCGTCGTCGTCCCCGACAGCACGTAGCCGAAGCGGACCGCGCCGAAAGGCGCCCCGCCCGCGCGGTTGAGATAGCCGTTGGCAAAGGCGTTGCCGTCGACGGGATTGGTCGTCGAATAGAAGGCCGTGAAGTCGTTCTTGCCCTGCGTGTATCCGGCGGCGGCGGTCACCAGCCAGCCGTCGAAGTCGCCTTCGTAATGCGCGCCGAAGTTCACTATCTGCAGGTGGCGGCCATCTGACAGGTCGGAGTTGCCACTCTGGATGACGCCGTTGCCGTCCCGATATTTGAGGTTCACGTTCCGGAAGGCCGGAGAGTTCATCGTGCCGGAGAAATAGTCGATATACTGGTCCAGCGATTTGCGGGGATCACGCGGGTCGGCGGTCGGGATCGGCAGGTAGAAGACGTTGTGATCGTTGACGTAGTTGAAGTTCAGCTTGATGAACCCGTTGTCCGTCACGTGCTTGATGTTCGCGCGGATCTGGCCGCCCTTGTCGTTGGGGAAGCCGTTGTCGCGATAGCCGTCGTGGTAGCGCAGGAAACCGCCCACGGCATAATAGGTGTCCGTCGCCAGCTTGCCTGCCTGATAGGCGTCGAGGCGATACAGGCCGGTGTCGCCCAGTGTGACCTGCGCCTTGCCGCGCGCTTCCTCACGGCCGGTCACGGTGATCGCATTAATGATCGCGCCCGAGTAGCTGGCGTAGACCGGGGCCGGACCGCCGCGCACGACTTCGACATGGTCTGTCATCAGATCCTGCTTGAGGATCGCGTCGCCACGGAAGAAAACACCGTCGTTTTCGTGGAACAGCGGCAGGCCGTCCTGCTGAAAGCTTACGAAGCCGCCGTCGTTGGGCAGGCCACGGATGCGATAGATGTTCTGCACTTCACCGCCTGTAATCTCGGTCTGGAAGCCGGGGAGCTGGCCGATAAGATCGGCAAAGTTCACCGGCGAGATCTTCTCGACGTCTTCCTGGGAGATCGTATTGACCGCATAGGACACATCGAAACGGCGCTCGGCGCGGGTCGATCCAGTAACGATAATTTCGTCTCCGATCGCCTCGTTCGCAGCAGCGGGCCGATCTTCTTCCGCGTAAGCGGGCGCAAAGGGGGTGGTCAGCGCGGCAAAGGCCACGCCGGCGGCGAGAACAGTCTTGAGCATGAAGACCCCTTATTCTTAGCACCTCCAACGAGGCGACGGGCGGCCCTCTGGACCCGTACTATGACGCTTTTATGTAGACCTTTGAAAAGCAATAAAATGGATCACCTGATGGCCACTGGGCTTTCCGTCACCATCAAACGGATGCTCCCGTGGATTCCCGGAGCGGAAGATCCATCGATTGATGAGCCCGCTACGCCGTCTGGCGCTGGCAATGACGTCACCCGATTTCTGCGATTCCTCGCCCATTCCCGCGCAATGGAGCGCCGCCCCGCGGTGCAACGCGCCCTAGCGCGGGAGAACGCGGTACAGGCCGCCCTCGAGCCAGAAGGAAGCGCATTCATCCCGTCCAAAATAGGCTGCATATGCCTCCTTAAGGCCTGGCGACCGCGCCGTCGTTCGTCCATGAATATAGGTCGGCTTTCCAAGGGCTATGTCGATGCGGTCAAGGTCCGCTTTGTTGGCGGTAAGTGACGTGACGTTGGTATGTACCGAGGCGAATTTGGGCAGAGTCCAGTCAGCCGGCGGCACTCGCCACGCCAAGCAATTCCGCCGTCAGAGCTTCGGGGTGATCGAGCATGACGTCGTGACCGCACGCAATCTCGCTCGTCGTCCAGCCGCGCGCCTTTGCGCGGTCATAAGAGCGCGTGAACGGTGTATCCCCCCATCCGACGCATAGATGAAATGGTTTCGCGCAATCTGCGACAGCCCGCCGTTCAGCCGGAGTTGCTGCTGGAAGGTCGCCAGCGGCTGGGGCGTGCACTGCCACCCAATCGCGATCCCGCGCATTGACGTTGAAGACTTCGGCGGGGATACGTTCTACATGGTGCGCCAGCTTTGTCGACGACCCGGACCGCCGGTCCTCAGAACCAGCGGGCACGAGCTGACTTTCGTTCATTCATGCCCCTGAACGTCGGCTAAGTCGGACACCGCGTAATTGATCTAGCCACCCTCCTGGATGGTACGAAGTCGTGTGAACGCTTCAATGCAGGAGGGTGACCGATGTCGATCTATGCAGGATTGGATGTTAGCGACAAGACCACGCATA
>NZ_JAHGAW010000004.1 GCF_018603885.1 Sphingobium nicotianae
TGGTCGACGGGATAGAGCGCACTGCCCGCCGCAGGGGACCACAATCCGCCAAAGCTTCGAAGGGTTAAGCGCGACGGCAGCTTTCAGGCACATGACATCTGGCGCTGAGCGACCGACTGTGGGTCGGATCCCGACAGGCGCTTCTGGATGACATCTCCGGATAGCCGCCATCCCGGATTTGTCCACGCGCCCCAGGTTCCGGCGCGATCGGGCTTCGGATGGAAACGGTTATCGCGCTTCAATATGCCGCCCGGTCTTGACGGAACGCCAAGCCAAAAAAAAGCCGGCAAAGATTCCTCGATGCCGACCTAGGGGGGAAAGGCGTAGCATAAAGCCTTTCGAGTCGCAGCAGATGTGTAGTTTTTCCCACATCGTTTGGCGCTTCATCTTTTGGACTAGCCCAAGGTCAGTAGCCGGCCTCGATGGCCAGTCTGATCGCCTCGACGACCGTTCTGACTTCCAGGCGATGCAACAGTGCGGATCGGTGCGTTTTCACGGTCGGTTCAGCGAGACCGAAATCGAATGCGACCTGTTTGGTGGTCTTTCCGGCGGCCAGCTCCGCCAGCACCTGACGCTGACGAGGGCTCAGGATAGCGAGCTTTCGTCGCGCATTTTCAGCTCGCGACGGCGAGGAGCCCAGCGACCCGAGGTCCACCTGCGTGCCCAGAAAATATTCGAGGTCGCCCTGATCGTCGAACAGCGGAGCAATGGTCACGGCGTTGCGAAAGGCCGTTCCGTCACGCCTGTAGTTCAGCAGCTCGACCATGACCGGCCGGCCCCGGCTGATTGCTTCGCGAAGTTGGGCAACGGCGCTACGGTCCGTATTCGGACCGGCAAGAAAACGGCAGTTTCGTCCCAGGATTTCGTCGGCGGGGTAGCCCGTCAGTTTTTCAAACGCTGAATTGCAGAAGATGATTGGATTGTCCTGCGCACGAGGGTTGGTCAGGACCGCCGCAATCTCGCTGCCATTGATCATCATGCGTTCTGGCATGAGGCAGCCTAATGGCAAGCAGTCGATGAATCCAGCAATTCGATGCGCTGCATTTCATGCCGTAGAATGAGGGCCGCAGATGCATCGCTCTGCTCTGACAACGTCAAAGTTGCGAGCTTCCAAGACAGGTGCGAGGTCCGCAATCATGTCGCATCCCGACACGCCGCTGTCGCAAATCTGCTGGCTAGCCCTTGCCGCCCTTCTGCTTCGCCTCATGCTCGCGCAGCAGGGCATCCAGCTCGGCGATCCGCTGCCGCTCCGGCGTGTCCTTGGCGAGGCCCTTCAGGCGGCAGGTGGCCCACAGGCTCTTGCGCTCCGCTTCCAGCGCCTTGCGATACAGGTCGGCCATCATGTCTCCGTGTGTTGCGCCGCTTGATAAGACAGGCTGGCCGGTTGCGCCATGGATATGCCCCGCCTCACGCCAGGACTGTCCTGCGCGCCGCCGGCTATACAAAGAAAGGGCGGGATGAGTCGCCCCGTCCCGCCCCAAATCAGCCTTCGTCGCTGATCAGTCTTATTTCTTGCCGGCCACCGAATAGGTGATTGCCGCATTGCGCGTCTTCTGGAAGTCGGGGACCGACAGGCCCTTGAAGGCCGCATAGACATCGATATTCCCGATGCCGAGCACTGCCGCCATCTTCTCCAGCATGAAGAAGATCACGCCATAGTGGATCATGCCGATCCAGTTGCGGCTGCGGATCAGCTCCTTCTCCTCGTCGGTCAGGTCGCTGTCGGTGAACAGCCCTTCCTGATCCTCGACGAAGCGCTTGCGGAATTCCGGCTCGATCAGCCGGTGCAGGAAGTGGTTGATGCGGAAGCCCTTGACCGCGCGGTCGATCGTGAAGGGATAGGTGCCCTCGATCTCCTCGACGCCGGCCAGTTCATGCTTGGCCCTGGCGCGCAGCGCCTCGTCGCTCTCGGCGGGCGGCGTCTCGTCACCCAGATCCTCGAACAACATGGTCGCGATAGCGGTCATGGACGGGAGAAAGTAGCTCTGGTGAAGCTTCTTCACCTTGGGGCTGAGCGCGCCGCGCATCAGCAGCCACATTACCACCTCGGCACCTTCCCAGCCGCCCTTCTTGGCGAGATCGGTGACGGTCGCGCTGAGCAGCGACTCCGGATTGTTGGTGAGGAGTTCCATGAACTCCATGTCCCACTCGGTATTGTTGAAGCCGCAGCGCTCGCCATGGACCTGATGGGAAAGACCACCGGTGCCGGCGATCACCACCTTGATATCCTTGGGATAGCTCTGGATCGCGCGGCGCAGCGACTTGCCGAAGTTCCAGAAGCGCTTGGCCTTGGGAATGGGATGCTGGAGCACGCCGCACTGGAGCGGCACGATCTTGCAGGGCCAGCCATGCTCATGCTCGAGCAGCACCGAGAGCGGCGAGAAGGCGCCGTGATCGAGGCCCATGCCTTGCCAATAGGCAAGATCGAACTCGTCGGCGACCAGGCACTCGGCGATATGCTTGGCAAGCTCCGGATCGCCCTTGATCGCGGGCAGATCGCGCTGACCGCCACCTTCGTCGGCGGGGGCGTATTCCTCGCCGATGCCGAGCGCGAAGGCGGAATAATGGGTGAAGAAGGAGGTCATATGATCATTGTAGACATACAGGATCACATCGGGCTTCTCGCGCGCCAGCCACTGCTTGACCGGCTCGAAACCCTCGAAGATCGGCGCCCAGACCGGATCGGTCTGCTTGTTCGCATCCTTGGCGAAGGCGATGGTGGGCGTGTGCGAGACGGCGAAACCGCCGATGATCCTGGCCATGAGTCTCTCCTAATGTCGCGCAGGGCGATCCGCGTCAGATTGCCGGAAACTTGTATGCAACACAAACGGAAAATTTTGGAAGCGCGCGGGCGCTCCCGTTCCCGTCATTGCCGCGAACAGGGGAATGATAGCCAGTGGTCACGGAACGGCGTTGACCTGCATCAATTGCGATGGAAACGGCGCGATCAGCTTTTGCGCGAGCCGCCAGTCGGCCCGGAGCCAGGCCTCATGATCCTCCGCATGAAGGATGACCGGCATGGTGCGCGGATTGGTCGCGCCGACCAGCCGGTTGGGCTCGCAGGCGAGCAGGGCGAAGCTCAGCACTTCGCTGTCGCGCCAGATTCCGGCCAGCGCGAAGATCGGCGCTGCCGGGAGGGAGAAACGATGGGCGATCCGCTTGCCGGTTTGCGGATCGCTCTTCTGGCTCCACAGCTGAAAGGCGGTGACAGGCACCAGGCAGCGATACTCGCTATGCCGCAGCGTGCCGATCCAGAACGGACTCTCCAGGTTGCGCACCTGCGTCACCGGCGCGCCGCCTGTCAGGGCGGCGGCGGGGGGCGGGGGTACGCCCCACAGGCGCGGCACCAATCGACGCCCTCGGTCGCGCGTGCCGATGATTGCCGGCGCGAACTGGCCCGGCGTCACATAGCCGCCGTCCCAGGGGTCGCGTCCCGGATCCGCGGAGAAGGCTGCGCCGATCCGGGCCGCTGTCGCATCGAGGCGGTAGAGCTGGGTCATGACCGATCGTTGGCTGACAAAAGCCTTGCCGACAAGCCGAGGAGCAGGCCAATATTCTCCCATGACCGACCCCCAAGCCAGAGCACTGATCGAGCGCCTCGATCTCAGGCCGCATCCCGAGGGCGGCTGGTACAACGAGACATGGCGCGCGCAGGCCGCAAGCGGCGACCGGCCGACTGCCACGGCGATCCATTTCCTGCTGGAAAAGGGGCAGCGGTCGCACTGGCACCGTGTCGATGCCGCCGAAATCTGGTTGTGGCACGCCGGCACCTCGCTGCTGCTCTCGACCGCGCCGGGCGATGCCGGCCCGGTCTCTGCGCGGCGCCTGGGAGGTGACGTCCTGCTCGGCGAAATGCCGCAGCATATCATCGCGCCCCATCACTGGCAGGCCGCGGAAGCGGATCGCGGCTGGGCGCTGGTCTCCTGCATCGTCTCGCCGGCCTTCGATTTTGCCGGCTTCGTCCTTGCGGAGCCGGACTGGTCGCCCGGAGAGGGGCGAGC
Source organism: Sphingobium nicotianae (assembly GCF_018603885.1). Taxonomy (GTDB): domain Bacteria; phylum Pseudomonadota; class Alphaproteobacteria; order Sphingomonadales; family Sphingomonadaceae; genus Sphingobium; species Sphingobium nicotianae. The sequence goes on from NZ_JAHGAW010000004.1 coordinate 4,002, forward strand.
ACCGCTTCAGAAGCTGTAAACGAGCGAGGCGCGAGTCGCCGTGTCGGTCGGTTTGCGGCCGGGCAACGGGTCGGTCTCGCTCTGCACGTTGAAGGAGATGCGCGCCGAGAAGATCCTGGTCAGCTTGGTGTTCAGCGACGATGTCGAGATGAGCGTCGTGTTGCCGCCGCTGCTGACCACCGAGGCCTCTTGAGAGAAGATCGTCCCCGGCCGTACCGTCCAGCGATAGACGAGCGACCCGCGCGCGCCGAAATCCTCCTCGTCGGTCCCGTCAACGAAGAATGTCTGGCGCAAGGCCGGACCGCCATCGATGTCCAGGGTCATGTTCGGTCTGTTGATCGCGCGATAGCCGAGGCCCACCGATTCCGTGAAGCGGTGCGAGAAGCCGGCGAACTCGTCGCGCTCCCAGCCCAGGGACGCGGCGACGTAGAGTCCGTCCTTCAACAGGTAATTGAGGGCGTAGCTGGCCGAATAGCGCTCCTGGCTGCGATGCCCGTCCGTCTGCTGATAGTCGACCGACGTCGCGAATTTGTGGCGCGCCTTCAGGCCGTCGCGCGCGAGCCGGATGCCGAGCAGGACGTTGAGCTGATCGGTGTTGCCGGTCGTCACGCCGAAGCCGGCCTCGCCCTGGCCGCTCCACCCGTCGAACAGGCCGAGCGAGGACAGGCGTGCTTCCTCGGCCGCCTTGGCTGCGGCCTGCGCGGCATCAGACTTGCGCTGGAGATCGGCCATGAAGGTCGCGCCGAGCGTCTCGATCGCGGCGACATCGTCAGGATTGGTGGCCTTGGCCATGCGCACGACGGCGACGAGGGTTGCTTTGTCGGTGCGCCCCGCCTCGCGGATCATCGCCTCGACCGAGGGGGGCAGCTCGGCCTGAGCGGGCACGGTGAGGACTGCGAGGGCCAGCGTCAACGCGGCGATCGGGGGTGGCCAGTGGAAAATGGACAGGACCATGAGAGCAATCCATGCTGCGATTTCATGCACTTCTTGCTGCGGCGCAGCGATGCTGTCCAGCCCGCGAAAGGTGCGACGCGACGGATATGAGCGGGCCTTCGATGAATCGCCGCCGGTCGGCGCGGGCAATCGATTATGCCTTGGGCGCCCGATCGAAGAGAGCGCGAAGCTCGTCCTTGGCGCGCTCGAGAACCTCCCGCTGGCTGTCGTCCAGCCCGCGGCCGGCGCGATTGATATAGAAGGTCAGCATCGACATCGCCGAGCGAAAGGGCGAGCTCTTGCGCCGGTGGCTCGCCTCGGCAGATTGCTTGAGCGAAAGGGCGATCTTCCGGGGATCACTCAGCGTGAAGACGTCGCGCTTCAGGTCCAGCGCATCGTTGTGCTCGGTGACATCCTGCGACCATTTGCGAGGGGCGCTGCGACCAGCCACGGGTCAACCGTGGCGCTTGAAATACTGAATTTCGCGCTCATGCTTTTGCGCGGCTTCGCGCGTGGCGAAGGTACCCAGATTGCGGCGCTTGCCGGTCTCGGCATCCTTGTGGCGCGAGTAGATGCGATAGTCGCCGGATGCGAGCTTGCGGATCATGGCGAGATAATGTGTGGCCCCGCCATCCGTTCCCTGATCGTCAGAGCAGCCGGCCCTGCGCTGCCTCGGGCGGGCGCAGCGCCCAGCGGCCGATGACGTCATGCCGGTGCAGGCCGACATGGCTATGCACCAGCACGAACTCCGTCACCTTCCACTGGAAGCAGGGCACCGCGCGGCTGAACGGCGTACCCTTGCGATAGGTCAGCGTCTCGTGCGGGCTGAATGACCAGTCGGGCCGAACGGGCGTGGATTGCTCCTCCGCTGCTCTGGCGATCCGGCTTTGCAAATCCCGCAATGGCCGCACCACCCGGCTCGGGCGCAGCGCGACCGTCCCGGTGCCGCCGGAGAGGCGATCCAGCACCAGATCGAATGGCGTCGCGCGCACCGCCTCGCCTGCCCGCAGTAGCCCGTCGACCAGCGCGCCGGGGACGAACGGGAAGTCCTCGGTCAGCCACAGCGTCACATGATGGCGATCGGGCTCCAGCAGCCCTTTCGCTCCCAGTTCCCGCTCGGCGAACGCATAAGTGCGGCGCGCCGTGATCTGATCCGGCATCAGGGCGAAGAAGAAGCGATGAAGAATGGCTGGCTGCATCAGCGCGGGCATAGGGCATCTCCGAATCGGATAATGTTCCTATTATGTTCTCAATGACCGCCAGAGTCGAGTCAGCGCAGGATGGCGTGGCCGATCCGCGCCGGAATGGTGCGCCAGGCAAAGAACAGGATGATTAGCAGCATCAGCGCCTGCCCCGCGAGCACGGGTGGCTCGGCGCCGGTCGGCGCGAGCGCATTGAGCGCCGGGATTTTCTGGAAGCTCTGCACCACCAGCACTACCATGTTCAGCCATTGCGCGATCAGCGCGGTGACCAGGAAGATAATCCTCCCGGGCCCGCGCGCCTGCTGCACGAAGAGCGAGAAGAGCGCGATCGCCAGCAGGACGAGTGACACCACGCCGAAGATGAAGGGTGGGCCGATCGGCTTGGGCGGAAACAGGAAGCCGGTGACGCTGGTCAGGATCGTGAAGGTCAGGAACAGCCCGTTGGCGCGGGAGAGCCAGCGCCCGCTGCTGAGTGCGCCGAAGAAGATCAGCCCCGCGGCAATGCCGACAAGGCTGATGACGACGTGCAACAAGGTGAATTCCGGCAAAGACAATCCGAGCATCATGACACGACTCCCCCTGGTAGGACAGTCAGCCTATCCTAGTGCACAGAGCGACGCGAGTCCCTGCTGCGACGCCCTTTTCAGGCGAAGCTGTACCCCGAAATCGCGCTGCCCATGACGATCTCGCCATAGTCCCGGCGGCCCGGCGAACCGCTCGTGCCGGCCGCCACCATCAGCGGAATGAGATGATCCTCCTGCGGATGGCAGAGGCGCGCATAGGGTGCGTCTGCCCAGTGGGCGAGCAGGGCGGCACGATCGGCGGCGGGCGCGGTGGCGGCCTGGGTCAGCCACTGATCGAAGAGCGTGGAGGGGGCCTCCACGCGCGGATCGCGGAAGGCGCGCAGATTGTGGAAGCTCATGCCCGAGCCGATGATCAGCACGCCGTCGTCGCGCAGCGGCGCGATCGCCTCGCCCGCGCGCACGTGCAACGCCGGATCGTAGCCCGCCTCGATCGACATCTGGACGAGCGGAATGTCGGCGTCTGGGAAAGCGACCTTCATTGGAATGAATACGCCATGGTCGAGGCCGCGCGCGGGATCGATTGCAGCCGGAAGCCGGGCGTCGCGCAGCAGGCCAGCTGCGCGCTCCGCCAGCCAGGGCGCGCCGGGTACGGGATAGGTCAGCTCATAAGTGTGTGGCGGGAAGCCGTAATAATCATAGATGAGGCCGGGGTGCTCGGCCCCGGTGAGGCCGAAACCGCCGCGCGTCTCCCAGTGCCCGGAGATCAGCAGGATCGCCCTCGGCCGCTCCGGCAGGCTCGCCGCGAGCCCGCGCAGATAGGTCTCCATGCCGCGCCACACCCCGTCCGGATCGGGCATGAAGAAGCATGGCCCTCCGCCGTGCGGAATGAACAGGCTGGGCTGGGTGAGCGGTGGCGCGGACTTGGTCATGGTCGCTTAGATGGGAGCGGCATGACCGATATGTAAAGACGGGGGACGATCAGTTTTTCTTGGGCGCCGGATCGTCTTTCTGCCCCGGTGAGAGCTCACCCGGAGGCGGGGCGATCACCAGAGCGCCGCCCGGGCCGTCGAGATGATCGCCGGCCTTGAGGGCCTCCAGCATCCTGCGCGCCGCATCCGGGCCGCTGCCGCCGTGCGGATCATAAGCGAGCGGCTCGAGATTGCGGATCGCCTCGGCGAATTTCTTGTCGTGGATGTCCTGCTGCGCGAGCAGGAAGCGCACCTCCTGATCGAACGGCGCAAGCTCCGACGCGCGCTGGAGAGCGGACCTGGCGTTGGCGCTCGGCTCGATGCCCTGCTTGATGAAAGAGAGGTAAAAATAGAGGAGCGGCAGCGGATGGTCGTTCTCGATCTTGTTGAGCGCGATGAACGGCTGGCGCGCGTTGCGGAACGCCTCCGCCTTGTTGTCCGCTTTCCCGGCCTTGTCGAACAGGGCGAACCCCTTCTGGATATAGGCGTTCACCTGGCTGGGATCGAGCGCGAGCGCGGCGTCCGCAGCGATGATGGCCTCATCGTCATGCCCTGCGTCGAAGGATGCCTCGGCAAGCGCGGCCTGCACGGCAGCATCCTTAGGAAAGCGTGTCGCCACGGTCTGCGCTTCCGGCAGCAGCTCGGCCGCTTGCGCCGCATCGACGCCGCGGCGCGAGCGGATGCGGATCGGCATGATCGCGGCTTCGCCGGGGCTGAGCTCCCGGATGGTGACCGGCCCCGGCTTCAGCCGCTCGGGGCCGAGCCGGATGGCGGTCAGCATCCGTTTGCCGAGATATTTGTCCATGTCGTGATCGAGCTTGTCGAGATCGCCGAACACGCTCTTCGCGGCGTCGGACAGGCTTTTGCCCTGCCGGAGCAGGCCGAGATAGGCGGCGAGCTGTCCCCTGCGGGTCGGACCGAAGGTCAGATAATGATAGAGCAGCCAGGCGCGGCCATAATAAGCATCCTGCCGTTTCCCGTCGACATTGTGATAGCTGCTCGGGTCGAGCAGGTTGGTCGCGGTCACGTCCGGCGCGAGGTAGAGCTCGGCGGCGCGATGTTGCGCCGGCAGGCCGAGCATGAGGGTGCCATCGCGCTGGAACTTCGCCGAGGCGAAGAATTCCGCCGATCCTTCGACGAACCAGCGCGGCCAGGCGAAGTCGCTGGCCGAGATCTGGATGTGATGGGTATATTCGTGGAGCAGCGCCACCATCGAGAAATCGAGCGTGCCGCCATGCGCGTCGATTGCCGGGACGATGGCGATCGAGCTGCCGGCGCCGGGCTGGTAGAAAGCATAGAGATAGCGCGGCCCGTCCCCGGCCAGCTTGCGCACGGCTGCCTCGTTTCTGACGACGAACACGGTGACCCGGTTGGACGGGCTCGGCTTGGCCTGGCTGATGTCGAGCAGGAAGGCGACACCCTCGTGGAAGCGCTCGAGCTGCTCGGAAAATTGCTGGATCTCGACCGGCGACTCATCGGCATAGACGATGAAATGGCTGCTCGATGCTTCGAGCCATTTGGCGGACAAGGCCGCCGGCGTCGCCCAGAGCAACGCGGCGAGCAGAAAGAGCTTCATCGGTGCGTGACCCCCATCAACGCATTGGTTGCGTCAGATTGCGCTGATGAGGCCCGGCGTCAAGGCGGTCCCACGCGTCTTCCAACTCGCCTTGTCGCTGCCGATGCATCTGTGCGAGCCCTTGTGCGTTTGTCGCTTTGACGAAGAGGAGGACGCCATGACCAAGACTCTCAAGGATCTCGCCGAGAAGATGCGCGACATAGATTTCGCGATGCTCGCCACCCACGCCGAGAGCGGCGCGATCGGCGCCCGGCCAATGAGCAACAATCGCGCGGTCGAGTATGACGGCGACAGCTGGTTCTTTGCGGACGAGAATACGCGGATGGTCGATGACATTACGCGCGATCCGCACGTCAGCCTGACCTACCAGGGCAAGAGCGGCCTTCTCGGCCTGCGGCCCTTGTTCATCGCGATCGAGGGGATGGCGCAGATCGTCAGGGACCGCAGCCAGCTAGAGGCACATTGGACGACCGGGCTGGAGCGCTGGTGGCCCCAGGGCGTCGAGACGCCGGGCCTCGTGCTCATCCAGGTCATCGGCCAGCGCGCTCACTATTGGGACGGGGAGGATGAAGGAGAGCTCGTCCTCGACGAATCCATGGCCACTGACGACTGACGAGGCTGCCCGATGCGCGCCTTCGACCGGCCGCATGGCGAATGGCGGTGACGCGCGCGGAGATCGGCACTCTCTCGCATATGTGGGAAGAGGCAAGCGGCTCCGCTCAGCCGCTCGCGCGCACGTCGAAGTAAATCTTGGCGAGCGCGGTTGGCGGGAAATCGCGAATGTTGAGACCGTTTTGCGCGCGATAGGCGTCCGTGCCGCACACGAAGGCGGGGACGCTCCGGGCCTCCCGGATATCGGCGCAATCGATCGTGACGGCCTGCCGCGTCTTCTTGCCGGCGCGATCGACGGCCAGGATGTCGACGTGCGCGCCGGTCGCCGTTCTGCCGACGGCCGCGAGATCGATGAACTGCACGGTCGCGGCGCCGTCCTTGCCATAGACCAGCCACCAGTCTGCCGGAGCCGGCTGCGCCGCGAGCGGTGATGCAGCGGCCATGCCGATGAGGGTGGCGATGATGAGGTGTCTGGCCATGATCCGTCTTTCTTCCCTCGCGGGGCGCTGGAACGCCTGTCGGGAGGAACAACGAACGAGGCGCCGTTTTTCTTCCATCGCCGGCGCGGGGCTGATGCGCCCCGGAGGCAATCCGTCTCCAATCGGGACGATGGGCATGTTAAGGGCCACACGCACGAGGCCCTGCGCTCCGACAGGGCGTCGCGGGATGGCAACAATAGTCTGGGATGAGGCGACACCTTTTCCCGTTTGGCGCATAGACACACTCATGAAGCTCCACATCCACGCCGCGCTCGATTACGACCTTCCCGAACCCACCGATCTGCTCCTCCAGATGGAGGCGGCGCACCTGCCCGAGCAGTCGGTTTCCAACGCGCGGCTCGATCTCAGCCCGTGCGAGCATTTCGCGCGGGTGGTGGCGCATGACGGCATCGGCGAGCGCATCTTCATTCGCGCGGCGGGCCAGTTCACCGCCGACTATCATGCAACCGTCGACATCCGCCGGACCATCGCCGACGTCAGCCGCCTGCGGAAGATGCCGCCGCACCAGCTGCCGGGCGAGACGGTGCAATATCTGCTCGACAGCCATTATTGCCCCGCCACCCAGTTCCGCAGCTTCGTCGAGGAGGAGTTCGGCGAGCTGCAGGGCGGCGCGCGGATCGCGGCGATGCGCGACTTCATCCAGGAGCGCTTCCATTATCTGCCCGGCTCCAGCGACGCCTCCACCACCGCGCTCGAGACCTTCGTGCGACGCCAGGGCGTGTGCCGCGACTTCGCGCACATGCTGGTGACGCTGGCCCGTGCCTCGACCATCCCCGCCCGCTTCGCCAGCGTCTATGCCATCGGCGTCGATCCGCCGGACTTCCACGCCGTCGCCGAGATCTTCCTGGGCGGTGCCTGGCACCTGATCGACGCGACCGGCATGGCCAAGGAAGGCAAGATGGCCAAGATCGGCGTCGGGCGGGACGCGGCCGACGTTGCCTTCCTCACCTCCTTCGGCGCGGTGACGATGAACGGCCAGAGCGTCGAGGTGACGCAGGTCTAGGCGTGACTTTGCCGCCTTTTGGGTGCAGGCGCGTCTCCGCATTCAGGAGGCGCGACCGATGAGCGACGATGACTATGTGTATGACGAGGCCAGCGGCGAATGGATGAGCGCGGCCGATCTCAAGGCGAAGCAGGGCGCGGCGGAGGCCGGCGAAACGGTCGAGGTGCGCGACGCGAACGGCAATCTGCTGGCCGACGGTGATCAGGTGACGTTGATCAAGGATCTCGTCGTCAAGGGCGCGGGCCGGACGCTGAAGCAGGGGACGGTCATCAAGTCGATCCGCCTGACCGGCGACGCGCAGGAGATCGACTGTCGGTTCGAGGGCATCAAGGGCCTCGTGCTGCGCGCCGAGTTCGTCAAGAAGCGCTGATCGCGAGCGACGCGATTAAAGGCGCGCCCGGGCGGGGAAAGGCGTAGGGTGGTCCGGCGGGCCTCTGTCTGCCCACCCCGAAAGGACGCGTCATGGCCAAGAGCCAGAAGAAATCAAACAAGGAAATTCGCAAGCCCAAGGCGGAAAAGCCGCCCAAGCAGAATGCCTCCCAGCCGACGCAGAAGGTCGGCGTGGTCAAGGGGCTGGAGAACATGAAGAACAGCTGAGGTGCGCGGGCAAATCATCCGATCCCGCAAAGCGGCCATCGGTCGAACCCATGCTACCAGACGTCCACGCTCGGCGTGAAGCTGTCCTTCGTTTCGCCCTTGCCCTTGTTCATGCAGTGAAAGGTGATGCGGGCCGGTACGATGCTCTCGCCGTGCCACGCCTGCGTGACGCTCATCCAGTCGATCAGCCCCCGGGCGATGAAGCGCGACATCGTGCACTTCACCATGTCGAGCGCCTCGATGATCGCGGGCGGCACATAGGTCTGGTTCTCGGGCACGTCCTCGCCGCCGAACTCGGCGGGAAAGATGAGGATGCGCACCAGCCTGCCCTGCTTGACCAGCTGCTCGGCCGCTGCGCGCGAGGTGACCTGGGAAAAGTCCGGCCGCATGTCGCCTTCCTCCCGAATCACGACACCCTCCTCGTCCGGCTTTTCCGCGCCCGGTTTTCCGGTGGCGAGGCCCGGCGCAGCGGACAACAGTAATATCATGAGTGCAAGCGCCCGCACGATCCAGCCATGATGTCCCATATCGCCCCCGATTCGATATTCATGGTTTGTTCCGGATCGTTTATTGCCTCCGATGCGGGTTCAGGCAAGCGCGATGCCGGCAATTTCCTCCATACCGGGGCAATCGTCCGCCGCCCCCCTCAATTGCCCGCCCGGCGGGACGGTGGTGTTGGAGCCGTCCGGACCGATCTGCGTCACCAGCATCGGCGGTGGCGCGCCGACCGTCTCCCCGACAGCCCTTATTCCGGTCCGGCACGGTGCGGGCTGGGGGCATTCGTGCCGCCACGATATCATGCGGCATGAGCCGGAGCCGCCGCAAATCGCCGATCATCGGCGTCACGACTGCGCAGAGCGAAGCGCAATGCAAGGCGCAGGCGGAGCGGAAGGTCCGACGCCTTGTGCGGCAGACGCTGGGTGAGGCGCTTCATGGGGATGCGCTTCCGCAGAAGCGATGGGCGCTTGTCAATCCCTGGGATGGCCCCAAGGATGGGAAGCACTGGGTGGCTGATCCGGTGGCGAAGTGGATGCGCAAATAGCGGTTTCGCCGGTTTCGGGGGATCATCCCAACGTGACGAAGATCTCCGCCTCGATGACCCACAGGCCGGACACCTCGCGCCATTTGGCGGTGTAGAGGCCGGCGGCGGCGAGTGCGCCGGTGGCCGCATCGCTGCCCTGCCACTCGCCTTGTTCGAGCGCGATCGGCTCGACGCTGGAGACGGTGATGACGCCCGGCGTGCGCACATAGACGAGGCGGCCCGGCCGGGATGCGGGCGCGGCGAACTCGCGCTGCCAGACCTTCACCTGCGCATTGCGCCCGGCGATAACGGCGCTGTCCGTGCCGGTGATCATGACGCAGTCGCGCGCGAGGAGCGGGCCGATGGCGGCGGCGTCACCCTGCGCAATCACGCGATTGAACGCGGCGCGGCGGGCGCGGATGGCGAGTTCGGCGGTGGCGGTCATGAGTGTGGTGTAGTGACTCGGGGGTGGGCTGTCAGGCGAGCGTGATGCGCGCGCGGAACCAGTCGGCAAGATCGGGCTCGCTAAGATCGCCGGCCGCGAGCGCGAGGAAGGTGACGACCAGTTCGGCGTCGGTCGCGGTAAGGCGACAGCCATTCAGGGTGAGGAAGGTTTCGCTGACGACCGCCGCCGTGCGCTTGTTGCCGTCCGTGAAGGGGTGGTTGCGCGCTATGCCCCAAGCGTAAGCGGCGGCGAGCGCGGCGATGTCCGGCTGCTCATAGGCGGCAAGGTTCTCCGGGCGGGCCATGGCGCTTTCAAGCAGGCCGATGTCGCGCACGCCTTCGCCGCCGCCATGCTCGGCAATCTGCTCGGCATGGATTGCCACCGCGGCGGCGGGGATGATCCAGACGGCAGGAGCGGTCACTCTTACTTGGCGAGTTCGCGCAGCGCCCGCTTGCGCCGCGCCATGACTTCGCGCGCGGCCTCCATCTGTGCGTCGAAATCGGCATCGGCGGCAGACAGCTCGATGCCTCGCGGCGTCAGAACGACCGAAAGCGTCTCGCCCACGGTCGCATTGAGATGCGCGAGCAACTCCTTGGGCAGGATGACGCCGGCGCTATTGCCGACCTTGGTGATCTTGAGCGGCGTGTTCATACGAATGTTATAACGGAAATCCCGGCAAGCTTCAATGTTCCCGCCGACGCTCAGGCGAGGGTGACGAAAATCTCCGCCTCGATGACCCATTGCCCGCCGACCTCGCGCCATTTGGCGGTGTAGAGGTCGGCGGCGGCGAGTGCGCCGGTGGCCGCATCGCTGCCCTGCCACTCGCTGCCCTGCCACTCGCCCTGTTCGAGCGCGATCGGCTCAACGGGGGAGGCGGTGATCTCGCGCGGAGTGCGGACATAGCCCAAGCGGGCGGGCGCGCCGGGCCGACGCGGTGCGAACTCGCGCTGCCAGACCTTCACCTGCGCCGAGCGCCCGGCGATGACGGCGCTGCCCGTGTCGGTGACCATGACGCAATCGCGCGCGAGGATGGGGGCTATGGCGGCGGCGTCACCGTCCGCGATGGCGCGGTTGAAGGCGGCGCGGCGGGTGCGGATGAGGAGGTCGGGGGAGGCGGTCATGAGAGAGGCTTAATGGGACACGCGCGGGTTGTCAGGCGGATGTGGGTAGGATCGTCGAGGGTGTCAGATCAGAGTAAGGAAACTACTCTATGCCGAGAAAACGTCGTTCTTTTCGGCCTAATTTGGCAACTTGCTCCCCGAGCGCCTGCTCGAGTGTAATTGCTAGTGAAGCTGCTTTCATGCGACGGACTTCACCAACCAACTCCCCGTGGTTGTCGGCGCCTTCGTAGGCTTGAAGGTAGCCGGACTCCATCGCGTCAAGAAATCCGCCCAACCTAGGCAATGTTATCTTCTTTTGAAGAAGCGTGTCTATATCTTCCGTTCGAGCAAACTTCGCGCCAATATTTTGGATACATGCCTCGCTAATCCGAAGTCTATAATTTGAATCGGAATGTCGAAAAATCTCCATACCCAGAAATGATGCAGATTGGTGCGGCTCATAAATGCGAGTTTTCGAATCAGCAGCTCCAACGTTCCCAACTGAGAGTCCAATTTTGTCCAGTAGTTCTTGTAAAAAGGAGTGAAATTCGTCGCATTTCTTCTTAGAGCTGAAAAAGGCGACTATGTCGTCGACGTAGCGGATGGCGGGTATTCCGCGTTTCTGAATGCTTTGGTCGAGATCCTTCAAAATCATGCCAGCGAAATAAGGGGATAGCGGCATGCCTTGTCGGACGCCTTTTCCCGGTACGATCCCCGCTTTCTTGACGATCTCCTTCCAATCAGGATCAAAGCCATCCTCAATTTCTGTGTCAATAAATGGTAAGATCACCTTGTGAAGTGAGCGCTGAGGAATGATGGCGGTCGCCGCTTTGCGCACCGCATCGCGGGGTATATTGTCAAAGAACTTTTCTATATCTGCCTTATAGACCCAACCGTGTGAGGTTCGGAGGGCGAGTGCCCGCGTACGGGCGTCCTTAACGGTTCGGTTGGCGCCACGGATCAACCCGAAGCTCACTGGATTCAAGAGTCCGCGTTTTTCTAAGCTTTCTCGGAATTCAGCCAGGAGAGCGAACTGAAGAACACGATCTGCTATGGTGGGAACACAAATAATGCGGTTGCCGCCACCGGGCTTAGGCTTTGCAATCGCCAGCAAACCCTTGGGGATGAAGGCGCCCATCGTTCGTTCTCGTAGGCGGAAAAACTCGTAGCCTAGCCGATCTTGGAAATCCCGCCCCGTTTGTCGATCTACTCCAAAACAGGAACCCAGCAGTCGTTGCTTCTCATATCGCCAAACGACATCGAGGTTCTTGCGGGATAAGGCTGTCGTGAGCGAATTTGCCATCTAGTTGCCGCCAGCTTCACCTAAATCACTCAGGCTGGCGGATCACCAGGAGCCGAGCATCCGCAATGGGACGATCGGCTTTCGCCATGTGCCCGAGGACTCGGCTACGCGCCTCAACAGAGACTTGGGCCGATACCTCGATCTGACTCCGCCATGAAATGGACCGAGGAGTCATACTGCACAATAGCACGGACAGCGTAAGTGCGAAAAGTCCGTTAAGGAACAAACCGTGAACAAAGTCCCTCGGCTTCGCATTCGCGCTGGGCGATCCGGCCGAAATGGCCGAAAATTTCGGCCCGGCGCGAGAAGGCCCCTCACAGATTTGTTTCCCGTCCTCGCAGGATTGGTGAGTGATACGAGGCATTTTGCAGTTTCCTTTGTCGTAGCCAGGCCGAGCATCCGCAATGGGACGATCGGCTTTCGCCATGTGCCCGAGGACTCGGCTACGCGCCTCAACAGAGACTTGGGCCGATACCTCGATCTGACTCTAGAAACCGGGTGAACCGCTTCTGAAGGCCAACCCACATCGGGTCGTATGCCATCAACCCAGATAGCACCAAATGCGGTTGCTGAATAGAGCTACTCTGCCGCTAATCATGCTCCCGTCCACCAGCGCCCATATACAGCTCCGACCCCGCCTCCCGGAACTTCGCGCTCATCTCTTCCATGCCCTTCAGCGCCGCCGCCCGGCTCGCTTCCGCCGTCTCCGCGCCGCTCGGGCCGGTAGCGATGAAGCCTTCCACGCCCTGGTTCTGCTTATTGGCGAAGTCGCGGACTTCCTGGCTGATCTGCATGGAGCAGAATTTGGGGCCGCACATGGAGCAGAAATGCGCGCTCTTGGCGCCTTCGGCGGGGAGGGTCTGGTCGTGATATTGCTCGGCGGTGTCGGGGTCGAGCGAGAGGTTGAACTGGTCGCGCCAGCGGAACTCGAAGCGGGCCTTTGAGAGGGCATTGTCGCGGACCTGTGCGGCGGGGTGGCCCTTGGCGAGATCGGCGGCGTGGGCGGCGAGCTTGTAGGTGACGACGCCGACCTTGACGTCGTCGCGATCGGGCAGGCCGAGATGCTCCTTGGGCGTGACGTAGCAGAGCATCGCCGTGCCGTACCAGCCGATCATCGCGGCGCCGATACCGCTGGTGATATGGTCGTAGCCGGGCGCGATGTCGGTGGTGAGCGGGCCGAGGGTATAGAAAGGAGCTTCCCCACACACAGAAAGCTGCTTGTCCATATTCTCCTTGATCTTGTGCATGGGCACATGGCCCGGCCCCTCGATCATCACCTGCACATCCTCCTTCCACGCGCGGTGGGTGAGCTCGCCCAGCGTGTAGAGCTCGGAGAATTGCGCCTCGTCATTGGCGTCGGCGATGGAGCCGGGGCGCAGGCCGTCGCCCAGCGAATAGGCGATGTCATAGGCCTTCATGATCTCGGTAATCTCGTCGAAATGATCGTAGAGGAAGCTCTCCTTGTGGTGCGCGAGGCACCATTTCGCCATGATCGAGCCGCCGCGGCTGACGATGCCGGTGACGCGCTTCGCCGCCATCGGGATGTAGGCGAGGCGCACGCCGGCGTGGATGGTGAAATAGTCGACGCCCTGCTCGGCCTGCTCGATGAGCGTATCGCGGAAGATCTCCCAGGTCAGCTCCTCGGCGATGCCGCCGACCTTCTCCAGCGCCTGGTAGATGGGGACGGTGCCGATGGGGACGGGGCTGTTGCGGATGATCCACTCGCGCGTGTCGTGGATGTTGCGGCCGGTCGAGAGGTCCATGACCGTGTCGGCGCCCCAGCGGATCGACCAGATCATCTTGTCGACTTCGCTGGCGACGTCCGATGCGACGGCGCTGTTGCCGATATTGGCATTGATCTTGACCAGGAAATTGCGGCCGATCGCCATCGGCTCGGATTCCGGGTGGTTGATGTTCGAGGGGATGATGGCGCGGCCACGGGCGACCTCGTCACGAACGAACTCGGGCGTGACATAATCGGGGATGGAGGCGCCGAAGCTCTCGCCGTCGCGGACATATTGCGCGAGGCGATCGCGGCCGAGATTTTCGCGCTCGGCGACATATTCCATCTCGGGCGTGATGATGCCGCGGCGGGCATAGTGCATCTGGCTGACATTCATGCCCGGCTTGGCGCGCAGCGGGCGCTGGACGACATTGGGGAAGGGGCGGACCCCGCCGCTGCGGTCGGGGCCGAGCTGGCCATTGTCCTCGGGCTTGATCGCGCGGGCGTCATAGGCCTCGACGTCGCCGCGCGCGAGGATCCAGTCGCGACGCAGGGCGGGGAGGCCGGCCATGATGTCGATATTGGCGTTCGGGTCGGTGTACGGCCCGCTCGTGTCATAGACGCGGATGCTCGGCTCGCCGGAGGAAGGCTCCAGATCGATCTCGCGCATGGCGACGCGGATGCCGCTGCCCGACTTGGCGGCGACATGGACCTTGCGGCTGCCGCGGATCGGGCCGGTGGTGACGCCGATCTCGGCCTTTGCGGGGATGTCAGCCATTGGGGGAGAGACCTTTCTTCAGACGATATGGGGATGGCCCGCATGGCCGGCGAGGCCTGCATAGCCGAGGAGGATGCCCAGGATGAGCGAGACGATCGCCCAGGCGCGGGTGAAGTCGAGGGCCAGGAAGCCGAGGTGCATCAGCGGCCCCGGCACGGCGATGAGCAGCGCGCCTTCGATCAGCGCCACGATGCCGACGATCGAGACGATCGCGGCGAGCGGATCGTGGAAGCTGTAATGGACGAGCACGAGCGTGACGCCGATCGCGAAGACCGGCAAACCGATCGCCATCTGCAGCGCGGCCGATCCCGCGAGCTCGCGCATCATCGCCTCCCAGCGCTGCGGCGCGGCGAGGCCGGACAGGCCGATCAGGATGAGGTAGAGGCCGATCGCCTGCGCAAGGTGGAGCGTCAGCACCGACAGTGTGTTCATGGGCAGCCTCCTTCCTTCGCGTCTGGCTCGCACGAGGGGGAAGGAGGTCCGACAGGTCAGGCCGCCACTCCCTCCGCCGGTATGAGCCGGTTCAGGTTCGACGGGTCGGATGGCGCTACCCATCCCTCTCAGCCACAGCATGGCTCCCCGGGGATGGCCTGCTTTAGCGCAACCGGGCGGACCTTCCTAGCCCGTTGAGACAAACCACTCAAAAGGTGTAGGCGACGCCCCCGCCGATCAGGAACTGGTCCTTCGATCCGCGCTGCGAGACGATCGGCGATTGCGCGAAATTGCCCAGAAGGCGCGCATAGGAGAGGCCGCCGACCAGGGCGAAGCCGCCATCGGCGAGATTGCCGTCCAGATCGTAGAAGCTGACCAGCGAGAGGGAGGCACCCTTCCACCCCGCATGCGCCCGATAGGGACGCATGCCCGATGCGGCAGAACCAGCCGCGGTCACGTCATAATAATAATGGGCATATTTATCGTCGACATGCTCGGCCGAAAGGGTGACCGCGACCGCGATCGCCTTCGACAGCGGCGTTAGATAGGACATGCTGGGCTGGATCACCGTGCCTTTGTGTGCCCCGGCAATGTCCCAGCGGACATCCGTGCCGAAGGACAGGCTGTCATAGGGATTGGTGATGCGGCTGACGGTGAACCCGGCCGTCACGCCGGTCTCGACTGCGACATCGCGCTTGCCCAGCGCCAGCACCGCGGGGTCACGAATCTGCTGGGTCCGGTCGAGCCGGGTGCGCACCACGGGGCCGAGATTGAAGGCGATCTTGCTGTCGTCCGGATCCTTGATGAGATCGACTGCCAGGCCTGCGGGGCGGGGCGAGATGGTGAAACCGGCGATGCGCCCCTGCAGCCCGACCACGGGAAAGACCACATAGGAATTCGATCCCTCATAGCCCGGCCCATAAGCGGCGCCGACGCCGATGGTGAGATAGTCGCTATCGAACACCGTTGGCGCGGCCGGCCCATCGGGGCCCTGTGACAGCGGATCGGACGGCGGCGCCTCCGTCGCGGCTGCGGCCGGTGTGGCACTTTGTTGCGCGTGAACCGCAGGGGAGAGGAGCAGGGCGGGGAGCGCGATCAGCGCGGCGATCTGGCGGGTCATATAGGCAAGGCAACGGCTTAACGCATTTTTGGTTGCGGCGCATCAGGGAAAGCCCGCGCGCTCACAGCTTCTTAATGGCTGGCCGTTAACCTTATCCCATGAGCCGCAGATCAACCATCAGCGCCGAACGCGTGACGCTCGCCCTTCACCTGGCGGACGGTGCGTTGCTGCCTGTCGAGGGCAGCGCCGGCTGCATGCGCTTCATCGGCCGCTACAGCCGCCTCTCGGCTTTCGGTCCGCTCGG
Source organism: Sphingobium nicotianae (assembly GCF_018603885.1). GTDB lineage: Bacteria > Pseudomonadota > Alphaproteobacteria > Sphingomonadales > Sphingomonadaceae > Sphingobium > Sphingobium nicotianae. Next base: position 20,083 of record NZ_JAHGAW010000004.1, read on the forward strand.
CACGCCGCTGCGCGCGCACGTGGTCAGCAAGGACGATTGAGGCGCATCACAACGCGCGCAGGAAGGTGGCGCGCAGCATCTTGAGCTGGATCGACACGATCTCCTCCTCGCTCCAGCCGCGCATCGCGCGCATGTGACCGACCGTCAGCCAGTAGAGCGACATCGACCAGGCGGCCTCCGCCGCCTCGGTCGCCGTCCATATCGGGGCGAGGCAGCCTTCCTCTTCGAGCCTTGCGAACAGCCGGTGAAAGGCGGCCGTCACCAGCGCGTCGCCCAGCTTCACGCTTTCGATGATCTCGTCGTCCGCCGCCATCGCCGCCCAGAGCGGCCGCAGCGCCGGCCCGACATGCCAGACGACGTGGACGAAATGGCGGAAGAACTGGTCGAACGTGTCGCGCGCGGGCTGGGCAGCAGGCAGCGTGACCGGCTGGCTGAAGCCGCTGCGCCGGATGAAGTGCGAAATGAGATCACCAAAGAGGTGCCGGCGATCGCCGAAATGGAGATAGACGGTCTGGCGCGACACCCCCGCCGTGCGCGCGATTTCCGCCATCGACGCGACCTTGCCGCCCGCGAGCAGGTCGGCGGCGGCATCGAGGATTCGCCCGCGTGTCTCGGGGGCATTGGGCTGCGTGGCGATCAACGGACTTTACACATGTAAATTCAAGTGGCATTTTACATATGTAAAGTGACGCGCGAGTCGCTGCTTGTCAAGCGAGGGGAGAGGATATGGTCAGCATGACGACCGGTCAAAGCGAAGCACCCGCAATGGATGGCGCCGCGATCCTTGCCGCCGCGCGGGCGCTCGCGCCGGGCCTGGCGGCACGCTCGGCCGACATCGAGCGGGCGCGCCGGCTACCGCCCGACGTGGTTGCCGCGCTGCGCGCGGCGGGCATGTTCCGCATGGCGATGCCGGCCGCCCGCGGGGGGCCGCAGATGAGCCTGCCAGAGCAGATCGAAGTGCTCGAAGTGCTGGCGGCCGCGGATGCCTCGGTCGGCTGGTGCGTCAAGATCGGCGCGGACAGCGGCTATTTCGCCGGCGTGATGGCCCCCGCCGTGGCGGACGAACTGCTTCCCGGGCTCGACCTGGCGATCGCCGGGTTCGCTCCGCCGGGGCCGGGGCGGCTCGACCGCGTGGAGGGTGGCTATGTGCTCAACGGCCGTTTCCCTTTCGGTAGCGGTTCCACCCATGCCGATCTGTTCTTCGCCACCGGCGTGGTGTTCGAGGAGGACGGGCGCCCGGCGCAAGGCGGTCAATGGGGCGGCGTGATGCCCCGCATCGCCTTCGTGAAGCCCGCGCAGGTGACCATCGAGGACACATGGCACAGCACTGGCCTCTCGGGGACCGGCAGCCATCATTGGGTGGCCAAGGACGTGTTCGTGGCCGAGCGCCACACGCTCGATCCATTCACCCAGATCCGCCGGCGCGACATCGCCAACTATGCCCATCCGCTCAACTTCACCGCGACGCTCGCCGCCATCCCACTCGGCATCATGGCCCGTGCGCTCGATGAGGCCCTGGCTTTCGCGCAGGCGAAGACCGTCGCCTTCCCGCCGCCGGCGCGGGGGATGAGCACGATTCCGCAGGTCTGCGGCACGATCGCGCAGGCGCATGCCGCCTATCGGGCGGCGCGCGCGCTGGTGTTCGAGAGCGCGCAGACCTTCGTCGCCGCGCTCGCCGCGACCGGTGAGGCGCCGCAAACGGTGCGCGCGACCCTCGGTCTGTCGATGATCCATGCGACCCGCACCGCCTGCGACGTCGTCCATACGCTCTTCGACCTCGTCGGCACGGCGGCGATTCACAAGGAGGCGGTGATGGGCCGGCTGCTGCGTGACGCGCTGACCGCGAACCAGCATGTGACGGTCAGCCAGACGATGGTCGAGACCCATGGCGCCGCGTTGTTCGGCGCGCCCAATCCATCGCCCTTCTTCTGAGCGGCTTTTCTTCCACGCGCGAGCCGTTATGGCGCGGGACATGACCCAGACCCAAGCCGCCGCGCCCTTCCGCGTGCCCGCCGATCCCGGCCCGACGCGCTTCGCCTTCGCCGTCCATGCGAGCGACGGCAAGGCGCGCACGGGCGCGATCGCGATGATGCGCGGCATGATCCGCACGCCCGCCTTCATGCCGGTCGGCACGGCGGCGACGGTGAAGGCGATGCGTCCGGCCGAAGTGCGGGCGAGCGGCGCGGACATCATCCTGGGCAACACCTATCACCTGATGCTGCGGCCGGGCGCCGAGCGGGTCGCGGCGCTGGGCGGCGTCCATGCCTTCTCCGGCTGGGAGCGGCCGATGCTGACCGACAGCGGCGGCTATCAGGTGATGAGCCTCTCCAATCTCGCCAAGGTCAGCGAGCGGGGCGTCGCCTTCGCCAGCCATATCGACGGATCGCGGCACATGCTGACGCCGGAGCGGTCCATGGAGATTCAGCGCCTGCTGGGGTCGGACATCGTCATGTGCTTCGACGAGCTGGTGCCGACCACAGCCACGCGCGGCGTGCAGGAGCAGGCGATGGAGCGATCGATGCGCTGGGCGCGACGCTCGCGCGAGGGGTTCGATGCCGGTGGCACGCATGCCGAGCGGGCGGCGCTGTTCGGCATCCAGCAGGGCGCGCTCGATGCGGAATTGCGCCAGCAGTCGGCTCAGGCACTGATAGACATCGGCTTCGATGGCTATGCCGTGGGCGGCCTCGCGGTGGGCGAGGGGCAGGAAGCGATGTTCGCCTGTCTCGACCATTGCGTTGGCCATCTGCCAGCGGACAAGCCGCGCTACCTGATGGGCGTCGGCAAGCCGGACGACATCGTCGGCGCAGTCGAGCGCGGCATCGACATGTTCGACTGCGTGCTGCCGACCCGCTCGGGCCGCAACGGCCAGGCCTTCACCTGGGCGGGACCGCTCAACATCCGCAACGCGCGCTATGCCGAGGATCAGGGGCCGCTCGATCCGCGCTGCGACTGCCCGGTCTGCACCAATGTAAGCCGCGCCTATCTGCACCATCTGGTCAAGGCCGGCGAGATGCTCGGCGCGATGCTGATGACGCAGCATAACCTGCACTTCTATCAGGCGCTGATGGCCGGGCTGCGGGGCGCGATTGTGGAGGGAGCGCTGACCTCGTTTGCCGATCGCTTCCGCGCGGATTATGCGTCGAAAGCCTTCTAGATCTCGTCCAGACTGGAGCCTGTCCAAACCGATCGCGACGGACTCTAGCGCGGCAGCGCATCCAGCAGCACCGCCCAGCGCTCATGGTCGCGCCATTCGCCGTTGATGCGCAGGTAGCGGGGCGAGAAGCCCTCGCGCTGGAAGCCGGCCCGGCGCACGAGCGCGATGGAGCGCGCGTTGTCGGGCTGGATATTGGCCTCGATGCGATGGAGGCCGATCTCGTTGCGGGCAAAGGCCAGCGTCTGCACCAGTGCCTGCGTCATGAGCCTCTGCCCGCTCGTGCGGATCGCGCCATAATAGCTCAGATAGGCGCTGCGGAAGTCCTTGAGGAAGATCTGGCTGAAGCGCAGCACGCCGACGATCTCGCCATCTTCCGTGCGGGCGACCAGCGCCACCTCGCTCTCGTTGCTTGCGCTCTCGAACCACCGGTCGAACCCGTCCATGTTCATGAACGGTTTGGCCCAGGGCTCGTGCATCGCGCGGCTCTCGATGTTGGCCTGGATCAGGTCGGCCGCGTCGCCCCTTACGGCCCGGGCGAGGCGGACCGAGGTCAAACCCGCTTCGCTCCCAGATATTCCGTCCGCCGGTCGAACGCGACACCGGAGGGGCCGACATAGCGGCTCGTCGCGACCACCTGGAACGCGTTGAGCGCGCCGCGGTGGAAGGAGAGGGCGCAGAGTGAGAGATAAAGCAGCCACAGCCGCGTCTGGGGCATGCCGACCAGCGCGGCGCCTTCCTCGCGGCGGGCATAGAGGCGGCGCGCCCAATGCTCGGTGGTGTAGCCGAAATGCTCGCGCACCGCCTCGACCTCATGCACCTCGAACCCGGCCCGCTCCAGCGCGCCGCAGGTCATGCCGATATGGTCGAGTTCGCCGCCGGGGAAGATATATTCGACGATGAACTTCATGTAGGGCGTCAGCTTGGGGAAATCGGCCGGGTTCTCGGTGTTCCGCCGGAAGCTCGCCTGGCCGAAATAGACGCCGCGCTCGCGCATGTGGCGGCGCAGATAGCGGTAGAATTCATGATGGTTGGCGATGCCGACATGCTCGACCATCTCGACCTGCGCGATCTTGTCGAAGATCCTGTCGTCCGGCAGGCTGCGGCAGTCGCGCAGCTCCAGCGTCACCTGATCGCCAAGGCCGAGCCGGGCGACCTTCGCGCTGGTATAGTCATACTGCTCCTGCGAGAGCGTCGTGCCATAGGCCTGCACGCCATAATGCTGCGCGGCATGACAGAGCAGCCCGCCCCAGCCGCAGCCGGGATCGAACAGCCGGTCGCCCGGCTGCAGGCGCAGCTTGCGGCAGATGAGGTCGAGCTTGGTCAGCTGCGCCTCGTCCAGCGAGCTCTCCGGCGTCGGGAAATAGGCCGAGGAATAGACCATATTCTCGTCGAGGAAGAGCTCGTAGAAGGCGTTCGAGAGATCGTAATGGAAGCCGATCAGCTCGCGGTCGTCGCGGCCGCTGGAAGGGGCGAGGCCGACCTTTTTGGTGAAGCGCTTGACCAGCGACGGCACCGAATAGCTCTTCGCGAGGATCGGCAGCGCCGCCTTGAGCAGGCGCATCTTGTTGACCTTGCCGGGCAGGAAGCGGAACTGGAGATGATCGACATGGCGCATCGCGTCGATCGGATCGCCGCCGACAATGTCGAGATCGCCCGCCGCATAGAGCTCGGCGACCGTGATCAGCGAGGGCTCGCGCAGCAGGCGACGCATCGCGCTCGGCGAAGTGATGGCGAAGCGGATCTGCTCCTGCGCATTCGCCCCGAGCGGGATGATCGAGCCGTCCCACAGCTCGAGGCAGATATCGACATTCAGATGGCGGGCAAGTTCGCCGATGACGGCTTTGGTAGCGTTGAGTTCGCTCGTCATGAAAGGCGTCGGTCCTCGGTTGATCCTGTCTCCGCCCTGCTCTTGCCGCGTCGATCCGCAAAAGGCGATGATTTTCTGCGCTGCCCGCGCCGCGCCCGGACCGGATTTCTTTTTGACAGCGCGCACGATCCGTGGTGCTTTCCGCCGCACCTTGAGAAGGGGAGGAATGGTTCATGCGCTGCACGTCATTGGCTGTCCTGTTGATTATCGCCACCGGGTCGATCGGGGCGCTCGCCGCCGGCGGCCCGTCGCCATCGCAATATACGCGGCTCCTCGCCGACAAGGAGCGCCCGGCCGACGATGTCGCCGCCGACGCCAATCGCAAGCCGGCCGAGACCCTTGCCTTCGCCGGCGTGAAGCGCGGCATGGTGGTGGGCGAGTTCTTCCCCGGCGGCGGCTATTTCACGCGCCTGCTGAGCAAGGCGGTCGGTCCGGGCGGCCATATCTACGGCATCGAGAATGCCGGCTGGAAAGGCGCGGTCGAGGCCGACCAGAAACTGACCAGCAGCGGCAAGTTCGGCAATGTCTCGATCGACGCGCTGACCTTCGGCGCGGTCCGCTTTCCCGAGCCGCTCGACCTGGCCTGGGTGACGCAGAATTATCATGACCTCAAGATCGCCAAGTTCGGTGTTGTGGATACCGACAAGTTCAACCGCGCCGTCTTCGCGGCGCTGAAGCCTGGCGGGACCTATTTCATCCTCGATCACGAGGCGCCTCCCGGCACCGATGCGGCGGGCATCGAGAAGCTCCACCGGATCGAGAAGGCGCAGGTGATCCGCGAGGTGACCGCCGCCGGCTTCCAGCTGGTCGAGGAGGGCAAGTTCCTGAACCGGCCAAGCGACGATCACAGCCTGCCGATCTTCGACAAGGCGGTGCAAGGCCAGACCGACCAATATGCGCTGAAGTTCATCAAGCCGAAGAAGTGACCGGCCCGGTCGCGCGATGTAAAACGGCGCCATAGACAGAAGGACAGTATCATCGCTTTGACCGACGCCGTTGCGCGCGCCCGGGCGCATTCGCCGTTCCTCGCCCGCCAGATCGATACGTTCCCCGATCTGGTCGCGCGGCTGGATGCGGACGGCGCGCAACCGGCCTGGGAGGCGGCGCTGGCGGCGCCGGGCAACGAGCCGGCCGACCGGCGGTTGCGCCTGCGCCGGCGCGGCGCGGCGCTCGTCGCGGGCCTCGCCGATCTCGCCGCGCTGTGGGATCTCGATGCCGTCACGCGGCACCTCTCCGATTTCGCCGACGCCGCCGTCGACGCCGCGCTCGCTGCCGCCTTCGCCGAGCGCTATCCCGGTGAGGCGCCGCGCGGCATCGCGGTGATCGCGCTCGGCAAGCATGGCAGCCACGAGCTCAACTACAGCTCGGACATCGATCCGATCCTGATCTTCGATCCCGAGACGATGCCGCACAACGGGCGTGAGGAGCCACAGGAGGCGGCGCTGCGCGTGGCGCGGCGGATGGTCGCCCTGCTCTCCGAGCGCACGGCGGACGGCTACGTCTTCCGAGTCGATCTGCGGCTGCGCCCGTCGCCCGAAGTCTCGCCGATCATCCTGCCGGTCGATGCCGCCATCTCTTATTATGAGAGCGCGGCGGTGGGCTGGGAGCAGGCGGCCTTCGTGCGGGCGCGGGCGGCGGCGGGCGACATCGATCTCGGCCGCGCCTTCCTCGCCGCGATCCGCCCGTTCGTCTGGCGACGCAGCCTCGACTTTGGCGCGATCCGCGCGATCAGCGACGTCAGCCGGCGGATCCGCGCCCATTATGCCAGCGGTCAGCGCTTCGGGCCGGGCTATGATCTCAAGCGCGGGCGAGGCGGCATTCGCGAGGTCGAGTTTTTCGCGCAGGCACACCAGCTGATCCACGGCGGTCGCAATCCGGCCCTGCGCGCGCCCGCGACGCGCGATGCACTGCGCGTGCTCAGCGAGGCGGGCGTGATCGCGCCGGAGACGGTGGCGGCGCTGGACGCGGCCTATGTGACCTTCCGCACGATCGAGCATCGCCTGCAGATGGTCGACGATCGCCAGACCCACAGCCTGCCGGGCGATCCGGCGGCGATGGACAATGTCGCGCGGCTGCACGGGCTGGCGGACGGCGAGGCGTTGCTCGCCATGCTGCGCCCCCATGTCGAGGCGACCGGCCGGACCTTCGACACTTTGGTCGGGGAGGAGGAGGGCGCCGATGTCCACCTGCCCGACGAGGAACGCGCCCTTGCCCTGCGCCTGCGCGACATCGGCATCGAGGAGCCGGCGCCGTTCATTCAGCAGATCGCGCGCTGGCGCGACGGCAGTCTGCGCCCACTGCGCAGCACGGCGGCGCGCGAGGCGCTGGAGGATCTGCTGCCCGAGCTGATCCGCGAGATTGCCCGGGCGCCCGCGCCGCTCACCGCGCTCCACAAGCTCGATCAGGTAATCTCCGGCCTGCCGAGCGCCGTCAATCTGCTGCGCCTGCTGGTCGCGCGGCCCGGCCTTGCCGAGCTGCTCGTGCTGATCCTCGCCCATGCGCCGGTGCTGGCCGATGCGCTCGGGCGGCGCCCGGCCCTGTTCGATGGCCTCATCGACCAGAGCGCGCTCGATCTGCCGCCCGACGTACCGGCGCTGGTCGCGGACATGAAGCGGCGCGACACCAGCGAGGATCTGCAGGGGCGGCTTGATCATGTCCGTCACGCCGTGGGCGAGCGGCGCTTCGCGCTCGGCGTGCAGATCCTGAGCCGGGAGGTCGATCCGATCGCGGTCGGCCAAGGCTATGCCCGCGTGGCGGAAGCGGCGGTCGAGGTGCTGGCGCAGGCGGCGATCGCCGAGTTCGAGGACGCGCACGGGCAGGTGCCGGGCAGCGAGCTCGTCATCCTCGCGCTCGGCCGGTTCGGCGGCGGGCTGCTCACCCATGCCTCGGATCTCGACCTCATCTTTCTCTTCACCGGGGACTATGCGACCGAATCGACCGGCCGGCGTCCGCTCGGCGGCACGCTCTATTTCAACCGGCTGGCCACCCGCGTGATCAATGCCCTCTCGGTGCCGACGGCGGCCGGCGCCCTTTACGAGGTCGACACGCGGCTGCGCCCGTCCGGCAATCAGGGGCCGCTCGCGGTCAGCCTGGAGAGCTTCGCGCGCTATCAGGCCGAGAGTGCCTGGACCTGGGAGCATCTCGCCCTGTGCCGGGCGCGGCCGGTGTTCGGATCGGCCGCGGCGCGGGCCGAATTGCAGGGCATCGTCGATGCGGCGCTGCGGCAGCCGCGCGATCCGGAGGCCCTGCTGCGCGATGCGGTGAAGATGCGCGGCGACATCGCCACGCACAAGCCGCCGGCCGGGCCGCTCGACGTCAAGCTGGCGCCCGGCGGCCTCATCGATCTCGAATTCCTGATCCATGTGACGCAGCTCACCCATCGCACCGGCTTCTCGCCCAATCTGGCGCTGGCGCTGGAGCAGCTCGTCGAGGCCGGGCTGCTCGATCCCGCCCTGCGCGACGCCCATGCCCTGCTGACGCGCTACCTGATCGTCTCGCGGCTGGTGACGCCGCAATCGAGTGAACCGGCCGAGGAAAGCCGCTGGCTCGTCGCCAAGGCTTGCGGCGCGCTGGACTGGGAGGGGTTACTCGCGCGCATCGAGGACGCGCGGCAGGTCATCGGCGCGAGCTGGCGCGTGATGGCGGAGGGGGCGAAAACCTGATCTCTCCGTATTGGAGGACTGCCCCCACATGGATAAGAGGAGCAAAATCAGGAACCAAGTGAAGGACGAGCCCATGCTGTGCGAAGGCGACACATTGCCCGACGTCACCCTGACCGGCGCCGACGGCGCGCCGCTCAAGCTCTCCGCCTATCGTGGCAAGCCCTTGGTCGTCTATTTCTACCCCAAGGCCGACACGCCCGGCTGCACGACCGAGGCAATCGACTTCTCCGGCCTGATCGACGATTTCGGTACGCTCGGCGTGCCGGTGATCGCCGTCTCCAAGGATCCGGTGAAGAAGCTCAATCGCTTCGCCGAGAAGCACGGCCTTGCCGTCACCCTCGCCTCGGATGGCGACGGCAGCGTCTGCGAGGCCTTCGGCACCTGGGTAGAGAAAAGCCTGTACGGTCGCGAATATATGGGCATCGCGCGCGCCACCTTCCTCGCCGACAAGGACGGCAGGATCGTCCGGGTCTGGCCCAAGGTGAAGGTCAAGGGCCATGCCGCCGAGGTGCTGGCGGCGGGGAAGGCATTGGGATAAGCGCCTTGTCCGGCAGTTTGTTACGGTGACTGTAACCTTGCGCGAACCGTAAACGGTGTGACTCGCGCGCGAAAACGCGCCACGCCTGTGCGCCAGGAACCGCAATCATCGGAAGATAAGTTTGCCCAGAGTCTGGTTCGGCGCCCTCGCCCTGCTGACGGCCACCGCTTTCCCGTCCCTGCCGGTCCGCGCACAGGAGGCCGGGGCGGATGCCGCCAATGCCGCTGCCGATGCGCCGGCACCGGACAATCGCGACATCGTCGTCACTGCCTCGCGGCTCGATCTGATGGGCCGCGCCGCCACGGCCAGCCAGGGCTCTATCACCGCGAAGGAAGTCGAGCTGCGGCCGATCGTCCGCCCCGGCCAGCTCTATGAGAGCATCCCGGGCCTGGTCGTCACGATCCACTCGGGCGAGGGCAAGGCGAACCAATATCTGATCCGTGGCTATAATCTCGACCACGGCACCGATTTCGCCAATTTCGTCGACGACATGCCGGTCAACCGGCCGACCAACACGCATGGCCAGGGCTATTCCGACCTCGCCTTCCTGATCCCGCAGCTTGTCGCCGGGATCGATTACACCAAGGGGCCTTATTATGCCGCGATCGGCGATTTCGGCTCGGTCGCCTCGTCGCACACGCGGCTGGTCAACGAGATCCCGGCGCAGGTGACGGTGACCGCCGGCACGGACAAGGTCCAGTCGCTGTTCGGCGCCGGCACGCGGCATGTCGGGGCGGACGGCCGCCTGCTCGGCGCAGTCGAGCTCGCCCATCTCGACGGGCCCTGGCAGCCGGCGCAGAACTTCAGGAAGGTCAACGCCCTGCTGCGCTATAGCCGGGGCACGAGCGGTGACGGGTTCAGCCTTACCGGCATGTATTATCGAAGCTCCGGCCTGCTCATCACCGATCAGCCGCAGCGGGCGGTCGAGGCGGGGCTGATCGACCGCTTCGGAACGCTCGACCCCACCGACGCCAGCCGCTCGCTACGCTACAGCCTGTCCGCGCATCTCGACAAGCCGCTGGGGCCGGGCAAGCTCTCGCTGAGCCTCTACGGCATCCACGCGACGATGACGCTGTGGAACAATTTCACCCACTATCTCGACGATCCGGTCAATGGCGATCAGGAGCAGCAGGACGAGGAGCGCACCACGCTCGGCGGTGTGGTCTCCTACACGCTGCACGGCAAGCTTGGGTCGCTCGACAGCGAGACGCTGGTCGGCCTGCAGGGCCGGTATGACACAAACTTCGTCGATCGCCGGCACACGCTGCATCGCACGAGCGTGCTGAGCTACTGCAATCTCGAGCAGGATGACGGCTCGGTCATCGCCTATCCGACGATGGACGGATACTGCAACGCGGATCGCGTACACTTGCTCGACCTCGCGCCCTATCTCCAGAACACGACGCGCTGGACGCCGTGGCTGCGCACCGTGGTCGGCGTGCGCGAGGAATATTATCGCGCCGATGATCATAGCATCGTCACCGGCGCGCGGGGGAAGGGGCACCAGTGGCTGTTCCAGCCCAAGGGCAGCCTGATCCTGGGGCCATGGGCGAAGACCGAGCTCTATGTGAGCTATGGCCGCGGCTTTCACTCGGACGACGTGCGCGGCGTGTTCGGCATCCTGCCGACGCAGGGCATCCCGCTCGCCGGCGGCGCGACGCCCTTGCTCGCCGCGACGACCGGCGTCGAGATCGGCCTGCGCACCGACATCGTGCCCAGGCTCATGCTGCAGGTGGCGGCCTTCCAGCAGGATTTCGGATCGGAGCTGGTCTATAATCCCGACGCCGGGCAGGACGAGGCGGGCGCGCCCAGCCGCCGCAAGGGCATCGAGATTTCCGGGCAATATCATCCGGTCCGCTGGCTGGAGCTGAACGCCGATCTCGCCTTCTCGCGGCCGCGCTATCATACCGAGGATCTTGCCGCCTATGGCCTCAACGGCCCCTATATCGCCGACGCGCCCAACTTCATCTATTCGGCCGGCGTGCTGGTCGACACTCTCGGGCGCTGGTCGGGCGGGCTGCAGTGGCGTCGCCTCGGCACCCACTCGCTGAGCGACGGCGACCAGTTCCCGCAGGACAATGGCTATAGCGAGTTCAATCTCGATGTGGGCTATGCGCTGCCCGGCGGCTGGAAGGTGACGGCGAGCATCTTCAACATCTTCAACAGCCATGACGACGCCGCCGACTATTATTACACCACCCGCCTGCCCGGCGAGCCGGCGGAGGGGGTGGCCGATTTTCAGGTCCACCCGCTGGAACCACGTGCGGCGCGCCTCTCGATCACGAGGATGTTCGGCGGATCGGGCGGCTGAGGGGCGCCACATGCAGGCTCTGTCCTACGGATCGCCCGCCGTGCTACGCCCACGACCGGTGCCGGGCCATCCCGCACCGCTCCCGCTCTTTGCATCGTGAACCAGGCCGACCCGACATCGGGGCCTCGGCCGGCTCCGGCATGACTTTGCCGAAAATCTCCATGCGCGACACGTGTGATGTTCGTGAAGTTCCGGCCCTTGATCGTCCTGCCGTTAAGCCCCAAAGCGCCGGGCAATGACCGGCGCCTTCATCGTCCTCACCGCTTTCGTCACCGCGTTTCTGTCGGGCATTCTCGGCATGGCGGGCGGGCTTGTGCTGATGGGCGCGCTGGCGCTGGTGCTGCCGGTGTCGGCGGCCTTCGTGACGCACGGCATTCTCCAGCTTGTCGCCAATGGCTGGCGCGCGGTGGTGCATCGCCAGTATGTCGACTGGACCATCCTGCGCAACTATGCGGTCGCTTCCTTTGCTGCGGCTGCGCTGGTGTCGCTGGTCGGCTACGCGCCGTCCCGGCCGATGCTCTTCCTGCTGCTCGGGCTGGTGCCAATGCTGGTCTGGCTGCCGCGCAAATGGATCCAGCTCGATGCCGCGAAGATGCCGCACGCGATGATCTCCGGCTTCATGGTGACGGGGCTCAACCTGACTGCGGGCGTCGCCGGTCCGCTGCTCGACATCTTCTTCGTGCGCACGGCGCTGACCCGCCACCAGATCGTCGCCACCAAGGCCGCGACCCAGGTTTTCAGCCATCTCGCCAAGATCCTCGTCTATGGCGCGCCCTTGCTTGCGGCGCATGAGCGAGGCATGCCGCCGCTCTGGGTCTTCGTGCTCGCCATCCCGCTCTCCATGGTGGGCACGATCTGCGGCGGCTGGGTGCTGGACCGGATCAGCGACGTCAATTTCAAGCGCTACACGGCACTCGTCGTGACGGCGGTGGGCATAGGCTATCTGGTGAAGGCGGCGCAGGCATGGATGTGACGGAGGCGTCATCGCTGGGCGAAGCCTGCGTCGCCGTGCTGCGCTGCAGCGATCCGCGCGCGAAGGTGATGATGGCACGCAAGGCGGCGCGCGACTGGCGGCTGGGGCGGCTGGCGCATCGCTTCGACGCGGCGGTGCCGGATCGTCCGGGACGGCCCGGGACACCCGAGCTGCTGCCGCCCAACCGCATGCCCAAGCGCGGCAAGGGCGGGTCGCAGCGCGCGCGGACCGCGATGCTGCATGCGCTAGCCCATATCGAGTTCGTCGCGATCGACCTGGCGTTCGACATGGTGGCGCGGTTTGGCGCGGATTTCCCGCGCGACTTCGCCGACGACTGGCTGCGGGTGGGCGCCGACGAGGCGATGCATCATGCGCTGCTCGCCCGCCGCCTTCATGAGCTGGGCAGCCATTATGGCGCTCTCCCGGCCCATGACGGATTGTGGGAGGCGGCGATCGAAACGGCGCACGACGTCGCGGCGCGTCTCGCGATCGTTCCGCTGGTTCTGGAGGCCCGTGCGCTCGACATCACGCCCGAAACCATCGTGCGTTTCAGGCGTTTCGGCGATGAGCGGACTGCGTCGATGCTGCAACGAATCGTTGACGACGAGATTCGTCATGTCGCTGCAGGGACGAAATGGTTTTTGTGGTCGATGAACCGAGCCGGCCAGAACCCGCAGGAAAGCTACCAAAATCTGGTGCGGCGCCATTTTCGGGGCACCGTTAAGCCACCGTTCAACGACTCGGCGCGGAGTCAGGCCGGTTTAACGCGCGATTTCTACGGCCCCCTTGCGGGTTAACCCTTTATCAGGTCGAACGTCCCCAACCGGTGCACATGTACCGGAAACAAAAAATCTTTGAGGGCTCATCCCACGGAGCCCATCACGGGGTCTGCATGATTCAGAGTTTTGCCGTCGCTATCGCGAAGGATGGCCTCGTACGAGGCGCTGCCAAGTTGATGGCGATCGTTGCGATGATGGTTTCCGCACCTGCTTTCGCTGGCGAATCCGCCAATGACGCGCAGTTTTCCTCGCTCTTCTCCGCCTGGCAGCAGATGGATGCGCCCACCGAGCAGAGCACGAAGACCAAGGCCTCCATCCCCTCGCGCCAGCCGGTTGACTCGGTCTCCCTGACCTCAAGCTTCGGCACCCGCTCCGATCCCTTCAACGGCCACAAGCGCATGCATCAGGGCATCGACATTCCGGGTCCGCTCGGCACGCCGATCTATGCGACTGCCGACGGCATCGTGACCCGCGCCGAATGGTCGAACGGCTATGGCAATCTCGTCGAGATCAACCATGGCAACGGCCTCGAGACCCGCTACGGCCACATGTCCAAGCTGATCGCCCAGCCCAACGAGCGCGTGCGCCGCGGCCAGCTGATCGGCCTGATGGGCTCGACCGGCCGCTCGACCGGCAGCCACCTTCACTATGAAGTGCGCATCGCCGGCGCCGCCGTGAACCCGATGCCCTATATCGAAGGCACGAATTACGAGCTCGCGCTGGCCCAGGCCAAGGCGCATGACGAGCGCCAGATCGCCATGGGCGGTCCGGAAGCGCGCAAGAGCACGGATAACAAGGACCGGTAAATCCCACACAGCTGGTCCGACGAGGCGCCCGGTCCCGGACCGGGCGCTTTTTCTTTGTGTTGCGCGGATATTGCGGCGAGCCTGCCACCGCCCTATCTTGGCGCCATGGACATCGCTCTTTCTTCCTCGGCCGCGGCGCGCGTCGCCTGGATCGCCCAGCGGCAGAGCAAGCCCGCGATTCTCCGCCTGGCGGTGGAGGGCGGCGGCTGCTCGGGTTTCCAGTATCGTTTCGGCCTCGCCGATGAGCCCGAGGCGGACGATCTCGTCGTCGAGACAGACGGCGTGCGGCTGGTGGTGGATTCGATGAGCATCGATCTGGTGCGCGGCGGCACCGTGGACTTCGTCGACAATCTTGGCGGCGCGTCGTTCAAGGTCGACAATCCAAACGCCACGGCCGGTTGCGGCTGCGGCACGAGCTTTTCGGTCTAAAGCCGCCCTTTCCAATTTACGTCACCCTGAACTTGTTTCAGGGTCCATTTCGCGCCAGAGCCAGTCCATGAGGCTCGATGGATGCTGAAACAAGTTCAGCATGACGGGAGTAGAGATGCGCATCGCGACCTTCAACATCAACGGTATCCGCGCGCGCCTGCCGCGCCTCGTCGAGTGGCTGACCGAGACGCAGCCTGACGTCGCCTGCCTGCAGGAGATCAAGACGCAGGATGACGGCTTCCCGATCAAGGACATCGAGGAGGCCGGCTATGGCGCCATCTGGCATGGGCAGAAGGGGTTCAACGGCGTCGCCATCCTGGCCAGGGGGGCGACGCCGGCCGAGGTGACGCGCGGCCTGGAAGGCGAGCCGGAGGACGAGCATAGCCGCTATATCGAGGCGGAGGTGAACGGCGTGCGCATCGCCTCCATCTACCTGCCCAACGGTAATCCGGTGCCGGGGCCCAAGTTCGACTACAAAATCCGCTGGATGGCCCGGCTGCGCGCCCGCGCCGCGCAGATCTGGGCGGAGGAAGTGCCCGCCGTGCTGGCCGGCGACTATAATGTCATCCCCTTCGACCGCGACGTCTGGAAGCCCGAAGCGATGGCGAGCGATGCGCTGATGCAGCCCGAGAGCCGCACCGCTTACAAAGCGATGCTCGCCGACGGCTGGACGGACGCACTGGCCTCGCGCCATCCCAATGGCGGCGTGTGGACCTACTGGGATTACCAGATGAACGCCTGGCCGCGCGACGCGGGGTTCCGCATCGACCATCTGCTGCTGTCCCCGGCTGCGGCGGACCGGCTGGTCGATGCCCAAGTCGACAAGATCTATCGCGGGCGGGAGAAGGCCAGCGATCATGCGCCGGTCTGGGTGCGGCTGAAGGATTGATGCGCCCGCTCGCCGCCGCCCTGCTCGTGCTGGCGATGCTCGGCGGATCGGCGCACGGCTGGGCGGAGCCGCGCAAGACGAAAGCGGGCGACGCGCAGCTCATCTGCTTCCGGTACGGCACCTTCCGGTTACTCGCCGACGAGCGGGTCGTCGACTACAAGATCGGCATCGACGTGACCAGCGTGACCATCGGATCGCGCACCGACAAGATCACGATCAGCGAGAGCAGCGCCTGGCCGGTGCCGACGCAGCCGCGCGAGCAGCTGCTGGCGAAAGGGCAGACGGAAATCTACCGTTATGGCGGCGCGGCGCATCGCTATGCCGTCATGGCGCCGGCGCCGGGCGGAATGGAAGCCAAGCCGCTGATCTGGCTGAGCGTCGTCCCGCTGACGGGCAATGGTGATGACGCGGCGATCTACGCGCGCGTCGAGCTGCGCGATCCGGGCACGGTGAAATGCCAGCAGAGCTTCGTGTCGGACGTCGCGCCGGCCGAATGACGCGCGATCGAGCCGCGCTCAGTTCACCGGCGCCCGGCGCCGATAGCTCAGGGCCTCGGCAATGTGGATGCGGCTCACCGTATCCGCTCCCGCCAGATCCGCAATGGTGCGGGCGACCCGCAGCACGCGCGTATAGCCTCGCGCGCTGAGCTTCATCGCGGCGGCCGCCTGCGCCAGCAGGTCGCGTCCGGCCGTGTCGGGCGTGGCGACCGCTTCGAGCGCCTTGCCTTCGAGCTCGGCATTGGTGCGGGCTCCGTCGCAATCGGGCATGCGGGCGGTCTGGATGGCGCGCGCGGCGATCACGCGGCCCGCGACCTGCGCCGAGCCCTCGGCCGGCGGCGGCAGCACGAGATCGGCGGCAGTGACAGCTGCCACCTCGACGTGCAGATCGATGCGATCCAGCAGCGGGCCGGAGACCTTGGTCTGATAGTCGGCGGCGCAGCGCGGCGCGCGCGCGCAGGCGAGGGCCGGGTCGGCGAGATGGCCGCAGCGGCAGGGATTCATCGCCGCGATGAGCTGGACGCGGGCGGGGAAGGTGACATGGGCGTTGGCGCGCGCGACGCTGACCTCGCCGGTCTCCAGCGGCTGGCGCAGGCTGTCCAGCACGGCGCGCTGAAACTCCGGCAACTCGTCGAGGAACAGGATGCCGAGATGCGCCAGGCTGACTTCGCCCGGCTTGACGCGCAGCCCGCCGCCGACGAGCGCCGCCATGGAGGCGCTGTGATGCGGCGCGCGATAGGGGCGGTTCTGGCTGATCCGTCCGCCCGAGAGCGTGCCGGCGACCGAGGCGACCATCGAGACTTCCAGCGCCTCCGGCATTATGTAGCAAACGCACCAAGCATACCGGCGCTTTTACCGCATTGAGCGGCTAATGTGAATCCATGACGGATTACGCCCTTGAGCAACTGAAACGGAAGCGCGCGGATATGACCGGGGAGATTGCCCGCTGTCATGCCCGGCTACAGCAACTCAGCACAGACCTTGAGCATGTGGACGCCACGATACGGCTGTTCGCGCCAGACTTCGTGCAGGAGAGCATCTTACCCAAGGTGTTCGCCCCGCCCAAGTCGTGGAGCAAGCGCGGGGAGATGAGCCGGGCTGTGCTGTCCATCCTGCGCGTTGCCAAGGGTCCGCTGTCCACGCGCGAGATTGCCGCCATGATCGTCCAGCAACGCGGCCTAGAGCATGACAAGGGCATATTGGACGTGATGACGCGCCGTGTCGGGCATGTGCTGCGAGACAAGCGAGAGACGGGGCTGGTGCGGTCGGTGGAAGAGACGGGGCTTTGGCTACAGTGGGAAGTAGTAAGATAAGGTGCTTTGAAATCCGTTAGTGACAGATTCATGTTTTGTCCCTATATGCGCCTCATGGCACTCCGTTTCCAATTTGACGAACGGAAGGGCACGGAAGCGTTAGCGTTCGTCGCGAACCGCTGGCCCAACATAACCGTCTTTTATGCGTCCAAGGTACTCTTCTTTGCAGAGAAGGCGCACCTAAACCGCTATGGACGTCCTATTGTTGCGGATACTTTTGTGGCAATGCCCAATGGCCCCGTCCCTTCCACGCTATATGACTTTATCAAGGGAAACCTTGGGCTTTCTGGTGATCCAGACGCCTTTAAGGCCGCGATCGACGTTTCGCAGTATCCCAGGCTGGCGGGGAAGCGCGAAGCCTCAGACGACGCGCTTTCAGAAAGTGATCGAGATTGTCTCGATGAGGCGATTGCGTTCTGCAAGACCAAGAGTTTTGGATATCTTTCCCAGCTTACACACCAAGAGAAATCGTGGGCGGAGGCGGCTAGTAATGGGCCAATGGACTATGAAAAGTTCATTGATGATGCCAACCCCCACCGGGAAGCCATCATAGAGGATGCACAGGCGTTTGCCGCCTACGGCGTTCTGTGAACGTTGGGCATCTCTACGTCGTTCATACGACACTGACCAACCCACCAAAAAATAAGTTGGTCATTTGCATTTGCGACGTGGCCAATCTCTTCGCTTGGATCAACACCGACGCTCGTTATCACGGCATCGCCCAAGTGCCGCTCGCAGCGAATGACCACGCGGCATTGAAGCACGCTTGTTTTCTGGACGCGAGCAGGGTCACGACTTTTCGCGAGCAAGAACTACAGGCCGCGCTTGATCGCGGTTGTATTTCTTCCGGACTAGCTGCGCGTGTCATAGCTTGCGTGCAAGCTGAGCAGCCGCGTACTTTGACGCCAAGCCAGCTTGCGCTCTTTACGGCCAATCTGGCGAAGGTCGCTTAGGCCGCGCGCTGCCAGTAGCCCTTCCAATTCCGGCTAACACGACTCGCCAGACCAGCATCCAATACCATTGCAGCTTGCATGCCGTTATCGATGCGGCGGTTGTCCTCGCGCCACGAAGCTTCGCGGGCATACTGATAGAGATACTGGCCCGCGATATGATGGTGCGTCCCGACTTCCATGCGACGAAGGCGGCTGAAATAGCTTTCCGCCTGATTGGTGCAGGCGCCGTCATCGAAGAACTGGACCGAGTGATTGACGCGCTTCGTGTCCCAGCCGGCATGCAGGGCGTCCCAGCCCGTGCCTTCGTCGGCGTGGATGGTGGCGAGCGTTCCGACATGGTCGCGGACGAATGGGACGGCATCACCTTCATTGCGAACCACAAAGGGAAGCG
Organism: Sphingobium nicotianae; assembly: GCF_018603885.1. Classification (GTDB taxonomy): domain Bacteria; phylum Pseudomonadota; class Alphaproteobacteria; order Sphingomonadales; family Sphingomonadaceae; genus Sphingobium; species Sphingobium nicotianae. The sequence goes on from NZ_JAHGAW010000004.1 coordinate 38,645, forward strand.
ACTTGCCGTTGCGCGAGCGCATGATGACAACGCACATGCGCTTGCCCGAGCGGTTCTCGGACAGGCGGCGGTCCTTGCGGTCGGCCTTTACGTTCTCAGGCTTCACGTGACCGCCAAAAAATGCGCCGTCGATCTCGACCACGCCATCCAGCTTGCGGCCGATCTGCTCGCGCGCCATCGCTTCGCGCAGCTTGTGGGTAAGCACGAAAGCGGTCTTATACTGGCAGGACAGGTCGCGGCTCAGTTGAAGCGCTGCAACGCCCTTGGCACCGTTCACGAAGATGACGATAGCCGCCAGAAGGTCCGTGAAGCTCATCTTGCGCGAGGCGAACATCGTGCCGCTGGTGACGCTGAACTGGTGATGGCAGGCAACGCACTTGAACTTGCGGCGCGTCGGAATGTCATAGCTCTCAACGCAGCCACAGCGCGGGCACACAGCCTCGCCGTCCGTCTCGGCCCAGCGCATTTGGCAAAAGGTCCGATACGCCTTGTCCTCGCCCATCGTGAAAACAGCCTTGAGGCTGATCGTGCGGGCCTTGGAAGAGAGGAGAAAGTGCTGCATGTCATCGAATCCGGCGATGTTATGCACTGGATATGATGGTTTACACATCAAAGTCAAGGGTGTATATCATCGTTTTTGATGATGATTGGAGCGCCCATGGCTAAGGCGGATGCGGCAACGGTTGAGTTCGAGACTCGCGCAAAGAACCTGCTAAAAGGAGAGTTGAAGCGGAGGGGGGTTACCTATGCTCAACTGGCGGAAAAGCTGGCGGCGCTTGGCGTCGTCGAGAATGAGCGCAATCTCAACAATAAGATCAGCCGGGGCGGCTTCACCGCTGCGTTCCTGCTGCAATGTCTGACCGCAATCGAAGTGAGCTCGCTAAACCTGTAAATTGGATCATCCCTCTTGTCGGGCTGATGCTGGTGATCGGCATCGCATGGGGATTGGGGTGGCTACAGGGCAGCGAGACCGAACGCCGCTATCAAACCCCCGCCGCCTATCAAGCAAGCGCTAAGGCCGACGCTGAGCGCGTCTGTGGAGCAGGGCCGGGTGCGTTTGATTGTATTTATGAAAAGGTAGAGGCCGCCAAAGAGCAAGCCAGCACCGAACAGGATTTGAGCGCCCAGCAGCGTGCCGCAAATTCCGCTCTCGCATCGGCGGTAATATCTTTTCTGACTCTCGTGGTGACGGCCATTGGCGTGGTGTTCGTCAAATCCACTCTCGACGCGACTTGGAAAGCCGTTGATGACACCGGCAACGCTACCGAGGCCATGCTTGAAGCGAATAAGATTGCTTACGATGCTTACCGCCCTTGGATTTTCGTAAAAAGTGTTTCGGTCAATCCTCAAGACTGGCGAAGTCGAGGAGAAAGGTTTGAATGGGTTATTCAACTCCAAAACAAAGGTGCTTCTCCGGCTCTCATTGATGCTGTCGAATACAGATTGTGCCTGACCAACGGAATACCGTCCGAGCCGTTCATGGACGATGACAGCCCTCATGGGCTGGCCATCAAAAGACGCCGATTTATGGATCATTTCATGACGACAGGACCGATAGAGCCGATTGAAGCTAATGGTTCCAGCGCCCCAATTCTGTTCAATGGAGGCACCATCCTCACCCGGCGGAAGCCTCTTCCGGAAGAGTGGAAGGCGCGAACCGAGGAGATTTTCCAGAAAACTATTCCAGTTGAAGGTTTTCTCGCTTGGTGGCTGCAAGGCCGGGTCCGATACCGAGATGCTCGGAACAGAGAGTGCGAAACCGCTTTCTGCTTTAAGTGCGACATGGGATGGGGGGCAATGACCGAAGAAGGCGGCACAAAGCACAACTACCGCATTTAGCGTGCTAATCACGCGCCTTCCCCTTGGTGGCGCGCGTATCCAAACCATGAGCTAGTTGGCTTGGTGCGTTTGCTACATAATGCCGAGCGCCTCGGCCGGCGTGAGCGGCGGCAGGATGCCGGGGAGGCAGCTCGCCATCAGCGACTTTCCCGCGCCCGGCGGCCCGATCATCAGCAGATTGTGGCCACCGGCCGCGGCGATCTCCAGCGCGCGCTTGGCGGTCTCCTGGCCCTTCACCTGGACGAGGTCCGGCCCCTGGCGCGGCGGCTCGGCCTCGCCCGGCTGCGGGCGCGGCAGGATCGTGCTGCCCTTGAGATGATTGATCAGGCCGAGCAGGTCCGGTGCGGCAAGGACGCCCTCCGACCCGGCCCAGGCAGCCTCGGCACCCTGTGCGGCGGGACAGATGAGGGTCAGCCCACGCGAAGCGGCATGGAGCGCGGCGAGGAGGACGCCGGGCACCGGGGCGACGCGGCCATCAAGGCCAAGCTCGCCGACGACGAGATGCTCGGCAAGATCCTCCGCATCGACCACGCCCATCGCGGCGAGCAGCGCCAGCGCGATCGGCAGGTCGTAATGCGAGCCTTCCTTGGGCAGGTCGGCCGGCGACAGGTTGACGGTGATCCGCTTGGGCGGGAGCGACAGGCCGATCGCGGCGATGGCATTGCGCACGCGTTCGCGGCTCTCGGCCACGGCCTTGTCGGCGAGGCCTACCACGATGAAGTTCGGCAGCCCCGCGACGAGCTGACACTGCACCTCGACCGGCCTCGCCTCCAGGCCGAGAAAGGCGACGGTAGCGACCGTTGCGATCATGATATGTTCTTCCCCCTAGCTGGGATATGCGGGGAGAGGCGCGGGGTGTCGAGGGGAATCTTTCTTTCCGCCGCACTTCCCGGTCTGGGCAGACGCGCGGTCGTCGAAGGCGCCGGACTGACCTTAACCTGGGCCGCGTGGACCACTTCCCGCTTCAATGATTGTCCGTTCTTGCGCGCTGACAATCGACGCCGGATGGCTGCACCCTGAGCAGTCGCTTCGGTTAGTTTGTCGTGGTGAACGGCCATTAGCCCCTCCTCTTCAGAGGAGGGGTTGGGGCGGTGCTGGACAGTTCGTCTGATCGCCGAGCGAGCGATGCTGGCGCATCGCCACCACCCCCTACCCCTCCTCTGAAGAGGAGGGGCTAATGACGGCAGTGTCGTCGCGCCCCGACTGGCGAGTTTCGGTAGAAGACGCCGGACAGCCGTCGTTCGAATTGTCCACGCCGCCTAAACCCGTTTGCCCTGAGCTTGTCGAAGGGGCTGTTTTTCTTCTGGAACGCGACAAGAAAGAACGGCCCCCTTCGACTGTCTGCCAAGGCAGGCGCTCAGGACAGGCTTCGACGAGCTCAGGGCGAACGGCTGTTGCATGAAGGGCTTTGGACGGCGAACGAACGCTTCTCAACCCTCGGCCCCCACCTTCACCGGCAGCTCGAACAGGATCGGGAAGAGCGAGATTAGCTCCGGGTCGCCTTCGGCCTTGAGGAGGCCAGCCGGTTCCAGCTCGGCTGGCGGCACCTTCCCATGGACGTAGGCGCCCAGGCCCGGCGCGGTGCCGGTGAAGATCGCCGCCGCATCTTTCGGTTCCTCGCGCGTGATGGCGATCTCGCCGTTGCGGACATGGCCGCGGAAAGCGAGCGAGCCGAAGCGGAAGCCGACAACAAAATCCAGTCCCTTCGCCCGCTCGGGCACCAGCAGGGTGCGCATCGACAGCATGATCGAGACCGGGCTGATCGGCAGGTTGGGATCGTGCGCGGGCGAGCGCGCGGCCCATCGGCCCAGCTCCTTGACGATGATCTCCGCCTCATAGCCCCAGGGGGTCAGGCCATAGACCTGCACATTGGCCGGCGGCGGCAGCGTCGTCTTCTCGATGATGCCGCGCGCTTCGAGCTCGATGAGGCGCTGGGTCAGCACATTGGCGCTCAGGCCTGGCAGATCGCCGCGCAGGTCACTGAACCGACGCGGTCCCAGCATAAGCTCCCGCACGACGAAAAGAGCCCATCTTTCTCCAAGCAATTCAAGGCCATGGGCTGTGCCGCACGCGTCGTCGTAGCGGCGGATGGATTCACCTTTCGTCGCCAATCTGGACCGGTTGGTTGTTTTTTCTAACTTCATAGTTGCAATATGTAATTTCCAAGGACATGATTGTCAAGGTTGAGCGAATCGCTCGTCAAGGAATGAGAGGGAGTGCCTGACATGGAAAAGATGATTTTCGTGAACCTGCCGGTGACGGACCTCAGCCGGTCGATCGCGTTCTACGAGGCGATCGGTGCGACGGCGGATCAGCATTTTCGCGACGATACCGCGCAGATGATGAAGTTTTCCGAGACGATCTGCGTGATGCTGCTGACGCACCCCCGTTTCAGCGGCTTCACCAGCCGCAAGATCCCCAATGCTCATGAGACCGCGCAGGTGCTGCTCTGCCTCACGGAGGAGAGTCGCGCCGATGTCGACGGCACCGTCGCCAAGGCGGTCTCGGGCGGCGGCGCGGCCGACCCCAATCCGGTGCAGGACCATGGCTTCATGTATGGCCGCAGTTTCGAGGATCCGGATGGCCACATCTGGGAAGTCACCTGGATGGATGTCGAGGCGGCGATGGCGGCGAGTGCCGGCGCCGAAGCCTCGGCCTGACGCCGCCGGAACGAGGGGAGGCAAGCCATGTCGTTCCAATCCTACCTCGACACTATCCAGGCCAAGACCGGACAGTCGCCCGCGGACTTCCGCGCCTATGCCGACTGGCAAGGCTATCTGACGGACGGTCAGCTCAAGCCCGAGGTCAAGGCGGGCACGATCGTCGCCGACCTCAAGCGGGACTTCGGCCTCGGTCATGGCCACGCCATGGCGATCTACGCCCTGCTCAAGGGCATCAAGTCGGAAGGCGAGAATTGAGGGGCTGACCGGCCCCTCCGCCGACCTTGCACCCAAGGAGGTTTTACCATGCCACAGAGAGACGATGCCGCCATCGAGGTCACGGGCTTTGCCTGGGTTCCTCCCTTTGCCCGGGGCCATGTCCGCGATCTGCGCGTCCGCTGGGCGCTGGAGGAGATCGGCCTCGATTATCGCACCCGCCTGATCAGCGCGGTCGAGCGACCGACCAGCTATTTCGGCGAGCAGCCCTACGGCCAGGTGCCCTATTACAAGGAAGGCGATGTCGAGATTTTCGAGAGCGGCGCGATCGTGCTACACATCGCCGAGAAGGATGAGCGGTTGCTGCCGCGCGATCCGGTCGGCCGGGTCCGCGCCCAGACCTGGCTTATCTCCGCGCTGAACAGCATGGAGCCCTACATCATGAACATGGTGACGATCGACGGCTTCTGCGCGGACCAGGAATGGGCGCTGCTGCGCCGCCCGGCCCAGGTCGAGATGATGGAGCGCCGGCTGCAGCATCTCTCGGTCGCGCTGGGCGACAAGGACTGGCTGGAAGGCCGCTTCACCGTCGGCGATCTCATGATGGTCGAGGCGTTGCGGAACCTGTCGGCCGACAGGCTGTCCATCCCGCAAAACTTGCAGGACTATGTCGCGCGGGGCGAGGCCCGGCCCGCATTCCAGGCGGCGCTGGCCGCGCAGCTGGCCGATTTCGTGCCAGATGAAGAAGGAGTGCCCGCATGAGCTATATTGATGGGTTCGTCTGCCCGGTGAAGCCGGGCCGCAAGGACGACTATGCCGCGATGGCCAGCATGGCCGCGCCTCTGTTCATCGAATATGGCGCGCTGCGCGTCGTCGAGAGCTGGAACGACGATCTCATGGTCGGCAAGACCAACGACTTCCGCACCGCCGTGGTCGCCGAGGACGGCGAGGATGTCGTCTTCTCCTGGATCGAATGGCCGGACAAGGCGACGCGCGACAAGGGCTGGGAAGCCCTGATGAAGGACGAGCGCATGAAGGGGCCGGAGGACAATCCCATGGCCGGCGCACGGATGATCTATGGCGGCTTCTCGACGATCCTCGATCAGGCATCGATCGAGGGACAGGATCGCGGCGGCTGACCGCCGGCAGCATTCGCTTCGAATAGCTCAAGGAGAGATGCGATGAGAAACAAGCATGGCGAATTCATCTGGTACGAGCTGATGACGCCGGACGTGCCCGGTGCGAAGGCCTTTTACGAGGCGGTGGTCGGCTGGAAGATCAGCGACGAAAGCGCGTCGCCCGGCATGGACTATCGGATGATTTCCGCGCCTGACGCGATGATCGGCGGGGTTCTGCCGATTGACAAGGACATGGCCGATCACGGCGCCCGTCCGGTCTGGGTCGGCTATATCGGCGTGGATGATGTCGATGCGGCGGTCGCGGGGATCAAGGAACGCGGCGGCAATGTCCATATGGGTCCGGTCGACATTTCCGCCGGCCGGCTCGCCATGGCGACCGATCCGCAGGGCGCGCTCTTCTATGTGATGCGCGGCGCCGTCGATGCGGTGAGTACGGCCTTCGCGACCGGGAAGGACGGCCATTGCGAATGGAACGAGCTGTCCATCCCGGACCAGAAGGCCGCGCACGACTTCTACGAGGGCCTGTTCGGCTGGACCAATCCGGAGAGCATGCCGATGGGCGCCATGGGCGACTATCGCTTCCTCTATGCCGGCGACATCCGCATCGGGGCGACCGTCGAGCAGAAGGACCGGCCGGCCTACTGGCTGCATTATTTCCACGTGCCGTCCATCAATGCCTCGATCGACGCGGTGAAGGCGCATGGCGGCAGCATCATGATGGGGCCGCATGAGGTGCCGGGCGGCGGCAATATCGTCATCGGCACCGACCCGCAGGGCGCGACCTTCGCGCTGTCGGGGCCGCTCTGAGACCGAGAGATACTCACAATCCCCCCATTGCCGAAAGGAATACGGCCATGACGCACTATATGACCACCTGCCTCTGGTTCGACGGCGCCGCCGAGGAGGCCGCCGCCTTCTATGTGACGCTGATGCCCGACAGTCATGTCGACAAGATCATGCGCTCGCCGGCGGACAATCCCTCCGCCCAGGAAGGCCAGGTTCTGGTCGTCGAGTTCACGCTGGGCGGGCAGAAGTTCGTCGGCCTCAATGGCGGGCCTATGTTCAAGCATAGCGAGGCGGTCAGCTTCCAGATCCATACCGACGATCAGGCGCAGACCGACCGGCTGTGGGACATGATCACGTCCAACGGCGGCGCGGAAAGCCGGTGCGGCTGGTGCAAGGATCGCTGGGGTGTCAGCTGGCAGATCACGCCCAAGCGCCTCACCGAGCTGACCGCCGATCCCGATCCGGCGGTGGCGCGGCGGGTGTTCCAGGCGATGATGACGATGGGCAAGATCGACATCGCCGCGCTGGAGGCGGCCGCGGAGGCGCAGCCGGCATGAGCTACACCCTCTATGCGCATCCCTTCTCGAGCTATTGCTGGAAAGTGCTCATCGCGCTCCACGAGAAAGAACTGCCCTTCGATTATAAGATGATCGAGAGCGAGGAGGCGATGAGGGAGCTGAACGGTCACTGGCCGCTCGGCAAGTTCCCCGTGCTCGTCGACGAGGGCGTGCCGGTGATCGAATCCACCACGATCATCGAATATCTCGACCTGCGCCATTATGAGCGCGCGCCGCTGGTCCCGGCCAATGCCATCGATGCGCTCGATGTGCGGTTCATGGACCGGGTGTTCGACAATCATGTCATGACGCCCATGAACGCCATCGTGCAGGAATATCTCATCGATGGCGCGTCGCCGGACCGGGCGCGGATCGCGAAGGCGGAGGCGGCGCTTGACGCCATCTATGCCTGGCTGGACGTGCGCCTGGCCGGGCGGACATGGGCCAGCAGCCACGGCTTCAGCCTCGCCGATTGCGCGGCCGCGCCGGCGCTCTTCTATGCCGACTGGGTGCGGGAGATTCCGGATGCGCTGGGGCATCTGCGCGACTATCGTGCGCTGCTCAACGCGCGGCCGTCGGTCGCGAACTGCATCGAGGAAGCGCGGCCTTATCGCGGCTATTTCCCGCCCGGCGCGCCGGATCGGGATTGAGCCGGTCACATCCGGGGAGGGGGAATGCGCGGTTATTTCTGGAAGGCGCTGGCGATCTGCGGGACGCTCGACATCGGTTACGCCATGGCCCTCGCCATGGCGCTGGGCGGCCGGCCCGGCGGTGTGCTGCGCTCGGTCGCCGCCGGCCCGTTCGGGCCGCAGGTGCTGAGTTGGGGCATCTCCGGCCCGCTGGCCGGGCTGGCGGTCCATTATGCCATCATGGCGGTGATGGTCGCGGTATTCGGGCTGATCGCGGGACGTGGCCTGCTCGACCGGGTCAGCCCGTGGATCGCCGGGCCGGTCTATGGCCTGATCCTCTATCTGGTGATGTACTGGATGGTCCTGCCGCTGCGCTGGCCGGCCACCCAGCCGACGCTCGATCCCGCAACCGTGGCGTCGGCGCTCTTCGCGCATATCGTGCTCGTGGGCCTTCCCATGGCGCTCATCGCACGACGCAGTTTTCGCAAGGTCAGAAAGGCGCCCGTCCATGGTCAATGATGACGACATGATCCTCAGCGTGACGACCCATATCGCCGCGCCGCCGGACAAGGTCTGGGACATCCTCACGACCCGGCAGGAGGAATGGTGGTGCCCCAAGCCCTGGCGCGTCGAGATCGTCGAGCAGGACTGGCGCTCGGGCGGTCGCGCGGCCATGACGATACACGGGCCGAACGGCGAGGTGATGCCGCAGGAGTGCGTGTTCCTGGAGGTCGTGCCGGGCGAGCGCTATGTCGTGACCGATGCCTTCACCACGGGCTGGAAGCCGGCGGGTCCGTTCATGGTCGGCATCTGGGAAATCGCGCCGGAAGGCGAGGGCACGCGCTATACCGGCTCCGCGCTGCACTGGACGCGGGACGCCTATGAGCAGCACAAGGCGATGGGCTTCAGCGAAGGCTGGAGCGCGGTGGCGCAGCAGCTCAAGGAACTGTGCGAGGCGGCCTGAGCAATGTTCCTTCCGTTCGACACGAACGGATCGGCTATTCTCAGGTCTCCGCCATCGCCGGCTGCAGCAGCGCGACAATCTCCTGCGTCGACATGACATCCGCGAAGAGGAACGCCATGTTGTGCAGGGTCGCGTTATGCTCCTCGTCGGTCAGCGCGGCATTCGCGTCGGTGGCGAAGATCACGCGGTAGTTCATCTGCATCGCATCGCGCGCGGTGGATTCGCAGCAGCAATTGGTCAGCGTGCCGGTGATGATCAGCGTATCGATGCCGCGCGCCCGCAGCTGCGCGTCGAGATCGCAGGTGCCCGGGATGAAGGCGCCGAAGCGGCGTTTCTCGATGGTCCGGTCGACGCTCGCGTCCACATCCAGCGCCGGCCAGAGCTGCCAGTGGTGCGCGCCGGGCGTGAAGGCATCTTGATGGCCCTCGGCGACGCCCTTCGAGAAGCGCGCATAGAAGGTCGACCAGCTGTCGAGATCGCCGACCGGTGTGGTGAACTGCACGAAATAATTGACGCCTCCGGCCGCGCGGACGGCCTGGGCGATCGCATTCACATTGGGCACGATCTCGCGCGCGATCGGCACTTCGACCGGCGCGCCTTGCTCGACGAAGCCGTTCTGCATGTCGATGACGACATGGGCCGTGCGGGCGGGGTCGAGGCTCTCGATGACGTGCGGTCGGCCGCGATCGGCGGTCAGGCGCGCGATGAGACCGGCATCGAGCATGATCTTGTGCATGGGGCTCTCTCCTTTTCGCCCAGCATAAGCGATCTCGCCGCAGCGGGGGAGGGAAATTGCCGCGGCGCCATGCTAGGGCGCATCGAGATCCAGCCCATGCCGGGCTGCAAATGGCGCTTCTGCGCGCTTCGGGTGCTCACATACTTTAAGTACGCTGCGCTCCGGGCCACGCAAAAACACCATTTTCGCCTCGGCCTGAACTGAATGTCGATCCGTCCGAGAGGATACGCATGATCCGCAGACCGCGCGGCCGGCCGCGCCATGACGATGTCCTGACTCCCGCCGAATGGCGCACGGTCGAGATGCTGCGCCACGGCATGAGCGTGCGGGCCATCGCGCAGCGGCAGGGGGTTTCGCGCGACGCGGTCAAGTTCCACATCGGCAACGCCGCCGGGAAGCTGGGCCTGTCGGGGCTCCGCGCGTTGCGGCGCTGGCAGGGTATAGCCGGGGACAGTCCGCTGAAGGAAAGGGAGAAGCAGGACATGGCAGCGCTCAGGCTCGGGTCGATCGGCCAGCTCTCCCGCTCGGTGAGCGACATAGAGGCGGCCGTCGCCTGGTATCGCGACGTGCTCGGCCTCACTCATTTGTTCACCACCGGCGGGATGGCCTTCTTCGATTGCGGGGGCACGCGGCTCTACCTGCAGCAGGGGCCGGTCAGATCCGAATCCATTCCCTACTTCACCGTGCCGGACATCCATGGCGCGCACGCGGCGCTGGTGGCGCGGGGCGCGGTCAGCACCGCCGTTCCCCACATCATCCACCGCGACGAGCAGGGCGGCGAGCTCTGGATGGCCTTCTTCGCCGATCCCGATGCGCCGCACATCGCCGATCCGCATGGCCGGCTGATCGCGCTGATGGCGCAGATCACGCCGGATCGTTGAATAACCCAACCAAAACATTTCATTCTCGCGCCGACCAGCTACAAGGATAGGCAGTTGGGGGAATGGATGGAGGGATCATGGCCGCTTCGGCAGGCGCAAAGAAGGTCGACGACAAGGCATCGGAAGGGCGCGTTGGCGACTTCGATGACTGGGCGGAGGGCTATAACCGATTCTATCCGGACGACACGCGGCTGGACCGGGAATATCGCCTCTCACGCCTGCTGGTCATGGCCGGGCGCTCCTGGGTCACGCATATCGACAATCGCCTGCGGTCCGAGACCGGCCAGAGCCGCGCGCGCTGGCAGGCGCTGTTCACGATCGCTTTCGGCCCGCAGCCGGTGACGCTCACCGATCTCGGCCAGCGGCTGTTCGTGCAATGGCCCACGCTCGTGCGCGTGATCGAGGGGCTGGCGGCGGATGGCCTGATCAAGCGGATCGACAATCCGCGCGACGGCCGCTCGAAGCTGGTCTCGCTGACGCCCGAGGGGCTCGCCGTGGTGCACAAGATCCAGCCGGTGCTCGATGCCGAGCGCCAGAAGATGCTCGCCGATCTCGACGATGCCGAACTGAAGCAATGTGCGGAACTGCTGCAGCGAATGTTCGAGCGGGTCGCGCGCGTGCCCTGACTCGCCGGTCGTTCGGGCGACCTTGTCGGATTTGAGGATGGTCTTTGCGATGGCGCGCTGGCATCAACGCGCGATGCCTACGATCGCGCTCCTGCTTGCCTCGAATATTTTCATGACCACCGCCTGGTACTGGCACCTCAAGGGCGGGATGACCAAGCCGCTGCTGGTCGTCATCCTGATCAGCTGGGGCATCGCATTCTTCGAATATTGCCTCGCCGTACCCGCCAATCGCCTCGGTTACGCCAGTGGCTGGAGCGCGGGCCAGCTCAAGATCGCGCAGGAGGCGATCGCGCTGATTGTCTTCGGGGTGTTCATGGTGACGGTGCTGGGCGAACCTGTGAGCTGGCGACATCTCGGCGCCTTCGCTTGCCTGATGGGCGCGGTGGCGTTCCTGTTCTGGGGGCGGAGCTAGAGCTTCGCGCGCTCGGACAGTTGCTGCGCACTGCGGAACATATGCGCGTGCGTGATCGCGACGGCGAGCGCATCGGCCGCGTCCGGGCCTGAAATCGCTGCACCGGGCAGCAGGCGGGCGACCATGGCGTGGACCTGATCCTTGCTCGCATTGCCGACGCCGACGACCGATTTCTTGACGAGCCGCGCGGCATATTCGCCGACGCTCATGCCCGAGCGCGCCGCGCCGAGCAGAACGACGCCGCGTGCCTGGCCCAGCTTGAGCGTCGACTGGGGGTTGCTGTTGACGAACACTTCCTCGACTGCGGCATGATCGGGATTGTGCGCAGCAATCAGGGCGGTGAGTGCAGCATCGAGCGCGACGAGGCGCTGCGCGAGGGCTTCCCTGGTATCCGTCCTGATCTGGCCATTGGCGAGGTGCGAGAGGCGATTGCCCTCAGCCCGGATCAGCCCCCAGCCGGTGGTGCCGAGGCCGGGATCGAGACCGAGGATGATCAAAGCCGCAGGCCGAAGCGCGGGCCGATGGCGGTCATCGCCAGATAGAGCGCGACCGTGAGCGCACAGCCGGCGAGCAGCGCGACCCAGAAATTGACCCCCTGCCGCAGCAGTGCCGGGATGAGCAGGAACATTGGCAGCGAGGGCAGCACATACCAGAAGGTCGCTTCCGCATGCCGCGCCATATTCTCCGCGTCGGGCCGGCTGTACCAGAGCAGCATCATGCCGAGCACCGAGACGAGCGGCAGCGATGCGACCAGCGCCGCGAGGGCCGGCTGGCGTTTCCCGATTTCCGCGATCGCCACGATGAGCGCGCCCGAGAGCAGCGCCTTGGCGATCAGGGAGAGCATCAGCCGAGCTTCGCCATCACGTCGTCGGGCACTTCATAATTGCCCCAGACGGTCTGCACGTCGTCATCGTCGTCGAGCGTGTCGACCAGCTTGAGCAGAGTGGCGGCATTGGCCTCGTCCAGCTCGACGGTGGTCTGCGGCTTCCAGGCAAGCTTGGCGCCTTCCGCCGGGCCGAGCTTGTCCTCCAGCGCCTTGGCAACTTCGTGGAGTGCATCCATCGCCGTCCAGATCTCGTGCTCGTCCTCGCCCGAGGTGACGTCCTCCGCGCCGGCTTCCAGCGCCGCCTCGAAGATCGTGTCGGCATCGCCCACGCTGGCCGGATAGGTGATCAGGCCCATGCGGTCGAAGCCGTGGCTGACCGCACCCGACGCGCCGAGATTGCCGCCATTCTTGGAGAAGGCGGTGCGGACATTGGTGGCGGTGCGGTTGCGGTTGTCGGTCAGCGCCTCGACGATGATCGCGATGCCGCCCGGGCCATAGCCCTCATAACGCACTTCCTCGTAATTCTCCGCATCGCTCCGGCTCGCCTTGTCGATGGCGCGCTGGATATTGTCCTTGGGCATGGACACGGCCTTGGCCGCGTTGACGGCGAGCCGCAGGCGCGGGTTCATGTCCGGATCGGGCGTGCCCATCTTGGCCGCGACGGTGATTTCGCGGCTGAGCTTGGAGAAACTCGCGGCGCGCTTCTTGTCCTGCGCACCCTTGCGATGCATGATGTTCTTGAACTTGCTGTGGCCTGCCATGTCGACTTCTTCGATTGCTGGATCGGGAAAAATGATCGCGCCTCCTATCGCGGCGGGCGCGATGAGGCAACGGGGCGGTGGATATGGCGGCCGGAACTCCACCAACTTCTTGCGCGGTCTCCTCCCTCATTGCGGCGGCGGGGCCGGTTGCAATGAGGCGTCATCCTTGAATCGTCGGAATGATGAGGCGGCAGTTGGTCTCGAATTAGGCAGGAAGGCTGCCCTTCCTGCCTAACCCTCCCACAGATGCGGAGGGCGATCGACCTTCGCCGGGTCGCTGGGCGCTGGTCGAGCCTATCCGCGTGGGCAGGGATAAATCTACCATGATAGGTATGTCTATTGGTGGATTTACGGATGGCGCAACGTTGGGGAGGAACGGTCAATCTCCGGATCAAGCCGGGCCGGCGACGGCGGCGCGACGACGGGGGCAATGTCGCCCGCCGCGTTTGCAGCGCATCGCGCCGCGCGCTATCCCCCCACCATGGCCACTCGGAATCACCTCTATCTCGTCGACGGCTCGGGCTATATCTTCCGCGCCTATCACCAGCTTCCGCCGCTCACCAACCGGCATGGCACGCCGGCGGGCGCGGTCTATGGCTATACCGCGATGCTCTGGAAGCTGGCCGACGCGCTCGACAAGGAGGAGGGGCCGACGCATCTGGCGGTGATCCTCGACAAGGGATCGCACACCTTCCGCAACGAGATGTACGACCAGTACAAGGCGCACCGCCCGCCGCCGCCGGAAGACCTCATTCCACAGTTCCCGCTGATCCGCGAGGCGACGCGCGCCTTCTCGCTGCCCTGCATCGAGGAGGACGGGTTCGAGGCGGACGACATCATTGCGAGTTACACCTGCAAGGCGATCGAGGCCGGGTGGGACGTCACCATCGTGTCCTCGGACAAGGATCTGATGCAGCTCATCGCCCTCTCCAGCGAGGGTGGGCCGGCCGTCGACATGCTCGACACGATGAAGAACGAGCGGCGCAGCGCGCCCTATGTGCTGGAGAAGTTCGGCGTGCGGCCGGATCAGCTCGGCGACGTGCTGGCGCTGATGGGCGACGCGGTCGACAATGTGCCGGGCGTGCCGGGCATCGGCGCCAAGACGGCGGCCAAGCTGATCGTCGAATATGACAATCTCGACGCGGTGCTGGCTGCCGCGCCAACGATGAAGCCCAGCAAGATGCGGGACAATCTCATCGAGCATGAGCCGATGGCGCGGCTCTCGCGCCAACTGGTCGCGCTCCATTGCGAGATGGACCTGCCGCATACGCTCGACGAGCTGAAGCTGGACGGCATCCCGCCCGAGCCGCTGCGCAATTTCCTGGAGGATCAGGGCTTCAAGGCCCTGCTCTCGCGCATGGCCGCGCATGCGCCGGGCAAGGAGAAGCCCGACCCGGTCGCCGCCGCCGCGGCGCTCTCCGATCCGGGCACGCCGGACTTCATCGACCTGCCGCCGATCGATTGCGATGGCTATGAGATGGTGACGACGCCCGAGCGGCTCGCCGCCTGGGTGGCGGAAAGCCATGCGAGCGGCATCATCGCGATCGATACCGAGACGGATTCGCTGGATTCGGTGGCGGCCAACCTGGTCGGCATCTGCCTCGCCACCGCGCCGGGCAAGGCCTGCTACATCCCGATCGGCCACAGGAGCAGCGACGACATGTTCGGCGAGGTGCCGCAGCAATTGTCGCTGTCCGAGGTGGTAGCGCAGCTCAAGCCCTTGTTCTGCGATCCGGCCGTCCTCAAGATCGGCCACAACATCAAATATGACATCAACGTGCTGATCCGCCACGGCCTCGACGTGTCGCCGATCGACGACACGATGGTGATGAGCTTCGATCTCGATGCCGGGCAATCGCTCGCCGGGCACGGCATGGACGAGGTGGCGCACGCGGTGCTGGAGCATAGCTGCATCACCTTCAAGGAGGTGACCGGCACCGGCAAGAAGGCGATCAGCTTCGCGCAGGTGCCGCTCGATGCCGCGACCCGCTATGGCGGCGAGGATGCCGACGTGACCTGGCGGCTGTGGACCCGTTTCAAGCCGCGCCTCGCGCAGGAGGCGGCGACGCGCGTCTACGAGCTGGTCGACAGGCCGCTGATTCCGGTGGTGGCCGGCATGGAGCGGGCGGGCATCAAGGTCGACCGCGATCATCTCTCGCGCCTGTCCGGCCGCTTCGCGCAGGAGATGGCGCGGCTGGAGGAGGAGATCCACGCCGAGGCGGGCCAGCCCTTCCAGATCGGCTCGACCCAGCAACTGGGCGCCATCCTGTTCGAGAAACTGGGCTACAAGGGCGGCAAGAAGGGCAAGTCCGGCGCTTACTCCACCGACGTCACCGTGCTCGAGAAGATGAAGGCGGAGGGCGCGACGATCGCGGGCCTGGTTCTGGACTGGCGGCAGCTCGCCAAGCTCAAGTCGACCTATACGGATTCGCTGCAGACCCAGATCAATCCGGATACAGGCCGCGTCCACACGAGCTACAGCCTCACCGGCGCGCAGACCGGCCGGCTCAGCTCCAACGACCCCAATCTCCAGAACATCCCGATCCGCACCGAGACCGGCAAGCAGATCCGCGATGCCTTCATCGCCGAGCCGGGCAATGTGATTCTCGCGGCCGACTATAGCCAGATCGAGCTGCGGCTGGCCGCGCACATGGCCGACGTGCCGACCCTGCGCGAGGCCTTCCTGCGCGGCGAGGATATTCACGCCGCGACGGCCAAGGAGCTGTTCGGCGAGGTCAATCGCGACACGCGCGGGCGGGCCAAGACGATCAACTTCGCGATCCTCTACGGCATCTCGCGCTGGGGCCTCGCGCAGCGGCTGGAGATCGACGCGGACGAGGCGCAGGCGATGATCAGCCGCTATTTCGATCGCTTCCCCGGCATCTCCGCCTACATCAACGAGACGCTGGAGAGCGTGCGGCACAAGGGCTTCACCCAGACGCTGTTCGGCCGCAAGACCTGGTTCAACCAGATCAAGTCGCCGATCCAGCACGTCAGGCAAGGCGCTGAGCGCGCCGCCATTAACGCGCCGATCCAGGGCACCAGCGCCGACATCATCAAGCGCGCCATGGTGCGCATGGGACCGGCGCTGCGCGAGGCGGGGCTGGATCGGGTGAAGATGCTGCTGCAGGTGCATGACGAGCTGGTCTTCGAGGTGCCGCAGGAGGATGTCGAGGCGGCGAGCCCGATCATCCACCGCGTGATGGCCGGCGCGGCGGCGCCGATGGTCGAGCTCTCCGTGCCGCTCGGCGTCGAGATCGGCACCGGCCCGAGCTGGGGCGCGGCGCACTGATTTGGTCCTCCCCGAGCTTGCTCGGGGAGGGGGACCATTTGCGTGGCAAATGGTGGAGCGGAAAGAGGCGCGCATCGCCTGTCGGCGACGCCCCTCCACCATCCTTCGGATGGTCCCCCTCCCCAAGGCGAGCTTGGGGAGAATTAGGCCGCGTCACCCTTGCACACCTCCGCTGGACCCGCGCCGACCCTTCGCATAAGCTCCAGCCCGTGTGGGGAGCGAGGATCGGATAGCGCATGCCCTTTCGGTTCGAGGAGGCAGACGGGACGGTCGAGGCCGGGCTCAAGCGCATCGGCGGCGAGCAGATCGATGCGGCTCTGGTCGCGATCCGCTCGCGCGAGCTGGAAACCGGGCGGATCGTCCATGAGGTGCGGCGGCGCGGCAAGGCGGTGCGCGCGCTGATCCGGCTGGTGCGCCCGGAGTTCGCTGCGTTCGACGGGGAGAATGCGGCTTTTCGCGACATCGGCAGGTCGATCTCCGGAGCGCGCGACAGCATGGTGCTGATCGACACGCTCGATGCGCTGGCGGGGGAGGATGACAAGCTCGATCCGGACGCGGTGCGGCGGCTACGCAGGCGCCTCGCCCAACCGCCGGAGAAAGCGCGGCCGCTGCGCCAGGTGCTCGACGAATGCGAAGAGCGGCTGGTGGCGGCGCGGGTGCGCGCGGCGGGCTGGACGCTCACGGCCGACGACTGGCAGGCGATCGGCGGCGGCTTTGCCAGGACGCTGAAGGCAGCGCGCACGGCGATGAAGGATCTGGCCAAGACCGGGGATCCCGCCTGCAGCCATGAATGGCGCAAGCAGGTCAAATATCATGCGCATCACATGCGATTGCTGCGCGACGTCGGGCCGGGCCCGGCGCAGACGCGCGCGACGCGGTCGATGGCTCTGGCCGACATGCTCGGCGAGCGGCACGATCTCGATGTGTTCATGGCGATGCTGGCCGCCCAGCCCCGTCGGCGCGGCGACGCGGAGATGCTGGAGCGGCTCGCCCGCCTCGCGCGCAAGCGGTCCGCGAAGTTGGACAGCAAGGCGCGCAAGCTCGGCAAGGACCTGTTCGGGGAGAAACCGCACAAGCTCGTCGGCAAATGGGCGGAGCGCTGGGCGGACCGGGCGCGGCAGGAAGAAATGGCCTGAGCGGCGTTCCCGTGTGCGTCAGTGTGCGGGGTCCTCAAGCTCCGCTTCGTGGCGCATGTTGATGAGCGTGCCGAGCGCCCGACGCAAGGCAGCGACGTCGTCCGGGCCGACGCGCGCGAGCAGCTCGGCGTCGATGCGGGCACGGGCGGCTGCCTGTGCCTCGGCTGCCGCTTGGCCGCGCTCGGTGAGGGTGACGATGATCTGGCGGCGATCGGCCTCGTCCGGTGTGCGCTGCAGATAGCCGCGCGAGACGAGCGTATCGACGAGCTGCCCGGCGCCCTGCTTGGTGATGCTGAGCTCGCGCATCAGCTGGCGGATGGGGACGCCGCCCGCGCCAATCGCGAGGCCGCCGATGATGTAGAGGCCGTTGCCGGGGATGTCGTCATAGCCTGCTGCGTCGAGCGCGTCGCGCATCGCTTTGCCGTAGGTGGTGCGTGCGTGGCGCAGGAGGGCGGCGATGACGACATTGTCGTACCAGGGCGTGTCTTGGTCCATGATGCGACGATAGCGTGATTCGGGTTGACAGTCAACTAAATTGACTATCAAAGTTTGTTGACTTTCAACCGCCTGTGCGCTCGCTCAGCTTGCGCTCCCAGGCGAGCGCGTGCGTCACGATCTCGCCCAGATCGGCATGGGCCGGCTTCCAGGGCAGGGTCGCGAGGATCGCCTTGTTGTCCGAGATGAGCGCGGGCGGATCGCCGGCGCGGCGCGGCTCCATGCGGCGCGCCACTTTCATGTTGGTGACGCGATCGACGGCGTCGAGCACTTCGAGCACGGAGAAGCCTTTGCCGTAGCCCGCATTCATCGTGAGGTTGCGGCCGGGGTCGGCGATCAGCGCCTCGAGCGCCAGCACATGGGCGGCGGCGAGATCGCTGACATGGATATAGTCGCGCACGCCGGTGCCGTCCGGCGTGTCATAGTCGGTGCCGAACACGGCGACATGGCTGCGCTTGCCCAGCGCCGCCTCGACCGCGACCTTGATGAGATGCGTCGCGCCCGCGGTCGACTGGCCCGAGCGGCCCTGCGGATCGGCGCCCGCCACGTTGAAGTAGCGCAGCGCGCAATAGTTCAGCGGATGCGCGAAGGCGACGTCGGCCAGCATCAGTTCGGTCATGAGCTTGGACTGGCCATAGGGATTGATCGGCCGCTTGGGGCTGTCTTCGCGCACCGGGCTGACCTCGGGAATGCCGTAGGTCGCCGCGGTCGACGAGAAGATGAAATGGGGTACGCCCGCGTTGACGGCGGCCTCGATCAGGGCGCGGCTGTTGGCGGTGTTGTTGCGATAATATTTGAGCGGATTCTCGACCGATTCCGGCACGATGATCGAGCCGGCGAAATGCATGATGCCCTTGACGTCATGCTGCCGCAGCACGCCTTCCATGAAGGCGATGTCGCCAATGTCGCCCTCGACGAACACGGCATT
Source organism: Sphingobium nicotianae (assembly GCF_018603885.1). Lineage (GTDB taxonomy): Bacteria > Pseudomonadota > Alphaproteobacteria > Sphingomonadales > Sphingomonadaceae > Sphingobium > Sphingobium nicotianae. The sequence goes on from NZ_JAHGAW010000004.1 coordinate 57,528, forward strand.
CTCGTGGACCGCCCAGCGGAAGCCGGTGGTGAGATTGTCCACCACGACCACGGGCCAGCCGCCGTCGATCAGGGCGAGCACCGCATGGCTGCCGATATAGCCGGCGCCGCCGGTGACGAGGATGGTGGGTTTGTCGGTCATCTGGATCATGGCCTCCGGGGTCTCGGAATGGCGTTCCTATGGCGCAGGGATATTAGGAAGTCGTGTAATCAAGTGTCTTCGCCATCCTTTTCTCCGTTCGCCGTTCGACACTGTCAGGGCGAACGGCGTCTTGAGGCATGCTCGCACGCACTGACCGCTCAATAGAAGCGCGCGACTACCGGCACGACGACCATCATGAGGACGAGGATCGCGAGCGCTACCAACCAGTGGCGGTGCTTCCCGTCGTCCCGCGGCTGTCCTGTCACGGCTTGTTCACCCGTTCCGCCAGCGCAGCGACAGCCTTGCGGACGTCCTGCGACTTGCCGCGCGGCAGGATGAGAATCTCGTCGCCCGTGGCGATGACGATAAGATCGTTGGCGCCGACGACGGTGACGTGCGGACCGTCGCTGCGGATGAGGCAGCCCGTCGCCTCGATCGCATAGCTCGGGCCGTGCAGCGCATTGTTGGCCGCATCCTTGGGGGCGAGCGCATGCAGCGCATCCCAGCTGCCGACATCCGACCAGCCCATGGCGACCGGCGCGCAGGCGACCTTGTCGGCTCGCTCCATCACCGCATAGTCGATCGAGTCCGACGGGCAGGCAGCGAACGCCTCGGCGGCCGGCTGGATGATGTTGCCGCCATGGCTGGCGCCCGCCATCGCCGCGCGGGCCGCAGCCAGCATCGCCGGCTGATGCTGCGCCAGTGCTGCCAGATAGGCGCGCGCGCTGAACAGGAAGATGCCGGCATTCCAGACATGGCCGCCATCGGCCAGCATCTGCGCCGCGCGCGCGGCGTCCGGCTTCTCCACGAAGCGCGCGACCTTTCTGACGCCATCGGCCAGCTCGTCACCGAGCGCGATATAGCCAAAGCCGGTCTCCGGCGCGTCCGGCTCGATGCCGAAGGTCACCAGCCAGCCCTGCGCCACCAGATCGCGCGCGCGCGCGATCGCGGCATGGAAGGCGGCGACGTCGGCGATGACATGGTCGCTCGGCATGACCAGCATCGCGCTGTCCTGCTCCTCCAGGGCGATCGCCGCGAGCGCGATGGCGGGCGCGGTGTTGCGCGCCATCGGCTCGAGGATGAGGGTCATGCCCTCGTCGCCCTGGTCATGGATGAGGTCGACATGCGCGGCATTGCCGACGATCACCGGCGCCGTCGCACCGGCCAGTCCCGCGATCCGGGCCAGAGTGAGCTGGAACATCGTGCGCTCGTCGGTCAGCGCGATGAATTGCTTGGGCCGCTCGCCCCGACTCACCGGCCACAGCCGCGTGCCCGATCCACCGGACAGGATGACAGGCGTGATGGGCTGTTTAACGGGCACAGCTAGAATCTCCTGAATGGCGTTGGTTCGCCTAGTGACGCAGGCGACGCGAAGCTGCAAGCGCTTCGCGGCCCGAGACGTTCCCGGACTTCCTCAGAATGCCTTGCTGATCGAGCAGGCGGCCGGGCCGAGAATGACGACAAACAAGGTCGGCAGGATGAAGAGAATCAGCGGTACGGTCATGATCGCGGGCAGGCGCGCGGCCTTTTCCTCGGCGCGCATCATGCGGGCGTGGCGGAACTCGGCCGAGAGGACGCGCAGCGCCGAGGCGAGCGGCGTACCGTATTTTTCGGTCTGGATCATGGTGGTGACGACACCCTTGAGGGCATCGAGCTTCACGCGCTCGGCGAGATTCTCGAACGCCATGCGGCGTTCGGTGAGGAAGCTCAGTTCGATTGCCGTGAGCTGGAATTCCTCGCCAAGCTCGGGATAGGCGGCGCCCAGTTCCTTGGCGACACGCCCGAAGGCGGCGTCCACGGTGAGGCCCGCTTCGGCACAGATGACCAGAAGATCGAGCGCGTCCGGAATGCCCTTGCGGATCTCCGCCGAGCGCTTGGTGATCAGATTGTTGACGTAGAGATCGGGCGCCTTGTAGCTCAGCAGCAATGCGCCGGCGAAGGTGCCGAACTTCCGCATCGAAGACCAGTCGGGCCACAGATCGACCCCATAGATCAGCAGCGCCGCGGTGACGCCGATCAGGATCGGCAGGGCCATGCGGCCGAAAATGATCGCGATGGCCCATTCCTTGGAGCGGATGCCGGCCTGGGCGAGCTTCTTCTGCGCCACCTTGAGCTGATCGTCCTGCAGCACCTTCATCGACGAGAGCAGGACGCGCATGCGATCGGTGGTGTCGTTCTGGTGAACGATCTTGGCGCGCCGCTTGCTGGCCGAGGCGGTGATGCCGGCCTTGAGCTGCTCGCGCCGCTCATTCAGCGCCTTGACGCGCTTCGTCATCGGGTCGCGCACGGTGGAGGCGACATAGATGGCGACGAGCACGGCGAAGGTCGCCATTGCGGCCAGCAGGGTGCCGATGTCGGTGGCGGTCAGGCCGTAAAGGGTTGCGCCCTGGGACTGCATGGTGTCGCGCGCTCCCTCAGATCTCGAAGTTGATCATCTTGGCCATGATGAACACGCCGATGCCCATCCAGCCCATGCCGCCGATCGCGACCATCTGCATCAGGCCGAGGCCGAACAACGCATTGGGATCGCCGGTGAAGAAAGGCGTCATATACTGGAAGTTAATCCAGGAAATGAGGCCGAACACAAGGAAGGGCAGCGAGCCGATGATATAGGCCGACGCCTTGGATTCCGAGGACATTGCCTTGATCTTGAGCTTCATCTGCGCGCGCTGGCGCAGCACGCTGCCCAGATTGGCAAGCGTCTCGGCGAGATTGCCGCCGGTCTCGCGCTGGATGGCGAGCGTGATGCAGAAGAATTGGAATTCCGGTGTGCCGAGGCGCACGGCGGTCTCCTGCAAGGATTGGTCCGTGCTCTTGCCGATCTTGATCCGCTCGGTGATCAGCTTGAATTCCTCGCCGACCGGGCCGGGAATCTCCTGCGCCACCACGTTCATCGTCTCGCCGACCGGAAGCCCCGAGCGCAGGCCACGGACCAGAAGGTCGAGCGCATCCGGGAAGTTGGCGGTGAACTTGTTGACGCGCCGTGCGATCAGTTTGCCGACGAAAAAGTGCGGGAGGCCGAAGCCGGCCGCAAGCCCGACCAGCAGCGAGGGCAGCAGGGAAAAGCCGCGCAGCGACAACAGCCCGAAGAACAGGATCGCGAGCCCCGCCGAGGTCGCCATATACTGGCTGAGCGTCCACTTCTTGCCGGTCATGGCAAGGCGCCTGGCAAGCTGCTCGGGATTGGGGATGATCGAGGTGAGGAGCTGATGCTTCTCCACCTTTCGGGAGCCGATCGCCTTGCGCATGCGCGCTTCGAGCTGGTTGAGATCCGAAGCGGCGTGACGACCCTTGATCGCGGTCATGCGGCGCGCGCGGGCGCGCTCAGGCGAGGGACCGGCGAACGCGAAGAAAAGCATCGCGACCATCGCCAGGGCGAGCAGGATCAGCAGGAGCAGCCTTGCGTCGATCATCGTCCCATCCACTCAATCATCCTGCGACGGCGCGCGGCCGAGGCTCACTGTGCGCCGAAGCCATCGGCTCAGTCTTCGACCAGAGCGGCGTCCGCCTTGGTCTTCGCCTTGCCCGGCTTGGGCAGCTTGACCTCGAGCAGGCGGCTCAGCAGCGATCCGCCGGTTTTCTTCTTGGCGAGCAGCGTCTTGTCCTTCACCACCTCTGTGGCGCCCGTGTCGGTTAGCGTCTGGCTCAGCTGCAGCAGCGTCTGGCCCAGCTTGCTAGACTTGCCGCTCTCCGCCACGGTCTTACCGAGCTTGGCGGCCTGGGTCGTGACCTTGGCGTCATAGGGCAGGATCATGTCGACCGGCCGCTCGATCGAATGCTCGAAATCCTTGCGCGCGATCTCGACGTGGCCGGCCTGCACCTTGTTGGCCACGACGACGACATGCGAGCTCGGCGCATTGGACTTGAGCCAGGAGAGCACACGGATCGTGTCGCGCGCGGCGGCGAGGGTGAACTCGGTGACGACGACCACGACGTTGGATTCGTGGACGAGATGCGGGTGCTGCACGAGCATCGGGCGCGGCAGGTCGACGAAGGTCCATTCGAAGGCGCCGCGCAGCTCTTCCTCGAGCTGATAATAAGCCGATCCATCGGTAATCAAAGGCTGGCTGATCGGCGCCTCGGCCGACAGGAGGGCCAACGTCTCGCTGGCGCGCACCATCGCGCGCTCGATGAACAGGCCGTCGATGCGGCTCGGATTCTCGACCGCGTCGGTGAGGCCGCGGCCGGGCTCGAGGTCCATCGAGAGCGCGCCGGTGCCGAAATGCACGTCGAGATCGAGCAGCGCCGTCGGGCGCTTGCCCTTGGTGCTGCTCAGATAAGCGAGCGAGGTCGCGACGGTCGAGGCGCCGACGCCGCCGCGCGTGCCGATCACCGTGACCATCAGGTGCGGGCGATCGTCGACCATGTCGGTCTTGGGCGCGAGGAACACCGCCTGCGCGCTCGCCAGCGTGTCGCGCAGGGCGTCCGCCGAGAGGGGCTTCAGCAGATAGTCCTGGATGCCGCTGGCGACGAGATCGCGGTAGAGGCGTACGTCGTTGACCTGCCCGCTGGCGATCACGACGGTGCCGGGCTCGCAGACCTCGGCGAGGCTGTTGATGTCGTTCAGCGGATCGCCCGATTCCGAGAGATCGACGAACAGCACGTTGGGACTCGCCGACATGGACAGCGACTGGACCGCATTGCGCAGCCCGCCCTTGTACACCTTCTCGATCGGCCAGCCCATTTCCTGGACGACGGCGCGGATGAGATCGAGGCTATGCTCGTCGCAGACATAGGCATGGAAGGGGTCGCGGCCATTGGGACCGGATGGTTTCCAGGGTGCGTTCATCTCAACTTCCTCCTGCCGACATGGCTTGCAGACCGCCAGCGCCCGTCGGTGCCTTGTCCTTATATGCCTTGATCGCCTTGCCGCTCTCGACGCCCTTGTCGTCGATGCCGCGCTCATGACCCTGCACGAGATCCTGCGGGTCGGCGATCATCGCGGCGAGGTTGCTGGCGGTGGCGCAGCCATAATTGTCGCTGAGGCCGGCGGTGAAGTCGGCTTCGCCCTTGTCGCGCCAGCTCGGGCAACCCGGGACGGTGGCGACGGACCGGCTGACGACGACGCGCACGGCGCCGGCCGCCGGTTCGCCGACGGTCGCAGGCGCCTCGCCTTCGATCAGCAGGCCCTCACGGCCGACGACCTGGGCGATGCCGTCATGCATGGCGAGCGAGCCTGTATTGGCGCCCGCCAGCGAGACATGATCGCCATAGCCGAGGCCCAGCGCCTTGAACCAGACGGAGAGGCGCTTCTGCTCGGACGGGCTGAGCGCGCCGGAACTGTCGGCCACGACATCGAACACGAAATCGGTGCGCTCGACGACCGGCTGGTGCTTCGGCTCCAAGCCGCGTTCGACCTTGCCGGCGGTGGCCGGCGAGAGCGTCAGCAGGATGCCCAGGGTCAGTGCCGGAGCACCGCGGCGAAGGAAGAAGCGCATCTTGTCCATCATAAGTCCTTCCCTCGTCAGAAGCTGAAGCCAGGCGCGGCCGCCTTGCCTTTGCCCTTGGACGTCTTGGTGCCGACCTGGTCGGGCGTGACGGTCGTGGGCGCGGCGGCCTGCGGCACAGGCCGCTTTTTCTTTCCGTCGCCGTCATGAAGCTGGCTGGTGAAAATCTGCTGGGCGTCCGTCGGGTTGCGATAGCCGTCGGTCGGCAGGGCGATGTCGCGCGCGTTGACCGGCTTCACCAGATATGGCGTCACCACGATCACCAGTTCGGTCTCCTGCCGGCGCCAGCCCTTCGACTTGAAGAGATTGCCCAGGATCGGCAGGTCGCCGAGGAACGGCGCCTTGTCGATCGTGTTGGAGGAGGAGGTCGAGAGCAGGCCGCCGATCACGAAGCTCTGGCCGGAGCCGAGCTCCACCGTCGTTTCGGCGCGGCGGGTCGAGACGCCGGGGATCGTAAAGCTGTTGAGGCGAACGCCCGCGCTCGCGTCGAGCTGCGAGACCTCCGGGCGGACGCGCATCGAGATGCGGCCGTCGGCCAGCACGGTCGGCGTGAAGGCGAGGCTGACGCCATATTGCTTGAACTCGACCGAGACATTGCCGAGCGAGCTCGACAGCGGGATCGGGATCTCGCCGCCGGCCAGGAAGCTGGCGGTCTCGCCCGACAGTGCCGTCAGGTTCGGGTTGGCGAGCGTAGTCGACAGACCCTGCGTTTCCGCAAGGTCGAGCGCGCCGAGGATGTCCAGGCCGAAGAGCTTCGTGTCAAAGCCAAGCGTCGATCCGCTGGTCTGCGATGTGATGGCGGTGCCGATCGCCTCCTTCGTTGTCTTGAAGAGACCGGTATTCGGATCGATCGCATAGCCCTGAGGCGCCTTAAGGCCATTGCCCACGGCGAGCGGGCCTCCGACGTTCCAAACGTCGTTGATCGCGGTACGGCCCTGGCCGATGCCGAACTTGAACCCGCTCGTGGTATCCATCGTGGCGAGATTGAAGCCGATATTCTTCGCCAGCGTCTTGTTCACCTCGGCGATGCGGACCTGCAGATTGACCTGCAGCGGCGTCGCGGTCTTGAGGCGGCTCACGACCTGCGTCTTGTCGCCGGCGAAGGCCTGGACGAGGCGCTGGACCTCGGCGGCGTCTTCGGGCGCGGCGATCGTGCCGGTGAGCAGGATCATGCCGTTCATGGTGCTGACCTGGACATGGGCGTCCGGCATGGCGAGCGTGAGCATCTGGTCGATGCTGGTGATGTTGTTGCCGACGCGGACGGCATTGGCATAAAGCATCTTGCCGTTGGTCGAGGTGACGAACACGTTCGTTTCGCCCGGACCCTTGGCAATCAGGTAGATCTGCCGCTGCGAGCGGACATGCACATCCAGCACGGCGGGATCGGCGATCACGACGTCGGAGAGATTCTCCGGCAGGTTGATCACGCGACTTTCGCCGATGGCGAGCAGCAGCGCGCCATTCTCCTGCTGGGCGCCGGCAGCGAGCAGGCGTGGCGGCGTCAGGGTGGCGCTGGCCGCGATGGCGAGCGCGGCGGCGAGGGCGCCGGTGGCGATGCGCGCCACCGAAGGGCTGAGGGCCTTGGTCATCTTACTTGCTCCCAACCTCGACGGTGGTGACGGCGGCCCCGCGCGCGATGCGCACGACGGGACCGGAACTGATGCCCGGCGCGCCGCCGCCTGTGCCGCGGGCGATGACCGCGGCATTGGGGTCGACCGGCTTGGCGGGGACGCTGCTGCGCTGCCAGCGCGACACGTCGGCGCCGGTGGAGTAGCTTGAGCGGCTGTCCGAGGGACGATTGGCGAGCGCCGCCATCATCGTCTTCTCGCCATTGGCGTCGCCGTCCTTGGGTGCGTCGACCTCGCCGGAGGCAAGCGCTTCCTCGAGCTGCTGATTGCTGTCGGCGATCGAGCGGAGCGACATGGAGATCGCGCCGATCGTCTGCGCGACGCTGATCTTCTCGGCCATCTTGGGCGTCACTTCGATGGTGACGTTGGAATAGGTCTGTACGACAGGCTGGCCGTCCGGACCGATCGCGTTGGTGCGCTGGTCGGTGGCGAGCACGCGGAGATTCTTGAGGATCGTCTCGGCGACCTTGAGCGGAGCGCCGTCGCCGCCGCCAGCGACGCTCTGCGTCAGCATGAGGTCGACACGGTCGCCCGGGAAGATGAAGCCGGCGACCGAGCTCTGGATCGAGACCGGCACCGTGACGGCGCGCATGCCCGGGCCGAGCGCGGCGGCCAGGAAACCACGGTCGCCCGGCTTGATCAGCGCGCCCTGTGTCACCGGCTGGCCGGCCGTGATCGCGGAGCGCACCACCGAGCCGACGAGCTTCTCGGCGGTCGTGCCCTGGCCCTCGATATAATAGGCTTCCTCGACCAGCTCCTTGGGCCAGGGCTGGTAGCGATAGGCATCCGGGCCGACGATCGTGCCGACCGGCAGCGCCTTGGTGGCAACCAGCACATGCGGCATGTCGGCCGGGTTGGGCATGGCGGCAGCCGTCGCTTCGGGCGTACCGGCACCGCCGCCGGTGAACATGGACCGGGCCAGGAACGCCGCCATGACGGCGATGACGAGGGCGCCGGCCAGGAGCGCGATCTTCTTAGGTTCCATGTCGACGAATGCCTCCAAACACGGGACCAAGGTCCCGGACCGTGCAATTATTAAATCGAAGGGTTAAGATACGGTTGACCCATTACCCAAAGCCCCGCGAGGGCGATGGCGACGCCATAGGGAATTTCGGGGCGGCCGATCCGCCGGGTCATGCGGTGGTGGATCACCGTGATCAGCGTGATCACGCCGCCGAGCAGCGCCATCAGCACGATGAGGTTGGACATCGCCGGCAGCGGCAGCCACAGCGCGATCGCGCCCAGCATCTTGACGTCGCCGCCGCCCATCATTCCAAGCGCGAACAGGCCGGTGAACAGGGCGAAGATAACCAGAGCGAGACCGATCTGCAGCGCGACCTCGGGATAGAGCGACCAGCCATTGGCCACCCACCAGAGAGGCGCCAGCAGGGCGATGACGAGGTTGAGGCGATTCGAGATGACGCGGCTGCGCAGATCCGTCACCGCTCCCCATAGAAGAAGCAGCGCCAGAATTGCGCTCAGCAAATATGAAACCCACACCCCAGGCATATTGGAAAAGGCTAGACCTTACGCCTTACCAAATCGTAACCAGCCCGCGATGCAGTCCTGCCCGCCCGTCCCACATCGCTCCATGCCCGCCGATCTCCCCGCGGCTTCGGCACCGGAGTGCCGATCATGACATCTGTGGACATCCTCGTCGTCGGGGGGGGCATGGCGGGCTTCAGCCTCGCCGCGCAGCTTGCCGGGCATGCCAGCGTGCTGCTGATCGAGCAGGAGGCGCAGCCGGCCTATCATGCTTCCGGCCGCTCGGTCGCCTTCTGGGAAGAGAGCTATGGCGGCCCGGGCGTCCAGCCGCTGACCAGCGCGAGCGGGCCTTTGCTCGCCGTGCCTGATCCGGCCTTTGCCGACGGGCCGCTGATGACTCCGCGCGGCGCGTTTCATGTCGGTCAGGCGCGCGATGCCGGCCTTGCCGAGGCGATGCTGACCGATTTCGCGGCGAGCGGCGTGACGCTCGCGCGGGTCGAGCGCGCGCAGATTCTCGCCGACTTGCCGGGCCTGCGCGAGGGCTGGACGATCGGCCTCGCCGAGCCTTCCATGTGCGACATCGACGTGGCGGGCCTGCTTGGTGCCTACCGGCGGATGGCGCGGCGCGGCGGCGTGGAGGTGCGGCTCTCGACCGGGCTCGTCGCAGCGCGGCGAGAGGGCGCGGCCTGGCTTGCCGAGACCAGCGACGGCGCGGCCATCTCCTGCGGCATGATCGTCAACGCCGCCGGGGCCTGGGCCGACGATGTGGCGCGGCGCTGCGGCCTGGATGGCCTTGGCATCACGCCCTATCGGCGCACGGTGGTGCAGCTGCGCTGCCCGCAGGCCCCCGCGAGCTTTCCGCTGATCGCCGGGCTGGATGGCAGCTTCTATTTCAAGGCCGAGGGCGCCGGGCGGATCTGGCTCTCGCCGCACGACGAGACGCCCGACGTGCCGCATGACGTCGCGCCGGAGGAGCTCGACGTCGCCATCGCCATCGACCGGTTCCAGCAGGTGGTCGACTGGGAGATCGAGGCGGTCGAGCACAAATGGGCGGGTCTGCGCAGCTTCGCGCCGGACCGGCTGCCGGTCTATGGCGCCGATCCGCGCGCGCCGGGCTTCTTCTGGTTCGCGGGGCAGGGCGGCTTCGGCATCCAGACCGCGCCGGCCGCCGCCTTGATCGGCGGGGCGCTCGCGCTCGGCGCCGCGATGCCGACGGCGGTGGCCGGCATCGACGCATCGCTCTATGCGCCCGGCAGACTTGTCAAAGCATAGCGGTGCCGGCCCTTTGCGCTGGTCTGGCGGGCCCACGGGGATTAGACATGGACGCCTCAACCGATTGGAGGAGTGGAGCCATGGCGCACAAATTCGTGATCGAGAAGAACAAGGCCGGCGAGTTCGTCGCGAAGTTCAAATATAACAACGAGATCATCTTCTGGACCGAAGGCTATACGAGCAAGGCCAGCGCGCGCAACGCGATCGAATCGATCCTCAAGAACGGCCCCGGCGCGCCTGTCGAGGAAGATTGATCGGACCGGGCTCGGGGACGCTCGCCGAGCCGGTGAATCCAGACAGCCCAACGAACCCGTTCGGTTCAGGGTGGGGGGTGGGACGCCGCCGCCGTCCCGCCTGCTCCTTACTTCAGCTTACTTCAGCGTGCCGAGATAGGCGATGACGTCGGCGCGGTTCTGGTCGTTGGCGATGCCGGCGAAAGCCATCTTGGTGCCCGGAATTTTTTTCATCGGTCCACGCAGAAACTCGTTCAGCTCGTGGGGCTTCCATGTCACGCCCACACCCTTCATCGCCGTCGAATAGCTGAAGCCCGGCGCGGTCGCCGACTTGCGGCCGACGACGCCGCGCAGCGACGGGCCGAGGCCGTTCTTGCCGGCATCGGTCGAGTGGCAGATCTTGCACTGGGCGAAGAGCTTGGCGCCGTTGGCCGCATTGCCCGCCGGTGCCGCCGCGGGAGCGGCGATCGCGCGGTCCTGGGCCGAGAAGGCACCGAACAGAGCAGCGACCACAGTGGCAGAGGCAAGGGCGCCGGACAGGCGGGCGCGGGAAAACATGGGCATTAAGGCGACTCCCGATATGCTATTGTCGTCCTCTCCTGCCCGGGCGGGCGGACGCCTTTTCATCTCCGCAGCAAGCCGGGCCTGTCAACCCTTGATCGGCGAGCCGTGCGTGCCGGGTCGGGGCGCCGCCGCACTCCCTAATCACCATATTGCGCCGAAGCGCGCGCATGTGCGCATGAAACGCGTGACCCGGCCGGGTTGACAGAGGCGGGCAAACGAGTCGATGACGTGCAAAACCATTCGTGATCACATGATCGAAGGGGTCGATGTTGAACGACGAGCGCGATGCTCTGGAGAAGGCGCCTGATCACAGGCCGACGATTCACGGCACGACGCGGCTCGACCGCGAATATGGCTTCACCTATCGGATCATCCTCGTCGCGCGGCGCTATCGCGCGATGCTGGACGAGCAGCTCCGCCCGCTCGGCTACGGCACGGCGCGCATGGAAGCGCTCTCGACCATCGCCCGCGCGACCGAGCCGACCGCCCAGATCGCCATCGCCAAGCGCATCGGCATCGAGGGACCGACGCTCACCCGCATGCTCGACACGCTGGAGGCGGACGGTCTGGTTGTCCGCCGCCAGGACCCGACCGACCGGCGCACCAAGCTCATCGAGCTGACGCCGGAGGGCGAGAAGGCGCTGGAGGAGATCATGGGCGTGGCGCACAGCTTCCGCACCACCGTCCTCAAGACGCTGAGCGACGAAGAGCTGGATCAGGTCAACGAAGTGACCGACAAGCTGATGCGGCTGATCTGCGCCGGGACGGAATAGGCACCGGCGCCACTTTTCCCTACAGCGATAGGATTCTCTGACTGGACGGCTGGACTTGCCGGCGCCGCGCCGATAATTGCCGCGCGATCGATCAGTCGGGAGAGCGGACAAGATGAGCGGTGACAATCAGAATGGGGTGCCGCGCATCGTCCATCTCGACAAGATCACGATGGGCGGCTTCGAGATTCCGCGCCCCGATTTCCCGCACGAGTGGATCGAGCATCAGTTCACCGATCCCGATCAGGTCGTCGAACGGCTTGCCGGCGCGCAGGTCGCGATCATCAACAAGGTGAAGCTGGACGCAGCGACGCAGGCCGCGCTGCCGGACCTCAAGCTCATCGCCGTCACCGCCACCGGCACCGATGTCGTCGACAGCGTCGCGGCCAGGGCGAATGGCATCGAGGTGCGCAATGTCGTCGGCTATGCCGGCACCTCGGTCGCCGAGCATGTGATCATGATGATCTTCGCGCTGGTGCGCGGGCTGGTGCCGTTCCGCGAGTCGGTGATCGACGGGACATGGGGCGGCGGCAAGTCGTTCACCGTGTTCGCCGCGCCGGTGCGTGATCTGGCCGGCCAGCGCCTCGGCCTGTTCGGCAGCGGCGCGATCGCCCAGTCGGTCGCGGCCAAGGCGCGCGCGCTCGGCATGGAGGTCGTCTTCGCGGGTCGCAAGGGCCAGCCGGCGAGCGAAGGCAAGCTCGCCTTCGAGGAGGTGCTGGCGACCAGCGACCTCATCAGCCTGCATTGCCCCCTGACCGACGAGACGCGGCACATGCTGAATGCCGAAAGCCTCGCGACGATGAAGCGCGGCGCGATGATCATCAACACCGCGCGCGGCGCGCTGATCGATCTGGAGGCGCTGGAGGCGGCACTGGCGAGCGGCCGGATCGGCGGCGCTGGCATCGACGTCGCGCCGGTCGAGCCGCCGCCGGCCGATGCGCCGATCCTGCGGCTCGCCCGGCGCCCAAACGTGATCGTGACGCCGCACAGCGCCTGGCTGAGCGAGCAGGCCGTCACCGATCTCGCGAAGCGCACCGGCGAGAATATCGCGACCTTCCTGGCCGGAAAGTGAGCCGATGACGAGCCGGCGCGCGCTGCTGGAAAGCGCCTTCGATGCGGCGGTCGCGGCCTGCAAGCGGCCCGAGACGATCATTGCCGCCCTGCCGGAGAAGCCCAAGGGCCGCGTGATCGTGATCGCCGCCGGCAAGGGCGCGGTGCCGATGGCGCAGGCGGTTGAGGATCATTGGCCGGACGCGACCGGCATCGCCGTGACGCGCACCGGCTATGGCGCGCCGCTCAAGCATATCGAGCTGGTCGAGGCGAGCCATCCGGTGCCCGATGCGACCGGGCTCGCGGCGGCTTCGCGCTGCCTGGAGCTGGCCGAGAGCGCGGGCGCCGACGACCTTGTGCTGGTGCTGCTCTCCGGCGGCGCCTCGGCCCTACTCGCCGCTCCGTCCGAGCCGCTCGATCTGCCCGCCAAGCAGGCGGTGACGCGCGCGCTGGTGCGATCGGGTGCGCATATCGGCGAGATCAATCTGGTGCGGCGGCATCTCTCGCGCATCAAGGGTGGCCGGCTGGCCGCGGCCGCCTTCCCGGCGCGGGTGCTGACGCTTGCCGTGTCGGACGTGGTGGGGGATGTGCCCGAAGATATTGGCTCCGGCCCGACGGTCGGCGACAAGGGCACGATCGCCGACGCGCAGGCCGTGCTGGCCCGCTACGGCATTGCCGATCCGGGCGGTTGGAGCGAGAGCGTGAAGCCGGATGACCCGCGGCTCGCGAACAGCCGCTTCCAGGTTATCGTGCGGCCGGACGATGCGCTCGCGGCGGCGGCGAACTATGTCGCGGCGCAGGGATATGCTGCGGAGATAATCGAGAAGGAAGCGACCGGCGACGCGCGCGAGGTGGCGAAGACCCATGCGGAGGCGGCAGTGCGCGCGCGCGCCGAGGGCCGGAAATGCGCGCTCATCTCGGGCGGTGAGCTGACTGTCACCGTTACAGGATCGGGCGTCGGTGGGCCGAACCAGGAATATGCGCTGGCGCTCGCCGTGGCGATCAAGGGCCTTTCCGGCCTCGCGGCGCTGGCGGCGGACACGGACGGCGTCGACGGCAATCGCGACGTCGCGGGGGCCTATGTCGATGGCGAGACCTTCCATGCGCTGGACGAGGCGGAGGTCGACATCGATGCCGCGCAGGCGGGCAATGACGCGGGCAGCGCGCTCGGCGAGATCGGTGCCCTGTTCGTGCCGGGGCCCACTCTGACCAATGTGAACGACCTGCGGATCATCCTGGTCGATCCCTGAGCAGTCCTGATTTCTTATTCCCGTTCGCCCTGAGCTTGTTGAAGGGCTGTCCTTCTTTTTTCGCACCGTCGACGAAAAGGACGGCCCCCTTCGACTGCCTGCCAAGGCAGGCGCTCAGGACAGGCTTCGACAAGCTCAGGGCGAACGGATGACGTTGGGCGCGACACTGGCAATCCAGTTGCCCACTCGAAGTCAGATGCTCCCGTTTGCAAACCATTCAGATTTGAATTAATAGCTGGCGTATTAAAACGAGTCGGCGCAACGCTGCCGCTCGCCGGGAGACGACGCCATGCAAGTGAACAAGCTGCACCCCATTTTCGCGGCCGAGATCGTCGGTGCGGATCTCACGCAACCCGCCAGCCAGGAGCTCATCGACCTCGTCGAGGCGACCATGCGCGAATTCGGCGTCACCTGCATTCGTGGGCCGGTGATCAGCGACGAGCAGCATCTCGCCTTCGCCCGCGCCTTCGGGCCGCTGGAGCTGCCCGGGCCGTTTGATCCCAATACGCCGCGCCGCATGGCCTATGGCCTCTATGATGCGTCCAATCTCGACGTGAACGGCGAGATCATCGAGCGCGAATCGCTGCGCGCCAAATTCTCCAAGGGCAACGAGCTGTTCCATGCGGACAGCAGCTTCAACGACATGCCCAGCAAATGGTCGATGCTGCGCGGCGTCATCGTGCCGCCCGAGCGCGGCGACACCCATTTCGTCGATCTGCGCTGGGTCTATGAGGAACTGCCCCAGGCGATGAAGGACCGCATCGAGGGGCTGGTCGCCGAGCACAGCTTCCTCGCCAGCCGCATCAAGGGCGGCGTCGATCCGCAGGAAGTCGAGCGCCTCAAGACGCAGTGGCCGGGCGCGAAGCATCCGCTGGTCCGGATCAGCCCCTCGGGTCATAAATGTCTGTTCGTCGGCAGCCATGCCTATCGTATCGAGGGCATGGACGATGCCGAGGGGACCGCCCTGCTCGCGGAGTTGCTCGATTTCGCCAGCCAGGAGCGCTTCATCTACGCGCACAAGTGGCGCGAGGGCGACATACTGATCTGGGACAATCGCTGCATGCTCCACCGCGGCACCGAGTTCGACTATGAGCGCTACAAGCGCGACCTGCGCCGCGCCAACATCAACGAGTCCGGCGAAGAGCGCAGCGCGATCATCGCCCTGCTGCCGGTCGACCAGGCCGAGGCGGACGCGCGAGCCAAGCAGCAGGCCTGACCTGCAAACCTGAGCCGCGGGCTGCCCTTCCGTTGGAGGCGTTGGAGCACAGCTCTTCCAACACCATCCCGTCATTCCCGCGAACGCGGGAATGACGGAGAGGGAAGGCATAGCGCGCACCCATCTCCATGGCCGGCCAAAACAAACCGCTGTCCTACACGGGCAATTTCCAAGCATGCTGCTCCCGAGCAGAGGCGCGATCCTCTGCGCGCCAGCGAGTCGCGCGGAGAAAAATTTGAGTTCAGGCGTGACCTTCGTGACCTTCGCCGGATTGTTGCGCGCCGGACGGATGCGTCCGCGCAACGGGCCGGGCAAAATCATGCCCCGATGCGGGATCGACCTCGCTGCCAAACTCGGTTGCGCCGCACAACGCGTCGCCCCTTGCATCCGGTGACCATCGGAGGCAATATAGTTAGATCGCTAACGACATCGTCGCCCGATTCGCGGTATAAGAATGCTGTGATCGGAGCGAGCATGAGAGGAGCTTTTTCGTGGACCATCCGCTGATCAGTTGTGACGATCATCTCGATCTCAATCAGCTTCCGCCGGATCTCTGGGAGAAGCGCCTCCCCGATCATCTCAAGGCACGCGGCCCCAAGGTCGAGATTCGCGACGGCCGCGCCGTCTGGGTGTGCGACGACAAGGTCATGGGCCCCTGGTCCGGCCATGCCAATGCGCCCGCCGGCCCCAAGCCCGTCTATACCGCGCTGGATCGCGGCGGCATCGTCGACCAGACCGAGTGCCGTCCCGCCGTCGCCAAGCTGCGTCTCGCCGACATGGATCGCGACGGCGTCTGGGCGCACGTCCTGTTCGGCCCCGTCACGTCGCTCGATTTCGAGGACGAGGAGATGCGCGACGCCTGCTACGCGGCGTACAATGTCTGGCTCAAGGAATTCTGCTCGGCCGCACCGGATCGCCTGATCGGCGTGCCGCTGCTGCCGCCCTATCCGCAGCCGGCGCTCAAGGAGCTGCAGCACATCGTGTCGCTCGGCGGCTTCAAGCAGGCCAATCTGCAGATCGCCATGGCGCAGCCGCGTCTGGAGAGCGACGAGTGGGAGCCGCTGTGGCAGCTGCTGGAAGACAGCAACATCATCCTGTCGTTCCACGTCACCGTGTTCGCCAGCGTCAGCCGCGCCTTCGACAAGTATAAGGGCAGCCCGGGCGCGACCTTCCTGCACGTCAAGATGTTCATCGAGCAGTTCCTCGATCCGTTCGTCGACCTGTTCGCCTGGGGCATTCTGGAGCGTCACCCCGGCCTCAAGATCGTCATTGCCGAGTCCGGCATCGGCTGGCTGCCCTGGGTGGTCGAGGAGCTCGACTATCGCCACTTCCGTCTCTGGGAAGGCGAGGAGTTCTGGAATGCGCGCGGCGGCATCCCGCACAAGATGAAGCCGTCCGAGCTGTTCAAGCGCCAGGTCTATGGCACGTTCCAGCAGAGCCCGACCGCTGTCGCGCTGGCCGAGTTCTACGGCGAGGACAAGCTGCTCTGGGCGACCGACTATCCGCATCCGGACAGCATCTGGCCCAACTCGATCAAGACGCTGGAAGGCTTCACCCAGAAGGCGACGCCCGAGCTGGTGCGCAAGTTCACGTGGGAGAATGCCGCCAATCTCTACGGCATCAAGGGCCCGCCCCAGCAGGACGCGATCGCCGCCGAATAAGCGGTTCCCCATAGCAGGGACTACACGGAGGGGAGGGCGCAAGCTCTCCCCTCTCGTCATGTGACCCCGACAGGCGTAGATTGCCGTCCTCCGCAGCGCCGGCCAGCGGCGCGCGGAGGGGAGAGGCAAGCCATGAGCATCGACAGGAGAGTCTTCATCGGCGCCGCCGGCGCGATCATCGGCGGCACATTGGGCGGCGTCGGCCTGTCCGAGGCGGCCGAAGTGCTGGGTGGCCGCAAGCCGATCACACAGAAGGAATGGGAGGCGCTGTACCGCAGCTACGGCCAGGCGCAGTTCACTTGCGTGCGCACTTCGACCGCGGTGGAGGGGCCTTACTACTACGACAGCTCGCCGCTGCGCAGCGCCATCGCCGAGGGTCATCCCGGCGAGCGGGTGCGGCTCGGCCTGACCCTGGGCGGCATGCTCTCGCCGGTCGCCAATCGCTGCTTCCCGCTCGCCGGCGCGGTGATCGACATCTGGCAGACCGATGCGGCCGGCCTCTATTCCAATGCCGGCGGCGATCTCCAGACAGTCGACACCACCGGCCAGACCTTCCTGCGCGGCCACCAGATCACCGACGAGAAGGGCTATGTCGAGTTCGACACCATCGTGCCGGGCTGGGAAGTGATCGCGGTGCCGCCGCCGGTCATCGTCGGCGCCCGCACCACCCACATCCATGTGAAGGCCTATCATGGCCGCGACGTGCTGACCGCGCAGCTCTATTTCCCCGACCCGCTGCTGGATCAGCTCTTCGCAGATGTGGAGCCCTACAAGTCGCATGTCATGATGACGGCGCCGGGCCTGCCCAAGTCCTACGCGCGCGTGCGCAACGTCCAGGACGGGCTGTTCCTCGCTGACAAGTCCGAGCCGATGACGGTCGAGCAGATCAACGGCGTGCTGACGGCGAAGGCGACGATCGGGATGATCAGCCAGGGCAATCGAGGGATCACGCCGCTGTTTCGGTGACGGGGGCTCGCCATCCACGTCATTCCCGCGAACGCGGGAATCCAGCCCCAGCCGATGTGCATAACCGCCCCTGGATTCCCGCGTTCGCGGGAATGGCGAAAGGAGACTTTCAGGTCATCGTCACGACGACCTTGCCGATCTGCTGGTTGGATTCGAGGAAGCGATTAGCCTCGACGATCTGCTCGAACGGGAAGGTCTTCGCGATCACCGGCTTCAGATGGCCGAGCTTCAGCCCGAGCAGGATGCGCTCCTGCGCCGCCTTGTAGCGGGCCGGATGGTTCCAGATTTCGGACGCCACCCAGCCGCGCATCGAGAGGCCCTTGAACGCCATGTTCCAGTGCGGATAGGGCGTCGGCTGCTCGGAAAGGCCGCCATAGATGAAGAGGATGCCGCGCTCGGCCATGGCGCTGGTCAGCGTCTGCACATAAGGGCCCTGCACCGGATCGAACACGATGCGCGCGCCCTTACCGCCGCTGATTTTCATCACTTCCTCGGCCAGATCGACTTCCTGCGTGGCGATGACATGCTGCGCGCCGAGGGCCTTGAGCGCCAGCGCCTTCTCGCTGGTCCGCGTCGCGGCGATGGAGACGGCGCCGGCCCAGTTGGCGAGCTGGATCGCGGCGATGCCCACGCTGCTGGAGGCGGCCGGGATGATGACATAGTCGCCGATGGTGGCTTCACCGACCTCGATGATCGCGAAGGCGGTCATATACTGCATCCACACCGCAGCGGCCTCGGCGGGCGTCAGGCCCTTGGGCGCCGGGAGCAGGCAGCGGGCGGGGACGATCGCCTGGGTCGCCCAGACGCCATATTGGCCAAGCTGGAACATCGGGAGAGCCGAGACGCGATCGCCGACTGTAAAGCCTGCGACTCCCTCGCCCAGTGCCTCTACGATGCCGCAGGCCTCATAACCGATGAGGGTCGGGAGCGCGGGCTTGGTTGGATAGCGGCCGGCACGGAACATGGCTTCCGAGCGGTTGAGGCCGACTGCCTCGACCCTGATGCGCACCTCGCCGGGGCCGGGCGCGCCGATCTCGATCTCCTCGAAGCGCAGCACGTCCGGGCCGCCCAGTTCATGCACGCGAACGACTGTGGCCATAGTCTCTCTCCCTGTTTCTTTTCGCTCCCCTCCTCTTCAGAGGAGGGGTTGGGGGGTCCGCTATTATCGCTGCGCGAGCGATGCTGCGCATCGCCACCACCCCTTACCCCTCCTCTGAAGAGGGCGGGAGACAAAGATGTTACAGCTTCTCCGTCAGCGGCTGCTGCGTGTCGTAGATCGGGTTGTAGATCAGTGTCCCGAACTGCCGCACCAGCGCCGCGCGTGCTTCGTTTGGCTCCTCGACCGGGATGGCGCGCAGCAGCGCCTCATTCCGCGCGACGATGCCGTCGCGGAACTCGGGGTGGGTCATGATGAAGAGATCCTTGCGGCGGATTCCGCGCAGCACGCGCTCGCCGACTTCCTCGGGGCTCATGAACAGCGATGCGTCGAAGCCCGGCTGCGGGCGACGCGGCGGCTCGCCATCCTTGGCCACGGCAATCGGCGTCGGTACCGCATTCTGCAAATGCTCGGGCCGGGTCGCATTGGTCGTCTGGCCGAGATTGGTCTGCACCGGGCCGGGAAAGAAGACCGAGGCGCCGATCGGCGTGTCCTTGAGGTCGGTCGCGACCACCTCCATCATGCCGGCCACCGCGAACTTGGCTGTGCAATAGACCGCGACGCCGCCGACCGCCGAGAAGCCGCCAGTCGAGGAGGTGGCGACGATATGGCCTTCCTCGCCGTGCTTCAGCATGCGCGGCAGCATCGTGACGAGGCCATTGACGACACCGCCGATGTTGACGCCCAGGCCGAAGTCCCAATCCTTGTAGGTCATGTCCTGCACCAGCCCGCCGCCGCCGACGCCGGCATTGAGCGCGAGGACATGGATGTTGCCGAACCGCGCTTCGGCCTCGTCGGCCGCCCGCGCCCAGCTGTCGCGGCTGGTGACGTCGAGCAGGATCGGGTGAATAGCCAGGTTGGTTTTGGAGAAGCCCGCCATCGCTTCGTCCAGCGCGTCCTGGCGGATGTCGGCGATCACCACCTTCATGCCTGCTTCGCCGAAGGCCTTGGCCATGCCCCAGCCCATGCCGCTCGCGCCGCCTGTGATGAAGGCGGTCTTGCCGCTCACGTCCTGCATAGTCTGTGCTCTCCTGTCGCAGATGATCGTCCGCGTTTACGGTTGACTTTGTCGTCCGTCAACGCGGTGAAATTGGCCGATTAGTACAGAAATGCAAAGCAGGAACGCGGAGTGATGTTGACTTTGTCGTAAGTCGTCGGTCATGTCGGGAGCGATCGATCTGGCCGGACGGCCGGGCGGTGACCGAGGACAGGGAGAGGCGTGTGAAGAACCTCGAAGGCAAAGTCGCCTTCATCACCGGTGGCGGATCGGGTGTCGCGCTCGGTCAGGCCAAGGTGTTCGCCGAGGAAGCGAACATGAAGGTGGTGATCGCCGACATCCGCCAGGATCATCTCGACGAGGCGATGAGCTATTTCAGCAGGAAGAATGTCGCGGTTCACCCGATCCGCCTCGATCTGACCGACCGCGCGGCCTATGCGGCGGCGGCCGACGAGGCGGAAGCGGTGTTCGGCCCGGTCGACCTGCTCTGCAACACGGCGGGTGTCAGCCAGTTCGGGCCGATCGAGAATGCCACGTTCGACGACTGGGACTGGCAGATGGACGTCAATGTGGGCGGCGTCATCAACGGCGTGATGACCTTCATGCCGCGCATGATCCAGCAGGGCGGCGGTCATATCGTGATCACCGCCTCGATGTCGAGCTTCGTGGCCCTGCCGACCACGGCGATCTACTGCACCACCAAATATGCGGTGCGGGGGCTGGCGGAATCGCTGCGCGTCGAGATGCCGAAATACAATATCGGCGTGTCTCTGCTCTGCCCCGGCGGCGTGAACACCAACATCCATCGCTCGGTCGAGGCGCGGCCGGAAAAATATGGCAAGACCGGCTATTATGGTCGCGACGAAACCGTCTTCGCAGGCCTCAAGAAGGTGATCGAGAACGGCTTCGACCCGGTCGACCTGGGCCGCGTGGTGCTTGACGCGGTGGTCAACGACAAATTCTGGGTGTTGCCTTATCCCGAATTCGCCGAAGGACAGATGGCGCGCGACAAGGAAGTCATCGACGCGCTGATGAGCTATTCGGATCATCCCGATTATGCGCGGCGGATGGCGTATCGCAAAAAGATCCAGGGGCAGATGCCGGGCGCCGATTAGATCGCCAGGAAGCACGCTCTCGTAAATGACTTCCCCACCTCCGTTCGCCTTCGACATGCTCGGGGCGAACGGTTTTTTATTGGCGGAGCTCCCGGGAAACGCGACCCCTCTCGCGACCGAGGCGTTTGGAGGCGAAGATGGTCCCGCGCTCTCGTGAAGCAGCGAGCGACCGGTCGCGCGGCTCAATCATGTCATGATGCACGCCGCACGATGCAATATGCACTGCGCCACACTCACATCGCTCGGACACCATCTTGACTTTGCCCGATGCGGGGGAAGCGCGCCAGTCGCCTAGCGCACCCGCTCCACGCGCACCGCCGCCTGCTTGCCGACCTGCATGAGATAGCTGCCGAGAGCGCCCTTGCGGATCGTCACCGTCTCCTGCGGCGCTGGCGGGCGGAAGTTGCCGACGCGTTCGGTCATCCGCCAGATGGCGCCGTCTGCCAAGGCGATCTGCCACATGCCGACGCCATTGTCGCGAGCCGAGGCGACGGCGGCGCTGATCTCATTCTGGCCCTCACTCTCGTCACGTCCGGCAGGCGGTCTGGCGATCTGCTCGGCGCCGAAACCCGCGCCCACGGCCGGTGCGCCGGGCGGCGGGGGCGGCGGCGCGCCCTGCGGCGTGCGGATCGAGGATGAGCCGAAGCTGGACGTGTAGGTTCCCTGCGAGGCGGCACGCGCGATCGAATCATAGCATTCGAGCCGGGCGTCCTTCTTGCCGATGCGGGCGCAGACGGCGAGCTGGTCCGGAAGGCTGCCCTGTGCGAACAGGGGCGTGCCCGCCATCGCGACGCCCGCTGCCGCCGCGCCCAAGATAAACCGTCCCGTCAGCATCTCTCACTCCTCCCGCGCCTGTTTCGGCGGTGACTCCTTGATTGAGTCTGTCTGGCGTGGTTATCCCGAGTCGTCAAACGATCCTAGCCCTCTCGCCACGGCCGGGGTTGGCCGCAAACCGCCATTTACTGAACATGTGAATCAAAACATTGACCACCGGCCGAAATGGCGCCAATCCTATAGGATTGCGCCTGTGGGGCAGGCTGCACGGAGAATGAGAATGGGACGCGGATTGGCTCGCCGGGGTGCGGGTGTCGACAAGGGCACCATCGTCGCGACGGCGCTGGCTGTGCTGGATGAGCAGGGGCTCATGGCCTGCACGACCGAGATGGTGGCGGCGCAGATCGGCGTCGATCCCGCCGAACTTGCCGCGCTCTTTGCGGATCGCCAGGCGATGCTGCGGGCCATGGCCGAGGAGATGACGGCCACAACCACCGCCCCGGCACTGGCGACGGGTTGGCGCGAACTGCTGAGTCAGCGAGCCAAGGCGGGGCGCGAGGCCATGCTCTCGCGGCGCGATGGCAGCCTGCTGTTCGCGCAGATGCCGGCGATGCTGCCGATCGGTGGGACGGAGCAGGCCGTCATACCAGCGCTATGCGGGGCGGGTTTTGCCCTGGCCGATGCGCGTGCCGCCATGCTGCTGGTCGATCGCTTCACCATCGGCGCGGCGCTGGCCGAGCAGAACGGCGTGGGTGCGCAGGATGGCTTCAAGGCGCAGCTCGAGGTTGTGCTGGCTGGCATCGTCGCTTCGCAGCCGATCGGCCTGACGGCGCGCCGGGACGACCGGCAGAGCCGTTTCCAGTCCAGCCTCTGGGTGTTCCTGCGGGATGCGCGCGAGAGCGCCAACATCTCTTTCGCGCGCACCGCGCATGTCAACGAACTCGACCGACGTATCCTGCTCCTCCTCCAGGCGCAGGGCCCCAAGACGCTGGCGACCATTTCCATGGCCTGCGGTGTCGACAAGGCGCAGGTCAGCCGGGCGATCAAACGGATGGGCGAGGTTTCGCTGCTGTCGCGTGGTGGCATCCGCGCGCCGATCCGCCTCAGCGCCGCCGGCCGCCAGCTCGCCGAGCGGCTGCTGCGGCAGGCTGAACTGCGCAATCGGGAGCTGACCTTCGGCATCAGCGACGAACAGATCGTCACTCTGTTCAGCGTGCTCGATACGCTGCTCGCCCGCGCGATCACTCTGTTCGAGCAGGAGCGCAAGTTCGTTGCCCTCAACCAGGGGCCGGAACAGGTCGATTTCAAGGATATGGTCGAGGAAGGGCTGCCCGACGAGAATGGCGTCGCGGTCGATCGCTCGCGCGTGCTGCCGCCCTTCATCACGCTCTGCTCCTACATGCTGCGCGGCGGTGCACTGGCGCACAAGCGCCGCACCGGCCTCTCGAATTTCGAGACCTGGGTGCACACGGAAGTCTGCCGCAATCCGCCGATCAGCTGGCCGCAGCTCGTGCTGGCCCTGTATCGCGACCAGAGCCAGGCGGGGCGCACCGTCAATCATCTGATCGACATTGGCCTGGTGGCGCGCACCGGCAAGCCCGGCCGGCGCCACGGCTTCTTCGCGCCGACCGAAGAAGGGCGGCGGATCAACGACATCATCGAGGAGACAGCCCAGCGACGCAGCGAGTTCCTGTTCCAGGGCCTGCCCGCCGATCAGCTCGACAGCTTCATGACGGCCTTCGAGACGCTGGCCCACAATGCCGAGGTGCAGGTGGCGCGGGAGCGCGCCATCCAGGAGATGGACCGCAACTAGCGATTGGGTGGGGCTTTCCGCCGCCCACAACCCTAAAACGCCGAACGGGTTTCCCTGGGGTATGCTTTGGCCTCACTCCGGCAGCGGGATGAACTCGCTGTCGCCCGGCACACGGTCGAAGCGACCCTGCTTCCAGTCGGCCTTGGCCTGGTCGATGCGATCCTTCGAGCTGGAGACGAAATTCCAGAAGATGTTGCGCGGTTCGGCGAGCGGTTCGCCGCCGACCAGCATGATGCGGGCGGGGTCGGTGGCGCGCAGCACGATCTCGGCATCCGGCTTGAAGATGACCAGCTCGCCCGCCGCGAAGCCGCCCTCCTGCCCCTCGACCGCGATCGCGCCCTCGATCACATAGACGGCGCGCTCGATATGCTCGGCCTTGAGCTGGTAGCGCGCACCCTCGGCGAGGGCGACGTCGGCATAGAGCATGTCCGAGAAGGTGCGTACCGGCGAGGTCATGCCGTCGCTGGTGCCGGCGACGACGCGGATCGTGACCCCGTCCGCCTCCGCCTGGGGTATCTCGGCGGCACCATGATGAAAGAATTCCGGCGCGGTCTCCTCATGCGCCGTCGGCAGCGCCACCCAGGTCTGCAGACCGAACAGCGGGCCGCCTGATGCGCGCACCTCCGGCCCGGTGCGCTCGCTGTGGACGATGCCGCGACCGGCGGTCATCCAGTTGACCTCGCCGGGCCGGATCGTCTGGACGGAGCCCAGCGAATCGCGATGCAGGATTTCGCCCTCCAGCAGGTAGCTGACGGTGGCGAGGCCGATATGCGGATGCGGGCGCACGTCCATGCCATCGCCGGCGCGCATCGTGATCGGACCGAACTCGTCGAAGAAGATGAACGGGCCAACCATGCGCTGATGCGCCGAGGGCAGCGCGCGCCGCACGGTGAAGCCATCGCCCAGATCGCGCACCGGCGGCAGGATGATCATGTCGACGGCGTCGATGTCGGTCTCGCGCAAGGTCATGGCAGCTCCTCCCTGGTCCGGAGCGACGCTAGCAGCGTGCGGCGGGCAAGTCGCTATGCAAGAAGGATCAATGGGCTATTGCCTGATGCAGGAGCCAGCAAGGACATGATCGAACGGACCGCCATCATCCCGGACACCGCCGCGCCTGCCACCGCCGCGCCCGGTCCGCTGGCGCCGGGCATCCGCATCCGGCCGCAGCGCGAGGCGATGATCGATGCGCCGGGCGGGCGCGTCTATGCGCGCATCGACGGCGATCTTTCCGGGCCGCGTGCGCCGATTGTCTTCCTCCATGGCGGGCCGGGGAGCGCGCACTGGTATTTCCTCAACGGGACCGCGCTGGCCGACGAGCGCGGGGTGATCCTTTACGACCAGCTCGACAGCGGCCGATCGGACCAGCCCGGCGACACCGACAACTGGACGGTGCCCCGTTTCGTGGCCGAGCTGGAGGCAGTGCGTGCAGCCCTCGGCATCGCGCGCTGGCATGTGCTCGGCAGCAGTTGGGGCGGAACCATCGCCCTGGAATATGCCGCGCGGCGACCGGCCGAGCTGGCGAGCGTGATCATCCAGTCGCCCCTGATTTCGACGGCGCTGTGGCTGCGTGATGCGCAACGGCTGCGGGCGCGCCTGCCCGCGGCGGTGCGCAAGACGCTGGCCGCCTGTGATGTGCCAGGCAGCTTGCCGGCCGATCAGTGCGATGCGGCCAAGGAGATTTTCTATCGGCGCTTCGTCAATCTCGTCGAGCCCGCGCCGGAGATCGCGGCCTACAAGGCAGCGCTACCCCGCAGCTTCAGCGAGAATATCTATCATCATATGTGGGGCTGGGCGGAATTCAGCGCGAGCGGGACGCTGAAGGACTATGACGGAACGCCCCTTCTCGGGAAACTGGACGGCGCGCGGACGCTGTTTGTCGCAGGCGAACATGACGAGGCGATGCCGCGGACGATCGCGGGCTTCGCGCGCCGCGTGCCTGGCGCCACCTTTGCCGAGGTGCCCGGCGCGGCGCATTCGATCATGAACGACAATCCACTGGCCTATCTGGATCTATTGCGACCTTGGCTGGCGGCGCATGATTGATGTGCTCGCCGCCTGAGCGCGGAAATATTACCGCTGCGGCTGATCCCAAGCAGGGGCCGATTCGTTAGCAGGGCGGGAGCGGATGGAGGGGACTAAAATGAGCGACATTGCCGAGACCGTTCTGAGCCTGCTGCAGAAGCCGAGCGATGCGGCCGCCTGGGCCGCCGTGCTGGCGCCCGATGCGACGCACGAAATATTAGGCGGCACGATCGAAGGACGCGATGCCGTCGCGGCGCGGCTCGGCAATGATCTATTCGCTCAGCTCGACTGGGAGCGGTTGGACAAGCCCGGCAAGATCGTCTTCGCCGGTCGGGCCCGCCCGGGCGGCACTGGCCGTTCGCTTGCGCTGACGATCGAGGGCAAGGATGGCCTCGTCACGCGCTTCTGCCAGCAGATGCTGACCCCGCCGCCGTCCAGCGGCGGCACGCCGATGGTGATGTCCGACGCGCTGCGGGAGAGGATCGACACGGCGCTGGCGGAAAAGCATGCCATGTATATGGCCTATGTCGACAAGGAGGGGCGGCCGCATCTCTCGATGCGTGGTTCGATCCTGACCCTGGGCCCGGACAGCCTCGGCCTGTGGGCGCGCGCCGGCGGCGGTATGCCCGAGGCGGTCGCGGACAATCCGAACGTCGCGCTCTTCTATCGCGATGAGGTGGCGCGGGCGATGTACCAGATCACCGGCCGCGCCCGGATCGCCGAGGATGAGGCGACGCGCCGGCGCATCTACGACGCCATGCCAGTCGTCGAGCAGCGCCACGACTTTGCCGAGATCGGCACGGCGATCGTCGTCGATCTCGATCTCGTCACCGGCTGGGCCGGCTTCAGCGCGACCGGCCAGATCGACCCGGTGCGGCTGGTGCGGGGCGCCTAGAGACTCGCGATATCGAGGGAAATCTCTCCGTTCGTGTCGAGCGAAGTCGAGACACGTTGAGGCTGAGCTAGGCGCGTCTCGACTTCGCTCGACACGAACGGGAAGCCGTTTCACCTGATCGGATGGGCGCGCCCTCGGCTTCCGCTCACGCCAGCTTGGTCATCCAGCCATGCGTGTCCGGCTTCTGGCCGAGCTGCACGCCGACCAGCGCCTCGCGCAGCGTGCGCGCGACCTCGCCGCCGTCACCATTGCCGATGATGAAGCCGCCGCGGTTCGACTTGACCTCGCCGATCGGGGTGATGACCGCCGCGGTGCCGCAGGCGAACGCTTCCTTGAGCTTGCCGCTCTTCGCGTCCTCCATCCACTGGTCGAAGCTGTAGGGCTCTTCGCGCACCGTATAGCCGGCATCCTGTGCGACGGCATGGAGCGAATCGCGGGTGATGCCGGGCAGGATCGATCCGTTGAGCGGCGGCGTGACGATCGTGCCGTCGTTGAACACGAACATGATGTTCATGCCGCCCAGCTCCTCGATCCACTTGCGCTCGACCGCGTCGAGGAACAGCACCTGGTCGCAGCCATGCTCGATGCCGACCGACTGAGGCATCAGGCTCGCTGCATAATTGCCGCCGCACTTGGCCGCGCCGGTGCCGCCGGGGACGGCGCGGACATAATCATGGCTGACCCAGAGCGTCACGGCCGACTTGCCGCTCTTGAAATAGCCTCCGACGGGCGAGGCGATGACGCAGTAGATATAGTCGCGCGCCGGGCGCACGCCGAGGAACGCTTCGCTGGCGAACATGAAGGGGCGCAGGTAGAGGCTGCCCTTGTCGGCATCCGGCACCCAGTCGACATCGGCGGCGACGAGCTGGCGGATGCTCTCGACGAACAGTTCCTCGGGCAGATGCGGCATGGCGAGGCGCGTCGCACTGTGATTGAAGCGGGCGGCATTGGCCTCCGGGCGGAAGCTCGCGACCGATCCGTCGGGCAGGCGATAGGCCTTCAGCCCCTCGAAAATCTCCTGCGCATAATGCAGCACGGCGGCCGCCGGATCGAGCGGGATCGGCTGGCGCGGACCCAGCACCGCGTCGTGCCAGCCCTGACCCTCGGTATAACGGATCGTCACCATATGATCAGTGAAGAGCGTTCCGAAGCCGAGGCTCTCCATTGCGGCGGCGCGGTCCTCGGGCGAGGTGGGGTTGGGCAGCGTTTGGGTCGTGAAGTCCAGCATTGCACGTCTCTCTGAAGAACTTTTATTACTTAAACATCGCCTCAAATGACATAAGAAAATAAAATTGTCATCAAGAACGTTTGAAAAATGCGCAATTTGAAAACGGCGATCCTTGACGATCCATCCGCGCGCGCACCTCCCCACCGGTCCCGGAGAGCTCCGAATGACGCGCTCGGTAACAGGAAGCGCAAGCGCTGTCATGCCTCTGCTATCATGCGGACCGGCGATCTTCTGTTGCGCACCCGCCCTTCCTATATTCCGGTCAACTGGACCGGCCCGAGGCGGCCGGCGCCCTGGAGCAATGACATGACGAAGACGATCCTCGGCCGCTACGGCACCAACCAGGGTCATTGGGTGGGCGACGGGTTCCCGGTGCGCTCGCTCTTTTCCTATAACGGCCTCGGCCAGGCGATCAGCCCGTTCCTCCTGCTCGACTATGCCGGGCCGCATCATTTCGAGCCGACGGTCGCGCGCCGCGGTGTCGGCGAGCATCCGCATCGCGGCTTCGAGACGGTGACGATTGTCTATGACGGCGCGGTCGAGCATCGCGATTCGACCGGCAATGGCGGCGTGGTCGGGCCGGGCGACGTGCAGTGGATGACGGCCGCCGGCGGCATCATCCATGAGGAATATCATGCGCCGGGCTTCGCGAAGACCGGCGGGCCGTTCCGCATGGTGCAGATCTGGGTGAACCTGCCGGCAAAGGACAAGATGGCACCGGCCGGCTATCAGGGCATCGTCGCGGCGCAGATCCCGAGCGTCGCCTTGCCCGGCGAAGCCGGTTCGGCGCGGATCATCGCGGGCGACCTGATGGGCGCCAAAGGTCCGGCTCGCACCTTCACGCCGATCAATGTCTGGGACGTCTCGCTGTCGAACGGCGCCGACCTCGCGCTGCCGCTGCCCGAGGGGCATACGGCGCTGCTGGTCATTCTCTCCGGGCGGGTGACGGCCAATGGCGCGCAGCCGGCGGGCGAGGCGGAGGTGCTGCTGCTGAGCCGCAAGGGCGATGCCGTCACGCTGCATGCGGATGAGGCGGCGACGTTGCTGGTCCTGACCGGGGCGCCGATCGAGGAGCCGATCGTTGGCTACGGGCCGTTCGTGATGAACAGTCGCGAAGAGATCGTCCAGGCGGTCGACGACTTCAACAATGGCCGCTTCCTGCGCGAACCGGCCTGATCACTGCCTATCCCGCGCTCAGACGTAGCGCGGGATAGGCCCTTGCTGCGGCGTCTGGTCGGGCAGCTCGACGACCACCTCGTCGACGAAGCACCAGCCCCAGCCCTCCGGCGGATCATAGCCTTCGATGATCGGATGGCCGGTCGCGTGGAAATGCGCCGTGGCGTGGCGACTGGGCGAATCGTCGCAGCAGCCGACATGACCGCAGCTGCGGCACAGGCGCAGATGCACCCACCAGCCGCCCGTTTTAAGGCATTCCTCGCAGCCCTTGGCGCTCGGCATCACCGCGTTGATCGTGTCCATGTGACGGCATTCATCACTCATGCGTCTGCCCTTTCCCGTGCGGAGTCCGTCGCTGCCAATGCCGCATGGATCTGCGCGACGACGGCAGCGCCTTCGCCGACGGCGGCGGCCACCCGCTTGGTCGATCCCGCGCGGATGTCGCCGATTGCGAAGACGCCGGGCATGCTGGTCTCCAGCGGCAGGACGGCGCGGCCGTCGCCCTGCGACTGGCAGGCCGCGCCGGTGACGACGAAGCCCTTGTCATCGAGCGCGACGCAGCCGTCGAGCCAGGCGCTGTTGGGATCGGCGCCGATGAACAGGAAGATGTGGTGCAGCGCGCAGACCTTCTCCGCGCCGGTGCGGCGCTGGCGGATGGTGCAGGCGGCGAGCCGGCCCTTCTCGTCGCCCTCGATTCCGACGATCTCGCTGCCGACATGGATCTCGACATTGGGCAGGGCGGCGATGCGCTCGATCAGATATTTCGACATGGTGTCCTCGAGCGGCCGGCGCACGATGAGGTGCAACCGCTCGACCTTGGGGGCGAGGAAGACCACGGCCTGCCCCGCGCTGTTGCCGCCGCCGACCAGGGCGATCTCCTCGCCGGCGCAGAGCTGCGCCTCGATCGGCGTCGCCCAGTAGGAAATGCTCGATCCCTCATACTGCTCGAGATTGGCGATGTCCGGTCGGCGGTAGCGCGCGCCCGAGGCGATCACGACCGTCCGTGCCCGCACGTCGCGCTTGTCGTCCAGCGCCAGGCGATGGAGCTGGCCATCGTCCGCGCCGCAATTCAGCATCGCCGCGCGCAGGGGGATCGCAACCTCGGCGCCGAACTTGAGCGCCTGGTTGAAGGCCCGTCCGGCGAGCGCCTGACCGGAAATGCCGGTCGGGAAACCGAGATAATTCTCGATTCGCGCCGAGGCGCCTGCCTGCCCGCCAAAGGCGCGCTCGTCGAGCACCAGCACCGAGAGCCCTTCGGACGCGGCATAGACCGAGGCGGCAAGACCGGCCGGGCCGGCGCCGATGATCGCGACGTCATAGACAGCGTCGGGATCGAGCTCGGGTGTGATGCCGAGGCAGGCGGCCGCTTGCGCATTGGTCGGGTTGCGCAGCATCTGGCCGTTGGGACAGACCATCAACGGCAGCTCGTCCGGCAGCAGGCCGAGCCGCTCGACCAGCGCGCGGCCTTCGCCCTCGGTCGAGGCATCGAGCGCCATGTTGGGAAAGCCGCTGCGGGTGAGAAAGCCCTGCAGGCGCATCATCGCCGCGCTCTCCGGATCGCCGATCAGGATCGAGCCGGCGCCGCCCTCCTCGATCAGCGCGACACGGCGCAGGATGAAGGCGCGCATGACCGTCTCGCCGACATCGGCCGAGCCGACCATCAACGCGCGCAGATGCGCGGCATCGAACGGCACGGCGGTGCAGCCCTCGCTGGAGGCGCGGCCGGCGGCGAGCGAGGCGCGCCCGGCGAGCTGGCTCACCTCGCCGCTGAACTGGCCCGGGCCATGGGTGACGATCGTTGCTTCGTCCGAAAGGCCGTCGCGGCGCACGACATCGATGCCGCCTGCGAGCACCAGCCAGCTCGGCACGCCCAACTCGCCTATCTCATAGACCGATTCGCCGGGTGCGAACTGGCGTGCGGGGCCGCTGGCGAAGCGCTGCGCCGTCTCGATCTGCGCCGGGCTGAGCACGGGAAACATCTGATATTGCCGGGTGGCGATCGTGCTCGTGCCAATGTTCGTGGCGTTGCTCGCGTTCATGCGGGGCCTCACATGCTGTCGGGCCCCAGAGGTTTCACGAGCGCCGCGCTTCGTCAACCTATCGCGGCCGATGGACCAGCCGCTTCCAGCCGATCCACACGCCGCTGATTGAGGTGACGAGGCCCAGGATCGAGAAGGTCCACAGCCACAGATCCCAGAGCGGGCGGTGCAGCATGAGGGCGTTCAAATCCCATTTGTGGAGCATATCATAGCACCAGCGATAGGCGCGGCGGCGCGCATCGAGGCGTTCGTAGAGCGCGCCTGTGGCGGGATCGATGTGCAGCCAGGTGCGCGCGGGATCGTCGAACTGCAGGCGCAGCATGGGGAGCGCCGGCAGGTCGCCGAGGCCGTACCAATAGAGATCGGGCGCGGTGAGCAGGTCGGAGCGAACCAGCCTGCCATCGGGGACGAGGCGACGGGCGGCCTGCTCGATGACGGTGCGGTCGGCGCGGGCGGGTGCGAGCGTCGTCGCGCTCAGGATGCGGCGCTTGCCCTCGCCATCGGACAGAGCGACGAGCGCCTGGCCGGCGAAGGCCGAGACCTCGACCAGCCGCGCACCGGTCCCGACCTGGCCGAGCCGGACAAGGTCGATTGCCGGCAGTTGCGCCCCCGCGACATATTGCGCTTCCGCCTGCGGATCGGGATCGGGGGAGGTGAAGAGCCGGCCCGGATCGACCGAGAGCCAGCCGCTGAAGATCCAGGTCAGCAGGAACAGCCCGCCCACCAGCCCCGCGACATGATGCCACAGCATCCAGCCGTGATAAGGGACCATGCGCCCTCCTTTGAACCGGCGCTTGCCGATGCGGGTGCGCAAAATGCCGATCCAGATCCCGGTGATCGCGGCAGCGATGCAGGGGCCGGAGACCCACATCACCACCCCCCGCCAGGCGGCATTGTCCTGCCGCAGGATGGTCGGGTAGATCCAGTGCGGCACCGAGCCGAGCCAGTTCCAGAAGCGCGCGGTGCGGGTGGTGGACTGGACCACGCCGCCGGTCGAGGCGGAGACATACAGCTCCGTTCCCGCCCTGTCGGCCAGCGCGGCTTTCCAGAGCGGACGGTGGCGATCGAACCCGCCGGCAACGGTCCACTGGTCGCGCTCGATTCGCTCGACCCGGCCGACCGGCGCGCCGCCGAAACGACTGGCGACGCGGGCGGCATAAGCGGCGGTCACCGGCGGCGGCAGCGTCCCCGGCGCCGCGGCCAGCGTCTCGCGCTCGCCATCGGCATGCTCGATGCGCCAGACCGGCACGGCGTCGCGCATCTCCAGCGCCAGCGCACGGGGCGGGCCGTTCGGACCGGTCGGTGGCATGAGCGTCACGCGGCGCCAGTCGATAGGCTGCACATGGGCGAGCCTCTCGGCCCGCGAGAGCGAAGGATAGGGCACGTAGATCATCACCAGCCCCGAGGCGAACCACATGGCGAAGAGCAGGCAGCTGGCGATGCCGATCCAGCGATGGATGATGTAGAGCCAGCGTTTGGCCGCATGGAGGAAGGGGCGGCGGTGGCGCTGGCGCGGCACGGCGTCAGAGCAGCCGATAGGCCGCCAGGCCAGCGAGCGCCGCAGCCAGCGAGACAAGCAGGGGGAACGCCGCGATCAGGCCGTTCCGTCCCCGCGCGATCGCCATGGCCATCACCGCCTTGACACCGGTGTTGGCGAGAACCGGGACGGCCAGCACGAGGCCCGCCGTCCTGCTGTCGAGCGCGACCTCCGGCATGCCGGACAGCGTGAGGACAGCGGCGTCGACGTCCATCATGCCGGTGAGGCCGAGCACCACCGCCACGCCCTGCCCGCCATAGGTGTCCAGGGCCCAGCGCGCGATCAGCGAGAACAGGGCGACCAGCGCGGCGAGCAGCAGCGCCGGGCGGAAATCGAAGGGATTGCCGAGCGTGACCGCCGGGCCGTCCTGCGCGGACTGCTGCCGGCGCCAGGCGACGAGGGCGAGCAAGGCCGCGACGATCAGCGCGGGCGCGAGGCTCAGGGCGAGGCTGGGCAGGGCGCGGGGCGCGAGCAGGAAAGTCAGGAGCTGGACTCGCACGAACATGACGATCGAGGCGAGGGCGATGCCGGCGGTCAACACGCCGCGCAGCGCCGGCTCAGCGCGCAGGCGGCGCGCATAATCGGCGGTGACCGCCGTCGAGGAGACGATCGCGCCGGTCAGCGCCATGACGAGGATACCGCGATTGCTGCCGAACTTCCGCGCGGCGACATAGCCGGCGAAGGAGAAAGCGGTGACCATCACCACCACCATCCAGATGCGGCGTGGGTTCCACGCGCCATAGGGCCCCATATCGGCATTGGGCAGCAGCGGCAGGACGACCAGCGCGACGAGCGCGAACCGTGCCACAGCCTCGATCTCCGCTTCGGTCAGGCCGCGCAACAGCGCGTGCATCGAGTGGCGCGCGCTGAGCAGGGCGAAGGCGCCGCCGGCAGCCGCCAGCGCGACGACCGGGGATAAGCGCACGGCGGCCAGCCCGAGCGCGAAGGTCAGAAGGCCCGCGATCGTGGTGGTCCCGGAGAGGCGATCCTCGCGGATCTTCGCGGCGAAACCGATCAGCAGGACACCCACCACGCCCAGCGCGATCATAGCGGCGAGCAGATCGGGCATGAGTGCGGCGACGCCGCCCGTGAGGCTGATGATGCCGAAGGTCCGGAAGCCGGCGACACGGTGGCCGGACTCTCGCTCGCGCTGCGCCCAGCCGCGCTCCAGTCCGATCAGCAGGCCGACAGCCAGCGCGGCGACGAGGCCGATCAGGGACTGGGGCAGCGTCGGTGCCACGGGCTAAAAGGAGAGCAGCCGGATATGCGGGCCCGCCGCCGCCAGAAACGCGACCGGCCCGCTCAGTTCGATCCGCCGGTCCAGCCCGCTCGCATCGAAACCCGCCAGCGCCAGGCCGCTCTGGCAGAGGCTGATCGCGACGCCGTCGTCGAGCGCTTCGTCGAGCAGGTCGGCGAGGCCGGGCTCGCCGGCCGCGCGCCAGGCGGCATCCTGCGGCGCGCTGATCGGCGGGCGGAGCAGGGCGGCGGCTTCTCCCTGCAGGAAGATGCGCGCTTCGCTGCCGAGCGCAACTTCGGCGCGGGCAAACGCCAACGCGGCGCGCAGACGGACCGGATCTGCGCTCACCAGCACCAGCGCCAAAGGCGGCCGCTCGTTCATGCGGGAGCGAGTGCCGCGTGACAGGCGGGATCCTTGGGAATGGTCATCTCGCGGAAGCGGCGCGCGAGCAGATCGAAGACAATGAGCTTTCCCGATGCCGATGTCCCGAACGGCACCAGGGCGCGGATGGCCTCCAGCGCCGCCATGGTGCCGATGATGCCCGCCACCGCGCCGAGAATGCCTTCCTCGGCGCAGGTGCGGGCGGGATCGGTTGTCGTCTCGCCAATGAGGCAGCGATAGCAGGGCTGCTCTTCCTCCCAGCCGCGCCACACGCCGATCTGCCCTTCGAAGGAGCCGACGGCGGCCGAGACGAGCGGGATGCGCAGCCGGGTCGCCGCATCGGAGACGGCGAGACGGGTCTCGAAATTGTCGCATCCGTCGAGGATGATGTCGGCCTCGCGCAGCAGCGCGTCGGCATTGCCTGCGTCGATGGCGGTGTTGATCGGGATGACATGGCAATCGGGATTGATCCGGCGCGTGGCGTCGCGCGCGGCCTCGGCCTTGGGCATATCGAGATCGTCCGTGCCGAACAGGATCTGACGCTGGAGATTGGAGAGGCTGACGGTGTCGGGATCGATCACACGCAAGGTGCCGATGCCCGCCGCGGCCAGATAGGCGATGGCAGGGCAGCCGATGCCGCCCGCGCCGACGATCGCGACATGCGCCCCGCGCAGCCGCGCCTGCCCCGCGCCACCAATCTCGCGCAGCACGATGTGGCGGGCGTAGCGCTCGAGCTGGTCGTCGGTGAAGTCCATCAGAGGGATCCCGGCTTCATCGCGCTACCTTCGCAGGGGCACGACGGAGCTTCGCGCCGGTTCATCAGCCGACCCGCACGCCGGTCGACCCGAAACCGCCAGCGCCGCGCACCGTCTCGTCCAGCTCGCCGACCTCGACCAGATTGCCGATCTGCACCGGCGCGACGACCAGCTGCGCGATCCTGTCGCCGCGTCGGATCTCGAACGGCTCGG
This sequence comes from Sphingobium nicotianae, assembly GCF_018603885.1. GTDB lineage: Bacteria > Pseudomonadota > Alphaproteobacteria > Sphingomonadales > Sphingomonadaceae > Sphingobium > Sphingobium nicotianae. Next base: position 92,549 of record NZ_JAHGAW010000004.1, read on the forward strand.
TGCCGAGGTTGATCAGGATGATCTTCAGTTCGCCGCGATAGTCGCTGTCGATCGTGCCGGGCGTGTTGGGCAGGCTGATGCCGTGCTTGAGGGCGAGGCCGGAGCGCGGGCGGACCTGCACTTCGAAGCCTTCCGGGATGGCGAGGGCGAGGCCGGTCGCGACGGCGTGCCTGCCCATGCTGGCGAGGGTAACATCCTCGGCGGAGACGACATCCATGCCGGCCGCGCCCGCCGTCGCATAGGCCGGCAGCGGCAGGCCCTCGCCATGGGGCAGGCGCTTCACCTGGATATCAACCGCCGGCCAGTTCATCCGCAATCCTTTCAATGAGTCGCGCCGCGACATCGGCCTTGGGCATGTCCGGCCAGCTTTCCACGCCCGTGGCGGTGACGAGATGGATGGTGTTGCGCTCGCCGCCCATCACATTTCCCGAGACATCATTGGCGACGATCCAGTCGGCATTCTTCTTTGCGCGCTTGGCCGTGGCATGCTCGACGACCTTCTCGGTCTCGGCGGCGAAGCCGATCAGCAGGCCCGGCCGCCGGTTGCTCGCGCCGAGCGTGGCGAGAATGTCGGGATTCTCGGCGAGGGCGAGCGGGTGGGGCAGGCCCGTGCCGTCCTTCTTGAGCTTCTGCGGCGCCTCGTCGGCCGCGCGCCAGTCGGCGACGGCGGCGACCATGATCGCCACGTCGGCGGGCAGCGCATCCTCGACCGCCGCGAACATCTCCCGCGCCGTCTCGACATCGATGCGGGTCACGCCCGGCGGCGTCGGCAGCGCCACCGGCCCGGCGACAAGCGTCACCTTCGCCCCGGCCCGCGCGGCGGCGGCGGCGATGGCGAAGCCCTGCTTGCCCGAGGAACGATTGGCGATGTAGCGTACCGGGTCGATCGGCTCGTGCGTCGGCCCGGCCGTGACCAGCACATGGCGGCCGAACAGATTGCTGTGGCTGAGGTCGGGCGCGTTGATCGTCCGGCTCGTGTCGGGCAACAGATAATGCGCGTCCGCCTCCGGCGCCTCGGCCAGTAGGCGCTCGATTTCCAGGACAATCTCGGCGGGTTCCGGCAGACGGCCCTTGCCCCATTCGTTGCAGGCCATGGCGCCGACGCCCGGCTCCATGACGTGGATGCCGTCGTCCCGGAGCTGCGCGAGATTCCGCTGCGTCGCCTTGTGGTGCCACATGCGCACGTTCATTGCCGGCACGGCGAGCACCGGCTTGTCGGTGGCGAGCAGGATCGTGGTCGCGAGATCGTCGGCGATGCCGCCGGCCATCTTGGCGAGGATATTGGCGGTCGCGGGGCCAACGACGATCAGGTCGGCCTCGCGGCTGAGCTGGATATGGCCGATCTCGCGCTCTTCCTTGAGGTCGAACATGTCGCCATAGACATGATCCTCGGTGAGCACGCCAAGCGAGAGCGGCGTCACGAACTGCTTCGCGCTGTCGGTCATCACCGCGCGCACGGCGATCCCCTTGCCCTTGAGCAGGCGGACGAGCTCCAGCGTCTTGTAGGCGGCGATTCCGCCCGAGACGATGAGGAGGATGCGAGGTTGAGTCATGACGGGCGCGTTCATAGCGGCTCCCATGTAGTGCGGCTAGCGGCGGATCAGAAGTCCATCAGGCTTAATGCGATCAACGAGGAAAGCGCACCTGTCGTCATCCCGGCGATCGCAAGCCACCAGATCGGCGCGACCGTGCCCGCAAAGTCGATGACGAGCTTAGCGGTCCCGAACTCCCATCCCGCCAGAGGGCCGACGATGGCGCCGGGCAAGAGGCCGGCGACGGCCCACACCAGCCTGCGGCGGGTCATGGGCTGGCGGCGTTCCAAAACAACGAGTCCAGAGATCAAGGCGACAGCACAAGCCAGCGCGGATGATGCGCTGACGGGAGCGAGGAACGGACCGTACAGGCCGAAGACCAACGAGAATATCGAAAAGCCGAGGATCGTTCGGAGATCGCCGTGGAACAATGCCGGCGGCAGGACGATGAGGAGGGGCATCATAAGCGATGCGCAGAGCGTGGTGAGAACCGCCGCAAAAAGGATGCGGCGAACGGGGAAGGCATGGCTCGGCTCGATCATATGGCGAAATCCGACATGGCTGATACCGCAGATCGGCTGATCATGGCTTGTTATGGCAGGAGCGGGGCATCGATGCCATAGCCTCTTGCCGGACGGTCGGGCCTTCACGATGCGCGCCAAGCACCGCGCCGACCAGATCGCGCAGCGCGCCCGGCGCGAAGGCGAGGCCGGCGAGCAGGATCGGGACGATCATCGCGGCCCAGTAGAAATTGCCCGGCCGGCCGAGGACCGTCATGATCAACATGAAGCCGGCGATGAACAGGCCGGCGAGGGTGCAGGAGGCGTCCCGGCGCGAGAGCCAGCCGATGAGGGCGAGCGGCACGAGCAAAGCGGCCAGAGGCGCCGGCAGATAGCCCAGGATCGAGGCGGCGCGCAGCGCGGCGATGACGAATTGCCAGCCACCGGCCGCGAGCCAGCCGGGCGAGGCCGGGTCGTCGGGCAGCACCACCGCCCAGACCGCGACGGCATGGCAGGCCAACGTGGCGGCGAAGAGGAGAACCGCGCCCGCCCAGGCGCCGGCCTCGATCCAGGTGCGCCGCGTCAGCGCCGCGGCGCCCATCAGCAGCAGATAGGGCAGCGCCAGCTCGCGAATCAGCACGGCGGCCAGCGCCAGCGCGACGCTCGCGCCCCAACGGCCGGGCCGATGCAGCGCCAGCGACAGCGCGACGAGCAACGCCGCCCAGCTCTCGTGAAAGACGGTGAGCTTGGGCGCGGCGATCGTCAGGCAGCCGGCGAGCAGCAGCAGCGAGCCCGTCCGCACCACCGCCTCGCCCACGCCCGAGGCGGCGAGGCGCAGCGTCCAGGCGAAGATCGTGCCCGCGCCGAGCAGGGCCAGCAGCGCCGTGCCGAGCCAGTCCGGGATTGCGGCAAGAGCTGTCGCCAGGGTTGGCAGGCGCACCGCGACGAAAGGACGGAGTGGATAGTCATTCTCGCGCAGCAGCCTCGTGGCGGCGGGATAATAAGGTCGTCCCTCGCGTAGCTGGTCGACGATCACGCGATAGAGGAGGATGTCGTCGCCCGCGAGATCGGTGGGGCGCGCCGAGCCGCTGATCTTGACGGGGGAGGTCGTCGGGCCGACGCGCGGTTGGTCCCTGATCAGCCCGGCGAGGATCAGCGCCAGCAGCAGGCCGAGCACCAGCATCGCCTGGCGCGGCCTCAGCCCGGCGAAGCGGGAGGCGATGGGGCTCGCGGGAACGATCGGCTGCGGTGCGGGCATGGCAGGCGCCTTATCGCGTACCGCCGCTAAGACGCGGTTAAGCGCCCGGATCATCTCGCGGCCGTTGCCCCGCGCTCATGCGGGCGATAGGGCAATCCCGGACGGCAAGCGGGGGGAAGTGCATGCATATCGGCCTGATTGGCGGGATCGGCCCCGCCGCGACCTTGGTCTATTATGACGCCCTGTCGCGCCAGTGCGCACAAGCCGGCGAGCGGTTGCACCTTACCATCGCCAATGCAGACACGCGCGAGATGATCGCCAACATGGAAGCCGGCCGTCCGGACCTGCAGGCAGTGATTTTCGCGCGCTATATCGACCAGCTCAGGGCAGGCGGGTGCGAGGCGGCGGCGATCACCTCGATGGGCGGGCATTTCTGCATCGAGCAGCTGAAGCCCCTCTCTTCCCTGCCGATCATCAGCACGGTCCCCGCGCTCGACGCCTGCCTGGCCGCGCGGGGTTACGGGACGGTTGGCGTGATGGGCACGCGCGCGGTCATGAACTCGGGCATCTACGGCGTGCAGGCCGCGCGGGTGATCGTGCCCGAGGGCGACGATCTTGAGGCGGTGCATGCCAATTATCTCGGCATCGCCGTCGCCGCCGCGGCAACGCCCGAGCAGATCGCCTTCTTCCACGCGCAGGGCCGCAAGCTGATCGATCGCGGTGCCGATGTCGTCATCCTCGGTGGCACCGACCTGTCCGTCGCCTTCGCCGATAATCCCGGCTACCCGATCCTCGACAGCGCTCTGGTCCATGCCGAGGTGATCGGGCGGGTGGCGATGGACAAAGCGAGCGTCGCGGATTTCGCCTGACCTGTCCTACAGGCGCCCGATCTGCGTAAGATCTTCACAGGGCGCGCGATGCTCCCCGTTCTTTGATCGCGTCAAAATCCCAGGAAAATCAAAGCCCTGGCGCGCCTCGCGGCGGACTTTTGCGTTTCTCACATGCGCGATATGCACGAGCTTCGTGAAGTTTCGCAGGAAAATGCCGGAAAACAGCCAATTTTGCGAGGCCATCTTTTTGCGGAAATTTACGCCGCAGGACTCTTCTTCAGCCGAGCGAATCCCGGATCAGCCCGGAAGCTCGACCGGTGGCCGAGTCGGATGCCCGTGCGGCCCATGCAGGCGTCCGAATGCCCACATCGCGGTCGCGCCCAGCGCTGCGGCGATGATCGCCACGGTGATATAGCGCCAGACCGATCCGCGCCTGAGTTCCAGCACCTGCACGTCCGGCAGTGGCGGCGGGGGCGGGGCGCCGCCGGGATCGGGATAGGCGTCCTCCAGCCGGCGGATCAGGCCGGGCAGGCGTCTCACCGTCTCGGCGACGTCGAACAGCGAATCGGCCAGCTTGGCTTCCGGGCCGAGCTCGTCGCGCAGCCAGGCCTTCACATAGGGGCCGGAGACATCCCACATGTTGATCTGCGGATCGAGCATGGTGGCCACGCCCTCGACCATCACCATCGTCTTTTGCAGCAGCAACAGGTGCGGCTGGGTCTGCATGTCGAAATCGCGGGTGATGGCGAAGAGGCCGTCGAGCATCTGGCCGACCGAGAGCTCGGAGACCGGCTTGCCGCGCATCGGCTCGCCGACCGCGCGCAGGGCCGTGGCGAATTCGCCGACCGTGTGGTGCGCCGGCACATATTGCGCCTCGAAATGGATCTCGGCGACGCGCTGATAATTGCCGGTGATGAGCCCGTAGAGAATCTCGGCGAGCCACAGGCGCGCGCGCCGGTCGATGCGGCCCATGATGCCGAAGTCGATGGCCGCGATACTGCCATCAGCCGTCACGAACAGATTGCCCTGGTGCATGTCGGCATGGAAGAAGCCGTCGGCGATCGCCTGGCGCAGGAAGGTGTTGACCAGCCGCTTGGCGAGATCCTTGACGTCGTGCCCGGCGGCGATCAGCGCGGCGCGGTCGCTGATCTTGATGCCGTCGATCCATTCCAGCGTCATCACCCGGCCGTTGGTGCGATCCCAGTCGATCTGTGGGATGATGTAGCCGGGCACGGCGGCCATATGCTCGGCCAGCTCGGAGGCGGAAGCGGCCTCGCGCCGCAGGTCCAGCTCGCGCGCCGTCCAGCGTTTCAGATTGGCGATGACCAAGCGGGGGCGCAGGCGCGATGCCTCGCCGCCGAGCTGCTCGAGATGCGCGGCCGCCCATTCATAGGTCTCGATGTCCCGACTGAACCGCTCGCGAATGCCCGGCCGCAACACCTTGACCGCGACGACGCGGCCCTCGGTGGTGACCGCCTTGTGCACCTGTGCGATCGAGGCGGCGCCGACGGCCACATCGTCGAAACTGCTGTAGAGCGATTCCAGCGGCCGTCCGAACGTGCCCTCGATCTCGGCGCGGATCGCCGCGACGGGGACCGGTGGCAGCGCATCCTGCAGGGTCAACAGATCGTGTGCGGCATCCTCGCCGACCAGATCGGGACGGGTGGCCAGCGACTGGCCGAGCTTGATCGCGGCCGGGCCGATCGCCTGGAACGCCTCGGCATAGCGCGGTTCTTTCGGTACACGCGCGCCGAAACGGGCGATCCGTGCGAGGCGGCGCACCGGCGGGGGCGTGTTGCGATCCTTCTCGATGCCGGTGAGCGCACCGTGGCGCGCCAGCGTGCGGCCCCATTTGAGCAGCCGCCAGAGATGCGTGACGTGGCCGGTCATAACGTAATCACTCCTCCTCTTCAGAGGAGGGGCAGGGGGCGGTGGCGATGCGCAGCGTCGCTCGCATAGCGATCAACCGGTAGCGTCCAGCACCACCCCAACCCCTCCTCTGAAGAGGAGGGGCGAATGTCGACAAGACCCTCACGCCTTCCAGCCTGAATGGATCGCGACCAGCCCGCCCATGATCGGCTCGACCTTGACCTGCGTGAAGCCCGCTTCCTCGATCATCTTCGCGAATTTGGGCATGGGCGGGAAGCGGCGGATCGATTCGATCAGGTAGCGATAGCTTTCCTCGTCCTGCGCGATCAGCTTGCCGAGCTGGGGCACCAGCTTGTGCGAATAAGCGTCGTAGACGTCGGAGAAGCCCGGCCAGACGTTGGTCGAGAATTCGAGGCAGAAGAAGCGGCCGCCAAATTTGAGGACGCGATGCGCCTCGCACAGGGCGGCGGGAATGTCGGTCACGTTGCGAATGCCGAAGGCGATCGTGTAGCCGTCGAAGCTGCGGTCGTCGAAGACCAGCTGCTCGGCATTCTGCGGCAGCCAGGTCAGCCCCTCGATGCGGCGCTTGCGCGCCCGCTCCATGCCGACGGCGAGCATGTCCTCGTTGATGTCCGACACCGTCACCAGTGCGCCATGCTTCGCCATGCGGAAGGCGATGTCGCCGGTGCCGCCGGCCATGTCGAGGAACGCTTCGCCCGTGCGCGGCTTGATGCGGCGGACGAACTGGTCCTTCCACAGGCGATGCATGCCGCCGGACATGGCATCGTTCATGATGTCGTAGCTCTTGGCGACATTGGAGAAGACGCCGCCGACCAGCTTGGTCTTCTCGTCGGGTGCGACGTCGCGATAGCCGAAAGATACTGTCTCGCTCATGCGGCGGGCTCTAGCGGCTCGGGCGGCGCGGTGCCAGAGCAAAGCTGGCTTCCCCAGTCCCCACCACCCGTTCGTCCTGAGTAGCCACTGAGCTTGTCGAAGTGGCGTATCGAAGGACCAGTGCGCGGCCCTTCGATACGGGTCTTCGCTACGCTCCTGTCGGAGCTACTCAGCCCCTACTCAGGAAGAACGGAGAAAATCACGTCTCTCAGGCCGGCTCGGCGGGGGTCAGATTAGGCTGGCCCATATGGGCGAGGAAATCGGGCTTGCCGATCGCGATGCCCTGCGCCCGCAGGATCGCGTAGGCCGTTGTGGCGTGGAAGAAGAAGTTGGGCAGCATGAACTTGGTGAGATAGCCCAGGCCGTCAAAGCGATAGCCGTTGCCGCTCGGGAATTTGAGGATGACCTCGCGGGTCTCCGCGCCGTCGAGCTGGCTCGCCGTCACGCTCTGGACGAAGGCGATGGTCTTGTCGCAGCGCTCCTTGAGCTGCGCGAATGTCTCTTCCGTGTCGGGCATGCTCGGCGCGCCGAGGCCGGCGAGGCGGGCAATGCCGTTCTTCGCGCTGTCCGACGCCATCTGATATTGCGCGGTGAGCGGACGCATGTCCTCGATCAGCCTGGCGCCGAGGAGCTTGTCTTCGGCTACAGCGGCATCGGCCTTGTCGAGCCAGTTGCGCATGTTGGTGAGGGTATTGACGAGGACGGGGACTGAGACGTCGTGCATCGAGATGGTCATCTGAGACTCTCCTGTGGTCAGGTGGCCCCGACTTGCGCGAGGATGTCGCTCAAATCAAGCGTTGCGAATTGAAACTTTTGTGACGCACCGTCGGGCCTTGAGGGGCGTTTTGGTGGCCGTGCTTGACCATCCGGGACCTCGCGGTTATAGGGCCGCCTGCTTCACAGCCCGTGAACCCGCTCTTTTCCTAGGATTCGGTCGGTCATTGGCAGGGGCAAGCAGAGCTGAACATTGCCTATGCTCTTGCGGGGCCAGGGGGTCGTTGACCACCGGGGCCCTTGTCGTTTCGGATGATTCCGGCGCGACAGCGCAAGCGAGGCGGACGGCAAAGTAACCGCCGGATTTTCCGGCAACGAAAGGTGAAGGGCTTCATGCCAACGATCAACCAGCTGGTCCGCAAGGGCCGCGAACCGCAGAAGGCCAAGTCGAAGGTCCCTGCGATGGAGCAGAACCCGCAGAAGCGCGGCGTCTGCACCCGTGTCTATACCGTGACTCCCAAGAAGCCGAACTCGGCGCTTCGCAAGGTGTGCAAGGTGCGCCTGACCAACGCGCGTGAGGTCATCAGCTACATTCCGGGCGAGGGTCACAACCTCCAGGAGCACAGCGTCGTGCTGATCCGCGGCGGCCGTGTGCGCGACCTTCCCGGCGTGCGTTATCACGTTCTTCGCGGCGTTCTTGACACCCAGGGCGTCAAAGACCGCAAGCAAAGCCGTTCCAAGTACGGCGCCAAGCGTCCGAAGTAAGGGAGACACAGAACCATGTCACGTCGTCGTCGTCCCGAAAAGCGGGTCATCCTGCCCGATCCCCAGTATGGTGATCAGGTTCTCTCCAAGTTCATGAACAGCGTCATGTACGACGGCAAGAAGGCCGTCGCCGAGCAGATCGTCTATGGTGCGCTCGAGACCGTCGAGGCTCGCGCCAAGAAGGATCCGATCGCGGTCTTCCACGACGCGCTCAACAATGTGAAGCCGGGCATCGAGGTCCGCAGCCGTCGCGTCGGCGGTGCGACCTATCAGGTCCCGGTCGAGGTGCGCCCCGAGCGTGCCCAGGCGCTTGCCATCCGCTGGCTGATCACCGCCGCGCGCAACCGCAGCGAGACCACCATGGCTGCACGCCTCTCGGGCGAGCTCATGGACGCTGCCAACAACCGCGGCAACGCCGTCAAGAAGCGCGAAGATACGCATCGCATGGCCGAAGCGAACCGCGCCTTCTCGCATTACCGCTGGTAAGCACTATATAAGGAGAAACGGGGCGAGCCGGATGGTTCTGCCCCGCTTCCCAATTTCAGAAGCCTCGCCAAACAGCCGCGCTGACGCGGCAACGGAGTAAGACTCATGGCCCGCAGCCACCCGCTCGAGCGGTATCGCAATTTCGGCATCATGGCGCATATCGACGCCGGCAAGACGACGACGACCGAGCGCATCCTTTATTACACCGGCAAGTCCTACAAGATCGGCGAAGTCCATGACGGCGCTGCCACAATGGACTGGATGGAGCAGGAGCAGGAGCGCGGCATCACGATCACGTCCGCTGCCACGACCTGCCTGTGGAAGGCTGACGAAGGCAAGGGCCCCGAGCACCGCCTGAACATCATCGACACGCCCGGACACGTCGACTTCACCATCGAGGTCGAGCGTTCGCTGCGCGTTCTCGACGGCGCGGTGGCTGCGTTCGACGGCGTTGCCGGCGTTGAGCCGCAGTCGGAGACTGTCTGGCGCCAGGCCGACAAGTATGGCGTTCCCCGGATGTGTTTCATCAACAAGCTCGACCGCACCGGCGCCGATTTCTATTATTGCGTACAAACGATCATCGATCGCCTGGGCGCCAAGCCGGCTGTCCTGTATCTCCCGATCGGTGCCGAAGGCGACTTCAAGGGCCTCGTGGACCTCGTGCAGAACCGCGCCATCATCTGGAAGGATGAAGCGCTGGGCGCCGAGTTCTACTATGAGGAAATCCCGGCCGATCTCGCCGACAAGGCTGCCGACTATCGCAATCAGCTCATCGAGCTTGCCGTCGAGCAGGACGATGAGGCGATGGAAGCCTATCTGGAAGGCAACGAGCCCGACGTCGCGACGCTCAAGAAGCTGATCCGCAAGGGCACGCTGAACCAGAGCTTCGTTCCCGTGCTGTGCGGCTCGGCGTTCAAGAACAAGGGCGTGCAGCCCCTGCTCGACGCCGTCGTCGACTATCTGCCGAGCCCGCTCGACATCGAGGACGTGCAGGGCGTTAACCCCGACACGAACGAGCCGGACAGCCGCGCGACGAGCGATGAGGCTCCGTTCGCCGGCCTTGCGTTCAAGATCATGAACGATCCCTTCGTGGGTTCGCTCACCTTCCTGCGCGTCTATTCGGGCACGCTGACCAAGGGCAGCTATCTGAACTCGGTCAAGGACAAGAAGGAAAAGATCGGCCGCATGCTGCTCATGCATGCTAACTCGCGCGAGGACATCGATGCGGCCTATGCCGGCGACATCGTTGCGCTGGCCGGCATGAAGGAAACGACGACGGGCGACACGTTGTGCGCCGAGCGTCAGCCGATCATCCTGGAGCGCATGGAGTTCCCCGAGCCGGTCATCGAGCTGTCGGTGGAGCCCAAGACCAAGGCCGACCAGGAGAAGATGGGCATCGCGCTCAATCGTCTCGCTGCCGAGGATCCCTCATTCCGCGTCTCGACCGATCACGAGTCGGGTCAGACCATCATCAAGGGGATGGGCGAGCTTCACCTCGAAATCCTGGTCGACCGCATGAAGCGCGAGTTCAAGGTCGAGGCGAATGTGGGTGCACCTCAGGTGGCCTATCGCGAATATCTCGCGAAGCCGGTCGATATCGACTACACGCACAAGAAGCAGTCGGGCGGCACCGGGCAGTTCGGTCGCGTGAAGGTGAAGATAACTCCCGGCGAGCGCGGCTCGGGCATCGTCTTCAAGGACGAGATCAAGGGCGGCAACATTCCGAAGGAATATATTCCCGCTATCGAGAAGGGCATGCGCGAGACGGCGGCGACCGGTTCGCTCATCGGCTTCCCGATCATCGATTTCGAGATCCTGCTGTACGATGGCTCGTATCACGACGTTGACTCGTCGGCGCTGGCATTCGAAATCACAGGTCGCGGCGCGATGCGCGAGGCTTCGCAGAAGTCGGGGATCAAGCTGCTCGAGCCTGTGATGAAGGTCGAGGTGGTGACGCCGGAGGAATATCTCGGCGATGTCATCGGCGACATGAACTCGCGGCGTGGTCAGATCCAGGGCACTGACTCGCGCGGCAACGCGCAGGTCGTTGAGGCGATGGTGCCACTTGCCAACATGTTCGGCTATGTGAACACGTTGCGGTCCTTCACGCAGGGGCGCGCCAACTATTCGATGCAGTTCTCGCATTATGACGAGGTGCCGCAGAATGTGGCCGACGAGGTGAAGGCGAAGCTCGCCTGATCCGGCGTTTCGGACTGGATTTATGAAAATTTGCTGTTATGGGGGCGCCTTCGCAAGGCTTCCCCGAGCGGTTGAAACCAAGCTATTGAGCGAAAAGAGGTAGGTAGGAAAATGGCTAAGGCTAAATTTGAGCGGACGAAGCCGCACTGCAATATCGGCACCATCGGTCACGTCGACCACGGCAAGACCTCGCTGACCGCAGCCATCACCAAGGTGCTGGCCGAGACCGGCGGCGCCACCTTCACGAGCTACGACAACATCGACAAGGCTCCCGAGGAGCGCGAGCGCGGCATCACCATTTCGACGGCGCACGTCGAATATGAGACGACGAAGCGCCACTATGCGCACGTCGACTGCCCGGGTCACGCTGACTATGTGAAGAACATGATCACCGGTGCCGCCCAGATGGATGGCGCGATCCTCGTCGTGTCCGCGACCGACGGCCCGATGCCCCAGACCCGCGAGCACATCCTGCTCGCCCGTCAGGTCGGCGTGCCGCAGATGGTCGTGTTCATGAACAAGGTCGACCTCGTTGATGACGCCGAGATCCTCGAGCTCGTCGAGCTGGAAATCCGCGAGCTGCTTTCCAGCTACGATTTCGACGGTGACAATATTCCGATCATCGCCGGTTCGGCTGTCTGTGCCCTCAACGGTACCCAGAACGAGATCGGCCATGACGCCGTTCTCAAGCTGATGGCTGCCGTCGACGACTGGATTCCGCAGCCCGACCGTCCGGTCGACAAGCCCTTCCTGATGCCGATCGAAGACGTGTTCTCGATCTCGGGTCGCGGCACGGTCGTCACCGGTCGCGTCGAGACCGGCATCGTCAAGGTTGGCGAGGAAGTCGAGATCGTCGGCCTCAAGGACACCAAGAAGACGACCGTCACGGGCGTCGAGATGTTCCGCAAGCTGCTCGATCAGGGCGAAGCCGGCGACAACATCGGCGCGCTGATCCGCGGCGTTGGCCGTGAGGAAGTTGAGCGTGGCCAGGTTCTCTGCAAGCCGGGCTCGATCAAGCCGCACACCGAGTTCGAATCGGAAGTGTACGTGCTGTCGAAGGAAGAGGGTGGCCGTCACACGCCGTTCTTTGCCAACTATCGTCCGCAGTTCTACTTCCGCACCACGGACGTCACGGGCGAGGTCGTCCTTCCTGCGGGCACCGAGATGGTGATGCCGGGCGACAACGTGAAGCTGGGCGTCAAGCTCATCGCGCCGATCGCGATGGAGCAGGGCCTGCGCTTCTCGATCCGCGAGGGCGGCCGTACGGTCGGCTCGGGGGTTGTGTCGGCCGTCACGAAGTAATATAGGCAGCAAGCCGTCCGGGTCGGGTGATTCGGACGGCTTGCTATTTTCGCCGCTTCGCGCGGATCCCTGAGCGCTTCAGGTGCCGGGATCATCAGGGTGAGGCGGTTTTGTTTTGGCTCTTTCACATCGGTAGTGGATAATGGAAACGCAGAATATTCGTATTCGTCTGAAGGCATTCGACCATCGTGTGCTCGACCAGGCGACCGGCGACATCGCCGACACAGCCCGTCGTACGGGTGCTCTCATTCGCGGTCCCATTCCCCTGCCGACCCGCATCGAGAAGTTCACGGTCAACCGTGGCCCTCATGTGGACAAGAAAAGCCGTGAGCAGTTCGAGGTTCGCACCTACAAGCGTATGCTTGATATCGTGCAGCCGACGCCGCAGACTGTCGACGCGCTGATGAAGCTCGACCTCGCCGCCGGCGTGAACGTCGAGATCAAACTGGCCTGATGGCCATAGCGAGGCGTCCCTTAGGGGTTGCCTCGCGATGACATGGATACCGCCGGGCGAGCCCGGGCCGCGTCCTCCGTCGTTCTCTCCCGGTCTTCGGGCAAGAGAGCATCCAGCCCGGACGGGGAAACGCATCGCAACATCGGGTTGGCCGCTTGGGCGCAGTTGCGCATCCTGGGCGGTTTTTTCGTTGGATAAGCCCCTGTCGTCAAACACATGGGCCTCTATTGGAAGGATTTGATCATGCGCACAGGCGTGATCGCGAAGAAAGTGGGTATGACCCGCCTGTTCCAGGACGACGGCCGCCACGTGCCCGTCACCGTCCTGGCGCTCGAAGGCAATCAGGTCATCGCCCGTCGCGAGATGGATCGGGACGGCTATGTGGCCGTTCAGCTGGGTGCTGGCACGGCCAAGGCGAAGAATGTCGCCAAACCGCAACGCGAGCATTTCGCCAAAGCGGAAGTGGAGCCCAAGGCGCAGGTCGCCGAGTTCCGTGTCGCCGAGGACGCCCTGCTCGATGTTGGCGCGGAAATCGCCGCCGACCACTTCATTCCCGGTCAGATGGTGGACGTCACCGGCCACACGCAGGGCAAGGGCTTTGCTGGCGCCATGAAGCGCTGGGGCTTCGGCGGCATGCGCGCCACGCATGGCGTGTCGATCAGCCACCGTGCCCATGGTTCGACCGGCAACCGCCAGGATCCGGGTCGCGTGTTCAAGAACAAGAAGATGGCCGGCCACATGGGCGACCGTCAGCGCACGCAGCAGAATCTCGAGATCGTCCGCACGGACGTCGAGCGCGGCCTGCTCTTCGTCAAGGGCAGCGTCCCCGGTTCGAAGGGCACCTGGCTGCTTGTCAAGGATGCCGTGAAGATCGATCGTCCCGCCGATGCGCCGTATCCGGCCAGCATCAAGTCGGCGGCGAACACTAATGTCGCTGAGGAGCCCGAGATCGAGACGCCCGTCGAGGACGTCGCGGCGCCCGAGGCCACTGAAGGCCAGGAGGGCTGATCATGAAACTCAAGGTTATCACCCTGGACGGCGGTAAGGCATCCGGCGACGTTGAACTCAACGACGACGTGTTCGGCCTCGAGCCGCGTGCGGACATCTTGCACCGCGTCGTCACCTGGCAGCTCGAGAAGCGTCGCGCGCCTGCGTCCGGAACGCGCGAGCGTTCGGATGTTGCTCGCACGGGCAAGAAGTTCGGTCGCCAGAAGGGCGGCGGCACGGCGCGTCACGGCGATCGCCGTGCGCCCATCTTCATCGGCGGCGGCAAGGCCCATGGTCAGCGCACGCGCACTTTCGGGCACTCGCTCAACAAGAAGGTTCGCGCACTCGGCCTGAAGATGGCGCTCTCTGCCAAGGCCAAGACGGGCGCGATCACCGTGCTCGACAATCTCGACGTCCAGGACGGCAAGACCAAGGCGCTCGCCGGTCAGCTCGCCAAGCTGAACCTCAACAAGGCGCTGTTCATCGACGGCGAGGCAATCAACGTCTCGTTCGCGAAGGCCTCGTCCAATCTCGTCGGCATCGATGTGCTCCCCGCCATCGGCGCTAATGTCTATGATATCCTGCGCGCGGACAGCCTGGTGCTGACCCGGGCTGCAGTCGAGCAGCTGGAGGCGCGCTTCAATGGCTAAGAAGCAGGCAGCAACTGCGGCCATCGCGACGCGTCATTATGACGTGATCGTCGCGCCGCACATCACCGAGAAGGCGACCCTGGTCTCTGAGCACAACGCTGTTGTGTTCAAGGTGGCGAAGGACGCTTCCAAGCCCGAGATCAAGGCGGCGGTCGAAGCGCTGTTCGGCGTCAACGTCAAGTCGGTCAACACGATCGTGACCAAGGGCAAGACCAAGAAGTGGAAGGGTAAGCCCTACACCCGGTCTGACGTGAAGAAGGCTGTTGTGACGCTGGCCGAAGGCCAGTCGATCGACGTCACCACCGGTATTTGAGGCGCGAGATAGATGGCACTCAAGACATATAATCCGACGAGCCCGGCCCAGCGCGGCCTGATCCTCGTCGACAAGTCCAGCCTGCACAAGGGCAAGCCCGTCAAGGCGCTGACCGAAGGCAAGCGCAAGACCGGCGGCCGCAACAACAAGGGCCATGTGACATCGCGCGGCATCGCGGGCGGTCACAAGCAGCGCTATCGCATCATCGACTTCAAGCGTCGTTTCTGGGACGTCGAAGGCACGGTGGAGCGCCTGGAGTATGACCCGAACCGCACTGCGTTCATCGCGCTGGTGACCTATCCCGACGGCACCCAGGCGTATATCCTGGCGCCGCAGCGTCTCGCGCCTGGCGACAAGGTGGTTGCCGGCAAGAAGACCGACGTGAAGCCGGGCAACGCGATGGAACTGGGTCAGATGCCGGTCGGTACGATCATCCACAACATCGAGATGAAGCCGGGCAAGGGCGGGCAGCTCTGCCGCTCGGCGGGTACCTATGCCCAGCTCGTCGGCCGCGATCGCGGCATGGTGATGGTGCGTCTCGGTTCGGGTGAGCAGCGCTACATCCGCTCGGATTGCATGGCGACGGTTGGCGCGGTCTCGAACCCCGACAATCAGAACCAGAATCTCGGCAAGGCCGGTCGCACCCGTTGGATGGGCCGTCGCCCGCTGACCCGCGGCGTTGCCAAGAACCCGGTCGATCACCCGCATGGCGGTGGTGAAGGCCGCACCTCGGGCGGCCGTCATCCGGTTACCCCGTGGGGCAAGCCGACCAAGGGTGCCCGCACCCGTCACAACAAGTCGACCGACAAGATGATCATCCGGTCGCGTCACGCTAAGAAGAAGAGGTAAGCGATGGCTCGCTCCGTCTGGAAAGGTCCTTTCGTGGACCTGCATCTGCTCAAGAAGGCAGAAACCGCGCAGGAGAATTCGGGCCGCGGAGGTCCGATCAAGACCTGGTCGCGTCGTTCGACGATCCTGCCTCAGTTCGTTGGCCTGACGTTCAACGTCTACAACGGCCGCAAGCACGTTCCCGTCTCGGTGAACGAGGACATGGTCGGCCACAAGCTGGGTGAGTTCGCGCCGACGCGCTACTTCCCCGGCCACGCCGCTGACAAGAAGGGCAAGCGCTGATGGGCAAGGAAAAATCCCCCCGCCGCGTGGGCGCCACCGAGGCGCTCGCGGTCGGCACGCAGATCCGTGGTTCGGCGCAGAAGCTGAACCTCGTTGCGGCTCTCATCCGCGGCCGCAAGGTCGAGGACGCACTCAATGTCCTTGCTTTCTCGAAGCGCGCCATGGCCGTCGACGTCCGCAAGGTGCTCGCCAGCGCCATCGCGAACGCGGAGAATAACCACAATCTCGACGTCGACGCGCTCGTCGTCGCCGAGGCTTCGGTCGGCAAGTCGTTCACGATGAAGCGCTTCCATGCGCGCGGTCGTGGCAAGTCGACCCGGATCCTGAAACCGTTCAGCCGCGTGCGTATCGTCGTTCGCGAGCAGACTGAAGAGGCGTAAGCACATGGGTCACAAGAGCAACCCCATCGGTCTGCGTCTGCAGATCAACCGCACCTGGGACAGCCGCTGGTTCGCCGAAGGTCAGGACTATGGCCGTCTGCTGCTTGAGGATCTCAAGATCCGCAAGTATGTCATGAAGACGCTGCCACAGGCCGCGATCTCCAAGGTGGTGATCGAGCGCCCGGCCAAGCTGTGTCGCGTTTCCATCTACGCTGCCCGTCCCGGTGTCATCATCGGCAAGAAGGGCGCGGACATTGAGAAGCTGCGCAAGAAGCTGGGCGAGATGACCAAGAGCGACGTGTCGCTCAACATCGTCGAGATCCGCAAGCCGGAGATCGACTCCCAGCTCGTCGCGCAAGGCGTCGCCGACCAGCTCGAGCGTCGCATCGCCTTCCGTCGCGCCATGAAGCGCGCCGTGCAGAGCGCGCTACGTCTGGGCGCCGAGGGCATCAAGATCACGTGCGGCGGCCGTCTCGGCGGCGCCGAGATCGCCCGCGTCGAGTGGTATCGCGAAGGCCGCGTGCCGCTCCACACGCTGCGCGGCAACGTCGATTATGCCGAAGCGACGGCGCACACGGCTTATGGCGTGTGCGGCGTCAAGGTCTGGATCTTCAAGGGCGAGATTCTCGGCCATGATCCGATGGCCACCGATCGCCTCATGCTGGAGGCTCAGACCTCCGGCGTGCGCCCGGCGCGCTGACAGGAATAGGTAGAGCATCATGCTGCAACCGAAGAAAACCAAGTTCCGCAAGACCTTCAAGGGTCGCATCAAGGGCGACGCGAAGGGCGGCACGGACCTCAATTTCGGATCCTATGGTCTCAAGGCCATGGAGCCGGACCGGGTGACCGCGCGTCAGATCGAGGCGGCTCGCCGCGCGATCACGCGTCACATCCGTCGTCAGGGCCGTCTCTGGATCCGCGTCTTCCCGGACGTGCCGGTGTCGAAGAAGCCGGCCGAAGTCCGTCAGGGCAAGGGCAAGGGTTCGATCGAATATTGGGCGGCGCGCGTGAAGCCCGGCCGCATCCTGTTCGAGCTGGACGGCGTTCCCGGCCCGCTCGCCGCGGAGGCGTTCAGCCGCGCAGCGATGAAGCTGCCGATCAAGACCAAGGTGGTGGCGCGTCTCGGCGACACCTCGCATCTGGGAGCATGATGGTCATGTCCAAGATCAGTGATTTCAATGCGAAGACCGACGACCAGCTGTCGACCGATCTGGGCGAGTTGAAGCGGGAGCAGTTCAACCTGCGCTTCCAGGCCGCGACCAACCAGCTCGAGAAGCCGAGCCGTATTCGTGAAGTGCGCCGCGACATCGCGCGCATCAAGACCCTGCAGACCGAGCGTTCGCGCTCGGCCGCGAAGTAAGAAGGAAACAGACCCATGCCCAAGCGCGTGCTGACGGGAACGGTGGTTTCCGACAAGGGTGACAAAACGGTCGTCGTGCTGGTGGAGCGTAAGGTGAAGCACCCGCTCTACGGCAAGATCATCCGCCGCTCGAAGAAGTACCACGCCCACGACGATGCCAACCAGTATCATGAGGGCGAGACGGTTCGCATCGAGGAGACCGCTCCGATCTCCAAGCTGAAAACCTGGAAGGTGATCGAGCGTGTCGACACGCACAAGTCGCCCGAAGTGGCGCATTGAGCGGACCCTATTAAAGTTTAACGGAACCACCGGGGCATCCCGGCAGGCCAATTGAGAAGGAACCGGATCCAATGATCCAGATGCAATCCAATCTTGAGGTCGCTGACAACAGCGGCGCCAAGCGCGTCCAGTGCATCAAGGTGCTCGGTGGCTCGAAGCGCCGTTTCGCGAGCGTCGGCGACATCATCGTCGTCTCCGTGAAGGACGCTGCGCCCCGTGGCCGCGTCAAGAAGGGCGACGTGCACCGCGCCGTGATCGTGCGCACCGCGAAGGACGTCCGTCGTGCCGACGGCAGCGTCATCCGCTTCGACACGAACGCGGCCGTGCTGGTGAACAAGAATGCGGAGCCGATCGGCACGCGCATTTTTGGCCCGGTGGTTCGCGAGCTGCGTGCGAAGAACTTCATGAAGATCATCTCGCTCGCACCGGAGGTGCTGTGATGAGCGCTGCACGTATCAAGAAGGGTGACAACGTCGTCGTTCTGGCTGGCAAGGACAAGGGCCGCACCGGCACCGTCCTGCAGGTCATGCCGAAGGATGACAAGGTGCTGGTCGAGGGCCTCAACATCCACGCGCGTCACCGCAAACCCGACCAGGCGAACCCGCAGGGCGGCATCGACCGCAAGCCGGCGCCGCTGCACATTTCAAACGTCGCGATTGCCGGCAAGGACGGCAAGGCCACGCGCGTCCGCTTCGAGGAGCGTGATGGCAAGAAGGTCCGTGTCGCGGTGAAGACCGGGGAGGTCATCAATGGCTGACAAGTATATCCCGCGCTCGCGCAAGCTCTATGACGACACGATCGTCAAGGCGATGACCGAGAAGTTCGGCTATAAGAACCACATGGAAGTTCCGAAGATCGACAAGATCGTTCTGAACATGGGTGTGGGCGAGGCGACCCAGGACAAGAAGAAGGTCACTCAGGCCGCCGAGGAAATGGAGCTGATCGCCGGTCAGAAGCCGGTCATCACCAAGGCGAAGAAGTCGATCGCGCAGTTCAAGTTGCGCGAGGGCATGCCGATCGGTGCGAAGGTGACGCTGCGTCGCGAGCGCATGTACGAGTTTCTCGATCGTCTCGTGACGATCGCGATGCCCCGCATCCGCGACTTTCGTGGCCTCAACCCGAACAGCTTCGACGGCCGCGGCAACTATGCCTTCGGCATCAAGGAGCAGCTGATCTTCCCGGAGATCAGCTACGATAAGATCGAGAAGATTCGTGGCATGGATATCATCGTGACCACGACGGCCCGGACGGACGATGAAGCGCGCGAGCTGCTGCGCCTCTTCGGTTTCCCGTTCCCCCTCGACGCTGACAAGCAGGCCGCCTGAGCGTGGCCGGATCTAGAATCTAAGGAAGAGAGCTTAAGTCCATGGCGAAACTGAGTTCGATCAACAAGAATGAGCGTCGCAAGAAGCTGGTGAAGAAATATGCCGGCAAATATGCGAAGCTCAAGGCGATCGCGGGCGACACATCGCTCGACGATGGCGAGCGCCTGATGGCCCGCCTGCAGATGGCCGAGATCCCCCGCAACGGCAATCCGACCCGGATTCGCAACCGTTGCGAACTGACCGGCCGCCCGCGCGCATATTACCGCAAGTTCCGACTGTGCCGCATTCAGCTGCGCGATCTGGCCAACAAGGGTCTGATCCCCGGCGTCACCAAGTCGAGCTGGTAAGGATAGACAGAGATGGCATTGACCGATCCCCTGGGTGATCTGCTCACCCGCATCCGCAACGGCCAGCGGGCGCGCAAGGATAGCGTGGTTTCCCCCGCATCCAAGCTGCGCGCGCGTGTGCTCGACGTGCTCCAGCGCGAGGGCTATATCCGCGGTTATTCCGAAGAGGACGTCGCCGGCCACAACGGCCTGCGCATCGAACTCAAATATTTCGAGGGCGAGCCTGCGATCAAGCATGTCGCGCGCGTCTCGAAGCCTGGCCGCCGCGTCTATTCGGGCTCCAAGGAGCTGCCGATCGTGCGCAACGGCCTGGGCATCACCATCGTCTCGACGCCTCGGGGCGTGCTTTCGGACACCGAAGCGCGCGCTCAGAACGTTGGCGGCGAAGTGCTGGCGGAGGTATTCTGATGAGCCGCATCGGTAAAAGGCCGGTCGCCATTCCTTCGGGCGTGACCGCGACCATCGAAGGTAGCCAGCTGTCGGTCAAGGGTCCCAAGGGCACGCTGACCCTGCAGATGCGCGACGAGATCAGCTATGTGGTCGAGGAGGGCGCCATCGTGGTGAAACCCGCCAATGCCACTAAGGCCGCTCGCGCATTCTGGGGCATGCAGCGCACGCTCGTGGAAAACCTGGTCACTGGCGTGACGCAGGGCTTCTCCAAGAAGCTGCTGATCACTGGCGTGGGCTACCGCGCCAACTCGCAGGGCAAGACCCTCAAGCTGCAGCTCGGCTACAGTCATGATGTCGATTACGCGGTGCCCGAGGGCATTGAGATCAAGACCCCGGACAACACCACGGTCGAGATCAGCGGCATGGACAAGCAGAAGGTCGGCCAGGTGGCCGCAGAGATCCGCCGCTGGCGCAAGCCGGAGCCCTACAAGGGCAAGGGCATCAAATATGACGGCGAGTTTATCTTCCGCAAAGAAGGCAAGAAGAAGTAAGCCATG
Organism: Sphingobium nicotianae; assembly: GCF_018603885.1. Taxonomy (GTDB): domain Bacteria; phylum Pseudomonadota; class Alphaproteobacteria; order Sphingomonadales; family Sphingomonadaceae; genus Sphingobium; species Sphingobium nicotianae. The sequence continues at coordinate 113,011 of NZ_JAHGAW010000004.1, forward strand.
GCGAAACTCTCTCTCTTCGACCGGCGTACGCGCCGCGTCCGCACCGCGCTCAAGGCTCGCGCCGGCGGCAAGCCCCGCCTCAGCGTCCATCGCTCGGGCCGGCATATCTATGCCCAGATCATCGACGACGCAGCGGGCAAGACCCTCGCTGCCGCGTCGACCCTGGACAAGGACGTGCGCGGCAAGACCGGCGCGACGGCCGATGCGGCTGCTGATGTCGGCAAGCGCGTCGCGGCTGCCGCCACCAAGGCCGGCGTCACCAAGGTCGTGTTCGACCGCGGAGGCTTCCTTTTTCATGGCCGCGTGAAGGCGCTGGCCGACGCCGCCCGTGAGGGCGGACTGGAGTTCTGATCATGGCAGACGAAACCGAGATTGAGACCGGCACGGTGGCCGTCGAGGCGGAAGCGCCTGCAGCAACCGAGGCGCCCAGCGGCCGGGGCCGTGGCAATCGCGGCGGTCGCAACGACCGCGGCGGCGGTGATCGTGGCGGCCGCGGTGGTCGTCGTGATGACCGTCGTGGCGGCCGTGGCAACGACGATGATGGTGGCGAGGAGTTCATCGAGAAGCTCGTCCACATCAATCGCGTCTCCAAGACGGTGAAGGGCGGCAAGCGCTTCGGCTTCGCGGCGCTCGTCGTCGTGGGCGACGGCAAGGGCCGTGCCGGCTTCGGCCATGGCAAGGCGCGCGAAGTTCCCGAGGCGATCAGCAAAGCGACCGCCGCCGCCAAGAAGGCGATGGTTCGCGTTCCGCTCAAGGAAGGCCGCACGCTGCATCATGATGGCCTTGGCCATTTCGGTGCCGGCAAGGTGACGGTCCGCACGGCACCGCAGGGCACCGGCATCATCGCGGGCGGCCCGATGCGCGCCGTCTTCGAGAGCCTGGGCGTTGCCGACGTGGTGACCAAGTCCAACGGCACGTCCAACCCCTACAACATGATCCGGGCGACCTTCGCGGCGCTCACCGAGCAGACCAGCCCCAAGTCGGTCGCGCAGCGTCGCGGCAAGAAGGTTGCCGATCTGCTTCGTCGCGGTGGTGCCTCGGCAGAGCTCGCTGCGGCTGATGCCGAAGCGATTGCGGAGTAAGCGATATGGCCAAGATCAAGATCAAGCAGATCGGATCGCCGATCCGCCGTCCCGCCAAGCAGGAGCAGATCCTGATTGGCCTCGGGCTGGGCAAGATGCATCGCGTGGTTGAGCTGGAAGACACGGCGGAAGTCCGCGGTGCGATCCGCAAGCTTCCCCACATGGTGGCCATCGTAGAATAAGTGATTTTCCTCTCGCTCTCGGGCGAGAGGATTAGCGCGAACAGCGCCGGATTTCCCGGCCAGCGAAAGCGAGTGCAACGACATGAAACTGAACGAAATCAAGGATAATGATGGCGCCCGCAAGGGCCGGATGCGCGTTGGACGCGGCATCGGTTCGGGCAAGGGCAAGACCGCCGGTCGTGGCCAGAAGGGCGCCAAGGCGCGCTCGGGTGTAGCGATCAATGGCTTCGAGGGTGGCCAGATGCCGCTCCACATGCGCCTGCCGAAGCGCGGCTTCAACAATATCTTCGCCAAGGATTATGCGGTCGTGAACCTCGGCATGATCCAGAAGGCGATCGACGCCGGCAAGCTGGATGCCAAGGCGACTGTCGATCAGGCGGCGCTCCGTGCGGCCGGCATCTCGCGCGGCGGCGAGGACGGCGTGCGCCTGCTCGCCAAGGGCGAGATCACCGCGAAGGTCAGCTTCACGGTGGCTGGCGCATCCAAGTCGGCGATCGAAGCGATCGAGAAGGCCGGCGGTAAGGTCGAGCTGATCGAGGCGCGCGATCCCGCAGCGCTGGCTCAGGCCAAGAAGGGCACCGCGCAAGCGGCCCAGAAGAAGGCCTGATTTTTTGCAAATCGGTTGAAAGCATGACCCCGCTGTCCGATATGGGCCAGCGGGGTCATGCATATCTAGCGGGGGGAGTCATCGATTTCGCTCGCTGGCGTGTGAGTCAGGGGCCGATATGCGTCCGCGTTCGACAGGACGAGAGGTGGGCGCTATGGGATGACCCGGGTGAGTTTAGGCCGCGCGCAGTATCGCCGCGCAGTTGTGAAGGTTTAAGACGATCATGGCATCACGCGCCGACCAAGTGGCAGCCAATCTGAGCCTCGCCAATTTCGGCCAGGCAACCGAGCTCAAGAAGCGGCTGTGGTTCACCATAGGCGCGCTGATCGTGTTCCGCTTCCTTAGCTTCGTGCCGCTGCCGGGCGTCGACCCGACCGTGCTGGCGCAGCTCTATCGTCAGACGCAGGGCGGCATTCTCGACATCTTTAATACTTTCTCCGGCGGCTCGCTGCAGCGTATGAGCCTCATCGCGCTCGGCATCATGCCCTACATCACGGCGTCGATCGTGGTGCAACTTGGCTCCTCATTGTCACCGCAACTGGCTGCGCTGAAGAAGGAAGGCGAAGCGGGGCGCAAGAAGCTCAACCAATATACCCGCTTCGGCACCGTCGCGCTGACCGCGATCCAGGGGTATTTCATCGCCACCGGCCTCGAGAATTACGGCGCCCAGTCGGGCCTCCAGGCCGTGGTCGACCCGGGCATGCTGTTCCGCATGACGGCGGTCATTTCATTGATCGGCGGCACCATGTTCCTGATGTGGCTGGGCGAGCAGATCACCAGCCGGGGCATCGGCAACGGCGCCTCGCTGATCATCATGGCGGGCATCGTCGCCCAGCTTCCGGTGACGCTTGCCAATCTGTTCGAATCCGGGCGGACCGGCTCGATCTCGGGCCTGATCATCGTCGGCATCGTCGTCATCGGCCTCGGCCTCATCGCCGGAATCTGCTTCATGGAACGCGGCCAGCGCCGCGTGCTGATCCAGTATCCCAAGCGTCAGACCAAGCAGGGCATCATGCAGGCGGACCGCAGCCATCTGCCGCTCAAGATCAACACCGCGGGCGTGATTCCGCCGATCTTCGCGTCCTCGCTGCTGCTGCTGCCGCTGACCATCACCCAGTTCGCGGGTGCCAACACCGCGCCGGAAGGCTCTTTCTGGGGCGACACTGTGCTCGTCATCAACCAGTATCTCACCCACGGCCAGCCGCTCTACATGGCGCTCTATGGCCTGGGCATCATCTTCTTCTGCTTCTTCTACACGGCGGTCGTGTTCAATCCGGAGGAGACGGCGGAGAATCTGAAGCGGAACGGTGGCTTCATTCCCGGCATCCGGCCCGGCAAGAATACCGAGAATTATCTCGATTATGTGCTGACCCGCATCACTGTGGTCGGCGCGGCCTATCTGGCGGTGATCTGCCTCATTCCGGAATATCTGATCGCGCGCGCGGGCATCCCCTTCTATCTGGGCGGGACAAGCCTGCTCATCGTGGTCAACGTGACAGTCGATACTGTGACCCAGATTCAGAGCCACCTCATTGCGCATCAATATCGCGATCTCATCAAGAAGGCGCGGTTGAAGGGCAAGCTCCGCTAGGGCACAAGGACAGGCTCGACCGAGCGGCGCAGCGCCGCCGGCGCCATAACATTCGGGGGAGTGACATGAACATCATCCTGCTGGGACCGCCCGGCGCCGGCAAAGGGACGCAGGCGCAGAGTCTCGTTGCGGAGCGCAGCATGGTCCAGCTCTCCACCGGAGACATGCTGCGCGCCGCCGTGAAGGCCGGCACGCCGATCGGCCTCAAGGCCAAGGCCGTGATGGAAGCGGGCGAGCTTGTATCGGACGAGATCGTCTCGGGCATCATCGGCGAAGCACTGGACCAGCTGGCGCCCGAAACCGGCGTCATCTTCGACGGCTACCCGCGCACCGCACCGCAGGCCGAGAGTCTGGACGCACTGCTCGCCGCGCGTGGCCGCGTGCTCGATCATGTCATCGAACTGGAAGTCGATGAGGACGCGCTTGTCGACCGCATCACCGGTCGTTACACCTGCGCAACCTGCGGCGAGGGCTATCACGATCGCTACAAGCTGCCCAAGGTCGCGGGCGTCTGCGACAAGTGCGGCGGGACCGAGTTCAAGCGGCGCCCTGACGACAATGAGGAAACAGTGCGCACTCGCATGGCAGAATATCGTGCCAAGACCGCGCCGATCCTGCCGATCTACGATGCACGCGGGATCGTGAACAGGGTCGACGGCATGGCCGACATCGCGGATGTGGCGGCAGCGATCGCGAAGATCCTCGATAGCAGGACCTGAGCGACGCGCGGCGCGGCGAACGTCAGTCGGCGATGACGCCCGCAGCCTGCAGCACGCGCGCCACCCGACCGACGAACCAGCCGGGCGTCAGGCTCTCGAGCAACGCATCGCGCGCGTTCTGGACGATGCGTAGGCGCGCCTCGTCATCCGTTGCATAGCGGCGGCAGGCATCGGCCAGATCGGAAAAGTCCCACGCGCATGGCACATAGGTTTCACCGGGCACGAAGAGATTGGGCGCGGTTTCGATATGGCTCATGTCCGGCTTCACCACGAGGCAGCCGCATAGCACCGCCTCGAAATCCCGCCAGCAGAGCTCGCCATAGCCGAACGGGCTGACGCAAATCTTGCTGGAGAGCATCTCGCGATAATATTCGTCTTGGTCGACGCGAGCGGTCGGCACGGTCACGTTGAGCTCGCCTTCGAGCGCGGAAAGCTGGCGCGCGACTGGCTCGCGGAAAGCGTATATCCAGCTGTCGGGCGCCGCGGTCGCGCGGCCGCACACGTCGACGGGGCGATTGTCCAGATCCACGTCCGTCATGCGCTTTGCGAGATCGGCGATCTTGTCGTCGAGGCCGATATTCCAGCCGACCATGACACGCTCCGCCAGTGCCGGATCGATGGCGGGCGAGGTGGGTATCTCGTTGCCCGAAAAGTCGAAGCCCTGGGAGCGGGCGATGTAATCGGTGAGATTGCTCTTGCCGATGCGCGTGACGCCATAATCGGCGCGATCGGCATAGGCATGCTTCTTCACATAGAGATCGCTCGCCGCGAGGACGCCCGGCCACTGGATGCTGCTGTCGTCGTCGCCATCGAAATAGATGAGCGGAACCCCAGCGCCGGCAAGCCGGTCGTGCAGTTGCCGGGTAATCGCCACCGCCTCGTCGGCAGGCGTACGGAACCCCAGCTTCAGGCCGATTGCCGCAAAGCCAGCCAAGTCGCCCGGGCTCATCGCCAGTGCCGCCTCGATCGAAGCCGGTCGCGTGACCAGGCCCAGCGCCTTGCGCAGCGCGGCGGCGTGGCGCTCGAAGGGCGCGAACTGCTGCTCGCTGGTCATCACCCTGTCGTCGCTGACGAGGAGCAGGTGGATGGGGCGCGGATTCTGCCTGAATTGCCAGCCGACCGTCGCGGAGAGCGCGGACTGGCGATAGGCATATTGCCGCGCGAGCCGCTTGGCGACGGGCTTCAGTGCCGTCTTCATGCCTCTTTGGTCTCGACGAAGGCGCGGCGGAAGGTCGCCAGTGCCTGCCCGACCACCTGGTCCATGTTATAATAGCGATAGGTTGCGAGCCGGCCGACGAAGAGGACATTCTCCTCCGCGTTGGCGAGCTTGTCATACTCGCGGAACAGCTCCTGGTTCTCCGGTCGCGGGATCGGATAATAGGGATCGCCCTCGGCCGAGGGATATTCGTAGGTGATGCTGGTCGTGGGCGCGACCTGGCCGGTGAGGTGCTTATATTCGGTGATACGCGTGTAGGGCACGGCCTCATTCGGATAGTTCACCACACCGACGGGCTGGAACTGCTCCTGATCCACCATCTCGTGGCGGAACTGCAGCGAGCGATAGGGCAGCTTGCCGAGACGGAAATCGAAATATTCATCGACCGGGCCGGTGAAGACCATGCGGTCATAGTCGATCTTGCCGACCACATCCTTGTAGTCGGTGTCGAGCAGGATGCAGATGCGCGGATGATCGAGCATCTTCTCGAACATGGCAGTGTAGCCGTTGGCGGGCATCTGCTGGAACTTATCGCCGAAATAGCGGTCGTCCGTGTCGACACGGGTCGGCACGCGCGCCGTTACCGAGCGATCGAGCTCCGACGGGTCCAGGCCCCATTGCTTGCGGGTATAGCCGCGGAAGAACATCTCGTAGAGATGTTGCCCGACCTTCGAGACGACGACATCCTCCGAGGTACGGATCTCGTCGCGCGGCTCCGCCATGCCGGCCAGGAATTCCTCGGCCTCTTCGTCGGTCGACAGGCTCTTGCCGAAGATCATGTTGAGAGTCGTGCGATTGATCGGCATCGGCACCTGCTTCTCCTCGACCTGGGCGAGGACGCGGTGCTCATAGGGGCGCCAATCGGTGAAGCGGGAGAGATAGGCGAAGACGTCTTCGCTGTTGGTGTGGAAAATGTGCGGGCCGTAGCGATGGATGAGAATGCCCGAAGCGTCCTCATGATCGAAGGCATTGCCCGCGACATGCTCGCGCCGGTCGATCACCAGCACATTGAGCCCGGCCTCCTCCGCCATGCGCTCGGCCATGACCGAACCGGCGAAACCCGCGCCCACCACCAGCACGTCGTAGCGCTGCTGCGACGCGTCCTCGATCGTCTTCAGAATTCGCAATGCTGTCTCCCACAGGCATAAACAGTCGAAGCTGGGCGAGCCGAGCCTTACCTGGCGGAGCCTTACACTTGGGGCGTTACCAGGTCCATAACGCTTACTTTTCCAGCGGCCCAGTCATCGAGAAAATCCCGTCAGTCGTCGCCTTTTTCTTTCCGCAGTCTCATCGGAAGCGGTCTCTCGCATGACAATTGCCTGCCGTCGGGCCCTTTGATAGGGCACCGGCTGCCTTCATCTCACGACGACGCTCCGCGCTACCCTGTTTATTGTTCCTTATTGGCTGGCCTCATGGAATTTTTCCTTTCCCGATTGATGAACAGGATCCGGCCAGTCTCGTTCGCGTCGGCGGCGACATCCGTGCGGGAGATTGCGCCGGAAGTGCCGTCGGTTGGCAAGCGCGCTATTTTTCTTCCCGGGGAGTTCGAAGCCGTGCTCGGCTATCCTGAGGATGGCGATGCTCAGCTTGAATGGACGCGCATCAGCGGAGGTTCACATTTGCACAGAGCGACGGTCGAATACATGTTCGAGCCTGCGCACATTAAGAATATCACCCTGAAAGCAGGGCGCTATGTCGGGCGTTTTCCTTCCGTGCTTCCTGCGGCCCGATCTCATTTTGGCGAGGCTGATCCGATCCACTTCCGAGACGCTTTCCTCTCGACCAGCGGACTTTCGGGCCAGCAGTTCGGCCATTGGGTCCGGGATAGCCTCGTCAGCGAGCTCCATGGCCGCTCGCTCGGCCTGCCGTCGGTCGGGGTGGCGCGGAAGCTCTGGCCGCACGAACCGGCCTTTCGCGAGATGAGCGGCCTTGCCTGCCGCTATCTCTGGGAAGCGCGGTTCGACAGGCTGATCCTTCTGCATGACATGGGGCATAATCATTATTGGGAACGTCGTTTCATGGAATTGCGGCAGACGTTGCGAGACAGGGCGGCGTTTATGCCGGGGCAATCAGCGGGGTCGCACATCTATCTTTCGCGCGGTGCCGGTGCGCGCCCGCGCGATCCGGCCAATCTCGCGCTGATCCAAGCCATGCTGGAGGATCTAGGGTTCCGCACGGTGGTTCCGTCCTCGCTTTCCGCTCAGGAGATCGCTGTCGCGGTGCGGGATGCGGAAATGGTGGTGAGCGCAGAGGGATCCCACCTGAACCATCTCCACTTCTTTGCGCCCGATGCGCTGAAGCTGCTCGTCCTGCAGGATCCCCACCGCTTCTATGCCTATCACAAGGGATTGGTGGATTTTTATGATGGGACGTTTGGATTCATTGTCGGACGCCCCGAACCGGACACGCCGGATCGCTTCAGGATTGATCTTGAAAATCTGAAGAGGACAATCCATTTACTCGACGGCGCATCGTAGAAGCGATGCGAATAGCGCGCAAAAGCGGCTTCTCTTGCAGTTGACAGACTCGCCGACTCGCGCTAACGCCCGCCGATCCCGAGACGATAGGTCAAACGGCAGCGCATGAAGGCGCCCGCCGTCCTTTTTGCGTCCTGGGGCAAGTGAAGCGTTGAGATGGGCCGTTCGCCACAGCGTCCCGTGGAGCAGGAGAAAGTTTTTATGGCGCGTATTGCAGGCGTTAATATTCCGACGAACAAGCGCGTGATCATCGCGCTGACCTATATCCATGGGATCGGGCCCAAGACGGCCGAGACCATCACCAAGAAGCTGGGCATCGAAGAGAGCCGCCGCGTGCAGGATCTCACCGACGCCGAAGTGCTGCAGATCCGCGAGACCATCGACGGCGGCATCACGGTCGAGGGCGACCTGCGTCGCCAGACCGCGATGAACATCAAGCGCCTGATGGACCTGGCCTGCTACCGTGGCCTGCGCCACCGCAAGGGCCTCCCCGTCCGCGGCCAGCGCACGCACACCAATGCGCGCACCCGCAAGGGCAAGGCCAAGCCGATCGCCGGCAAGAAGAAGTAAGCCGCAAGGCCCAGCTTCTCCTCCGCCGAACCGGGCGGGCGCCAGCGCCACACACAAGAGGCCGCACGACGCTCCCCCGCTCAGCCAGCACCACGTTTTCGAGTAGGAATATCAGCAGATGGCACGGGAACCCCAGCGTATTCGCAGGCGCGAACGCAAGAACATCTCGGCCGGCGTCGCGCATGTGAACGCCAGCTTCAACAACACCATGGTCACCATCACCGACGCGCAGGGCAATGCGATCAGCTGGTCCAGCGCCGGCATGATGGGCTTCAAGGGCAGCCGCAAGTCGACGCCCTATGCCGCGCAGGTCTGCGCCGAGGATGCCGGCCGCAAGGCGGCGGAGCACGGCGTGCGTACCCTCGAGGTCGAAGTCAAAGGCCCCGGTTCGGGCCGCGAATCCGCGCTGCGCGCGCTCCAGGCGGTGGGCTTCACCATCACCTCGATCCGCGACGTGACGCCGATCCCGCACAACGGCGTGCGCCCCAGCAAGCGCCGCCGCGTCTGACGAACCCGCCGGACCGCGCGGCGCCCGAACAGGGGAACCAAGCGAACCGGATCGTTTTGTAAGGCCGAGGCGGGATCAGGACCAGCGCTGACCAATCCCACCTCCGCCCAAACCCCAGGGGAAATACATGACTGTCAATATCAAGAACTGGCAGGAATTGAAGAAGCCCAACAGCCTTGAGCTCAAGGCCAGCGGCGACCCGAAGCGGCGCGCGACGTTCGTCGCCGAGCCGCTCGAGCGGGGCTTCGGCCTGACGCTCGGCAACGCGCTGCGGCGCGTTTTGCTCTCCTCGCTGCAGGGCGCGGCGGTCACCTCGATCAAGATCGAGAATGTGCTGCATGAATTCTCTTCGCTCGCCGGCGTGCGCGAGGACGTCACCGACATCGTCCTCAACGTCAAGCAGATCGCGCTCAAGATGGAAGGCGACGGCCCCCGCCGCCTGCAGCTCAGCGCGACCGGCCCGGCCGAGGTGAAGGCCGGCGACATCGCCGTGACCGGCGACATCGCGGTGATGAACCCGGATCTGGTGATCTGCCACCTCGACGAGGGCGCCAGCTTCAACATGGAGCTGACCGCCGACATCGGGAAGGGCTATGTGCCCGCGGTCAACAACCGCCCGGCCGACGCGCCGATCGGCCTGATCCCGGTCGACGCGCTCTACTCGCCCGTGCGCCAGGTGGCCTACAAGGTCGAGAATGCGCGCATCGGCCAGGAGCTGGACTATGACAAGCTGAACCTGACGGTCGAGACCGACGGCACGGTGACGCCCGAGGACGCGGTGGCCTATGCCGCGCGCATCCTGCAGGACCAGCTGCAGCTGTTCGTCCACTTCGAGGATGCGCTGCCCAGCGCGATGCCGTCGAGCGGCGGCCATGCCGGCGCGGCCGGCGGCGAGGCGGACGAGGGCGACACCAACCAGATCAACCGCTACCTGCTCAAGAAGGTGGACGAGCTGGAGCTCTCGGTGCGCAGCGCCAACTGCCTCAAGAACGACAACATCATCTATATCGGCGACCTCGTCCAGAAGACCGAGGCCGAGATGCTCCGCACGCCGAACTTCGGCCGCAAGAGCCTCAACGAGATCAAGGAAGTGCTCTCGAGCATGGGCCTGCGGCTGGGCATGGACATCCCGGGCTGGCCGCCGGAGAATATCGAGGAGATCGCCAAGAAGCTCGAGCAGGAATTGCTGGGGTAAAGCCTTCGGGTCAAAGTGGTACTTTGACCCGGTTGGAGCTTGGAGGATGCAAGGAGCCCCTGCCGGAAGGCGGGGGCTTTTTTTTGACGCTCATCCGCTATATGGTCATCTGGTTGACCATCTTGCGGCGGAGGATCTCTTGGACAGCTACAGCATCGCCGACGCCAAGGCGCACCTCTCCGAACTCATCGACAAGGTGATGGCCGGGGAGAGCGTGGAAATCACGCGGCGCGGCAAGACGGTGGCGCGCGTCATCCCGGCGGATCGCAAAGGGCCGCCGCTGGACGTCGAGCGGCTGCGGCGGCTGACCGCGGCGCAATCGGTGCAGAGGGAAGGCGCCGGGGCGTTCATCCGGCGGCTGCGCGACGCCGACCGCTATTGAGCGGGCGCGATCCGGCGTGACGTTGCTCTATCTGGATACCTCGGCCATCGTGCCGGCCTTCATTCGGGAGCCGGCAACGGAGCGGGTGCATGCCCTGATCGCGGAGCGCGGGGGCGAGGCGATGGCGATCAGCCAATGGACGCTGACGGAGTTCTCCAGCGCGCTGGCGCTCAAGGCCCGCATGGGCGCGATCAGCGAAGAGATCCTGATCGCCGCCCTCGCCGAGTGGCGGCTGTTCACACAGGCCCTGCGCAGCCTGCCGATCGAGGAAAGCATCTTTCGGGAGGCCGCGTCGCTCTGCCAGCGGCGCGACCTCGGCCTGCGCGCCGGGGATGCGCTGCATCTGGCCGTTGCGATGGCGAACGGCTGCGCGCTCGTCACGCTGGACGAGCAGATGGCGAAGGCGGCGCTGGCGCTGGGGGTGGTGGTGGTCGAAGTCTGAGGGCGCGTGTATTCTCGGCATGCCGAACTTGGGCGCAATAGCCTCGACGAGATCGAGCAGGGGCTTTTGGGATAAGGCGAATTGCCTTGTATGGGATCAAAGGGCCCTCGCCGAAAAGCGGGGGCTTCTTTTCTTATCTACCATGTAGGCTGGATGGCATATCGTGCCAAAAGCCTGTCAAGTTGCTCATCAAAAACTGGTCTATCACGTTCAAACCCTAAGGCATTCCAATCTTGGGGTAGCTCCTCGTGTCTCTTGGATCGATAAAGTCCTGGCGCGGCGATTCTCGCAAGCAGGACCGCAGCATCCCATGGCATGCGCCTCATCATGTTGCCCTCCACTTTTGCAAAAACCGCGCCCGCTAGCGCCAGGCCAGAAGTCAAAGTCGGAGGCGCAACACCAACAAGTTGCGAGCAAGAATTCCAAGTTTTTGGGCTGAGTTGGTAGGGCCCAAATGTAATCAAATGAACATAACCGGCCCATGAATCTGGTCCGTTCAGAGAGAGGGCGAGTGACGTGTCCGGCGAGGTTGTGAGCTGCCGCTGTTTCGCTGATCTTGATTGGGAAGTGCCGCCTAATTGACGGGCTTTGAGCGTTATCGTTGTGTCTAACCAACTGAATAGTTGAGAAGCGCCGCGAATGGTATGCCGCGCTCAAGAACGAATGGAAGACGAATGGGCGCACTACCGTCCCAAGGAATGTATACGAAAGCTGAAATGGAACCGTCGTAGATGAGAGTGCCGAGCGAAGGGTGGAACCAAAGCGTAAATTTTGCGCGCCATGATGTTAAGTAACTAGGGTTAAAAGTTGCTTTAATAAGGATATGACCGTCGGCTGCGAAGCATGTGCCGAGCGATAGTAACCACTGCTGGGTTTTTTCATCTGAAAACTCCCAAAGCTGTTCGCGAAGGGAGCGGCCGTGAACGTGAGATCTATCTAATTCTAGCAAAAGAGGAGTGTCGTCAGTTAGCACGTAGCCATCAATATCGATTGCGGCGCGCGCTAAATGACGATCGCATGGATTAACGCCGGGGAAATCATTCCCGGAGTCCAGCATCATTATCTGGCTACCTTCTATAGATTTTTTAAGGACATCAAAAATTTCCTCATAATTGTCGCGGCTTTTCTCAAGAGTCTTCCGGCATTCTTCCAAAACGGTTTTGGTAATATAGAGAGTATATCCTTCCGATATTAGCCTCCCCAAAACGTGAATCGGGCCATCCAAAAATAAGAAGAAATAAAGAATAATATTGGCATCAAGTATCACGCGATTTGGCAATCCGGTGTTTGGTCTGTGTGTAACTATCTCAGGGGACTGATCTCCAAAATATCGTGGATTGAAGTCCATATTTCATCTCATTAAATTATTAACAGGCAGCTCTGAGAGAATGATATACCAAACCTTCTTTGTGGCAACTCATTGGAATGATCCTTGTTCTGGTGGTCCCGACTGCCCTTGACATCGTCACGCTGATCTGGTACAAAACAGGAACATTGCGAGTCCTGCCTCTTTGACCTGGGGCGCCGCTCGCGCTGCATTTCTCAACAGATCAGGATCATCCCCATGGGCAAGGAGCTCGCGGTGCCGTCACCGCTGGCTGGTCGCGTCGTGCGTCCGGCGATTAACGGCAAGACCAAGATCATCGACACCACGGGCAAGCGCTGGTCCGAGCGGGCCGAGCGCGTGTTCCTGGAGATGCTGGCGGCGACGTGCAACGTGCGGCTGGCGGCGCGGGAGGTCGGCTTCTCGACCGTGGCGATCTACAGGCGCCGGCTGCGCTATCCGGCCTTCGCGGCGCTCTGGGCCGAGGCGATGGAGCATGGCTATGCGCGGATCGAGGCGCAGCTCGTCGAGCGGGCGACGGACAGCGTCGTGCGGCTGGAGCTGGACGGCGACTGGGAGCAGGCGGGCGAGCCGCTCAGCAATGCCGAGATGATGAACCTGCTGCGGCTGCATCGCGCCTCCGTGCGTGGCGGCAAGGCGCAGCATTATGACGCGAACCGCAAGGCGCCGACGCTGGATGCGGTGCGCGCGAGCATCCTGCGCAAGATCGAGGCGATCGAGCGCTGGGATGCGCGCGAGGCGGCGAAGCGGGCGGCGAAGGAGGCGGCTGTGGCGGTGGCGGGGGAGGAGGCCGGGGGAGCCGGGGTATAGGGAAGCGGGGCCTGCCTGCATAGGCGGGCGGTCCCCTCCCGCAGGCGGGAGGGGTTAGGGGTGGGGCATTGGACGGTGATGCCGCAGTGCCCACCCCCCGGCCCCCTTCCGCTTGCGGGAGGGGGAGCGGAAGCGTCGATTGCGGACGGCTCCGGGGAGAGGGGCCTGGGCGCGCGCTGGGGCGGTTTCGTGCTCCCGAAATCATGGAGGCAGGCATGAACTTCATCCGCGAGATCTTCGCGGCGCGGCTGCGCACGGCGGAGAAGCGCGCGCGCGTGCTCGGCGGGCTGAACGACGGCGAGCGCGACGTCTGGCAGAGCGCGTGGCGGGAGTGGGCGCATGCCGGGCAGGTGCCGCCGCCGGGCGACTGGCGGACCTGGGTGCTGATGGCGGGGCGCGGCTTCGGCAAGACGCGGGCGGGGGCGCAGTGGGTCGCCGCCATGGTGCGGGCGGCGGCGGCGGCGGGCGACGGGGCGGCGGGGGCGGGCGAGCCGCTGCGCATCGCCCTGGTGGCGGCGACGGCGGACGAGGCGCGGCGCATCATGGTCGAGGGGCGCAGCGGCATCCTGGCGATCGCGGCGGAGGCCGGGGCGGGCGCGGGGCGCGACGTGCAGGCGCGGCCGCGCTTCGAGCCGAGCCGGCAGCGGGTGATCTGGCCGTGCGGGGCGGAGGCGGCGCTCTTCTCCGGCGCCAATCCGGAGGCGCTGCGCGGGCCGGAGCATCATTATGCCTGGTGCGACGAGCTGGCGAAATGGCGGCATCCGGAGGAGACATGGGACATGCTGCAGCTCGGCCTGCGCGCCGGCGAGCGGCCGCGCGCGCTGGTGACGACGACGCCGCGGGAGGGCAGCGCGGTGCTGACGCGCATCCTGGCGATGGCGGACACGGTGAAGACCGGCGGGGCGAGCGGGGTCAATCCGCACCTGCCGGACGCCTGGCTGGCGGCGGTGACGGCCGAGTATGGCGACACGCGGCTCGGGCGGCAGGAGCTGGGCGGCGAGCTGATCGCGGATCTGCGCGGGACGCTGTGGCCGGCGGCGCTGATCGAGGCGAGCCGGGGGGCGGCGGTGGAGCCGGCGGCGCTGGTGCGCGTGGTGATCGGCGTCGATCCGCCGGCGAGCGCGGCGGGCGTGTGCGGCATCGTGGCGTGCGGGCTGGACGGGCGCGGCATCGGCCATGTGCTGGCGGACGAGACGGTGGAAGGGCGCTCGCCCGACGGCTGGGCGCGGGCGGTCGCGGCGGCGGCGGAGCGACATGGGGCGGACCGGGTGATCGCCGAGGGCAATCAGGGCGGCGATATGGTGCGCAGCGTGCTGGCGAGCGCGGGGCTGCGCATGGCGGTGACGCTGGTCAGCGCAACGCGGAGCAAGGCGGCGCGGGCCGAGCCGGCCGCTGGCCTGTTCGAGGCTGGGCGGGCGCGCTTCGCCGGGCGCTTCCCGGTGCTCGAAGCGCAGCTCGCCGGGCTGATCGCGGGCGGCGGCTATGAGGGGCCGGGGCGATCACCCGACCGGGCCGACGCGATGGTCTGGGCGCTGCATGCGCTGATGCTGGCGCCGGGCGGGGCGCCCTCGGTGCGGGTGCCGTAGCGGCGGCCGGGCGCGTGGGGGCGCGCCCGGCCGTCCGACGCCCGTTCGACGGGCGTGCGGTCAGTGCGGGCGGCTGGCCTTGCCGTCCGAATAGTCGATCGGCTCGGGCGTGCGGAAATCGTTCGCGGTCGGCGGGTCGCTGGTCGGGAAGCTCTCGTCCGAAGCCTGGTCGAGCGCGTCCCAATCCTCGCCATCCTCGTCGCGGATGTGCTCGGGGCCGGCATCGCGGACCTGGACGGGGCTGTCCTTGTGAGCGCCGGTGCCGGCGAAGGCGGCGGCGGGCGCGTCCTGCGGCTGGCGGCCGCGCCACGCCCGCCAGATCAGCAGGCCCGCGCCAGCCAGCGCGCCGGCGCCCGCCAGCAATCCAAGGGCCAATCCATTTCTCGCATAAGGGGCGGTTTTCATGGGTCCTCCGGGACGGGCGCGAAGGGCGCGCCCTGTCAGAGGCAGAACCGCCGGGCGGGGCAATCGTTCCGTGGGGCGCGATGATCGTCTGGCCGGTCACGCTGCCGGAAGCGACGGCGGCGGTCATCCATGCTGGCCGCACAGGGCCTCGATGGCGCCTTTCAGCTGGGCGAGCGTATAGGGCTTCTGGAGAAAGGCCTCGCCCGGATAGACGACCGGCACCATCACGGGGCCATGCCCGGTCGAATAGATGACGGGGATCTTGAGGTCCGCGCAGCGCTCCGCCACGACGAGGCCGTTCTGGTCACCGAGCTGGAGATCCACGATGGCCAGGTGAAACCGCGCCTCCTCCAGGGAGGAAAGGCCCTGCTCGACGCTCCCGGCGATCGTGACATCCTCGATTCCGAGCTCCAGCAGCATCGTCGAGATCGCCGTCGCGACGATCGGCGTGTCCTCCACGATCAGAACGTTTCCGGGCATTGCGGTTTCGGCCCGACCATCCCCCTTCGCTGTGACGGACATTATTTTCCTGTCCTGTGATGATGATGGCCAGCGAGCTGGTCAGCCCCCCGGCTCCGCAGAGGGGGTGGGCAAGTTGGGGGTGGCTCCGACTGCGCTCCCACACACCGTCGAAGCCACCTTTCGCCAACGCGAGGGTTAGTGTTGGCGAAACCGATCTGCGTCCCCTCGACCGTGTCGGCCGATTCTCCGCGCCGCCGCCCGCGTGCGTCGGCTATTTCTTCGCCGCGTCGCCGACGTCCTTCGCCGCGTCGCCAACGGCCTGGGCGGCGCCGGTCACGGCATTGTCCTTGTTCTGCTGGCTCTGGTAGAACATGAACCCGACGGCGGCGGCGATCAGCACGGCGATCGCGAGGACGATCAAGCCGAGGTTCGAGCTTGAACTGCTATTGTCTGCCATGATGGCCTCCTCTCTCTGACCGATCTGCGGCGTCGTTAGCGCAGCGTGCCGCGGCGCAGCAGGTTGACGATGCCGAGCAACACAACGGCACCGAGCAGCGAGACCGCAAAGGTCTCGATCGTGAGGGGCGCGTTGTTGATCTCGCCACGCGCCAGGAGAAGGCCGCCCAGGAAGGCCCCGACGATCCCGACGATGATGTTGAGGAAAATGCCCTGCTGCGCGTCGGTGCGCATGATCAGGCTCGCAAGCCATCCCACCACGCCTCCGATGATCAGCCACATGATAATACCCATAGCGCGACTCCCTTTTGTGAGACTCAGCGAACGGGCGAACGCGCAATGAGTTCCACGCGATGTCATGTGTAAATTGGAATACAGCCGGAATAAGATGGATGATCGCCGAAAGTCTGCGCGTTCATGCGCAAAATCATCGGGTGCTGCGAGATAAATATTACTAAAGATATATATCCATCGGTGAAGATGCCGTTCAATAATATTTCGCGTTATACGTGCGGATATTGGCGGGATCGTCCAAAGCGCGGAAAACAGCCTGTGCGCCGCGTCGCCGCAATGCCATGATCTGCACGCCGGTTTCGCAGCGGATGGGCAGGTGGCCGTCCTCGGCCGCTTTTCCTTGACTTTGCGCGCCGAATCCGCTTTGGGGCGGCGCTTCAACCCCTTCGAGGGGCGGGCTTTTGGCGGTGGCCCTCATCACTGCCTGGTCTGGGGAACCTGATACGGCCCCTTAACGAACGAAGGAAGACACCCATGCGTCATCGCTATGGCGGCCGCAAGCTGCAGCGCACCTCCGGCCACCGCACGGCCATGTTCCGCAATATGGCGGCCTCGCTCATCAAGCATGAGCAGATCAAGACCACCGTGCCCAAGGCGAAGGAGCTTCGCCCCTATGTCGAGAAGCTGATCACGCTGGCGAAGCGCGGCGGCCTCTCCAATCGCCGTCTGGCCCATGCCCGCCTGCTCGACGACACGCAGCTCACCAAGCTGTTCGACGTGCTGGCCGAGCGCTACAAGGACCGCGAAGGCGGCTATACCCGCATCATCAAGGCCGGCTATCGCGCCTCGGACGCCGTCCACATGGCGATCATCGAACTGGTCGATCGCGACGAGAGCGCCAAGGGCCAGGATTCGGGCCCGGTGCAGACCGCCGACGAGGACGAATACGAAGCGGCCTGATCGCGCTTCGATCTGATCGAGATAGAGGGCCTCGCAGCGATGCGGGGCCCTTTTTCTTTGGCGGGCGGGCATGTCCGGTCTCGCGGAGCGGCGCGGTCCCTTGTGCGCGCGGGGTCGCGACACCATATGACATCGTGCTGGCCCGGCGCACCTGGGCTTGATCGCAAATTGGCAGCGCTGGCTCCCCGCTTGTGAAAGCGACGATTGCGTCGCGATCCAGCCCGGGAGATCGTATCTCATGACATTTCGCCCCGTTCGCGACCGAGCGGCTCCGATGGCCCCGAATGGCGCCACGATCAGCGATGAGATCGACGCCGAGGATGCCGAACTGATGGCCCGCTATGGCATCAAGATGGTTCCGACACCGCGCTTCCACTACAAGTCGTTTCGCTTTTCCCGGCTGGCCGATGCGCTCCGTCAGGCGCGGCTGGACGACAAATCGGCCTGAGCGCCGCGCATTTCCGCGACGCGAGTGTCGCACATCGAAAGGATAAGATCATGGCTCAGACAGCAGCCTTTTGCCGGGCGCAAGCCGCCATCCAGCGGGAACGCGCCAACGGCGCGACACTCGAAAACGTCCGCTCGATCGCGGTTTCGGCCGCCGTCGCATGGAGCCGCGAGGCAGGACTTGCCGAGGAGCGCGAAGCCAAGCGCCATGTCGAGGTCAGGCTCCCCGAGCCCGTATCGGACTGCGAAGAGCAGGAAGACAGGCTGGCGAGCGAAAATCCCGATCGCGGCGTGGCCAGCGTCGCCTGATCGCGCATGGCGATCCGCACCACCCGATCGCTCGTGACCTTCGGGGCGCCGTTTCACGTGCGGGCGCTCGACGCGACGCTGCCGGCCGGCCCCTATGAGGTCGCGACCGAGGAAGAGGCGATCGAGGGCAATGCGCTGACCGCCTATGTGCGCGTCGCGACGTTGCTGACCGTGCGCACGGGCAGTCTGGTGCAGACCGTGACGGTGGACCCCGCCGATCTCGCCGACGGGGTCTGGCGGCCGGCGTGAGCGCCCGGCCGCACCCTGCCATCCGGGGAAGGAGGAACCCTTTCCCGCCCGCCGCCTATTTCGGCCGGCCCTTATAGCCGGTGCTCAGCATCCGCAGCTTGTAGACGGTCATGCCGACGTTGCGGACGCCCTTGGGGGTGGTCCAGGGCTTGCCGTCCGGCCCGACCGCGCCCATCGCGCCGACGAAGAGCGTCTGCTTGTCCGGCCCCGAGAAAGCGAGCGTGATCGGCGGGCGGGGGACGGGAATGATGCCCAGCTCCTTGCCCGCCTTGTCGAACACATAGATGCCCGCGCCGGCCGTCACATAGAGCCGCCCCTGATCGTCGACCGCCAGGCCGTCACCACCGAACGCGCCGGCCGGCTCATGATCGAGCGCGGCGAAGTCGCGGCGGTTGGACGTGGCGCCATCCTTGCCGACATCGAAAGCCATGATCTTCTGGCGGTTGGTGACGTAGAGCGTCCTGCCGTCCGGGCTCAGCACCAGCCCGTTGGTGGTGACGTCGCTGCCCTCCGCGACGACGCTCACCTTGCCGTCCGGCGCGGCGCGATAGACGCCGCCGACGGTGAAGTATGCGCCGCCCTGGCCATCGGCCATGACATCGTTGAGGCGGCCCAGAGGACGGCCATCGGCGAAGCTGTTGGCGATCAGGCGCCGCTCGGGCGCGAGCTGGACGACGCGGGTCAGCTCCGGGCAGCTCGGCATGTTGAGGCCGGGATCGGTGCAGGTGCGCTCGACGGTGAAGAGGCGGCCCTTCGCGTCGATCGACACCGCGCCCGCGCCCGCGACGCCGGAGAGGAAGACCTGCTCGCTGCCGTCCGGCGCCAGCTTGCGGATGCTGTTGCTCTGCTCCTGCGCGAACAGGAGGCCGCCATCGTCGGTGCCGACCATGCCGTCGGCGGTCATGAAGCCGGCCCAGGCCAGCTCCCATTTCGCGCCGGGGGCGACGATGCCGTCGATCGGCGCGACCGTCGCCTCGCGCTCGCCGGCGAGGAGCTGGGCGGGCGCGGGGGCGGCAAAGGCGAGGGCGCCGGCCAAGGCCAGCAGGGCGGTCCCGATCCTGTGTCTCATCGTCTCTCTCCTGATGGCCGCATATGATCAGGCGCGGCGTTTAATGCTGGGCTGGCTGCTCGTCCCTGGGCGGCGCGATCGTGTTGTTGTCGCCGTCGAAGACGGTGCGGTCATTGTCATATTCCATGTGGATCATCCGATCGAAGCCGGTGGCGCGCACGAAGGCGAGCTGGCTCTTCCACGGGCCCGTCAGCGTCGTCGGATCGGTGATCACCATCTCGACCTCGATCCGGTCCTTGCCGACCATGCGGATGCGCTCGGCATAGTCCGCATCGTCGGAGAGCGGCGGGCCGCCGTGGAAATAGACATTCGGGTTCTTGACGCTGATCGTGTCGACGACGAGCGTGTCGCCTTCCCAATGGCCGACGCTGTCGCCCCAGACGGTCGGCCAGCGATCGTCCGGCGCGGGATGCTTGCGCCCGTCCGTGTAGATATGGCGCACGTCGCGATAGCCGTTGATGATCAGCGTCTCCTCGGGCGTGATGAGGAATTCGATCGGCGCGGCGCCGTTCATCATCATCGGATAGCCCCAGCCGTCCGCCTTGCGATTGCCCTGCGTCTTGCGCACCTCGGCGAGGCGGCGCTTGCCCTCCTCGTTCCACGGGGCGAAGGGCGCGATCAGCTTCATCGGGTGGACTTTGGGTTTCTCGCCCGTCGCCTTCGCCGCCTCCTGCACTTCGGAGAGGCCGCCGATGGTGGTCTGGTCATTCTCGGTGAGCCAGAGGCCATCCCAGTAGGGGAGCTTGGCGAACTGCCTGGCGCGGGCGGCGGGAGAGGCGGGATCGGCGAGGGCCGGAGCGGCAAGGGCGCAGAGCAAGACGCCGCCGAGCAGGGCCGCGCGGATCACTGGATATTCTTCCCGATCGGCTTGCCGTCGGCGGTCGTCGCGTCGATCACGACGCCGCCCGGATTGCCGTTGCGCAGGGGATAGATGGACATGCTGATCTTCATGCCGGCCTTGAGCGTGCCGGGCCGCCAGCCCTTGGCATAGAGATACATGGGCGCGCCCATCTCCATGCTCCATTCGGTGGTCTTGCCGCTGGCGTCCGGGACCATCAGCTGGATGTAGCAATGCGGATTGGTCCACTGGAATTCGCGGACGGTGCCGGACATGGTGACCTTTTTGGTCTGGTCGAACATGGCCATGCTGTGATGAGCCTGCACCGGCACGGCGCCGAGCGATACGGCAAGCGCGAGCGCACCCGCCAGGGCAAGATGGTATCGCATGCTCTCTCTCCTGAGCTTATTGATTCTGTCCATCTTGGCACCGCGCAAGCCGTTCGTCACGCAGGAAACTTAGCTTGCGACGGGTTGCGACGGGGTCGCTGCGCGCGATGCTTCACATGTTAAGCTTGCCGCCGCCAGCGCGAGCCCATAAACTTGCGCGGAGTCGCACACGCGACGCCTTTGCACCCCCTGCAAACCCAAAAAAAATCGAGAGGAGCCGTCATGCGCTACAACCATCTGGGCCAGACCGGCCTGATCGTCTCCGAGCTCTGCCTGGGCGCGATGACCTTCGGCACGGTGGAAGGGCGCTTCTCCCACATTGCCGGACTCGAGCAGGAGGCCGCCAGCGCGCTGGTGCGGCAGGCGTTCGATGCGGGCGTCAATTTCATCGACACGGCCAATGTCTATTCGGACGGCCAGTCCGAGACGCTGACCGGCGCGGCGCTGCGCCAGGTCGGCATCGCCCGGCGCGACGCGATCGTCGCCACCAAGGCCTTCGCGCGGATGGGCACCGACCCCAATCATGCCGGCAATTCGCGCAAGCATCTGATGGACGAGATCGACGCCAGCCTGAAGCGGCTCGGCATGGACTATGTCGACCTGTATCAGGTGCACGGCTTCGACCCGCAGACGCCGATCGAGGAGACGCTGCGCGCGCTCGACGACATCGTCCGCTCGGGCCGCGCGCGCTATGTCGGCGTCTCCAACTGGGCGGGCTGGCAGGTCGCCAAGGCGCAGGGCATCGCGGGCGTGCGCGGGCTGGAGCGGATCGCGAGCATCCAGTCCTATTACACGCTGGCCGGCCGCGACCTGGAGCGCGAGATCGTGCCGATGATGCAGAGCGAGGGCGTCGGCCTGATGGTCTGGAGCCCGCTGGCGGGCGGCCTGCTCTCGGGCAAGTATAGCCGGACCGACGCCGGTGAGGGTCGGGGCGTCGCGGGCGAAGGGCGCGTCGCCAAGAGCGGCGGGCCGGCCGACTATCTGGACATGGACAAGGTCTATGCGCTGATCGACCTGATGCGGCCGATGGCGGAGGGGCGCGGCATTGGCATCGCCTCGATCGCTTTGGCCTGGCTGCTGCAGCGCCCGTTCGTCAGCAGCGTCATCGTCGGCGCGACGCGGCCCGAACAGCTTGCGCAGAATCTGGCGGCGAGCGATGTCGCGCTGACCCCGGCGGAGATCGCCGCGCTGGACGAGGCGAGCGCGCTCGGGCCGGAATATCCGGGCTGGATGTTCCCGGGCCAGCTCTCGCGCCGAGGTGGGGCATCGCCGAGACGGCCGGCGCCGTTGGGGTAAGGGCGCAAAGGCTCCCGACCGGCGCGATGCATGGTGTATTGACAAGATAATACACCATGGTAGCGTGCGGCGCAGCATCGGGGGAGCGGGATATGGTGGTGATCGGATCGGCGGGAGTCCTGGCGCCGGGGAAATGGCGCTGGTTGCGCGCGCTGGGCTGGCTGGTCGTCCTGTGCGTCGGCACAGTCATCCTGTATAATGCAGTTGCCCGGGGGGGCCTGTGGCTCGCGGTCCGGGCCGGCGGGATCCGGCTGGACTCGCTGAGCGCCGCCCCCGCCGCCTACAAGCTCGTGGTGGCGATCATCGGCCTGCTCGCCGTTCTGATCGCCTACCGGGCGACGATCCGGTTCGGCGAGCGGCGGGCGACGCCGGAGCTTGGCCTGCGCCGCGCGCCCTGGGAATTGCTGGCGGGCCTCATCATCGGCGGCGCGCTGCTCGGCGCCATTGTCGGCGTGCAATGGCTGTTCGGCTGGGTGATCATCACGCCGAAACCGATCGACGGCGTCGCGCTGGCGCTGCGCGATTCCCTGCGTTCGGGCGTGCTCGAGGAGCTTGTCATGCGGCTGGTCATCTTCCGGCTGCTGTGGCGGGCCTTCGGGATCTGGCCGGCGCTGGCCGGCGCGGCGGTCGTCTTCGGGCTGCTGCATCTCGCCAATCCGGATGCGAGCCTGTTCGCGGTGGCCTGCCTGATCGCGGGCGAGGGGGCCATCATCGCGCTGTACATGATCACCGGGCGGGCCTGGGCCTCGATGGGCATGCATGCCGGCTGGAACTTCACGCAAGGCTGGCGTCTGGGCGCGGCGGTCTCGGGCACGGGCGAGATTGCCGGTGGGCCGCTCGCGTTGCGGCCGGCCGCGCATGTCTCCGAGCTGCTGAGCGGAGGCGGTTTCGGGCCGGAGGCATCCCTGTCGGCGCTGGTCCTGTCCCTGCTGGCGAGCGCGGCTCTCCTGTGGTGGGCCTGGGCGCGCGGCGATTTTGTCGCCAGCGACGCGTGACCGTCATTCGGGCGGACGGAACGGGGCGATTGCGCCGCGGCCCGGAAGGCCGCCGCTCCCGTCGCCGGACAGGCGGATAAACGCGCCTCGCGTTGGTAAGCCATTAGGGCTTTGCCGCTAGGCAGCGGGGATGCACATGGCTCCCATGACGATCGCCCCCACCTCCACCTCCACCTCCGCGCCGCTCGCCATCGATGCGCAGGGGCTGGTCAAGGATTTCGACGGTTTTCGCGCGGTCGATCATATCAGCCTGAAGGTGAAGGCCGGCAGCATCTTCGGCGTGCTCGGGCCGAACGGGGCAGGCAAGACAACGACGCTGCGCATGCTGCTCGGCATCATCGCGCCGGACGAGGGGCGCTGCCTGCTGCTCGGCGCGGACCGGCCGCTTTCGGTGGCCAAGCTGGTCGGCTATCTGCCCGAGGAGCGCGGCCTCTATCCCTCGATGAGCGCGATCGAGGCAATCGCCTTCATGGGCGCGCTGCGCGGGCTGCCGCTGGCCGAGGGGCGGCGCCGCGCGCGCGACCTGCTGGAGGGGCATGGCCTCGCTTATGCGATGAACCGGCCGGTGCGGCAGATGTCCAAGGGCATGGCGCAGACGGTGCAGCTGCTCGGCACGATCGTCCACCGCCCGCGCCTCATCGTGCTGGACGAGCCTTTCTCGGGCCTCGACGCGCTCAACCAGCAGAAGCTGGAGGGGCTGATCCGCGCGCAGGCGCAGGACGGCGTCACCATCATCTTCTCCACCCACGTCATCGCCCATGCCGAGCGGCTGTGCGAGGAGATCGCGATCATCGCCGGCGGCAAGGTGCCGTTCGCCGGGCGCGTGGATGAGGCGCGCAATCGCCTGGCGCCGCAGGTGCGGCTGGAGACGCGGGCGGCCGACGGGCCCTGGCGCGCGGCGCTGCCGCCCGGCGCGCTGCAGCAGGGCCATCACTGGCAGTTCGAGCTGGCCGAGGCGGGCGTCGAGCCGCTGCTCAAGGCGCTGATCGAGGGCGATGCCGGCATCGTCTCGCTGTCGATCGAGCGGCCGGGCCTGCACGACGCCTTCGTCGCCATCGCGGGCGAGGCGGCTGCGGCCGATCTCGACCGCGCGCAGGAGGAGGACCGGGCATGACCGAGGGCATGAACGAGATCGTGCGCGGGGCGCTGGTCATCGCGCGGCGCGACTTCAACGCGCTGATCCGCTCGCGGGCGTTCATCTTCTTCCTGATCACGCCGGTCATCATGCTGGGCATCGCGCTGGCGGCTGGCAATGTCGGCAGCCACATGGCGAAGCCCGACCTCGCCCGCACGATCGCGGTGGCGATGCCGGACGGCGACGTCGCGCGGCTGATCGCGGCGCAGCGGCGGCTGAAGGCGATCGTCCCCGACTTTCCCATGCTGGAAACAGGGCGCGCGGAGAGTGCCTCCGGCGACCTGCTGCTCGCCGGCTCGCTGCGCAGCCCGGTGCTGCATGCCGACGCGCAGGATGCGCAGGCGCTCGGCGACGAAGTCCGCCTGCTCGTCGACACCGCGCGGCAGAGCGAGGATGCGGTCGCCGCGCCGCTCGCCATCCGCCTGAAGCCGGCGCGCCCCCACCCGGCCGCGCCGGTCGACCGCAGCGCGACGGCGCAGCTCGGCCAGATGTGCCTCTTCCTCGCGACCATGCTGCTGGCGGGCATGGTGCTCTCCAACCTGGTCGAGGAGAAGGCCAACAAGATCATCGAGATCCTGACCGCCAGCATTCCGATGGAAGCGATCTTCCTCGGCAAGCTGTTCGCGATGCTCGGCATGGCGCTCATCGCGATCGCGGTGTGGACGGCGCTGGGCGGCGCGATCGCCTTGCTGGCGGGATCGGCCCTGCCGGCCGTGCCCGCGCCGGCGGTCGGCTGGCCGCTCTTCGTCGCGCTCGGCTTCGTCTATTTCTCCAGCGCCTATCTGCTGCTCGGCTCGCTCTATCTCGGCATCGGCGCGATGGCGGCGACGGTGCGCGACGTGCAGACGCTCTCCATGCCGGTCAGCATGGGGCAGGTCGGCATCTTCCTGTTCGCCAATTATGCGACCGCGCGGCCCGGCACGCTGATCGAGGGCGTTGCCTGCCTCTTCCCGTTCAGCTCGCCCTTCGCGCTGATGGCGCGGGCGGCGCAGTTCCCCGCGCTCTGGCCGCATCTCGTGCTGCTGCTCTGGCAGGCGCTGTGCACCTGGCTGATCATCCGCGCCGGCACGGCGATGTTCCGGCGGAATGTGATGAAGTCGCGGGGCATGGGGCGGCGGGCTGGGGGGCGGCGGGGGCGGGTTCAGCCGTCTTAGATCCTGAGGTCATGAAGCGGATTATCTAGCCCTCTCCCGCTTTCGCGGGAGAGGGTTGGGTGAGGGTCTTTCTTCTTCTAGGATAAGGATCATGTATCCGGTCCGCCGTCAGATCAGTCCGCATGCGGCGTCGCTGCGCCGGACCATGACCCATGTCGAACAGCGGCTTTGGCAAGCCTTGCGGGCGCGGCAGCTGATAGGCCACAAGTTTCGGCGGCAGGCCATGGTCGGACCGTTTGTCGTCGATTTCCTGTGCATTGAGGCGAGGCTTGTCGTCGAGCTTGACGGTGGCCAGCATGATGGAGAGCGGGACGCGTCCCGCACCGCCTTTCTGGAGGCGAAGGGCTACCGCGTCCTGCGTTTCTGGAATCATGAGATCGTCGAGAATTTCGATGGCGTTGTCGAGGCCATTGCCGCTGCGCTTGGGGAAAACAGAAAGACCCTCACCCAACCCTCTCCCGCGAAAGCGGGAGAGGGCTAGACCGATTGTCCGCTTACTAACTGCTGACCCCCGCCGGCGGCACATGGCGGTCGATGATGACGACCGCCGCCAGCACCAGCACCGAGCAGGCGCAGAGGGTCGCGAAGAAGGGGATGGTGCTGCCCTGGCCGAAATCGAGCAGCGCGCCGCCGAAGCCGCTGGCGCTGATCGCGCCGACGCGGCTCATGAAGATGCCGAAGCCGATGCCGGCCGAGCGGCACGACTGCGGGTAGCCGAAGATCATGATGACATACATGATCGCGATGCCGCCGCTGAACACCGCGGCGGCCGCGCCGATGAGCGTGACGACGGTGAGGCGCTCGGCGGCGGTGGGGGCGTCCGGCAGGGTCTCGACGACGAAGGCGAGGGCGACCAGCAGGGTCAGCAGCGTCACGCTCATCACCGTCATGACGCGGCGCGAGCCGAAGCGGCGGGTGAGCATGCCGGCGAGGACCGAGCCGGCCATCGAGGTGATGCCGCCGACCGAGACGGCGCCGCCGGCCTGCGCGAGGGTGAAGCCGGAGGCGGTCAGGAACGTGGTCGACCAGTTGAGGATGCCGTAGGCGACGCCGGCGAAGGCGGCGAAGGCGGTGCCGACGCCGATGTTGAGGCGCAGGTTGGTGCGGTGGAGCACGCCGATCGCGGGGAGGCCGGCCGCATCGCCCTCGTGGCGCTCGGGCAGCAGGGGCACGTCCTCGGCGAGCACATGGCGGGCGGCGCGGCGGGCGGCCTCGGTCTTGCCGCGGGCGAGCAGGTAGGAGGGGCTGTCGCGCAGGGTCGCGAGGATGATGATCACGAGCAGCAAGGTCGCGATGCCGAACGCCACGAAGGCGCCGCGCCAGCCATAATCCGCCGCCAGCGTCGGCCCGAGCCAGCCGACCACCGTGCCGCCGATCGGCGTGCCGACCGAGAGGGTGCTGATCGTCACCGGGCGCAGGCGATCGGGCAGCCACTCGCTCGCCATCGCCAGCGCATTGGAATAAGCGGCGCCAAAGCCGAGGCCGCCGAGCACGCGCCACAGGGCCATGTGCCAGACGCCGTCCGCCTGGCTGGCGGCGACGGTGGCGAGGGCGAAAACCAGGGCGGCGAGGGCGAGGGTGAAGCGCCGGCCGATCCGGTCGCCCAGCCAGCCGCCGCCCCACGCGCCGAGGCCGAAGCCGACCAAAGCCGCGCTCATCGCGATGCCGAACGTGCCCTTGTCGACGCCGAAATCCTTGATCACCAGCGGCGCGACGATGCCGAGCAGCTGCATGTCGATGCCGTCGCTGACCAGCACGAGCATGCAGATGGCGACCGTTACCCACTGGAAGGCGCGCATGGGCGCACGCGAGAGCGCTTCGCCGAAGGTGGTGGCGCCGGGCGCGGCCATGATGATCCTCCCTGTCTGTTTGTTCCGTCACTTAGACGGTCGATCGGGCTTTGTCGAAGGGCTGCGTGTTGAGGATATGCTGCTCCCCTCCCTTTCAAGGGAGGGGCTGGGGGTGGGTAGGCCGCGCCAGCGGCTGTCGGGCTCAACCTCGCTTCGCTCGCACCCACCCCTAACCCCTCCCTTGAAAGGGAGGGGAACAAGTCGCCCCACGCCGGCCTGTGGCCGTCATTCCCGCGAAGGCGGGGATGACGAGGGAAAGTAAGCAGGCCCTCACCCTCCGCTTCCTTCCCGAAGACGGAAAAGCGATGAGTGCGGCGCTATCACGCCCTGTTCGGAAATCGCATGTACGAACCCGTCCCGCGCCGCTAAGGACCGGGCATGCGCCTGACCGACTGCCACAATATCGACGATTTCCGCCGCCTCGCGAAGCATCGCCTGCCCTGGCCGGTGTTCGACTATATCGACGGCGCGGCCGACGACGAGATCACCAAGGACCGCAATACCGCCGCCTATGCCGATTGCGACCTGGTGCCCAACGTGCTGGCCGGCG
Organism: Sphingobium nicotianae; assembly: GCF_018603885.1. Classification (GTDB taxonomy): domain Bacteria; phylum Pseudomonadota; class Alphaproteobacteria; order Sphingomonadales; family Sphingomonadaceae; genus Sphingobium; species Sphingobium nicotianae. The sequence continues at coordinate 140,521 of NZ_JAHGAW010000004.1, forward strand.
TGGCGGAGATCGACACCAGCGTCACCATCATGGGCCGCAAGAGCGCGCTGCCCCTGATCCTGTCGCCGACCGCGCTGCAGCGCGTGTTCCACTGGCAGGGCGAGCGGGCGGTGGCGAAGGCGGCCGAAAAGCTCGGCCTGTGGTTCGGCATTTCCAGCCTCGGCACGGTGAGCATCGAGGAGATTGGCGAGACCATCTCCACGCCCAAGATGTTCCAATTCTATTATCACAAGGATCGCGGGCTCAACCGATCGATGGTCGAGCGCTGCAAGGCGGCCAAGTTCGACGCGCTGGCGCTCACGGTCGACACGATCGTCTCGGGCAAGCGCGAGCGCTGCGCGCGCAGCGGCTTCACCTCGCCGCCGCGCTTCACCGCCTCCTCGCTCGCCTCCTATGCGATCAAGCCGCGCTGGGCGCTGGACTATATGCTGCGCGACAAGTTCGCGTTGCCCAATCTCGACACGCATGTGAAGGAAGGCAGCGGCGAGGCCGTCTCGATCGCCGGCTATTTCAACACCATGCTCGACACGTCGATGGACTGGAAGATGGCCGAGCAGCTGCGCGAGGACTGGGGCGGCACCTTCTGCCTCAAGGGCATCATGAGCGTGGCCGATGCGCGCCGCGCGGTGGTGATCGGCGCGGACGCGATCATGATCTCCAACCATGGCGGGCGCCAGCTCGACGGCAGCCGGGCGCCGTTCGACCAGCTGCGCGAGATCGTCGACGCGGTCGGCGGGCAGATCGAGATCATCTGCGATGGCGGCGTGCGGCGCGGCACGCATGTGCTCAAGGCCCTAGCTGCCGGTGCGAACTGCGCCTCGGGCGGACGGCTCTATCTCTATGCGCTCGCGGCGGCGGGGCAGCCGGGCGTGGAACGTGCGCTGGGCATCCTCAAGGACGAGATCGAACGCGGCATGCGGCTGATGGGCGTGAAGCGCGTCGACGAGCTGAACCGGGAGCGGCTGCGCTGGCGGTGAGGGGCGGGCCGTGGACTAGGTCTTCTTTCTCCCCTCCCTGGAAGGGAGGGGTTGGGGGTGGGTGCCGCCGAGGCACTCGGCGGTCTTTGCAAGGATTGTTTCGACCACTCCGTCGAGATTGTTGGCAACTTCGCTGTTCCAGAAGCGCAGCACGATCCAGTCTCGCGCTTCAAGAAAAGCCGTGCGCTCTGCATCATGGAGACTGGTCTCAAGATGCTGTGAGCCATCAAACTCGACCGCCAGCTTTGCGGCGCGACAAGCCAGATCGAGGATGTAGGGACCGACGACAAGCTGACGCGTGAAGCGCGGGCGATAGCGCGAGATGCGCTGCCAGACTTTGCGCTCCGCTTCGGTCTGATTGTTACGCAGATCGCGGGCACGGGCCGTCATATGATCGGGGATGCGGCGCATGGTGGGATCGTAGCGCGCTGCGCGTTGCGCGGCTACCCACCCCCACCCCTCCCTGGGAGGGAGGGGAGTCGGAAAGCCGCTTGGTGAGCTTGCTTCGCGCTTGGAAATCCCGCCGCGCGGACCTAGACTGATCTTCCGCCGGAGAGGTAGATAGAAGTCCGTCCATGTTGCCGTTGCAAGCCCCGATGCGCGCTCTTCTGCTTGCCTTGACCCTTGTGACGATCGCGCCGGTCGCGCCGGCATGGGCGGGGGACAAGAGCGACGCGGCGATCTCCAGCAGCGGCAGCGCGCATGTCGTCGATGCGGCCGCGAACCCGGCGCTGCCGCCCGCCTATCCCGCGACGCGGCGGCAGGACATCGTCGAGACCAGGTTCGGCGTGAGCGTCGCCGACCCCTATCGCTGGCTCGAGGCGGACGTGCGTTCCGACAAGGATGTGCGGGACTGGGTGACGGCGGAGAATGACGCGACCTTCGCCTATCTGAAGGAGCTGCCCGGGCGCGACGCGCTGCGTTCGCGGCTGGCGCAGCTCTATGATTATGAGCGCTACGGCGTGCCGCGCAAGGCCGGCAACCGCTATTTCTACACGCGCAACAGCGGCCTGCAGAACCAGTCGCCGCTCTATGTGCGCGAGGGGCTGAAGGGCGCGCAGCGGCTGCTGCTCGATCCCAACACATTCTCGAAGGACGAAGCGACCGCGCTCGCCGAGTGGCTGCCCTCCGACGACGGGCGCTACCTGCTCTATTCGGTGCAGGATGGCGGCACCGACTGGCGCATCCTGCGGATCGTCGACGTGGACAGCGGCAAGACGCTCGACGATCGCATCGAGTGGGTCAAATATTCCAACCTCGCCTGGAACGGCGACGACAGCGGCTTCTATTATTCGCGCTTCGATCCGCCGGCCAACGGCAGCAAATATCAGTCGGTCGTGACCAATCAGGAGATCTGGTTCCACAAGGTCGGCACGCCGCAATCGGCCGACAAGCGCATCTATGCGACGCCCGACCGGCCCGGGCTGATGAACCGTGCCGAAGTGACGGACGACGGGCGCTGGCTGCTCGTCACGTCGAACGAGAGCACCGATCAGCGCTACGAGCTGACCCTCATCTCGCTGACGACGGACAAGCCGCGGCCGGTGAAGCTGATGCGGGGACTGGACTATGAGTGGCAGCTCGTCGGCAATGTCGGCGACCTGCTCTATTTCCGCACGACCGCCGGGGCGCCGCGCGGCCGGCTGGTGATGCTCGACGCGGCGCGGCCGCGCGACAAGATGCGCGAAGTGGTGGCCGAACAGCGTCAGGCGCTGGTCGGCGGATCGATGATCGGCGACCGGATCGTGCTCGCTTATCTGAGCGAGGGGCGCACGGTGGCGGAACTGGTCGACCTGGGCGGAAATGCGCGCGGCGACGTGCCGCTGCCCGGCTTCGGATCGGCGGCGGGCTTCGGCGGCAAGGGCGGCGATCCGGAGACGTTCTTCGCCTTTTCGAGCTTCACCACGCCCTCGACCATCTATCGGCTGAATGTCGACACCGGCGAGACGAGCGTATTCGCGCAGCCCAGGCTCGCCTTCGACCCGGCCGACTATGTGACCGAGCAGGTCTTCTTCCCGTCCCGGGACGGCACGCAGATCCCCATGTACATCGTGCGCCGCAAGGATGTCGCGCAGGCGGCCAGGCCGGCGCCGACGTTGCTCTATGGCTATGGCGGCTTCAACGTCTCGCAGACGCAGGGTTTCGCGCCGACGCGCCTCGCCTGGCTGGAGCAGGGCGGGGTGCTCGCCATCGCCAGCCTGCGCGGCGGCGGCGAATATGGCAAGGAATGGCACGATGCGGGCCGGCTCTCGAACAAGCAGAACGTGTTCGACGATTTCATCGCGGCGGCCGAATATCTCAAGAAGAGCGGCTATACCGGCAAGGATGAGCTCGCCATCGAGGGCCGCTCGAACGGCGGCCTGCTGGTCGGCGCGGTGGTCAACCAGCGGCCGGACCTGTTCGCCGCGGCGCTGCCGGCGGTGGGCGTCATGGACATGTTGCGCTTCGACCGGTTCACCGCCGGGCGCTACTGGGTCGACGATTATGGCCGGCCGGATCATGAGGCGGATTTCCGCAATCTCCTGACCTATTCGCCCTATCACAACATCAAGGACGGCGCGGCCTATCCGGCGATCCTGGTGACCACGGCGGACACGGACGATCGCGTCGTGCCCGGGCACAGCTTCAAATATACCGCTGCGCTGCAGCATGCCGATGTCGGTGGGAGGCCGCGGCTTATTCGCATCGAAACGCGCGCCGGCCACGGATCGGGCAAGCCGACCGAGAAGGTCATCGAGGAATTTGCCGACATGTACAGCTTCATCGCCTATTGGACGGGATTGAAGGTGGCGGTGAAATAAGCGGACGGGGCCGCGCCGCTGCGCGGGAATGGGGGGACGGGATTTGAAGAAGAGGCTCATCGCGCTCCTGCTCGCGCTCTGCGCGAGCGCGGCACCGGCGCAGACTTTCTCCAGCGGCGATCCGGCCGCGATGGCCACGGCCTTGACCGGCATGGGCTACCAGCCCGGCGCGATCGATCCCAATGGCGGCACGCCTTTGTTCACGGTGGCCATCAACGGGCTCGAGACGGCGATCGTGTTCGGCGGCTGCACCGACGGCAAGATGTGCAAATATTTCGTGCTGGTCGGCCGCTTCACCGACCTCAAGGACGCGCCGGCGGAGTGGACCAACGCGCGCAACGAGGACTATGATCTCGGCAAGGTCTGGGTCGGCAAGGACGACCGGACGCTCGGCTTCTCGATGCCGGTGCCGACCGGCGGGGCGCAATTCTCCGCCGCGGAGATGCGCTTCATGCTGGATCAATGGGCGGCGTTCATCGCCGAGATTTCGCAGTCGGCGATCGCGGCGAAGCTGGTCAAGTAGGAGCGGCGCGCTCTTGCGAAAGGAGGACGGGATGCGGTGGACGATGATGGCGGCGTTGATGATCGCCGCGCCGGCGCGGGCCGACGTGGTCGAGGCGAGCGACAGCGGCTTCACCGTCAGCAACGCGCGCATCGTGGCCGCGAGCCCGGACGCGGTGTGGGCGGCGATCGTGACGCCCAGCCGCTGGTGGTCCGCCGCGCATAGCTGGTCGGGCAGCGCGGCCAACTTCTCGATCGACCCGGTCGCGGGCGGCTGCTTCTGCGAGCGCTGGGCGGCGGGATCGGTCGAGCATGCGCGGGTCATCTACGCCGTCAGGGGCAAGCAATTGCGCCTGAACGGCGCGCTCGGCCCGCTGCAGGGCGAGGCGGTGACCGGCACGATGAGCTTCACGCTGACGCCGGAGGGCAAGGGCACCAGGATCGTGATGGACTATGTCGTGGGCGGTCATGCGCGCTTCGTGCTCAAGGAGCTCGCGCCGGCCGTCGACGGGGTCATGAAAGAGCAGATCATGGGGCTGGCGAGGCTGTTCGGTGGCTGAGAGCAGCGGGAAAAGGTTAACGCGTCCGCGCCGGGAATGATAAATTTTTTCGCAGTTGCAGCGTGAATTATTCGGTTCCTCTTGCTGCCATGCACCCAAGACTCCAACCAGGTGGAATTTCAATTCTCTGTTTTTGCGGTATAAATTGGAATCCGCGCATTTCCGCCAAAAATAAAGCAGGTGCACAGCGCGCCGATGTCGCAAACGCATTCGTGCCACGATGAAACATCGTTATGGTTATTCACGTTGCTCGCGACCGATTCATATCTTAGCAACCATTTCGTCGAGTCGATCCATGCGGTCGCCGGGGCCAAAAAACAGAGATTTTGGGTTGTAAGTTGGGAAATCGCGGCTCCGGCCGCAGTGGGAGAATGAATATGCGTAAGTTTATTGCAGCGGCGCTGCTCGCCGGTACCGTGTTTGCGGCACCTGCGTCGGCCACCGTCACCTATTACTACAGCCAGGCCGCGTTCCTCGCCGCTCTCGGCGCCACGGTTCCGACCGTCGAGGACTTCAACGACACGACGCTCGTTCCGGGCCTCTCGATCCTGTCGACCGTCGGCACTGTCGACGCGGGTGACGACAATGTGTTCGACGACCGTCTGGTCCCCAACACGCAGTCGACGACCTTCCTGCTGCCCGGCTCGTTCCACGCGTTCGGCGGCTTCTGGGATCTGACCCCCGGTGGTGCGGGCCTCGGCATCGCGATCACGCCGGTTCCGGGTGCGACGCTCGGCACGGAAGTTCCGAACAGCTTCTCGGGTGGCTTCTTCGGCTTCATCAGCAGCGACGCGTTCAACTATGTCGTGCTGACCGCTGGTACGCAGGGCGGCGTTGCCGAGACCTACAAGCTCGACGACCTGACCTTCGGCAATGTCGGCCCGGCCGTTCCGGAGCCCGCCACGTGGGGCATGATGATCGTCGGTCTCGGCGTCGCTGGCATGGCCATGCGTCGTCGCGCGACGAAGGTCAGCTTCGCCTGAGCCATCGCTTCGCGATGATCGAACAGAGGAGGGGAGGCTGCGGCTTCCCCTCTTTTTTATGCGTCGCGGCTGAGGCGATGCGCGAGCCCGGGCACGGATCGCTTATCCGGCCGGCTGCCGGGCGGTGAACACGGCGAGTTGCGCCGCGAACGCCCGCTGGAAGGCAGGCCGGGCCTCCGCGCGACCGATATAGGCCGAGAGGTTCGGATAGGCGTCCAGCAAGCCTGAGCCGCGCAACCGGCGCAGCACGGCCACCATCTGAAGATCGCCGGCGCTGAAGGCGCCGTCCAGCCAGTCGCCCTCGCCAAGCCGCGCGGACAGGGGCCCCAGTCGCGCCCGGATGCGCTCCTCCACCAGCGGCAGGCGCTCCTGCGCCCAGCTCCTCTCCTGCTCGACGAGCCTCGCATTCTGAAGATCGGCGATCGGCGGCTCGATCGTGCCGAGCGCCGCGAACATCCAGGCGATCGCGCGGGCGCGGGCATCCGGCTCGTCCGGCAGCAGGCCGGCGTGGCGTTCCGCGATGTGGAAGATGATCGCGCCGGATTCGAACAGGACGAGACCGCCCTCTTCATAGGTCGGGATCTGCCCGAACGGCTGGCGCGCAAGATGCGCCGGCTCCTTCATCGCCGCAAACGACACGAGGCGGACCTGGTAAGGCTGGCCGACTTCCTCGAGCGCCCAGCGAACCGGCATGTCGCGCGCCAGTCCCCTGCCGCGATCGGGCGCGCTTTCAAAGGCGGTGATGGTGATGGTCATTTCGCGACTCCGGCTCACCGGAGGATGCCCTGCCAGGCCGCGATATGACAAGAGCGATGCGCCGCGCCGTGGGCGTCGTCCTGCCACAACGCGCGCGGCCTGGCTCCGGCCCGGCGCGCTGGTCGCGGCCCTATTCAGCCCGCGCTCATCATCCGGTCGCTAAGCCGGTCTCCCTCATCGCCGGGCTCGCCGGCCGCTCAGGAAGGGCAAAGGATATTATGGCGCTGCGTTCGAAACTCGCTCTGGGCCTCGCCGCCGGGGCGCTTGTCATCGGCTCGGTGAGTCCGGCCGCGGCCCATGGCTATGACCGCCACTGGCGCGGCCATCGCGACGGTGTCGATGCCGGCGCGGTGTTCGGCCTGCTGCTCGGCGTCGGCCTGATCGCGGCGATCGCTTCGGCCAACAGCAACAAGACCAAGGCCCCGCCGCCGCCGCGCGACCATGACCCGCGCGCCGACAATGGCGGCAACGGGGGCGGCTATGGCGGCGGCTATGACGATCGGGGCGCACAGGATCAGCGCGGCTATGACGGCCGCGGTGGGGACGACCGCCGCTATGACGATGGCCGCGCCGGCTATGCCAGCGAGGACGAGGCGGTCGATGCCTGCGCCGTGGCGGCGCGCGAAGAGGCTTCGCGCGCGGGCGGCTTCGCCGACATTCGCCGCATCACCGGCGCGCAGGCACACGGCAATGGCTGGGACGTGACCGGCACGATCGACCAGCGCACCAGCTATCGCGCGACCGAGAGCCGCCAGCGCAGCTTCCGCTGCCTCTACGAGAATGGGCAGGTCAGCGGCGTCAGCTTCAGCCAGGGCGTCTGAGGCGGCTTGGCGGTCGGCCCCGGCGCGGCGGTGATCAGTCCGCCGCCTGCGCGCTCTGCTTGACCAGCGCGAAGTCCGGATCTGTCTCGCTCGTCCGGCAGCGCCGGTCGCCGCCCGGATAGGCCTGCGCGCCGAGATAGGCGATGACCTTGCGGCTGAACTCGCTGCCCGGCCAGATCATCGGCTTGCCATGGATGGTCAGTCGCGCCTCCTTGCCGATATCCCGCAGGAAATCGATCTGGATCGCCGTGCAATTGCCGATCTGGCCGTTCCACCGTGCGCCCTGCCAGGCCTTGTCGCGGCGCAGATCGGTCTGGGCCTTGGTCTCGGGCGGGCGCGCCGGGCCGACCGAGAGGCCGACCTGCTGATCGTCGCGATCATTGGACAGGCCCGAGCCGCCATAGGCGCGCGCGGAGAGGCCGCCCGGCCGCCGGGCATCGCCCGCGCCCGGCTCCTCGTAGGACAGCAGCATGGCGAGCATGCCGTCGACGGCCTCGGGCGAGGGCGCCATGACGAGCAGCGCGCGGGGAAACTGGATCGTGCCGGCGGGATGGGTCCAGGGCACGTCGCTGGCGTCCGAGAGCGCGATCTTCACCTCGCCCGGCGCGCTGCCGATGCGCGCGAGGATGCGATCGAGCCGCTCCTGCAGCCATTTGGCGGGATCGGGCGGAGGATCGGCGGCGCCCATCGCCAGACATGCGGCGAGCACGATCGGGAGTCTGCGCACGTCTTCCAGCCTCTTCGCATCCGCTCTCCGGAGATGGGGCGGGGCCGCGATCATAGCGTCATTTGCTGGTGCGTCGAGATGGGGAGTCGGGAAGGACGCCCGCCGCCGCGTTCGGGAGGGGGTGGCGGCGGGCGTCCGAGCGGCGGCGGGCGGCGCCTTTTTGGGGATGCCCGCCGCGCAACCTCAGGGCATCAGCACCTTGTCGATGACGTGGATGACGCCGTTCGACTGGCTGACGTCGGCAATGGTGATCTTCGCCTTGCCGCCCTTTGCGTCGGCGATCCACCAGCCGCCCATGCTGTCCCTGGTGAGCGTGACCGGCTCGCCCTCGACGGTCGTGAACATGGCCTTGCCGCCATGCTTCTTCGCCATCGCGGCGATCTCCATCGCGCCGTGCTTGCCGGGCACGACATGATAGGTCAGCACCTTGGTCAGCATCGCCTTGTTCTCTGGCTTCAGCAGCGTGTCGACCGTGCCGGCCGGGAGCATGCCGAACGCCTCGTTGGTCGGCGCGAACACCGTGAACGGGCCCTTGCCCGAGAGCGTGTCGACGAGGCCGGCCGCCTTCACGGCGGCGACGAGGGTCGTGTGGTCCTTCGAGTTGACGGCATTCTCGACGATGTTCCTGGTCGGGTACATGGCCGCGCCGCCGACCATCGGGTTGGCGCGCGCAATGGCGATGCCGCCTGCCGATGCGAGGGTGATGGCGGCAACGATCTGAATGGCTTTGCTGGAAATATGCATGATGACTTCCTCTCTGATCCGTGATCCCGTGTGGGATGCAGGAGCTACGAGAGGCACCGGCGCGCGGATGCAGCCTTTACTCAGATTTTGTTGATCGGTCCCGTCGCGATGGGCGTCGAGCTCGGCGCCCTGTGCGGCGCGCCGTCCGGCTGCTCCATGGTGACGGCGAGCATCGCGCCATCGGCCATCATGTGCCGCATTGCCGGGGAGACGGTCATGCGCATCGATCCGGTCGCCGAGACCAGGCCGAGCGAGCGCGGCACATTGTCCGCCGGGATCACCCACAGCTCGGGCGCCAGCGCGCTCTGCTGCGGCATCTTCAGGGTGCGGACGCGCAACTCGCCATTCATCGCATCATAATTGACTGCGAACTGATGCGCCCCCCCGGCATCGCCCAGATGCGCGACCGCCGGCTGCGACGCCTGCGCGACCTGTGGGCCCGGCGCGGGGGGCGTGACCGGGCGGAACAGCAGCACCGCCGCCAGCCCGGCCGCCAGCGCGCCCGCCGCCAGCGCGCTACGCCGCCAGGCCTGGAGGCGACGCTCGATCGTGCCCACCCTGTCGCCCGCGGGCCCGCTCCCTTGCGGCAGGCGCTGCTCGATCGCGTGCCACAGGTCGGGCGCCTCGGCGTCGGGATAGCCATGCAGCAGCGGCTCGAACCGCGCCTGCCAGGCGAGCACCGCCTCGCGAAACCCGGGATCGGAGACCTGCAGCCGCAGCGCCCGCGCGCGCGCGCGCCCTTCGAGCACGCCCAGCGCGAGCTCGGCGGCGAGCAGGTCGAACTCCTCGGGCGTGAGCGGCGCGTCAGCCATCCCCGATGCAGTCCTTGAGCTGGGCAAGACCCCGGCGGACCCAGCTCTTCATCGTGCCGAGCGGCACCTTCATGCGCTCGGCAAGCTGCGCATAGGTATAGCCGCCGAAGAAGGCGGCACGGATCGCCTCGGCCGGGCTGCCGCCCAGTTCATCAAGGCAATGCTGGATGCGCGCATCGCTCTGGCGCGTTTCGATCATCTCCGGCGCGCTCGGGGTATCGTCGGCAATGTCGGCCGCTTCCTCGACCGGCGCGACGGCCACGCGATTGGCGCGGCACCAGTCGATCGCGCCGTTGCGCGCGATGGCGCACAGCCAGGTGATCGGGCTCGCCTTGGCCGGATCGAAACGGCCGGCCCGCTGCCAGACTTTGAGATAGCTTTCCTGCACGATGTCCGCCGCGATCTCCCGATCCTGGCAGATACGCAGGCAAACGCCGAATAGTTTCGCGCTGGTGAGGTCATGGACCAGCCGCAGCGCGGCGCGGTCACCGCGCGCGACATCCGCCAGCGCGGCGGTCAGCCGGGCGCGGCCCGCATCGGCGGCCTGGATGGTCTGGCTGGACGTCGCGTCTCTCCTCGCGGACGAGCATAATCGCCGGGCAGGCGCTGTATAGCCTCAATCGCGATCGGTTGATCGGCCCGCGCGTGGTGCTGGGTGTTGCGGTCGCGCGCCAGTTGCGGCAAGGCCGGAGACAATTCGGACCGAGTCAACGAAGGAGAGGGTTTCATGGAGATTGCCGGCACAACCGCGTTCATCACCGGCGGCGCGAGCGGCATCGGCTTCGGCATCGCGCAGCGGCTGCTCGCCAATGGCGCCAAGCTGGTGCTCGCCGACATCCGCCAGGATCATCTCGACGAGGCGAAGCAGTTCTTCGAGGAGCGCCAGCAGGGCCGCATGGTCCACACCATCCGCCTCGACGTCTCCGATCGCGAGGCGATGGCGGAAGCCGCCAAGGAGTGCGAGGCGGTGATGGGCGGCCCCGAGATCCTCGTCAACAATGCCGGGATCGATCCCTCCGGCCCGTTCGAGGAAGCGACCTATCAGGACTGGGACTATGGCCTGAACATCAACCTGATGGGGCCGATCAACGGCATCATGGCCTTTTCGCCCGGCATGCGCCGGCGCGGCAAGGGCGGCCATATCGTCAACACTGCCTCGCTCGCCGGCGTCACGCCGATGATGAGCGCGATGGTCATCTATGCAGTCGCCAAGGCGGGCGTCATCACGCTCACCGAATCGATCCGCGACACGATGGAGAAGGACAATATCGGCGTCACGGTGCTGATGCCCGGCCCGATCAAGAGCCGCATCCATGAGTCCGGCCAGAACCGCCCGGAGCGCTTCCGCACGGGCAGCGGCTTCAAGGAATATGAGGACCGGCTGGCGACGCGCGTCGTCTCGGACGACTGGATGGAGCCGACCGAGGTGGGCGACATGATCGTCGACGCGATCATCCACAACAAGCTCTATGTCTCGACCCACGGCAACTGGAAACAGCAGGTCGAGGACCGGTTCAAGGCGATCATCGCCTCGATGCCGGAGGCCAGGCCGCTCGACCTCAGCGCCTCGCTCAGCGTACCGCCCAAGAAGGCGGACTGACGAGAAGCGCCCGCCGGTCCCAGGAGACGGATAGACATTCAGTGAATTCAGCTCCCCTCCCTGCTTGCAGGGAGGGGATTGGGGTGGGTGCGCGCGTCTGCGCACCTCAAGAGATGCCCGCTTTGCCCATGCAGAAGCGCCGAACGAGGCATCGAGCCCCGTTCGGCGCCGAACCCACCCCTTGCCCCTCCCTTCCAGGGAGGGGGAAAGCAGAATGCCGATCAGCCCCAGCCCTTCCGAAGCGGATGATTTTACCTGACATGGGAGCGGGCCGGCTCTACCACTCGGGCCATGAGACGCTTCGGACGCACGGCCGCCCTTACCCTCCAGAGCCTTGCGCTGATGCTCTCCGGATGCGGGGATGGCGGCGGTTCGGGCGGTTCTTCGCCGACACCCACGCCGACGTCGACGCCCACGCCCACGCCCTCCGCCAATGCCAGCTGCACCCTGCGTGCGCGGCAGGACTGGGCGCTGGCGCAGATGCAGGAATGGTATCTCTTCCCCGAGACGCTGCCGGGCAATCTCAATCCCGCCGCCTATGCCTCGCTGGAGGATTATGTCGATGCGCTGACCGCCACGGCGCGCGCGCAGGGGCGGGATCGCTACTTCACCTTCGTCACCTCGATCGCGGGCGAGACCAATTACTATAACAACGGCACGACCGCCGGTTTCGGCATCCGCGTCAAGACCGATGCCGGCGCGCGCCGCGCCTGGGTGTCCGAGGCGTTCGAGGGCGCGCCGGGTCTTGCCGCCGGGCTCGATCGCGGCGTCGAGATCCTCGCCATCGGCACCGGTGCGAACACTCTCCAGAGCGTCGCGACGCTCATGGCCAATTCCGGCGAGGCCGGTGTCATCAATGCGCTCGGACCGGACACCGCCGGCGTCACCCGGACCTTGCGCATTCGCGACACCGGCGGCGATCATGTCATCACCGTTTCCAAGGCCGATTACGATCTGACGCCCGTCTCCTCGCGTTACGGCGCCAGGGTGATCGACGACAATGGCAACAAGGTCGGCTACATCAATCTGCGCACCTTCATCAGCTCGGCCGATCCGGCGCTGCGCGCCGCCTTCGCCAGTTTCAAGGCGCAAGGCATCGATCAGGTGATCATCGACCTGCGCTACAACGGCGGCGGCCTCCTCTCGATCGCGCAGACGCTCGGCAATCTGCTCGGCGGCAACCGACAGGCGTCGGACGTGTTCGCGCAGCTCACGCTCCGCCCGGAGAAATCCTCCGAGAACGAGACGCTCAATTTCGCGCCGCAGCCGGACTCGATCAGCCCGCGCAAGATCGCCTTCATCGGCTTCGAGGGCACGGCCTCGGCCAGCGAACTCGTGATCAACGCCATGGTGCCCTATCTGCACACCAATGTCGTGCTGGTCGGCGGCAATACCTATGGCAAGCCGGTCGGCCAGATCGCGATCGACCGCAGCGCCTGCGACGACCGCTTCCGCATCATCGCCTTCGCGACCAAGAATGCGGCGGGTAACGGCAATTACTTCAACGGCCTCGCGACGACGATGGAAGCGACCTGCCGGGCAAGCGACGACGTCACGCGCCAGTTCGGCGACGCGCAGGAGGGCTCGACCCGCGTCGCGCTCGACTATCTCGCCGGGCGCGGCTGCTCGCCGATCTCGGCGAGCGGGGTCGTCGCGCAATCGGTGACCACGAGCGCGGGCAGCACGAGCGGCGCCCGCCTGCTCGTCCCCGATCATCCGACCACGCCGCAGCGCGAAGTGCCCGGCATTTTCTAGGCCGGGTGACGGGCATCGATGCAGCGCATGGACCCTCTCTCGCCTGCGGGAGAGGGAGGAGCCCGCCGCGAAGCGGTGGGAGGGTGAGGGTCTTCTGGACCTCGCCCCAGAGAAAGACCCTCATCCAACTGCGCCTAATTCGCTTCGCTCATAAGGCTGCGTATCCTTCTCCCGCTTGCGGGAGAAGGTTGGCGCGACCGCAACCAGTCGTCACCGCTACACCGCTCGTCGCAGGGCGGCGAATTTGATTAACGCTCTTTGAACCCCCGGCGGCGGCCTCGCCACTAACCCCGTGACGTCATCGTGGGATCGACGTTTCATGGGAGAGCTACACATGCACAAACTGCTATCGGCCGCGGCGCTCGCCGGCCTCATGCTTGCCGCGAGTCCGGCCCTTGCCGGGATCGTCACCGACGAGACCGGCTTCCTGCCCACTTACACCGGCCCGCAGCAGGCCGATCTCGACGTCACCAGGTTCAGCGTCGCGTGGGACAGCGTCAGCCAGATGTTCCAGCTCTCCTCGACGATGGCCGGCACGATCGATCTGGGCGCGCCGGGCTTCTACATCATCGGCGTCAACACCGGCTCGGCGGGGCCGAGCCCGTTCGCGGGCATCGGCCAGCCCAACGTGATCTTCAACACGGTGATCCGGATCAACAAGGTCGGCGCGAGCACAGTCAACGGCCATAACCTGACGCCGAGCTTCGCGGGCGATACGTTCGACGTGTGGGTGCCGCTGAGCTTCCTGCCCGCCGCGGCCAACGGCTTCACGCCGATTGACTATGGCTTCAACATCTGGCCGCGCAGCGGCGCGGGCGGCACCGAAGTGATCAGCGACTTCGCGCCGAACAATGCCAATCTGACCGCCGTGCCCGAGCCGGCGAGCTGGGCGCTGATGATCGGCGGCCTGGCGCTGGCCGGCGGCATGATGCGCCGTCGCGTGGCGCGCGTCGCCTTCGCCTGACCCCCACGGGGCCAGCCAGACCTCCAAGAAGGTGGCCCCGCCTGTCCGGCTCCCGCGCATCGACGGGAGCCGGACAGCGCATCCCGCTCCGCCGCATTTTCTGCACCGCGCTTGAACCAGGCGTCGGCAAGGGCGCACTAATGCGCGCAGGCGGACTCACGGGGAGGCGGAACGGACAGCGTGTCGGGCGATCGGCGTCGACAGATCGAAGCGGAGCGGCGGAGCGGCGAGGCGGACCTGCTCGCGCGCGTGCGGCTGCGCGATCTCGCCGCGTTCGAGGGGCTGTACCGGCTCTATCATCCGCGCCTCAGCCGCTTCGTGACCAGCCTCGTGCGCCGTCATCCGCTGGTCGAGGAAGTCGTCAACGACACGATGATGGTGCTGTGGGACAAGCCGGAGAGCTATGGCGGCCAAGCCAAGCTCTCGACCTGGCTCTATGCCATCGCCTATCGCAAGGCGATCCGCGCGCGGCTGCGCCAGGACGAGCCGGTCGAGGACGGGCACCGGCCCGAGCTGGGCGACGATGATGCACCGCCCGATCGCGACTTCGGCCGCAGGCGCGCCGCCGCGATCCTGCAAAGCGCGATCGAGGAACTTTCGCCCGATCACCGCGCCGTCGTCCATCTCACCTATTTTCAGGAGATCGGGTATCGGGAGATCGCCGATATTTTGGGCTGCCCGGTCGACACGGTGAAGACACGCATGTTTCATGCCCGCCGCCATCTGAAGCGCAAGCTCAGCGGCGAGCTGGCCGACTGGATCTAGGAAGCAACGATGGGCAATGTCATTCCACTCCACGGCGACCCGCACGAGACCACGCAGCGGCTGATGCCCTGGTTCCTCACCGACATGCTCGATCCGGCCGAGCATGCGCTGGTCGAGGGCCATCTCGCGAGCTGCGCCGAGTGCGCGGCCGAGCTGATAAGCGAGGAGCGGCTGCGCATCGACCTGCTGGCACTGCCGGGCGCGCCGGCGGGCGACTGGGCGGCGCTGCGCGACCGCGCTCTGGCGAGCCAGCCCCGGCCGGGCTGGTGGGCCTCGCGCGGCCTTGCCTCGCGCGTCGGCCTGATCGCGGCGGGGCAGGCGGCGATCCTGCTGCTCGGCATCGGTGTCTATGACCGGCTGCGCCCGGCGCCGCAGGCGGAGTATCATGCGCTGAGCGCGCCGCAGCCGGCGGCGCACACCGGCAACATCATCCTGATCTTCCGCCCCGACAGTCGCGAGCGGGCGATGCGCGCCGCGCTCGATGCGGTCGGCGCGCGGCTGGTCGACGGGCCGACCGCGGCCGGCGCCTATGTGCTGGCTGTGCCGCAGGCGCGGCGCGATGCGGCGCTCGACCTGCTGCGCAAGCGGCCCGACATCGTGCTGGCCCAGCCGATCGACGCCGCGCCGTGACGATCCGGGCGCTCCTTGCCGCGCTCTGCCTGCTGCTCGCGCCTTTGGCGGCGGCGCGCGCGCAGGCGCCGGCGGCGGTGGAGCGGCAGATCATGGTCATGCTGCGCCTCGCACCGCCGCATCTGCGCGCCGGGGCCGATTATGGCGGCGGCTATGGCGACGATGCCGCGCGGGGCGCGCGCGCCCGCATCGCCGCCCGTCTGGCGCGCGCCCACGGGCTGGCGCTCGTCACCAACTGGGCGATGCCGATCCTCGGCGTCGATTGCTTCATCATGACCGTGCCCGGCGGTCGCTCGGTGGATGCCGCCGCCGCCGAGATCGCGCGCGATCCACAGGTGAGCTGGTCCGAGCCGGTCGGCCTTTATTCCGCGCAGGCCCAGGCCGGCAAAGCGGGGGCGGGCCATGACGACGCCCTGTTCGCGGCCCAGCCGGCCGCCGCGATATGGCATCTGGCGGCGCTCCACGCCTGGCGCACCGGCAAGGGCGTGTCGGTCGCGGTGATCGACAGCGGCGTGGATGCGCGCCATCCCGATCTTGCCGGCCAGATCGCCTTGTCGCGCAATTTCGTGGACGGCGCCGCTGTGCCGGAAAATCACGGCACGGCGATCGCCGGCATCATCGCGGCGCGCGCCGACAACAAGGTCGGCATCGCCGGCATCGCGCCGGGCGCGCGCATCCTGGCGCTGCGGGCCTGCTGGCAGCGCGCGGCGCAGACGCTGTGCGACAGCCTCAGCCTCGCCAAGGCGATCCAGTTCGCGATCGAGCAGCGCGTGCCGATCCTCAATCTCAGCCTGGCCGGGCCGCCGGGCCGCCTGCTCACCAGCCTGCTGCGCATCGGCCTCGATCGCGGGCTGACCGTCGTGGCCGCCTATGATCCGGCGCTGGCCGATGGCGGCTTCCCGGCCTCGATGCCCGGCGTGGTCGCGGTCAGCGATAATGCTGACAGGCTCGCCAATCGCTCTGTATACAGCGCGCCGGGGCGCGATGTCCCGGCACCGGCTCCGGGGGGGCGATGGTCACTGGTCGATGGCAGCTCCTTCTCGGCGGCGCATGTGAGCGGCCTGTTCGCGCTGCTGCGCGAGAAGCCGGGGATGCCGCTCAGGCTGGCCGCGAGCCGCAGCGCGGGCGGCGACATCGATATCTGCGCGACATTCGCGCCGTCCGGCGCGCCTGCCGGCTGTGGTGGTCTGGCCGGGCCTGCCCGGTGAGGCCTGCCAGCGCCGGCCGCCGGGCCGGTCTGTTCGTCGCGCTCGCGCTTGCCGCGCCCGCGCCGGCGCAGCTCAGCTTCGGCGCCAGTGTCGCGAGCGACTCCCGGTTGCGCGGCCATTCGCGCAGCCAGGGCCGTCCCGCCGCCAGCGCCAGCATTGGCTATGATGATGCCTCCGGCCTGTTTGCGAGCGGTAGCGGCACCGTGTTCCTCGCGCCCGGCAACGAAGGCGTGCGCTGGATGGGCGGCGTCGTCGCGCTCGGCTATGCCCAGCGTCTGCGTGATGGGCTGTCAGTCGAGCTTGGCGCTCTGCGCGCGCAATATTCGCGGGCCAGCTATGGCCGCCCCGCCGGTTACAGCGAGCTGTTCGCAGGCCTCTCCGGGCGTGTCCTGTCAGCCCGCATCGCTTTCTCGCCGGACTATCTGCGCCCCGGCGTCGCCATGCTCTATGGCCAGGTCGAGGCTGTCACCCGGCCGGCGACCGACTGGCGCCTGTTCGGTCATGTCGGCGCGCTCACCCGGCTCGGCGGCATGCCGGCCTTCCCGATCTCCGCCACCCAATATGACTGGCGCGCCGGCATCGGCCGCGTCGCGGGCAAGTTCGATCTTGAACTGAGCCTGTCGAGCGGCGGACCCGATCGCGATTATTACGGCCAGCAGATGCACACGAAGACCGCGCTGGTCGGGGCGGTGAGCGTCGCCTTCTAGGACGCGCGGACAAATAGGATACGGCTACCCAGAGATATCGTTCAAGAAGGCGACCGTCGGGACGCGACCGGTTATCCGTCATTCCCGCGCACGCGGGAATCCAGTTCCACGCTGCCGCTGAGCCGCAAGGTCACAGCTGGATTCCCGCGTACGCGGGAATGACGAGGAGCGGTGGCGCAAAGGGTCCGCCGCCCACCCAGTTTCGGCCGTCCACTTCGCTCGCGCGCTGTCCCCATAGCGGCCCACCATCCCTACCGCCAATTTGGCCATGCGCCCTGGGCGGGGGCTGGCTGGCGACTCGCCCTTGCGGTCCGGTTGCCCGATCGGGTGAAACATTCATCGCTCATATGTCCCGATCCGGGGCGGTCCGTGCGACTCGCGGGATGATGCAGGGCGGGAAGGATTTCTGCGTTCTTCCCACGGCCGTTCATATTTGGTAAATATGTCCTTAACGGCACGTCTCTCCTTCTTGGGAGGCGATGCCGCAGGGGCGCAGATCAAATAAAAAAAGATCTGTCGATCGGGATGGTCCCGGTTGATTCAGTAGTCATGTGGGAGCGACTGCAATGCGACACCTGAAAGCACTCGCGGCTGGCGCCGCGATGGTGGGCTTTGCGTTCACGGCAAGCACGCCGGCGAACGCCGTCAATTTCAACTTCACCTTCACGGCCGGCACCAGCGCGCAGGCGCAGGCGGCCTTCCTCCAGGCGGGCCAACTCTGGGCCGACATCTTCACCGACAATATCACCGTCGATCTGACCGTGGGCACCGCCGCGCTCGGCCCGGGCATCCTTGGCCAGGCCGGCTCGCGCAGCTTCACCATCGACTATTCGACCTTCAAGCTGGCCATGGGCCTCGACGCGACCAGCGCCGCGGATGCGACCGCCAATGCTCACCTGCCGGGCGGATCGTCCTTCCCGCTGCTGATCAACCGCACGTCGAACAATCCCAACGGCGCCGGCTCGGCCACGCCCTATGTCGACAATGATGGCGACGCCAACAACTCGACCATCTATTTCTCGGCGGCCAATGCCAAGGCGCTGGGCTTCACGACGCCGAACGGCACGATCAGCGGCTGCACGGTGACGTGCGATGCGTTCATCCAGTTCAGCACCTTGTTCAACTTCGACTATGACCGCAGCAACGGCATCGACGCCAACGCCTATGACTTCATCGGCGTCGCGGCGCACGAGATCGGCCATGCGCTGGGCTTCACCAGCGGCGTCGACGTGCTCGACAATAACAGCCCGCCGATCAACGGCCCGTTCAGCGACAATCAGTTCACCTTCGTGAAGCCGCTCGACCTGTTCCGCTACTCGGCACAGAGCGAGGCGCTTGGCGTGATCGACTGGACTGCCGACAATCGCGACAAATATTTCTCGATCGATGGCGGCGCGACGGTCGGCCCGCTCTTCTCGACCGGCACCAATTTCGGTGACGGCCGTCAGGCGAGCCACTGGAAGGACAGCCTCAACATCGGCATCATGGACCCGACGGCCGGTCTGGGTGAGTTTCTGAGCATCACCGGCAACGACAAGCTGGCGCTGGACGTGGTCGGCTGGGATCTCAAGCAAGCCTCGCCGCCGACGCCGGGCGTGCCCGAGCCGGCGACCTGGGCGATGATGATCGGCGGCTTCGCGCTCGCCGGTGTCGCGATGCGCCGCCGCAAGGTTGCCGTCAGCTTCGTCTGATCGCGCTAAGGTGAATTGGGAGGCGCCGTTGCCCGGTCGGGTGGCGGCGCCTCTCATTTGCGACTAGGGCGCGTGGACAAATTCGGGATGGGGGCTATCCGTAGATATCGTCCAGAAGCGGCCTGTCAGGATACAACCCGATTGCGGACATCCGAGAGATGTTCGCCTCCATCCCCGGGGATCTGTCAGTTTGTTAAGTTCTCATCGCCGGGAATTACGATACGTCGCCTATAGACCGCCGCAGTCGGCATTCCCCGCGCGTCCAAAGCAGGCCGAAAGCGTGCCCTCTCTATCAACAGCGCGCAGATGAGGGTATTAAGCTGCGGGCGATCATAGGGACCATTGGTTATTTTGCATTGGTTAGCTTGCCCATTTGACCCTACTTGGAGTGCAAAGGACACATAAGTAGTGGGCTTGTTGGCTACCATGTCGTCCGGGATGTCTTCTCGGACTATCCATGGTGCTCCAATCGGCTCAACGGTCCGCCAGCGGCTGATGGCTGGAGCCGGCGGGACCTGACTGACCCCGACAGGACTCGGCTCGCCATTGCGCGCTGATGCTTCAATTATCGTGCACCGACGTAGGACCAAAAAATACGCATTCTTGGTATATTGCCAAGCGGTACGGTCATTCCGAACGGCTGCCGCCAAGCCACGTGGATCGGTCCCGGGCGAAATCAAAGTTACGAATTTTGAAGCGACCTGGGCCACTTTGACATTGTCAGCACAGTTGCTGCCTTCAAGCTCAAGCTCGAGCGTGATTTTCCAGACCTTGCCCAAACGATCATGAAAAATTCTCGCCTTTCTGGAGGGGGGCGGATCATTCACCCGGCCTTCGGTGACGACATCCTCTCGCCGCTGACCCCCGATAAGTACCATCTGCCAGCGACCTCCCAATGATGAGATCATCTGCTTGGCACGCTGTACGGTAAAACCAAAGTCCGGGTGACCGTTAAAGCGGCCATCAGCCACCCTGAATGGCGTCGCTTGATCGTTGGGACTGATCATGCTCAACAAGAGTGCTACAGCGAAAATCATGATCGCCTTTGGGGTGGGAATTGATCCAGATTGTCGAAAGAAGATTGTCGGTTCGTTAAACCGGCGAGGAGTTTCCGCGAACCTGCGATAGCGGGGTCGGAAATGCGGCAACCCGTGCGTCTGCAATCCACCCCAAACTCGCCATTTAGGCCCAACGGACTGTCACCTGAAACCGGGCGTTCGTTCAGCGTCGGAATTTGTCCACGCGGCCTGGATGGAAACATATTCATGGGGACTCAATCTGTGCAGGATAATCGCTATTCCGCAGCGGCCGCCGCCCGCGCATCCTCGCCCCAGGCGCGCTTTTCGCCCTGCCAGGGCACCTGCCCATTGATCCACAGGTCGACATAGACGCTCTTGAAGCGCCACTCGCCGTCCGTGTCCTTCACCGCCAGCGTGTCCCAGGTGCCCATGCCGAACACGCGATTCTCGAAGGTGACGACGTCATGCTGCAGGATCGACCAGAAGCATTTGATGCGCACGCCGGGCGTTCCGTCCTCGGCCGTGTCCGGGTTCATCAGCACCTGGCTCATGCGATGCTGGCGGCCGAGATAATGGTTGGGCCGTTCGTACCAGAGCGAGTCCGTCGCGCGCTTGAGGCCTTCGCGGCCATGGCAGCGCCCCTGCGGCCAATGCTCCAGCCAGCCATCCTCGGTGAAGCACATCGCATAGCCCTCGAAGTCGCCCGTATCGAGCGCCCAGGCGTAGCGCGCCATCAGCTCCTCGATCTCGACCCGGTCTTCCAGCGGCACCTTGAGCGCCATCGCGCCTCTCCTCATTGTCTCTCCTGATAGGTATCTTCCGCCGCGGCGTGGCGCCGGTCAAGGGCGCTCGCATCGGCCGGTTAAGCTCTTGCTCATCCTTCTTGCGATAGTCTTGCCGCATTGGAGGAATGGACTCGTGATTGCACGGATGTTCAGTGGACAGCGCGGCGCCAGGGCGCTCGAATATGGGTTGGTGACGGCGCTGGTCGGCGCGGCCGGGCTGGTCGCGCTGGCCTCGGTCACGCTCGCCTGACCGTTACGGCCGCGCGGCTCTGCCGCCCGGGAAGGACCATGCCGCGCGCGCGGCGTTCGCGCCTTCGCCCTCATCGTCCCGGCCGGTTTCGAACCTGCCGATCCGCTCATCGGGCGGTCTCGCGCGCGGTCATTCCAGATGGCGCGGAAGGAGCGTATATAATTTCTTCGCCCGCCCGATCGGCAAGCCTGATTGACTGTCCGGCCGGTTCGTGAAATCGGGCCTCGCGAGGACTAGGAGACCTGCAATGCCCGCCCTGCGCCCAGATATCGATCCCGACGGCCTGCTCGAATATTCGGTCGTCTTCACCGACCGCTCGCTCAATCATATGAGCCAGTCCTTCCAGGGCGTGATGCGCGACATCCACGCCATCCTGTGCGAGGTGTACGCAGCGGATCGCGCGGTCGTCGTGCCCGGCGGCGGCACCTATGCGATGGAAGCCGTCGCCCGCCAGTTCGCCACCGACGCGAATGTCATGGTCATCCGCAACGGCTTCTTCTCCTATCGCTGGACGCAGATCTTCGAGGCCGGCTCGATCCCCGCGTCCGAGACGGTGATGATGGCGCGCCGCACCGGCAACGGCGCGGCCGACGCGCCCTTTGCGCCCGCGCCGATCGACGAGGTCGTCGCGCGCATCAAGGCCGACAAGCCCGATCTGGTCTTCGCGCCGCATGTCGAGACCGCCTCGGGCATGATCCTGCCGGACGATTATCTGCGCGCCGTCGCGGACGCCATCCACGAGGTGGGCGGCCTGTTCGTGCTGGATTGCATCGCGTCGGGCTGCGTCTGGGTCGACATGAAGGCGACCGGCGTCGACGTGCTGATCTCCGCGCCGCAGAAGGGCTGGTCCGCGCCGCCCTCGGCCGGTCTCGTCATGCTCAACGAGCGGGCGCTGAAGCGGCTGCGCGCGACCAGGTCGACCAGCTTCGCGATCGATCTGGGCAAGTGGAACGGCATCATGGAGGCCTATCTGAACGGCGGCCATGCCTATCACGCGACCATGCCGACGGACTCGCTGCGCACGCTGCGCGGCGCGATGCTGGAGACGAAGGAGATCGGCTTCGCCAAGCTCGCCGCCGCGCAATGGGAGCAGGGCAATGCCGTGCGCAAGATGCTGGCCGATCGCGGCTTCAAGTCCGTCGCGGCCGAGGGCTTCGGCGCGCCGGGCGTCGTCGTCTCGTTCACCGACGATCCCGAGATCCAGACCGGCAAGAAATTCCTCGGCCTCGGCCTTCAGATCGCCGCCGGCGTGCCGCTGATGGTGGAGGAAGGCCCGGACTATAAGAGCTTCCGCCTCGGCCTGTTCGGTCTCGACAAGCTCAAGGACGTACCGGCCAGCGTCGCGCGCCTGGAGGCCGCGTTCGACGCGCTGTAGGGCGCGCATCCAGGGCTGGCGGAATCGCGCAAAACGACTAGGCTCCTGCCAAACAGCAGGAGACGATGCCATGTTCGTGAAGTTCACCAGTCCCGACAGACTGCCCGTGGCCGTCAATGCCACGCAGATTTCCTTCATCTCGCCGGTCGAGGACGGCACCCGCATCCGCTTCGGCGAGGGGCGCAGCGTGACCGTGATCGAGCCGATCGACGAGATCATGGACCGGCTCAACCGGACGAACCAGCTGCCCGAAGGCTAGGCGCCGCCTCCCACCCATATCCGTCGCCTGCGCGCGCAGGCGGCGTCCGCGCCATGGATTTCTCCAAGACGGGTTGAGTGTTGGCGCGCGCCGGGGCATATCCGATTCGTTAACATGTTAAGGGAGAGGCTTGCATGCTCGCCAATTATATCGACGGTCGTTTCGTTGAGGCGCAGGGCGCCACCCCGATCCCGGTGCTCAATCCGGCGCGCGGCACCGTGATCACGCACATCCCGGATTCGCCCCGCGCCGTGGTCGACGAGGCGATCGACGCCGCCCGCCGCGCCCAGCCCGGCTGGGGCAAGCTCACCAACAGCGAGCGCGCCGTCTATCTGCGCCGCATCGCCGCCAGGCTGCGCGACAATGAAGATGCGCTGTCGCACACGCTCACCGAGGAGATCGGCAAGCTGCGCGATCTGGCGCGGGGCGAGGTGGCGACCACCGCCAACTTCCTCGACTATATGGCCGAGTGGGCGCTGCGCATCGAGGGCGAAATCCTGCCCAGCGAGCGGCGCGGCGAGACCATCCTGATGCAGCGAAAGCCGATGGGCGTGGTCGGCGGCATCCTGCCGTGGAACTTCCCCTTCTTCCTGATCGCGCGCAAGGCCGGACCGGCGCTGCTGACGGGCAACACGATCGTCATCAAGCCGAGCGAGGAGACGCCCGGCAATGCCGACTTCTTCGCCCGCCTGCTCGACGAATGCGACCTGCCGCCCGGCGTGTTTAACATCGTCCACGGCACCGGCAAGACGGTGGGCGAGGGGATCTCCAGCCACAAGGGGATCGACATGGTGAGCTTCACCGGCAGCGTGCCCACCGGCATCGAGATCATGAAGCAGGCCGCCGCCAACGTCACCAAGGTCAATCTCGAGCTGGGCGGCAAGGCGCCGGCGATCGTCATGAACGATGCCGATCTCGACATCGCCATCCCCGCCATCCGCATCTCGCGCATCCTCAACAACGGCCAGGTCTGCAACTGCGCCGAGCGCGTCTATGTCCAGCGCGGCATCGCCGACGAGTTCACCGACCGGCTGGTGAAGGCGATGCGCGACGTGACCTATGGCGATCCGCTCGGCAACGCCCCGGTCGACATGGGCCCGATGATCCACGAGAAGGCCGCGCTGCGCATCGCCGGCATGATCGAGACATCGGTGGGCGAGGGCGCCACGCTGCTGACCGGCGGCAAGCATGTCGAGCAGGGCGGCGGCCATTATATCGAGCCGACCGTGCTCACCGGCTGCGCGCAGGACAGCGACATGATCCAGAAGGAGATTTTTGGGCCCGTCATGCCGATCCACGTCGTCGACGAGCTGGACGAGGCGATCGCCAAGGCCAATGACAGCGAGTTCGGCCTGACCTCCTCCATCTACACCCGCTCGCTCTCCAACATCCTCAAGACCACCGCCGAGCTCAACTTCGGCGAGACCTATGTGAACCGCGAGAATATGGAGGCGATGCAGGGCTACCACGCCGGCATGCGCAAATCCGGCATCGGCGGCGCGGACGGCAAGCACGGCCTGCTCGAATATACCCAGACGCAGATGGTCTATCTGCAGAATTGAGGGGCAGGCAGGCCACGTCGGACTGGTCCCACCCCGTCCTGCCCCGCGCGGGAGAGGGTGGGGGGGTTGGCCTCGGAGCCACGCGTCTTCTGAAGGCCGTCGCATGTCATCGTCCCGGTCGTGTCGAACGAAGGCGAGACCCCTGAGGCTGCGCACCGGCCGCGCGTCGAGGCCGGCGTCCATCCGCCGCCCTTCCGGCGCTAACGCAGTCTCGCCGACGTCACCAAGGCACGGAAGTCGTTTTCGCTCCTGGCGAAATAGCCAAGGCGCGGCGCCTCGAACGTCATCATGAAGAGCTTGCCGTCGATGATGGCGGCATGCGCTTCGCCCCTGCGGGTCAGCTGGTCCTCGTCCGTGAATTCATAGGTGAAGAAGACGCCGTCGCGTCCGAGAAACGTCGCAGCCTGCGTCGAGAGCAGCTTGAAGGCACCGCTGTTCTTGTAGGTGCGATGCGTACCCTCCAGCAATTCCGGCACCTCCACCAGCAGTGTCGTGCGGGTGAATTTAGGCAGCGGTGCGTGCTTCTTGCTTCTTTCCTTCACCAGCGGATTGCCGGGCGCAATGCCGGCGAAGAAGGTCACATCGTTGAGTTGCTCGCCGTCCAGCGTCCATGTCTCGGTATTCTTCCCGATCTTCTTGCCAAGACTGTTCCAGTCGCGCGAGGGCGTGACGGTCACGGACGACCCGGCGACCGTGACCGCCGCGCCCTGAACGCGCAGCTTGTGGGCCCGGGCCATCGTCGAAAGGGCCAGCAAGGAGAGCGTGGCGATCGCCAGCGCGAATCCGGAGCGACGGAGCATCATTATTCGGTCCCCTTCCCGGGCAGCATCATGCGGATCATGCCGGCATCCGATGCGTCCGGCTTCAGGGCGAGATAGGTGCGCAGGGCCTTCTGTCCTGTGGTGGGTTGACCCGTCTTCATCAGCGCCAGTCCCAATCCGCGATAGGCTTCCGGCCTCGCCGGACCGATCTCGATCGCCTTGGCGTAGAAGTCGGCGGCATTAGCCAGGTCGCGCTGGTTGCCTCGGGTGCGATAGAGTTCGGCGCGGGCAAACCAAAGGTCGGCTGTCCACCCGCCCGTCGCGAGCGACTGAATGATATATTCGCTCGCGCCGAAGTCATTCAGCTTGATCTGGTCGTCCAGGAACAGCGGGAGCCAGGGCGCAAGGGCGGCGCGATAGCGCGCGGCCCCATCGTCCCGCACAGCACCCTCCGGTACGGCCAGGTCGGCGAGATAAGCGGCACGCTCGCCCTCCGGCGGGTGGGACGCCGTGAAGGCGATCTTGTTGAAGTCGGGCTTCTTCAGCCCTTTCGCCCGAGCCGACGCCTCGATCTCGGCCATGAGGTTCTGCCAGACCAGCGCCGCAGCCTGTGGCCGCAGGTGGCTCTCGTTCAGATAGCCGATGCCAAGCCTGTCGGCTTCTCGTTCCTGATTTCTCTGATAGCGGAAGAGGTTGCCATAGATCGACAGTTCGAGATCCCCATACGCCCTGCGCGTATGGTAGGTCGGGGCGAAGCTGGCGAGCACGGCCGCCCAGGCCAGCACGTCGGTCCCGCCCCGTTGCGCCTTGAAGCCTTCCAGGAAATGTCGCCGCTCGAAATGGCCGAATTCATGGCCGAGCACCGCCGCCAACTCGGCTTCGTTGTGAACCCTCAGAAGCAAGCCGCTCAGGACACGCATCGTGCCATTGGGTGACATGGACGCGTTGAATGTGGGCTCCCGCATGATGTAGACGCGAACGGACCGGCATCGTTCTTCCCCGATCGCGTCACAGAGCACGTGCTTCACGTAGCCTGTCAGCGTTTCGTCGTGGATAACGAGATTCGAGGCTGCGAGCTTTCGCTCGCTTTCGTCATCCTCGCGCCACCAGCCGATCTCATCGACGCCTTGAGGCTGGTAAGCGCCCGCATAGGGCGGGGGCACCGGCGCGGTCGCCGCGCCGGCCTGCTGCGCCAGAAGCAGGCCCAGCGTCATTGCGAGCCTTGCCATGCGGGCGCTCACGGGGCGTCTGTCTTGCCGATGTCGCTCCCCGGAAAGTCCTCGAGCAACTGACGCACGCGCTTTTCCGAGCCGTCCTTCTCGCGAACGTCCCCGCCCATCTCGGCATCGGCGTTGAGCCAGAGCAGGTCGCCGGTCCTGAGGTCGACAAGTCCCGCATATCCCAGATGTTCGCCGGAGGTCACGGCGACACCGCCAAGCATCGCAAAGACCTGCAGCACCTTGCGGCCGGTCGAGCCGTAGGCGTCCTTGTTGTAGATGAAGAGGCCATAGTCGGCGTTTCGCGCGCCGGGGAGGGCGGCGACGCCCTCGCCGAGCGACCAGTCGAACATGTCTGCCTTGTTGTCCCGCTTCTTCGTGGGCAGCCGGTTCCCGACGAAGAACTGATATTCGATCACGGACCGGGAGACCGCGGCAAACAGCGCCATATGCTCCTCAAGATTGCGGGCCTCGTCGCCATAGGCCTCGGGCGCGACGACCACCGCATTGCCAAGCCGTGCCTGGAACCGATCGAGCGCAGCCTGAATGTTCGCCTTCGCCTGCTCGGTCCATGCCGCATTGGGCTCGAACAGTCCTCCCATCGACTGCTCACCGACGCTCACCGACGGGCGGAAGAGCAGGATCGTCTTGTTGGTCTTCGCAGCGAGCTTGAAGCCCTGTTTGACGGCCGACCGCTCCTGCGCACTGACCGGAGCAGTCACGAGCAAAGCCAGGCCGGCCGCGCAGGCGAGCCAGAACGCAGAATATCTCAAAGGAGCCCCCTCCCTCCATCATCTCTCATGGGACCATGAGAGATATAGCAGCTTAGCTATAGAGGCGAGCTGGCCGCAAGATGTCTTAGTCCACCAGGAAGATAACACCGACCGTTATGGATCGTTTTCCATGACGGGCCGTGTCCGAACCAGCAGCCGCCGCTCCGACCCTACCCCTCATCCCCCATCCGCAACGCGGCGATGAAGGCCTCCTGCGGGATCTGCACGCTGCCATATTCGCGCATGCGCTTCTTGCCCTCTTTCTGCTTCTCCAGCAGCTTCTTCTTGCGGGTGATGTCGCCGCCATAGCATTTGGCGGTGACGTCCTTGCGCATCGCGGCGATGGTCTCGCGGGCGATCACCTTACCGCCGATCGCGGCCTGGATCGGGATCTTGAACAGGTGGCGGGGGATCAGGTCCTTCAGGCGCTCGCACATGTGGCGGCCGCGCGCCTCGGCGGCGCTGCGGTGGACGATCATGCTGAGCGCGTCGACCGGCTCGTTGTTGACGAGGATGCTCATCTTGACGAGGTCGCCCTCGCGCGTGCCGATCTGGTGATAGTCGAAGCTGGCATAGCCGCGGGAGATGGACTTGAGGCGATCGTAGAAGTCGAACACCACCTCGTTGAGCGGCAGCTCGTAGGTCGCCTGCGCGCGGCCGCCGACATAGGTGAGGTTCTTCTGGATGCCGCGCCGGTCCTGGCAGAGCTTGAGGATGGAGCCGAGATATTCGTCGGGCACATAGATGACCGCCTCGATCCACGGCTCCTCGATCGTCTCGATATGGTTGGGGTCGGGCATGTCGGCGGGGTTGTGCAGGTGGCGCACCGTCCCGTCGCGCATGTGCATCTCATAGACCACGCTCGGCGCCGTCGTGATCAGGTCGAGGTCATATTCGCGCGTCAGCCGCTCCTGGATGATCTCCAGGTGGAGCAGGCCGAGGAAGCCGCAGCGGAAGCCGAAGCCGAGCGCCGCGCTGGTCTCCATCTCGAAGGAGAAGCTGGCGTCGTTGAGGCGCAGCTTGCTGATGCTCTCGCGCAGCTTCTCGAAATCCGCCGCGTCGACCGGGAAGAGGCCGCAGAACACCACCGGCTGCACTTCCTTGAAGCCGGGGAGGGGCTGGGCGGCGCCGTTCTTGACGGTGGTGATCGTGTCGCCCACGCGCGTCTCGGTGATGTCCTTGATCTGCGCGGTGATGAAGCCGATCTCGCCGGCGGCCAGCTCGTCGAGCTGTTCGATCTTGGGGCGCATGCAGCCGACGCGGTCGACCAGATGCTCGGTGCCGCCGATCATGAACTTGATCTGCGCGCCTTTCCGCAGGACGCCGTTGACGACGCGCACGAGGATGACGACGCCCAGATAGGGGTCGTACCAGCTGTCGACCAGCATCGCCTCCAGCGGCGCGGCGCGGTCGCCCTTGGGCGGCGGGATGCGCCTGACGATGGCTTCCAGCACTTCGTCGATGCCGATGCCGGACTTGGCGCTGGTCATCACCGCGTCGCTGGCGTCGAGGCCGATCACGTCCTCGATTTCGGCGCGGACCTTCTCCGGCTCGGCGGCGGGCAGGTCGATCTTGTTGATGACGGGCACGATCTCATGATCATGCTCGATCGACTGATAGACGTTGGCGAGCGTCTGCGCTTCCACGCCCTGCGCGGCGTCCACCACCAGCAGCGCGCCCTCGCAGGCGGCGAGGCTGCGGGAGACCTCATAGGCGAAGTCGACATGGCCCGGCGTGTCCATGAGGTTGAGCTCATAGGTCTGGCCGTCGCTCGCCTTGTAGTCGAGGCGCACGGTCTGCGCCTTGATGGTGATCCCGCGCTCCTTCTCGATATCCATGTTATCAAGGACTTGCGCCGTCATCTCGCGGTCGGTGAGGCCGCCGGTGCGCTGGATGAGGCGGTCGGCGAGCGTCGACTTGCCATGGTCGATGTGCGCGATGATGCTGAAGTTGCGGATGAGGGCCAGGTCGGTCATCCGCGCCCGATAGCAGCGGGCCGCGACAAAGCAAAGTGGAGCGCGACTGGACGCGCCGCTTGACAAGGCTGGCGAGGCGCGCAGACCCGGCAATCATGTCGATCCCCGCCCAGACCGACCGGCTCATCGCCACCGGCCGCGCCCATCTGCGCGCCGGGCGGCTGAGCGAGGCGGTGCAGGCATTGTTCGAGGCGACGCGGCAGGCGCCGCAGTCGGTCGCCGCGTGGAGCAGCCTCGCCCATGCGCTGCGCCGGGGCGGCAAGGGTGCGGAGAGCATCGCTGCGCATATGCGGGCGCTGCAGGCCTCGGCGAGCGATCCGGCGCTGGCGCCTGCCGCACAGGCGATGGCGGCGGGCGACCTTGCAGCGGCGCACCGCATCCTCGCCGCGCGCCTCACCGCCGAGCCGGACGACGTGCCGACATTGCATCTCTTCGCGCAGGTCGCCGGGCGGATCGGCAAGCAGGATCAGGGCTTCGCGCTGCTGGCGCGCGCCATCGAGCTGGCGCCGCCGTTCGAGCCGGCGCTGGCGCTGGCGCGGCGCTTCCTGGATGCGATGGCCCCGGCCGAGGCTCTCGCCGTGGTCGAGGCGCAGCTGGCGCGCCAGCCCGGGCATCCGGGCTATCGCAGCTTCAAGGCCGGGCTGCTGGAGCGGGCGGGCGATTATGACGGGGCGATCGCGCTGCACCGGGCATTGCTCGCCGACGCGCCGCAGAGCCCGGGCGGATGGACGGCGCTCGGCCATGTGCTGGAGATGACCGGGCGCACGCAGGAGGCGATCGCCGCCTATCGCCGCGCGCTGGCGATCGCGCCGGCCCATGGCGAGGCCTGGTGGTCGCTGGCCAACATCAAGGCCAATCGCTTCGCCCCGGATGATGTGGCGGCGATGCGCGCGCTGCTTGCCCGGCCGGACCTGCCGCCGCAGGCGCGGATGCTGACCGACTTCGCGCTCGGCAAGGCGCTGGAGGATGCGGGCGAGCCGGACGCTGCCTTCGTGCACTATGCGCAGGGCAATGCGCTGCGACGCCAGCAGCGGCCCTATGATCATGCGGTGACGCTCGATCAGCTGGACCGCGCGCGGCGTCTGTTCAGGGCGGATTTTTTCGCGGCGCGGGAGGGGCAGGGCGATCGCGCGCCCGATCCGATCTTCATCGTCGGCCTGCCGCGCTCGGGCTCGACCCTGGTGGAGCAGATCCTCGCGTCCCATCCGGCAGTGGAGGGGACGATGGAACTGCCGCATCTGCCGCGCATCGCCGGGCGGATCGGGCGCTATCCCGAGGGGCTGGCCGATCTGGACGGGGAGGCGCTCAGCGGGATCGGCCGGGATTATCTGGCGCAGAGCGCGGCCCATCGCCATGACGGCAAGCCGCATTTCATCGACAAACTTCCGGCCAATTTCCGCCATGTCGGCTTGATCCGTGCGGCGCTGCCCCACGCGAAGATCATCGACGTGCGCCGCCATCCGCTGGCCTGCGGCTTCTCCTGCTTCCGGCAATATTTCGCCAGCGGCTTCGACTTCGCCAACGACCTCACCGACCTTGGCGAATATTATCGCGCCTATGTCGCGCTGATGGTGCATTGGGACGCGGTGCTGCCGGGCCATGTCCACCGCATCTTCTATGAGGAGCTGGTCGCCGACATGCCGGGCGAGGTCGAGCGCCTGCTCGCTTATGTCGGCCTGCCGTTCGACGCAGCCTGTCTGCGCCCGCACGAGACGGCCCGCGCCGTCCGCACGCCGAGCGCGAGCCAGGTGCGCCAGCCGCTGTATCGCGAAGGTTTGGAGAGCTGGCGCGCGTTCGCGCCATGGCTGGGGCCGCTCGAGGCGGCTCTGGGCGATGTGCTGGCCCGTTACCCCGCCGCGCCGCAGGCATAGGTAAGCCTTTTGCGGGACGTCCATTTCATCCAAGACGCGCCGCGACGGGCATGACAATGGCGCGTCGTCACATAGTGTTGAGCTTGTGTGCGAAGACCGCTGTGATAAACATGATTCTTGGGTTTCTGGGGTGAGCCGAGACCGGCTCAACGTCTTTGTGGGTGAGGTGGAAAAATGAGGGGTTTTGGCAGAGTCGTTCTCGGCGTCGCGGCATTCGCGGTCGCCGGCCAGCCGGTCCTTGCGGAACCGAAGCAGGCCAAGCCGTCCAATGCGCAGAAGCTGCAGACCAAAGCGGCGCAGGACGTGCCCCATTGCGATCGCAAGCTCGGCACCATCTCGATCACCGATGGCGACGATCCCTATGGCTGGCGCCAGTATAATCTGGCCTCGCCGCAGAAGCTGCTGCGCGTGCTCGTGCAGCGCTCCGGCTGCTTCAATCTGGTCGATCGTGGTGCCGGCCTCAACGCAGCGCAGACCGAGCGTGGCATCGGCAGCAATCTCGGCCTGCAGCGCGGCTCGAATGTCGGCCAGAACCAGATCAAGGCGGCCGACTATGTGCTGGTCGCCGAAGTGCAGGCGGCCAACAGCAATGCGCAGGGCAGCGGCGCGGCCGGTGCCGTCGGCGGCATGCTCGGCGGCGTCGCCGGCGGCATCCTCGGCGGCATCCGCAGCAAGAAGCTGGAAGCCAATACGGTGCTGAGCGTCACCAATGTCCGCACCACCGAGACGGTCGCGGTGACCGAGGGCTATGCGGCCAAGAACGACATCAGCTTCGGGGCGGGCGGCGGCTTCTTCGGCGGTGTCGCGGCGGGGGCGGTCGGCGGCGGCTATGACAATACCGATATCGGCCGCGTCGTGACGCTGGCGTTCATCGATGCCTATTCCAAGCTGGTGACCGAGCTGGGCGGGGTCAGCTCCAGCTCATTCGGCGCGGCCGAGGCAAGCCCGCGCCAGAGCTTCCAGGCGCAGGTGAAAGCGAACATGCGCAAGACCCCGTCGGCGCAAGGCGCCGTCATCCGGGCGCTGCCGCCGGGCTCGATCGTCTTCCCGACCGGCAGCAAGAACGGCCTGTGGTGGGAAGTCGCCGACGAGAACGACAATGTCGGCTGGGTGCTGAACACCAATCTCGCGCCGGCGCGCTGAGCCGAGGCATTGCGGTATGAAAGGGGCGGGCTGCGGGTCCGCCCTTTTTCGTTGGGGCGCGTGAAACGCTCAGGGATTGATGATCAGGCCAGGCGGTTCGGGCGGCAGATCGTGGCGGCCCCAGGGCATGATCGAACGGGAGCCGATCACGCCTTCCCGCGCCATCCGTGCGACCAGCCGGGCCGCGCTGTTATAACCGAGGCGCAGTTCCCGCTGCAGTCGGCTGACCGACGCGCTCTGGCTGGCGCGAACCAGAGCGCAGGCGCGCCGATAGAGCTCGTCGTCGTCGTGGGGACTCGGCATGGCGCCATTTTGCCATGTCTCGCGCAGGCCGTCTCAGGAAATCCCGGGGTTCGGCGCGAGGCCGGCGCGCTTGATCGTATCGCACGCGCCGGCGAACCGCTCCGCCTCGCCGCCGGAGATCAGGACGTAAGGAAGATGCCGCCGGTCGAGCTCGGCCCGACATAGCGCGAAGAAGCGTTCCTGATCGCCGCGGTCCGGGAACATGCGGACGTCATCGCCGATCCAGGGCAGGTCGATGTCCATCAGCAGGTAGAGCTGGCCGACCTCGGCAAAGGCGTCCAGCGCCGCGATGCGATGGCCGAACAGCATCATGCTCCAGGCTGCGGTCATCACCGGGTCGGTATCCTGGATGAGCAGGCCATGCGCCTGCGGCTCCAGCGCACGCCGAGCTGCGACATGGCCGTCCATGATCGCGATCAGATCGGCGGGGCCGAGGTCCGTGCCATGCTCCTCGCAATAGGTGCGGCCATATTCGGGCAGCCAGACGGTGCCATAATGCGCCGCGAGGCGCGCGCAGAGCGTGGACTTGCCCGTGCTTTCCGGGCCGTGGAGAACGACGCTGGGCAGGCTCATGCCGCCGCGATCCGGCGCCGGGTGCGGATCCATTCGATGAGGCCCGCGACCGAGATCAGCAGGAAGACGCCGTAGAGGCCAGAGGTCAGCTGCAGTCCCTTCTGCCAGTAAAGCGGAATGGCGAGCGCATCCACGATGATCCACCAGATCCAGTTGTCGATGTAACGCCGCGCCAGCAGGAGCTGCGCAAGGACGCTGCACATCGCGACACTGGCATCCCAATAGGGGAAGGCCGCATCGGTCTGCTTGTGCATGAGCAGGCCCCAGCCGAGGCTCGCCGCGATGGCCCCGCTCGCCCAGATCAGAAATCCGCGCCGCCCGAGCCAGCGCACCGGTACGCCCGCATCCTGCGTGCGCGCATTGTTCCAGTTGAGCCAGCCATAGACGTTGAGCGCGAGGAAGAAGAGCTGCAGCAGCATGTCGCTGTAGAGCTTGGCCTCGAGGAAGATGAGAAAATAGAGCGACACCATCGCGATGCCGAGCGGATAGTTCCAGAGGCTTCGCCGGACGATCAGGAGGATGTTCGCCAATCCCAGGATGACGGCGATGATCTCCAGATTGCTCACACCGACGAGCCATATCGGGCGCGCGTCACTCTGTCGATATGGGCAGGTCAGGCAGCGACGTCAGCTCGCTTCTTTCCATTTGTCGCGGTAGAAATCGACCGCATCGACCGCGGCGGCGCGCTTCTGCTCGACATCCTTGTCGCGCTCGACGGGCGCACGGACGCGCTCGATGTCGATCGCCATCTCGAACTCGATGCCCATCCGGTCGCCCTGCGACCAGCGGCACGTGCCGCTCACGACATAGTCCTTGCCCAGTTCGATCAGGAAGACCGTCCCCGGTGGAACGTCCAGCAGGCCCTCGATCATCGCGCCGTTCGGCGAGACGTTGCGGATGCGTCCGGGATAGGCATGGCCGTCATGCCCGAGCATGACCGAGCGCAACATGGTCATGCGCGGCTTGCGGCTCGCCTTGTGGCCGGCGGCCTGGGCACGGCCCGTGCCGTTGTCGAGCAGGGCCATCGTCTCTTCCACGCTGGCCGGACGGCCATAGACATAGCCCTGGACGTGGCTGCAGCCGAGCGAGCGGATCAGCGCCAGCTCGTCGAGGGTCTCGGCCCCCTCGGCCGTCGTCTCCATGCCGAGCGCCTCGGCCAGGCTGACGATCGACTTCACGATCGCGGCATTGCGGCTGCCCTTGATCGCGGCGCCGCGCACGAAGCTCTGGTCGATCTTGATCTTGTCGAACGGCGCGGTCTTGAGATAGCCCAGCGCGGAATAGCCGGTGCCAAAATCGTCGAGCGCAAGGCGCACGCCGATGCTCTTGAGCGCCGCGAACATGCCATCGGTGTTCGAGCCGTCGGCCAGGAACACGCCTTCGGTGATCTCCAGCTCGAGCCGGCTCGCCGACAGGCCGGCATTGGCGAGTGCGCTCATGACCAGCGAGGGCAGCGCCGGGTTGGCGAACTGGATCGGCGAGACATTCACCGCGACGCGCGTACCGTCCGGCCAACGCGTGGCCTCGCTGCAGGCGGTGCGCAGCACCCACTCGCCCAGCGCGCCGATGAGACCCGCCTCTTCGGCGATCGGGATGAAGATCGAGGGCGAGATCGGCCCCCTCGACGGGTGGTGCCAGCGGACCAGCGCCTCGAAGCCGGTGATGCGCTCCGTGCTCGCGCAGACGACCGGTTGATATTCCAGATACAGTCCGCCGACGACCAGGGCATGGCGCAGATCCTGCTCCAGCTGGCGGCGATCCTCGGCGTCGGCATGCATGGCCGATGCGTAGAAGCGGAAGGCGCCGCGACCGTCCGCCTTGGCGGCATAGAGGGCGAGATCGGCGTTGCGGGTCAGCGTCTCGGTGTTGGTGCCGTCGGTCGGCGCGATGGCGATGCCGATCGAGACGCCGATGATGACCTGGCTGCCGTCGATCGAATAAGGCTGCGAGACGGTGTGGATGATCGACTGGGCGAGCTTGGTGAGCTCCATCTGGTCGGACATGCTCGGCAGCACGATCTTGAACTCGTCGCCGCCCAGGCGGCCGACCTTGCCGCTGGTGCCGATCAGGCGCAGCAGCCGTTGCGCGACCTGGCGCAGCAGCGCGTCGCCGGCCGGGTGGCCCATCGTGTCATTCACTTCCTTGAAGCGATCGAGATCGAGCAGGAGCAGCGCACACTCATTGTACATGCCGCGCTTGCCATTGACCGCCTGCTCCAGCGTGTTGAGCATCTGGACGCGATTGGCGAGGCCGGTGAGGGAATCGAAGCTGGCAAGCCGCGCGATTTCGGCCTGCGAGCGGCGCATCTCCGTGAGGTCCGCGCCGCTGCCGCGGAAGCCGAGGAACTGGCCAAACGGGGTCACCACCGGCTGGCCGGAGATCGACCACCAGAGCTCCTCGCGGCTGTCCGCCGCCTCGACCTGCAGTTCGGTGAAGCTGGTGCGTGCGGAGAAATGGAAGCCGAGCGTGCGCTGCCCCTCGCTGGGCGCGTCGGGCTTGGGCTGCGCGATGAGGCTGGAGAAGGGCAAGCCGATCACGTCCTGCGCCTTGCGGCCGATCTGCGCCGCGAGCGTGTCCGACACATAGCTCACATGGCCCATGCGGTCGGTCTCCCAGAACCAGCTGCGCCCCGATTGCTCGAGATCGACGAGGAACGCCTTGGCCTGATCTCCGGTCAGGCCGCTCTGGCGGACATGGGCCGTCGCGCGGCGGCTGATCCGATATTCCACCGCCATGATGATCAGGACGCCCGCCGCGAAGATGAGGAGCGGGGTGACCAGCGCGATGACGGGGATATTGCCGATGAAGGCGATGATGCCGCCCAGCCCGTACGCCATGCTGAGGATGCGCTGGCGCCCGAAGATGGCGACGGCGAGCAAGGCGGGCGTCAGGGTCACGACCATGAGCTTGAACGCGATGCTGCCCAATATGGCAGCGGCGGAGGTTGTGAACAGGGCGCTCGACAAGCCGATGAACGGCGCGGCGATGATGAGCTGCTGATTGGGCGACAATCGTGCGAAGGCGGGCAGGCGCGGTACCGTCAGGATCGCCGCGTCGATGAACGTCAAGGCGCCCAGAAAGACGAGGAAATCCCGCTCCGGTATCATGGAGCTGATCTGGGACCAGCCGATCGCCTGACAGAGCAGAACGGCGCGGGCGACCATGAGCAGCGGCCAGCTCGTCGAGATGAGGCGGATGGCGCGTGCCAGGGCCTCGAGCGCGTCGCCGTCCCGCTCGTCGGCGGCACCGATCATGGCATACCAATCCGGTCGATTGTCCGGTTTCGATGGCGTCTTGGGACGGACGATGCTCATGCCGCGCCGATGCCACGGCACCCCTTGCAGAAGCGTTACCGGTCGCCCGCGAGCGGATGATTTTACATGCGCGCGACGAGATCCGGCCGACGCCCGTGCGCCAATTCCGCTCTTGCGCGGGGCGCATGCCGGACTAGGCTGGCGGTGCCGGAACGATGGCACAGCGCCCGAGTCCGCAGGAGAGCCCGCCATGCGCCATATCGCCATCATCGGGTCCGGACCGGCCGGCTACTACACGGCCGAAGCCTGCCAGAAGGAATTTGGCGAGGCGGTCCAGATCGACATCATCGACCGGCTGCCGGTGCCCTTCGGCCTCATCCGTTCGGGCGTCGCGCCGGACCATCAGTCGATCAAGGCGGTCTCGCGGCGTTATGAAGCCGTGGCGCTGACCGACAATGTCCGCTTCGTCGGCAAGCTCGGCATCGGCCAGGATGTCAGCATTCCGGAGCTGCTTGCGCTGTATGACGCGGTCGTGCTGGCGACCGGCGCGCCGTCGGACAAGCCGCTCGGCGTTCCCGGCGATGACCTGCCGGGCGTGATCGGCAGCGCTGCCTTCGTCGGCTGGTACAATGGCCATCCCGATTTCGCGGAGCTCGCGCCGGCGATCGATGGCGCGGATGTCGTCATCATCGGCAACGGCAATGTCGCGCTGGATTGCGCGCGCATCCTCGCCAAGAGCGCGGCCGAGTTCGAGGGCAGCGACATTGTCGGCCATGCCCATGCGGCGCTGACCGGCGCGCAGCCGCGCTCCATCAGCATCCTTGGCCGGCGCGGGCCGCAGCAGATCGCGATGACGCCCAAGGAGCTGGGCGAGCTCGGGCATCTCGAGCGCGCCTCGGTCCATGTCGATCCGGCCGACCTACCGCCGCCCGAAAGCGACGCCGTGCTGGAGCCGGGGCAGCGCAAGTCGGTCGCGCTGCTGCGCGAGTTCGCGCGGACGGAGGAGGCCAAGGCATTGCCGGTCCGCTTCACCTTCTTCGTCCAGTCGGTGCGGGTGGAGGGGAACGGCCATGCCGAGCGACTTATCGTCGAGCGGACGCAACTGGGTGCCAATGGCGAGGCGGTCGGTACTGGCGAGATTCGGGCGATCCCGGCGGACATGATCATCAGTTGCATCGGCTATCGCACCTCGCCGATCCCGGACGTGCCCTATGACGAGCAGCGTGGCCGCTTCGCCAATGTCGACGGCCGCATCCAGCCCGGCCTCTATTGCGTCGGCTGGGCGCGACGCGGGCCGACCGGCACGATCGGCACCAACAAGCCCGATGGCTTCCTGATCGCGGAGGAAATCGCCAGGGACCAGCCGCAAGCGGCCGGCAAGCAGGGCCGCGCGGGACTCGACGCGCTGATCGCCGCGCGCGGGCTCGCCATCGTCACGTTCCGCGAGTGGCAGAAGATCGACCTCGCCGAGATTGAGCGCGCACGGGCCGGCTCGCCGCGCGAGAAATTCGTGCGGGTCGAGGATATGGTGACGGCGAGCAGGGGTTAGGCTCGGCGAAGA
The DNA here is from genome assembly GCF_018603885.1 of Sphingobium nicotianae. GTDB lineage: Bacteria > Pseudomonadota > Alphaproteobacteria > Sphingomonadales > Sphingomonadaceae > Sphingobium > Sphingobium nicotianae. Next base: position 178,205 of record NZ_JAHGAW010000004.1, read on the forward strand.
GCCAGTCGATGAACTTCCGGAATTTGCTGCCGTCCGCTCGCCGCTCTCCGTGGCCGGCGGCCGCAACCTACGGGCTGCGGCCGCGATCGGGAAGGGAGGCGAAAGCGGGCGCCGAGACCGGGCGGTTGATGAAATCGCGAATACCCTCTTCGTCCAGGAAGATGTCCGAGAGAATTTCAGGCAGTGGCGTGTGCGGATCGGACCATGCAGGCCGCTCGCGCCCTTCGCGGCGCGGGGTGGGGAAGCAGTTGGCGCGGACGACTGACAATGCATTGATCCGACGCGTCAGCAGGACGCCGCAGCCATGGCGTGTCCGCCACATCACCCGACCGCGCTCGTCGAGGTTCCTTGCGCCGATCCGGACAATGCTGCCGACAGCTGGCAGTTCGTTGCCGATGAACCGTATACCGCCGTCCGAGATATCCGCGATCTCGACAGCAGCGAACTCGTCGTCCCAATGAAGCACTGCCCTGAAATCGGTAGGGAAGCGGATATAGCGGCGAATGTCGTGAAAGGATTTTGGGCTTGAATAACCCATGATCTCTCCCCTGTTTAAAGACACTTCCCGCAAGTATTTTTATTGTAACAATCCAATATCGGATATGTTCCATCAATTGATCTTGTTTTTAGATTTGCAGAAAAGAATTCGTTAGAATTTATGGTATAAAAACTATTAACTATATTTGAGATATTTAGAATATCACAGCAGTACATAGAGTTTTATGAAATTCCCGACTGGGCAAGAGGCGACCCATCATGCATGCGGATTCTTTCGTCCGATCGCTGTTTCTGAATTGCGTCAGTTAAGCGATGCACGCCCGCAAACGGTTTGACGATCCGGGCGAGCTCGCAGACCGCACCATGTCCGCTTCGATGAAGGCGGATCTGGCCGTTGGAACGCCGGATTGGGCGGGAAAAGGCCGTTGAAGCATGACGAGTCGAGGGCATGCGATCCCCCGGCTCTTTCTCATCTTGCCTATAGCGGCATGCGGGCGGGCGCACGGCATGTGCCGTCGCTCATCGTGTGACCCTGTCGTGACCTTTGGGCGATCCGGACTGCCGGTTTGGCAAGATGGCTTGCCAGGATCGACCGTTCGAATCCGTCCAGCCTCTCAGACCCGCATCGGCATCAGCACGTAGAGCGCCGTCGCCTTCTCACCCTCGCGGATCAGGGTCGGCGCGGCGGCATCGGCGAGATGCACCTCGACCGAATCCCCCTCGATCTGGCCGAGAATGTCGAGCAGATAGCGCGCGTTGAAGCCGATCTCGATCGGCGCCGAGCTATAGTCGCCCGGCACTTCCTCGGCTGCCGTGCCATTCTCGGGGCTGGTCACGGAGAGCGTGATCTTGTCCTTCTCGACCGCCATCTTGACGGCACGGGTCTTCTCGGTCGCGATGGTCGCAACGCGGTCCACGCCTTCCTCGAAGCTGCGCGGATCGATCTTGAGCAGCTTGTCGTTCCCGGTCGGGATGACGCGGCTGTAATCGGGGAAGGTGCCGTCGATCAGCTTGCTGGTCAGCACGGCATTGCCAAGGTCGAAGCGGATCTTGCTCGGCGAGAGGTCGATGTGCACGCTGCCGTCGACCTCGTCGAGCAGCTTGCGCAACTCCGCGATGCATTTGCGCGGAATGATGATGTCCGGCATGCCCTCGGCGCCATCCGGGCGCGCGACGGTGACGCGGGCGAGGCGGTGGCCGTCGGTCGCGGCAGCCTTCAGCACCGGCGCCGGATCCTCGGCAACGTGCAGGAAGATGCCGTTCAGATAATAGCGCGTCTCTTCGGTCGAGATGGCGAAGCGCGTCTTGTCGATGATCTGGACGAGCGCCGTGGCGGGCAGCTCGAAGCTGGTCGGCAGCGGCCCTTCGGCGATCACCGGGAAGTCATCGCGCGGCAGTGTCTGCAAGTTGAAGCGCGCGCGGCCCGCCTGGACCAGCATCTTGCCGTCGGCGGCCTCGATGCGCACCTGGCTTCCCTCGGGCAGCTTGCGGGCAATGTCGAACAGGGTATGGGCCGAGACGGTCGTGGCGCCGGCCACCTCCACCTGCGCCTGGACATTCTCGACGATCTGGAGATCGAGATCGGTCGCCATCAGGCGGATCGTACCGTCCGCGGAAGCGTCGATCAGCACGTTGGACAGGATCGGGATGGTATTGCGCCGTTCGACGACTGACTGGACATGGCCCAGGCTCTTGAGCAGCGTCGCACGTTCGATTGTGGCCTTCATCCCTCTGGATTCCGTTCTCTACCCGGTTGTTGGAGTCGGATCAGGCATCCGCTCGTGGAACATCTTTCCATATCGAAATTGCCGGAGGGGGCAAGTGCTGTGGCCAAAAAGGCGGGCCCGCGTGGCGCCGCTCTTGTGTTGCGCGGGGAGTTGCGCTTTGTCGGGCGCGCATGATCCGGTCTGGCCCGACAATCCTTCTCGCGAGCATCGCCCTGCTCCTGCCGGCGGCGGCCGATGCGCGTGACGTGCTTGGCATCTTCCAGCGCTGGGGGGCGTTTCGCGACATGGATCAGGGGCGCTGCTTCGCCATCGCGCAGCCGCTCGCCGGCGGATGGGAGGCCTCGCCCTGGCGGCCCTTCGCCGCAATCGGCTACTGGCCGCGCGGGGGGCTGCGCGGGCAGGTCAATATTCGCCTCAGCCATCAACTCGCCGCGGGCCAGGGTGCGACCCTGACGATCGGCGATCAGCGCTTCCCCCTGCGTGGCGGCGGCGCCGACGTCTGGTCGGCGGACCGCCGGGCGGACGCCGCGATCCTCGCCGCGATGCGATCGGGCCGGCTGATGGGCGTGTCCGGTCAGGCCAGGACCGGCGGCACCTTCACCGACCACTACGACCTGCGCGGCGCAGCCACGGCCATCGACGCGGCGGCGCTGGGCTGTGCGCGGATCAAATGAGGACAATCCCATGAAACGCATCGGCCTCATCGGCGGCATGAGCTGGGAAAGCACCACGCTCTATTATCAGCTGATCAATACCGGCATTCGCGCGCGGCTGGGCGGCCATTCCTCGGCGGATCTGGTGCTGCGCTCGGTGGATTTCGGGCCGGTCGAGGCGCTACAGCGCGCCGGCGACTGGATCGGGCTCGATGCGATGATGGCGCAGGCGGCGCAGGACGTCGAAGCGGCGGGCGCGGAGATCATCCTGCTCTGCACCAACACCATGCATCGCTGCGCCGACGCGATCGAGGCGGCGGTCGACATCCCGCTGCTGCACATCGCCGATCCGCTGGAGATTGCGCTCGCCGAGCTGGAGATCGAGACGATCGGCCTGCTCGGCACGCGCTACACGATGGAGCAGGGCTTCTATCGGGAGCGGTTGGAAGCGGCTGGCATCGAGGTGCTGGTGCCGGAGGAGCCGGACCGCAGTGACGTCCACCGGATCATCTATGAGGAGCTGGTCGTCGGGCGCGTCGAGGAAGCTTCGCGCGAGCGCTACAAGGAGATCATGGAGACGTTGGCCGGCGACGGCGCCGACGCGATCGTGCTGGCCTGCACCGAGATCGGTCTGCTGGTTGGCGAAGGCGATGCGCTGGTGCCTGTGCTGGACACGACGCTGCTGCACGCGAAAGCGGCGGTGGAATGGGCGCTGGGAGATCTGGAGGGCTGAGCCTCGGCGTGCTGTGTCCATCGCTCGTGTCAGGGCGAAGCCGAGACGGGCAATGTATGAGTGCTACCTATAGCCCCTCCCTTTCAAGGGAGGGGAAGGGGGTGGGTGTCGCGCAGCGATCAGCGCGATGTTCCAACCCCACCCCAACCCCTCCCCTGAAGGGGAGGGGCTAAGAAACCCTGCGATCTGTCGAATGGCCCGACAAATGCGGCCACATTCGCTGCCTGCCCAGGATGATCGCCTTATACGACAAATGGGTAGCGGCGGTTGACTCCCGCGCCGGCCGGGCCGCAGCATCTCGGCTCAATCAGCCTGGGGGTGCCGCATGACTCGAACGACCTTGCGCCGCTGCGCGCTCGCCGCGCTGGCGCTTGCGCAACCTGCCTTCGCCGGTCCGCCCGAGCCGAGCCAGGCGAAGATCGATGCCTGGTGGGGGCATGTCGAGGCGATCTCCAACGATGGGAACGAAGGGCGGCTCAACGGGTCGCCCGGCTATTTCCGCGCCGCCGACTACGTGATCGCACAACTCAGGAAGATCGGCGTCAAGCCTGCGGGCACGGACGGCTATCTTCAGCCGATGGATTTCGTCGAGCAGCGGTTCGACCAGAAAGCGAGCAGCGCGACGCTCAAGCTGCCGACCGGTGACGTGCCGTTCGCCGTGCCGAGCGAGCTCTTCTACCGCGGCAGCACGGCGATGCCGCCGACGATCGAGGCGCCGTTGGTGTTCGCCGGCTATGGCCTCTCCATTCCCGAAGCGGGGCACGACGATTTCGCGGGGCTGGATGTCAAGGGCAAGATCGTCGTCGTCCTCTCGGGCGGCCCGGCCAGCATCTCCGGTGCGCTCAAGTCGGATGCGCGCGCCGACCGCGCCAAGCTGCTGGCCGAGCGGGGCGCGCTCGGCATCATCTCGCTGACGACGCCCAAGCAGGTCGAGATCGTCTGGGAGCGGCAGGTGAGCAACAGCTACCAGTCCTCCATGTATCTCGCCGACCCGGCGATGCGCGAGGTATCGACGCCCTTCCTGTCGGCGACGCTCTCGCCCGCACGAGCCGAGGCGCTGTTCGCCGGATCGGGCCATACATTCGCCGAGGTGGCGGCGCTGTCCGATGCCTCGCAGCCGGTGCCGGTCTTTCCGCTCATCGGGCGTTTCGCCGCGAGGATCACGACGCAGACCAAGCCGGTGCACGGCGCCAACGTCATCGGGCTGATCCCCGGCAGCGACCGCAAGCTCAAGGGCGAGTATGTCGTGCTCTCCGCCCATCTCGACGGGCTCGGTGTCGGCGAGCCGATCAAGGGCGACACCATCTATAACGGCACCTTCGACAACGCGATCGGCGTCGCCAGCGTCCTTGAGGCGGCCAAGGTGCTGGTCAAGGGCAAGCATCCCAGGCGCTCGGTCATCCTCGCCATCGTGACGGCGGAAGAGAAGGGCCTTCTGGGCTCGCGCTATTTCGCGCGGCGGCCGACGGTGCCGGCCGGATCGATCGTCGCCGACGTCAATCTCGATATGCCGCTGCCGATCTTCGCGCTGACCAGCGTCTCGCCGCTCGGTTTCGAGGAAAGCTCGCTCGGCGCGGACGCGAAGGCTGTGGCGGAGAGCATGGGTCTCGGTGTGCTTCCCGATCCGCTGCCCGACCGCAACGCCTTCACGCGCTCGGACCAGTACAGCTTCATCCGCCAGGGCATCCCGGCGCTCTTTCCCAAATATGGCTTCACGCGCGGCACGCCGGAAGAAATCACCGAGAGAGCGTGGCGAGCGAACATCTATCATTCGCCGCAGGACCAGCTCGACCAGCCGGTGCTGAAGGCGGAGGGCGTCAGGATGGCGGATTATGTGACGGCGCTGGTCCGCCACATCGCCGACAATCCGGTGCGGCCGAGCTGGAACGAGAGCAGTTATTTCAAGCGGTTCACCAAGTAGCTGTTTCTTTCCTCCCCAAGCTTGCTTGGGGAGGGGGACCAGCGAAGCTGGTGGAGGGGAAATGGAGCGCCATCGCCCGTCGGCGACTCCCCTCCACCGCCTTCGGCGGTCCCCCTCCCCATCTGCGATGGGGAGGAAAGAGGCGGCCACCTTCCAAACCGGCCCGTCTTCCCCTATATGCGCCGCCATGCCTGAAGCTGCGAATCTGATGCCGATCCCCGGCCACATCGACCCCGTGCCCGTGCCGCGCGCGATCACGCCGCGCGAAGATGGGCGCGTCGACCTGCTCGGGCTTTCGCGCGTGCAGATCCGCGCCGAGCTTTCCGCCGCCGGGCTTGACGACAAGCAGGCCAAGCTGCGCTCCAAGCAGCTGTTCCATTGGCTCTATCATCGCGGCGTCACCGATTTCGAGGTGATGACCGATCTCGCCAAGCCGATGCGGGCGTGGATGGCCGAGCGCTTCATCGTCGGCCGGCCCAATGTCGTGGAGGCGCAGGTCTCCTCGGACGGCACGCGCAAATGGCTGCTCCGTTCGGACGACGGGCAGGACTATGAGATGGTCTTCATCCCGGACGCGGATCGGGGAACGCTCTGCGTCTCCTCGCAGGTGGGTTGCACGCTCAATTGCCGCTTCTGCCACACCGGCACGATGCGCCTCGTGCGCAACCTGACGCCGGGCGAGATTGTCGGCCAGGTCATGCTCGCGCGCGACGCCCTGGGCGAGTGGCCCAAGGGTAATATGGGCATTGCGGGCGCGCCCGCCGATGCCGACGAATTTGGGGATGAGGACGACGACGCGCCCCAATATACCAGCGACGGGCGCCTGCTCACCAACATCGTCATGATGGGCATGGGCGAGCCGCTCTATAATTTCGACAATGTCCGCGATGCGCTCAAGGTCGTGATGGATGGCGACGGCCTCGCCCTCTCCAAGCGCCGCATCACCCTCTCGACCAGCGGCGTCGTGCCGATGATGGCGCGGGCGGCCGAGGAGATCGGCGTCAATCTCGCCGTCTCGCTGCACGCGGTGACCAAGGAAATTCGCGACGAGATCGTGCCGCTCAACCGCAAATATGGGCTCGAGGAGCTGCTCCAGGCCTGCGCCGATTATCCCAAGGCGAACAATGCCCGGCGCATCACCTTCGAATATGTGATGCTCAAGGACAAGAATGACAGCGACGCGGATGCCCGCGAGCTGGTCCGGCTGATCAAGCACTACAAGCTGCCTGCCAAAGTGAACCTGATCCCGTTCAATCCCTGGCCCGGTGCCATCTATGAATGCTCTGATCCGGCGCGGATCAAGCGTTTCTCGGAGATCGTGTTCGAAGCCGGCATCTCCGCGCCGGTGCGCACGCCGCGCGGCCGCGACATCATGGCGGCCTGCGGCCAGCTTAAATCCGCGAGCGAGAAGAAGAGCCGGGCGGAGCTGGACCGGCTGGCGGAGGAGAAGCAGGCGGCGCTGGGTTAATTTCTTAGCCCCTCCCCTTCAGCGGAGGGGTTGGGGTGGGGCGGGAGGGTTGCAGATCGGTGCGCGACACCCACCCCCTTCCCCTCCCTTGAAAGGGAGGGGCTCTACAAAGGTAGAGGACGGCCGTGCCCGACCGCCCTCCTTTGGTGGGGCAGTGGCCGCCCCTCTTCCGTTTCCTCCTCGGGAACGGAAGCCCAGGCCGACCAGACCCGCATCGTGGCCGCCGACATTCTGCTCATATTTGGTGCGCTGATATTCCGCCGAGATGCAGATTTGGGGCGTGAGCGCATGTTCGAGGCGAATGGCATCGCCGACCTGGACATACCGCGAAACATTTCCGCCAGTTTCCGCGTCGCGGCTTTGCTCGACAAGTGCAAGTGCCGCGCTAAGGGGGAGAGGTGGTGGACTTTTCGACTCTTGCCCTCGCCGCCGGTGCCGGCCTGCTTGGCGGCACGATGAATGCGCTGGCGGGCGGCGGCACTTTCGCGACCCTGCCCGCACTGATCGCCCTCGGCCTGCCCGCCAACATCGCCAACGCGACCTCCAACGTCGCGCTGCTGCCCGGCGCGGCGGCGAGCAGCTGGGCCTATCGGGACGAGGTCGGCCCGGTCGCGGGCATCGACTGGCGGGTGCTGCTGGTCATCACCTTCGTCGCGGGGCTGGTGGGCAGCCTGCTGCTCGTGCTGACGCCCAGCAAGGCGTTCGACGTCATCATCCCCTGGCTGCTGCTCTTCGCCTTCCTGGTCATGGCGTTCGGGCGGCGCGCGGCGGACTGGCTGCATGCGCGGGTGACCATCGGGCGAGGCACACTGTTCACCGCGCAGGCGATCCTTGGCATTTATGGCGGCTATTTCGGTGGCGGCGCCGGCCTGATGGCGACCGCGACCTACGGCCTGCTCGCCAATATCGCCCCGCGTGAAGTGTTCGCGATGCGCACGCTCATGCTTGCCGTCGCCAATCTCGCCGCCGCGTTGATCTTCATGATGTTCGGCCTGGTCGCCTGGAGCGCCTGCCTGCCGATGCTGATCGGCGCTATCGCCGGGGGCTGGCTCGGCGCGCTGGTGGGGCGCAGGCTCAAAAGCGCGATGGTGCGCTGGTGGACGTTGATCGTCACCGGCGCGACGACTCTGGTCTTCTTCCTGCGCGTCTACGGCTGAGGCGCGTCAGCGCGGCCGGGTCATGTGGAACAGCGTATCCGGGCCGATCTCGAAATAGTCCGCCGTGCCGCCGCCGCGCGCCACTGGCGCCGCGCTGATCGTCCGATAGGTGCCCTCGACGATATGCGCGGGGTCGATATGGATGCGCACGACTTCGCCGAACACCATGACGTTGCTGCTGTCCGTCCCCGCCAGCGTCTTCAGATAGCGGATCTCGGTGACCTTGCATTCGAACTGGACCGGCGCGGCCGCCACGCGCGGCGCACGCACATCGACGCCGGGCAGCATGTCGAGTCCGGCAAGATCGAATTCGTCGACCTCCGGCCCGACGCTGGCCGAGCTGGCGTTCATCGCCTCGGCGAGGTCGCGGCTGACGAGGTTCCAGGTGAATTCGCCGGTGTCACGCGCATTCACCACACTGTCCTTCTCGCCGCCCGAGGAGAAGCCGACGATCGGCGGGCGATAGCAGAACAGGTTGAAGAAGCTGTAAGGCGCGAGATTCGGCACGCCCGCGCCGCTGATACTGCCGATCCAGCCGATCGGACGCGGTGCGACCAGGCTGTTGAGCGGATCGTGGGCGAGGCCATGGCCCTCGGCCGGGCGGTAACTGTGGAACAGGCGCTCGTTCACTCGTTCCTCCTTCACGCGCAGCCCTGCATCCAAAGGCTGGCCGCTTGCGTAGCTATGGGGTAATCACCGCTTCAGGACAGGCGCATAGCAGACATGGAAAACAAGGACAGCCATGGCCAGCGATAAGAATGCCCCGACGTCGCTGGTCAAGCGCCACCGGCTCTCGACGCGGCTGTGGCACTGGACCAATGCGCTGTGCCTCTATGTGCTGTTCACCAGTGGCCTCGGCATCTTCAATGCGCATCCCCGGCTCTATTGGGGGCACTATGGCGCTAATTTCGACAAGCCCTGGCTGGAGCTGAGCCGCTTCGGCGCGCGCTGGACCTTGCCGGGGCATTATGACCTGGCTTTCTCGCGCCACTGGCATCTCGCCTTCGCCTTGCTCTTCGCCTTCGCCCTGCTCGCCTACATGCTCTGGAGCCTGGTCAACCGCCACATCGCGCGCGATCTGGCGTTTCGCAAGGGCGAGCTCAAGCCCGCGCATGTCTGGCACGACATCAAGGCGCATGCGCGGCTGCGTTTCCCGACGGGGGAGGCGGCGCTGCGCTACAATGTGCTGCAGAAGGCGAGCTATATCGGCGTCATCTTCGTCGCGCTGCCGCTGATCATCCTGACCGGCCTCACCATGTCGCCGGGCATGGACGCGGCGTGGCCCTGGCTGGTCGATCTGTTCGGCGGGCGGCAGTCGGCGCGGTCGATCCATTTCATCACCGCCTGGGCGCTGGTCGCCTTCTTCCTTGTCCATATCCTGATGGTCGTTCTGGCCGGGCCGGTCAACGAGCTGCGCTCGATGATTACCGGCTGGTATCGCCTGCCGCCCGAGCGGCGCGAACCGGAGCGCGAGGCATGAGCGATCCTCGCGACAAGGCGCCCAACAGCCCCATCGTCAGTCGCCGCGCCCTGCTCACCGGGCTGACCGCCAGCGCCGCGACTTTGCTCGCGGCCTGCGACAAGCTCGGCAATGACGAGCGCTTCCGCAAGGCGCTTTTCTCAGCGGAGAATATGCACAAATGGCTGCAGCGCTCGCTGCAGGACCGCGAGGCGCTGGCCCACGAGTTTCGCGCCGACCAGCGCTCACCGCATTTCCGCGGCAATGGCACGCTCAATCCGGGCACGGACGCCTACAAGGCGCTGTGGCGTGGCAAGTTCGCTGACTGGCGCCTGCGCGTCGATGGCCTCGTTGCCCGACCCTTGTCGGTGAGCCTCGCCCAACTTCACGCGATGCCGCAGCGCGTCCAGACCACGCGCCACGATTGCGTCGAGGGCTGGAGCGCGATCGGCACCTGGCGCGGCGTGCCGCTCAGGACTGTGCTAGATGCGGCCGGGCTGCACACCAACGCGCGCTATCTCGTCTTCCATTGTCTGGACGAGATGGGCCAAGGTCCGGGGCAGGGCTATTATGAGAGCATCGACCTGGTCGACGCCTTCCATCCCCAGACTATCCTCGCCTTCGCACTCAACGAGCAGCCGCTCGAAGTGCGCAACGGCGCGCCGTTGCGCCTGCGGGTCGAGCGGCATCTGGGCTACAAGCACGCCAAATATCTCTCCCGTATCGAGGCCGTCGCCGATCTCGCGCATATCCGTGGCGGCAAGGGCGGCTTCTGGGAGGATGTCGCGGGTTATGAATGGTATGCGGGAATCTAAAGGGGCGGCGGCACGGCGCTGCTGACACGCCGGCTGGCTCCGAAATCCGTTTCCGGCAGGCATGCGTGATTGCGGGCGCACCTCCAGTGCCTGGCGGCTTCTTGAGCGGCGGGGGATCGACGTCCTCCGGGCCTGCTGGTAGTACTGGCAGCCAAGGGGAGGGTTCGGACACAAAGAACCGATAAATCCCCGCCAATGGAGAAATGCCAGGCAGCGATCTGGCGTCTATAATAGCCGGGAGGGGGCATGCAGCACGAGACTGGTCGCAAGGGCTGGGACACCAGCTATGAGTGGAAGATCATCCTGGTCCTCAGCCTGACGTTCGGTCTGGTCGGTCTGGATCGCTTCATTCTGCCGGTGCTGTTCCCGGCCTTCATGAAAGAGCTGGACCTCAGCTATCAGGATCTTGGCAATCTGGTCGGGATTCTGGCCATTTTCTGGGGAATATCCGCTTTTGCGATGGGCCTTCTGTCCGACCGGATCGGCCGCCGCAAGGTTCTGATCCCTGCCGTGATCATCTTTTCCCTCATGTCCGCCTTTTCCGGCATGGCGGGCGGCCTGGTGAGCCTGCTGCTGATCCGCGCTGTCATGGGACTTGCCGAAGGGCCGGTCGCTTCAACGGGTGTCGCAGTGGCGGTGGAAGCCTCGCACCCGAAACGGCGCGGCATGAACAACGGCATATTCCAGTGCATGATTTCGCTGTTCGGCAATGCGATCGGACCGATCATCGCCACCCAGTTGCTGCTGGTCACCGACTGGCGCACGGTTTTCATGCTGGTTGGTATTCCGGGCCTGGTCATGGCGGCCGCCATGTTCTTCCTGGTTCGGGAACCTGCGCATCACGTGGCGGACGGCGCGCCCCTCGCGCGCGCCGGCTTCGTCGATCTGTTCCGGCATCGCAACCTCCCCCTCGCCATGTTCACCCTGATGTGCGCGATGGGCGGGGTCTTCGTCATGGGCGCCATGATGCCCAACTATCTGACGGACTATCTGCACCTGTCGCTGCAGGACATGGGGTTCGTCACATCCGCCATCGGTTTTGGCGGCTGCATCGGGCAGTTCGCCATGCCCGCCCTGTCCGACTTCTTCGGCCGCAAGCTGGTGACGCTGGCATCCTATATCCTCGCGGCGATCTTCACCTATCTCTTTACGCAGGCCGGTGCGGGCAGTCTCGCCACGCTGTTCTGGCTGCTGTTCTTCGCGGCGCTGTTCAATTTCTCCGCGCTGGCCATCCTGGCGGGGCCGGTCGCAGCGGAAGCGGCGCCCGTTGGCATGGTCGCTTCCGCCGCCGGTCTGGTCATTGGCGCCGGCGAAATATTCGGCGGCGGCGTGGCGCCCGTCATCGCCGGCCGGATAGCGGCTTCGAGCGGCATCCAGCACGTATTCGGCTTCACGATCGCCAGTCTGGTCCTGGGGTTCGTCATCGCGCTGTTCCTCAGGGAAACCGCCCCCCGCAAGACCGGAATTTCGTAAGGAGATCGGGATGTCCCTCACGACCGAGCAGGAGATCACTGCCGAGGCCATGCGGCGCTGGTCGACCGCGCAAGATCCCCGCCTCGCGCGTCTTCTGCCACTGCTCGTGAAGCATCTTCATGCGTTTGCCCGCGAAGCGCGCCCGAGCATGGCGGAATGGATGGCCGGCATCGAATTCCTCACCGCAACGGGTCGGATCTGCGACGACAAACGCCAGGAAATGATCCTGCTGTCGGATGTGCTTGGGCTGAGCATGCTGACCGTGATGCTCAACGACCCGCGCACCGCCGATGCGACGCCATCCACCGTGTTGGGGCCATTCCATATCGATGCCTCCCCAGGGGCGGAGCGCGGATCCGATCTGGCGGACGGCATCGATGGCGCGCGTCTGCATGTGCGTGGTTCGGTGCGTGGGATTGACGGCGCTCCGATCGGGAATGCCCTTCTCGATTTCTGGCAGGCCGATCACGAGGGGTTTTACGAAGCTCAGCTCGGCTCAGAGGAGGCAAGATTGCGGGCGATCCTGTCTACCGACGAGCGCGGCGGATTCGACTTCTGGACGGTCATGCCGCGCGGTTACACAATACCCTTGGATGGACCGGTCGGCGATCTGATCTGCCGCACCACGATTTCCCATTATCGCCCTGCGCACCTTCACTTCATCGTGAGCGCCCCTGGATATATCCCCCTCGTCACGCATATTTTCCCGTCCGGAGCCGACTATCTCGACAATGATGTTGTCTTTGGCGTTCGGCAGGAACTGATTGTGCCGTTCGAGCCGGTCGCGGCCTCGCCGGACGGGATCGGCGCTCACCACGAAGTTCAGTATGACTTCGTTCTGACTCCTGCCGCGGAGGTTGCCGTTCAGCCTCGGCGATGATGGGAGAGAATTCCGGCGTCGTGCGTTGGGCAGATACGAACCCTTCGTGCGAACATGCAGGAAACCGAAATGACAAAAGCCGCTGAGGATGATCGAGCAGAACCCTCTCGGGCCGCTCCGCGTGGTCCCCTGGGCGATGTCCGCCCGGGCGCGGACGATCCCGCTTCGACGCCGGGGGGCCAGCCGCCCGAAGATGTGGAGGACCGCCCGAATGTCGGCACGGTCACACCCGAGGATTATCCCGAGGATCAGCGGGCAAAGGGGTAAGGTCATGCCAGTCGCAGCCACGCCCCTCGTCGAACGCATCGCGCGTGTCCTCGCTGGCCAGCGCCTGAGTGCCAATGCCGACGGCCCGGTGACGTCCGCGGCGCTCGACGTCGACATCGAATGGCAGGACGATGTAGGCGACGCCATCGCGGTGCTCAAGGCACTGCGAGAACCCGATCAGGCAATGGCTGCGGCGGGAGATGCCGATATCTGGCATCGCATGATCTGCGCTGCGATCGAGGAAGCCGCCGATCATGGCGAGGCGCCTGAATAGCATGATCGCCAGTCCCGGAATATCCTGACGCCGACCGCGATGGGCACGCCGCATCCGCTGGCCATGACGGCCCCCATGGAGGCGAAGCTGGTCGATGCGCTTCCGGAGGATGGCGGCTGGCAGTTCGAGCCGAAATGGGATGGCTTTCGCGCGATCGCCTCGCGCAGCGGCGATACGATCGAACTCATGTCCAAGTCGGGGAAATCCCTGGCGCGGTTCTTTCCTGAAATCGTTGTGGCGCTGGCTGGTGTGCGGGAAAAGTCATTTGTCATCGACGGTGAGTTGATCCTGCCGGTCGGCGATATCCTGTCCTTCGATGCCCTGCAGGCAAGGCTTCATCCCGCGGAAAGTCGTATCCGCAAGCTCTCGGTGGAGACGCCGGCGCAGTTCATGTTGTTCGACAGCCTGGCGCTGGGTGAGCGGCTCCTGATCGACGAACCGCTCGCAGTGCGCCGTCGCGCGATCGAGCACTTCCATGCCGACACTGACCCGCGCCACTGCGGTAGACGCACGTTTCTCCTCTCGCCGGCGACCGACGACCTCGCGCGAGCGGCAGTCTGGCTCGCCGCCAGCGGAGGTGCCCTTGATGGCGTGGTCGCCAAGCGTCTGGACGAACCTTATCGGTCGGGCGAGCGCGCCATGCGCAAGGTGAAGCAGCGCCGCACAGCCGACTGCGTGGTCGGCGGGTTCCGGCGCGCGAAGGATGGGCCGCAGGTCGCGTCGCTCCTTCTCGGTCTGTATGACGATGCGGGCCTCCTCAACCATGTCGGGTTCACCTCAGCTTTGGGCAGCCAGGAGAGGAAGGCATTGACCGCGACGCTCGAAGCGCTGATCGACCCGCCGGGTTTCACCGGCAAGGCGCCGGGTGGACCGAGCCGATGGAGCAATGGCCGCGAGAGCGAATGGCATCCGCTGAGGCCCGAGCTGGTCGTCGAGGTCGCCTATGATCAGGTGACGGCGGGCCGATTTCGGCACGGGACGGCGCTGATCCGCTGGCGACCGGACAAGGCGCCGGCGCAATGCGGGATGGACCAACTGGATTATGAATTGCGGCCCTCGCAACTCGCGGAGGTGGGCTGACGCCTCAATCGACCGCAAAAATCGTCTTGGGAATGTGCGTGATCCTGCAAGCGAGATCGGCCTCGCCCGAGGCGACGATGAAATGATCGCCGCCATCGGCGACGCCGGTCGTGAACACGACATCGCGCAGATACATCTGGTCCTCGATCGGCTTGGTGAGTTTCGCGTTGGCCTCGAGCAGCGGGCTATGGTCGGTGTGCAGGACGATGCTGGGGTCATCGCGATCCAGGATGGACCAATAGGTGCGATAAATACCGACAATCTCGTGCGGCTCGACGCCATGCCAGAGCGTCAGCCAGCCGTGATCGGTCAGGACCGGCGGCGCCCCGCCGCCCATTCGCGCCGTCGAGACGGTCGCGGCATGCGGACGGATGCCGGGCCTGGCGGACGGTTTCCAGAACAGTGCGTCCGGCGAGTGGGCAAGGTTGATCGAGGGACCGGCACGCCACTCGCTGCCGGGCGGGTAAGCGAAGTAGAGATCCCCCAAGGGCCGCGTCTGCGCCCAGTAATGGCCGTCGATCAGCCCCTCGAAGATCAGCATGTCCTTGTTCTGGTGATCGAGGACGATGTCCTCGAACGTCCAGTCGAAGCCGTTGGCCGAGCTGTAGAGCGTGGTCGAGTGGCGCTCCGGGCTGACCGAGCAGGTCGTCATCAGCCAGCGCTCCGCGACCTTGCTGATCCGGGCATCCTCGACGCCGTAGCATTGCAGGCTGTTTTGCGGCGCGATCGCCTTCTCGTAATGGATCGCGACACGTTCCAACCCATCCGGCGTCAATTCCACCGGGAGAAGCCAGGACAGCGACGTCAGGGCCATGATCTTCCAGCCTCCACCGCGCAGCATGAACTTGCGCGGGTCGGCCGTGTCGGCATGTTCGAGCGGCCAGGCGTCGAGCACGTAGCGGCCGGGCCCCTCATCGGCTTCCCAGCGAATGGCGTGGACATGCCCGTCGCGGATCGGATGGCGCAACGCCTCGGCAACCCGCACCATGATCAGAAGATTGCCGTTCGGCAGACGCGTGAGACCCGGATTGAAGGCGCCGAGCACATAGGTCTCGGCGTCCAAATGACCGGCCAGCGGCGAGCGCGACAGATCGATGTCGTCCGGGACCAGGACCAGCCTGTCGACATTGTAGCGCGTCATGGATGCTCGCGCCGCGTTTCGACACGCATCAGCGACACCGCCGTGCGTCGAGGCTGAGTCAGCATGAAGTGAGTCGCCACCGCGATGTCCTCGGCGCGCAGCATCGTCTCGTCGTGGATCGCAGCGCGCTGCTTGTCTGGCGGATAGTCGGGATATTGGAAATCAGCGCCGGTGAAGCCGGGCTCGATCAGCCCGACCTTGATGTCCTTCTCCGCGACCTCCTGGCGCAACGAATGCGCAAAGCCCTGGATGCCCGCCTTGGCCGCCACGTAGATGGAAGATCCGCCCGATTGCGAGACGGCCGACATTGAGCCGATGAGGACGATGTCGCTGCCGCTCCTCATGCGGTCCAGCGCAGCGCGGGTCGTGCGCAGATAGGAGCTGAAGTCGACCTCGATCTGATAGTCGAGATCGTCCTCGCTGGACTCGGTCAGCGCGTCGGCTGGAATCGCTGCGTTGATCACGGCGATGTCGAGGCCGCCCAGATAATCGTCCGCGGCCGTGAAGAAGCGCTCGACATCGGCGCGCCTGGCCAGATCAACATTGATGCCGTCTCCGGCGCCGACCTCCCGGATCCGCGCCAATGCATCCTCGAGATGGGCTTGCGTGCGGCCGCAGACGAAGACCTTGGCGCCCTCGCTGGCCAGCAGTACCGCGATGGCGCGCCCAATGCCGGTCGTGCCACCCGTGATGATCGCCTTGCGCCCGACAAGGCTCGGCTGCCGCGTATGCGCGTCGGGGAGATTGTGATGGGGCATGTCATTCTCCAATCTTCAGCGGCGAGCGGTCGGCGCTCAAAGGGTCAACTCGCGCCTGGCGGCCCACCGTTCGCGGCCGTTGGGCGATCGGTCCCGCTGACGCCGAGCAGTTCGTCCCGCAGTTCCTGAATGACCTGCCTGGCTTTTTCACGCGCATCTCGGGATGGGCGTGCATAGTGCGTCAGTCCTTCGAGAGGCGCGCTGGCATAGCTAAAGGCATTGCTGACCACGCCGACATGTCCGCGCCGGATCATCTCGATCAAAAGGCCGGTCAGGAGGGACCGCAGCGCGAGATTTTCGGCCGTAATATTGGCGAGTAAGGCGTCTAGATCGCTCATATCATCCGCTGATCGAAAGCTCCGGCGCAGTCATTTGGCCGCATCGATGCAACGGCAGCGTGGCAAAGACGTTCCCCTCGCCTCCGCAGTTTTAATCTGGAGCAATGTGATAAATTGAGAGGGCCGAAATGGCCTCCTAGTCTCCCACCGCCCATTCTTCGACGCGTCGATGATAATGCGCCAACGCGGCGTCCCGCGCCGTCGTCAGCTTTTGCAGGGCCCGATCATGGTCGGAGGCCAGACGCTTGCGTTCGTCTTTCAGCGCACGTTCCTTTTCTGCGAACGCCTGCAGTGCTTGACGATAGCTGGTCTCGATTTTCGCGATCGCCCTTTCGGCGCGATCGACCGCCGCCCGGCTGGGCCGTGAGCGCCTTGCCTTCTCCGCTCTGGCGCTCTGGCGACGATTGGTCGGCGCGCCCGCTTGCGGCTGTTCCGTTTTCTTGCCGGAACGTGCTGGATTGGCGCGCCGCTCGGGGAGCGCCTTAAAATGCTGGGCATCAGTGCCCCGCCTCACGCGAATGACCTGACCAGGCTTGCTGAGCGGCTCGCGCGTCAGATCGGCATCATCGACCTTTTCGGCCAGCCCGCGTGCGAACAGATCGGCCTCGGCCCCCCAGGCTTGCAGAGCCGCCTTCTGGCTCGGCGCGGCGACATAGGCGTCATGAAAGCCGATCGGCGTTCGGAAGACCTTGAGCTTCGCCATGGGGAGGGAACGAGACGTGTCTGGGAATGTTCCGCCGCACACCGTCCCGGCTCATGACTCGCGGCAAGCCTGGTCGATGAGGCCAGGAATGAGGGGCAGCAATTCGCGCGCGGAATCAGGACATGCGCGCCTCCCGCCTCCCGCCTTTCGACGCAACGAACCGGCCCGGCCAACGATCCATGAGGCATCCCTTTGCCATATCGAGCGTTGCGCGGTCATGGCGCGATGGGATCATGTCCGGGCGAATGTCGTGCTGTACGGCGCGCTGGCCGCCAATCTCGGCATCGCGATCGCCAAGTTCGCGGCGGCGGCGATCACGGGCTCGTCCTCGATGCTCACAGAGGGTGTGCATTCGGTCGTCGACAGCGGCAACCAGCTCCTGCTGCTCTACGGGCAACATAGCGCCAAGCGACCACCCGATCGGTCGCATCCCTTCGGCTATGGCCGTGAACTCTATTTCTGGGCGTTCGTCGTCGCTATCCTGATCTTCGCGGTGGGCGCCGGCGCTTCCATCTATGAGGGCTGGGCTCATATCGAAAAGCCGGAGGCGCTGCGCGATCCGCTGATCAACTATATTGTGCTGGGGGTCGCGTTCGCGCTGGAAGGCACATCCTGGGCGATCGCGATAAAGGAATTTGGCGCCAGGCGCGGGGGTCTTGGCTGGTGGCAGTCCGTGCGCCGCTCGAAGGATCCGGCGGGGTTCATCGTCCTGTTCGAGGATAGCGCGGCTCTCCTCGGCCTCGTTGTCGCGGGGTTCGGCATATGGGCCAGCCACCATTATGGCGATCCACGGATCGACGGTATCGCATCCGTGGTGATCGGACTCGTCCTCGCGCTCGTTGCGGTCTTGCTTGCGCGTGAGGCCAAGGGGTTGCTGATCGGGGAGAGCGCCGACCCGCTGCTTATAGAGCAGTTGTGGAAAGCGATTGACGGCCGGCCCCAGATCACCGCCGTCAACCACATCCGCACGATCCACACGGCGCCCGACGCCGTCTTCGTCGCGATCAGCGCCGACTTCGAGGATGCGCTCACCATGGGAGAAGGAGAGAATTTGATCGAAGCGATCGAGGCCGAATTGAAGGCTGCATTTCCCGAACTGACGTCCATCTATATTCGTCCGGAAAAACGCGCCGACGCCTGGATTGCACCAAACTAGGCCGCATTTGCGTGGACCGCATAAGCTCGGATCGACATCAGAGCAGCCACGTCGTGGGCGAAGGGGCGTCGCCGCGACCACGATCCGCAACGATCTGGCCGAGGCGACGCCGCTTCACCGTCAAGCGGAGGGCTGTGCGTCGAGGTCGACGGTCAGTTCGCGCGGCCAGAAGCGCAGGGCACGGCAAGCCTCGATGAAGTTTTTCGCGTCGGCGGCTTTGCCGAGGGGCAAACAGGCTTCATCGAGCTTGTCCGCAATCCCGGCTGCGGCGAAGATCGGTTCGGCTTCAGCGCCGACGCCGATATATTTGCAGTGGGCGAAGGCATCGGTGACGAAGTCCTTTGCGGCAGCGTCGAGCGCCAGGAGGGCCGCGCCCTCGCTCGAGACCAGGACCGCGACGGCATCGAACAGGACCGAGGGACCGCCATCGATCTTGTGCTTGGCCGCGACGGTCGTGCCATCCGACAGCGTCACCCCGGCGATCTTGGGAGCGATGACCTCATAGACCGCGCCCTCGGCATCGACCGCCTTGATCAGCGCGGCGAAAATCGCGGCGTCGGCGCCGTCGCTCAACAGCATGCCGAGCTTGCGTCCTCTGAAGCTGGCCGGGCCATTCTTGACAATGCTCAGCTTGTCTGACGCCGGGAGATCGGTGATCGTGGGACGAGCGGCGACTGCCGGATCGGGGAGGGCGAGACCAAGGCCATCCGCAACGGTCGCGGCGAGCCTGGCATCGATGTTGAGCAAGTGCGAGACGGTGCGGGAGCGGATGTCGGGCCTTTCGACCTTCGACAGCTCGAACACCAGCGCGTCGCCGATATGCTTCTGCTCGATGGGCGTCTGGCTGATGAAGAACTGGCGCGCCTGGCTGTAATGATCGGCGAAACTATCCGAGCGAACGCGCTGCTTCGGCCCTTCGGCGGTTTCGGCGAAAGCGATCGCTCCGCGCACCGGATCCTCGCGCGGTCCGCCTTGAGTGGCGCCCCAGCTGTTCGGCTCATAGTTCACGCGCCCGATCGGGTTGCGCATCGCCATGTGGCCGTCCTGCTGAAAATGGGCCATCGGGCATTTGGGCGCATTGATGGGGATGTGCGTGAAGTTGGGGCCGCCCAGGCGTTTGATTTGCGTGTCGAGATAGGAGAAATTCCGGCCCTGCAGCAGCGGATCGTTCGAGAAGTCGATGCCGGGCGGGACGTTCTGCGTGCAGAAGGCGACCTGCTCGGTCTCGGCGAAGAAATTGTCGACCACCCGGTCCAGCACAAGCCGCCCGACCACCCGGATCGGAACGAGCTCCTCGGGGATGATCTTGGTCGCGTCGAGAATGTCGAAATCGAAGCTGTCGGCGAACGCGTCGTCGAAGAGCTGCACGCCCAGCTCCCACTCGGGGAAGTCGCCCCCATTGATCGCGTCCCACAGGTCGCGCCGATGGAAGTCCGGATCGGCGCCGTTGATCTTGACGGCCTCGTTCCAGACCACCGACTGCAGGCCCTGCTTTGGCTTCCAGTGGAATTTGACGAAGGTCGATTTGCCGTCGGCATCGAGCAGACGGAAGGTGTGGACACCGAACCCTTCCATCGTCCGATAGGAGCGCGGAATGGCCCGATCGGACATCGTCCACATGATCATGTGGAAGCTTTCGGGGGTCAGGCTGATGAAATCCCAGAAATTGTCATGCGCCGTCTGCGCCTGCGGAAAATTGCGGTCCGGCTCGGGCTTGGCCGAATGGACGAGGTCGGGGAATTTGATCGCGTCCTGGATGAAGAAGACCGGGATGTTGTTGCCGACCAGATCCCAATTGCCTTCCTGCGTGTAGACCTTGACTGCGAAACCGCGCACGTCGCGGGCAAGATCGAACGAGCCCTTGGAGCCGGCGACTGTCGAGAAGCGCACGAACGCCGGCGTGCGCTCGCCCACGCGCTGGAAAATGTCTGCCCGCGTCACATCGGACAGACTGTCCGTCAGCTCGAAATAACCATGCGCGCCATACCCGCGCGCATGAACGACCCGCTCGGGAATGCGCTCATGGTCGAAGTGGAAGATCTTCTCGCGGAAGTGAAAGTCCTCGAGCAGGGTCGGACCACGCGCGCCCTGCTTCAGGCTGTTCTGGTCGTCCGAGACCGGGATGCCCTGCTGCGTCGTCAGGACAGCGACATCCCCCTCCGCGACCTGGTGAGTCTCGCCGCCGCCGCCCTGGCTCTCGCCATAGGAAAAGCTGATCGCGGCGTCCCCGGGCACGGGCGAAGCCTTCCGAGGAGACTCGCCTCCCACATCGGCGCCGACAAGGTCGGGAGGCGTCATTTTGCCGGAGTTTTTCGCGGATGCTTTGGGCAATGCAGGCTTCTTGGCCATGAAATGATCCTCGCGGGTTGGGGTGGGACGTCGGAACGCGCGCTGGTCCGGATCGCGTCAGACGGAAGGCTGCGGGCGGAGGAACAGCGCAACTTCGAAACCCGGTCCTCGCAGCGAAAGTTCCTCGCCCGTCTCGAAATTAACCTGCGTCATCACGATTGAGCGCGCGGCCCCCGCAACGGGCGGCCCCATTGTTCGTTGGAGACGGGTGCGCAGCGACTATCCCCGAACCGGCCTGAGGCGATGCCGTCATGTTCACTGACAGATTCCTCAGATTCCGGCGCGGCGTCAAACTTGAACCGGAGGAGCGTCGGCGGCTCGAAGCCGGCATCAGCGAGGTGCGCACGCTGGCGCCGCGAACGACCATCGTGAAAGCCGGCGACGTCCTCAGTCAGAGCACGCTGCTGATTGAAGGCATCATGTCACGCTTCATCGATGACCGACGGGGTCTGCGCCAGCTGGTCGCGGTGCATGTGCCGGGAGACTTCGTCGATCTTCACGCCTTTCCTCTCAAGGTGCTCGATCATGATGTCGCGACGATGACGGCCGCGACGGTCGCGATCGTGCCGCATGCGCAACTCGACGCGATCATGCATGAAATGCCCGAACTGACACGCAAGCTCTGGTTTGCAACGCTCATCGATGCGGCGATCCATCGCGCCTGGCTGTTTCGCCTCGGCCGTCTCGATGCGATCGGCCGGGTCGCGCATTTTCTGTGCGAGACGAACGCGCGCCTCGTGCTGGCGGGCCTGAGCGATGGCAGACGCTTTGCGTTGGGCCTCAACCAGACCGACCTCGCGGAGATTTGCGGCCTTACCAATGTGCATGTGAACCGGGTGATGCGAGCCCTGCGCGAGGAGCGGCTCTGTGTTTTCCGATCGTCGCTCGTGGAAATACTGGCGCCTGAAAAGCTTGCTGCACGAGGCCAGTTCGACCCGGCTTATCTTTACATCGATGATGCGCTTGCCGAACGCCCACCCTCTGTTTGAAGGTTGTAGTCATGAGTGACCCCGCCAATTCACCGCGTCCGGCAAATGAGCCGGGGATCGCCAGCGCCGAGGATGGCGTGGTCATCCTCGACGGTCCCGCCGGCATCGCGGTCACCATGACGCCGGGCGCCGCCGCCCGGACCGGGCAAAGCCTCATTTCCGCTGCCGAGTCCGCCGAAAAGCAGCTTGCCGACAGGCGCGGCGATCAGGATGCTTGATGTCTTCACAAGCTGGACCCGTCTGATGGCGGCAGGGACGTCCATAGCCGAAACTGGCCTGCGCGCGTTCGAGACGGCGAGGGCCGCCGGCGAAGTGATTGCGGCGCGCACTCCGATTATCGAAACGGCGATGCGATCCCCACTGACCGGCGATCATCGCGAGCTGGCTCGTATGGTGCCGGAAAAAGTCGAGGCCTTCTCGCGGGCAGGATCGGCAGCGGTCTCCGCCTGGTGGACGGCGCAGTCGGCATGGATGGACCATTTGCAACATTTTCACGCTGCAGCCTTGCGAGGGGGCGTGCCGACTCCGGCAGACCTGGGTCGGCTCGGCGAGCGAAACACAACAGCCCTGCTGGAGGCGGTCGAAGCGACGGTTCAGCTCGCCTCTGACACCCTCGCGCCTATCCACACGAAGGCCACATCAAACGCCAGACGCCTCAGAGGGAAGCGCAAGCGGACCTGACGCCAAATCATATTGATCCGTGTTGATTTCCGCGGGGGGCAAGGAACCTCCCGCAGTGGAGCGCGGTTTCCCGAAAGACCGGAAATCCGGTGCCCATTCAGGAGACCAGCCATGTCCATCCTCGATCGCTTCATCGCCGCAGTGACGCCACCCGAGACAGAAGAGGCGCGCCTCGAAGCGCGGACCAAGGCAACCCAGGCTGCCATGCCGGGAGACTGGCTCGATCAGATTCTCCAGCACCACATGGACATCGAAGATGCCTTCGCGCAGGTCAAAGCCGCGTCCAATGCTGCCGCCCGCACGAGCGCGCTCAAGACCCTCGGCATCCTTCTCACCGGGCATGCGATCGCGGAAGAGTCGGTCATTTATCCGGCCCTGGCGAAGGACGGCGAAAAGGCTCATGCCGGTCTTGGCTATGACGAGCAGGCGATGGTCAAAGTGCAGATGGCCTTGCTCGAACGGCTCGAGCCCATGAGCCAGGACTTCATCGACAAGCTGGAGCATATCGAAGGCGCCGTGGCGCACCATGTTTACGCCGAGGAAGGCAACTGGTTCCTGGACCTCAAGGACAGCGCGTCGGCAGAAGAACAAGCGGTGCTCACAAAGCGGTACGCCGAGGAATATGAGCGCTATGTCGGAGCGGACGCGCCCGCCTGAGAGCGTCGCCTCATCGGCGCTTCGTCACCGCCAGCTCAGGACTATTCGTCCGCTGGCCGGGACAAAGAAGTCCAGTCGATCATTGGCGTGTCTGTGCGCTCGCACGATGTCGCCACCGATCGTCTTCACGGTCACGTCCGGCAGTTTGGCGCGCCCCAGCCTGATGACCGACAACCTCGCAGAGCAGTTTTCGCCGCCTGCAAGGCGGATGCTGATCGTGCGGTCGGTGGTCCGCTCGCTCGTCATGATGAAGTGGTCGCAGAACAATCGAAAAGGAGCGTCCTCCACCAAATGGGAGGTGCGGGACGCGTAGATCATCGCCGCCCCGGCACCGTAGATTTCCTGGCCGACCTGACCGGCAGGCTGACCGTCCACGTACAGATCCTCGAGCGGGAAGGAGAGCGCACGGTCGATGTGGCCGTTGCGATTCTTCTCCGCGAGAGCCTCGGCCGGCAGGGCGTCGGGATAATAGAACCAGGCCCTGTCGAGCGCATATTTGCAATATTCGCTGATCAGCATCCGTGCGGCCGGTTCCAGTTCGGGACCGCTGTCGCGCAAATAGCATTCGAAGGCGGCGAAACTGTCGAAGCATTCGTAGATCGCCATGTAGGGCGCATCCTGCAGGCAGGTGACGCCGAGGAAGTTGGTGTAGTGCGCGGCGTGCCCGATCTCGGATTCCCAGATCGCGCTGTTGTGGAAGAAGCTTGCCAGATAGACATAGCTTTGCAGTCGATAGCGCTCGACATTGGTGATCCGCCACAGGCGCAGGCATGCGGCCGCCCCCCATGCCGTCAGGTTAGCCTGATAGTTGAGATTGAAGCGCACGCCCTCGGCGGCGTCGATCGCTGCCCGGGCCTCGAGGAGGAACCGCTGCTCGCTGGTCAGTTCATACGCCTGCAGCATCACCCACGCGTACATGCCGCCGACATCGGTCTGGCCGCGCTGGTCCGCGCCCGCGACCTCGGTGATCACCGAGAAATCGGTCACCTTGTACTGGATGGGCCATTCATAGTTGAAATGGCGCGCGGCCTTGATGCCGAAATCGACCGACCGCTCGAAGAGGTCGCGGGCCCTGGCGTTGCCGGCGATCGCCAGCCGGCCCAGATTCATCAGCGGATGATAGAGATACCAGCTGTCCACCGCATCGGCGTCCTTGTCTTCGCCGACATTGGGAAGGTAGCGCCGTATCGTCCCGAGCTTCTCGTCGTAGAAACGCTCCAGGCCCTTCTCGAACTCGGCCTGCAACGGGATAGGTTCGCCGCGCCAGCGCGCGAAATCGTGCATGGGGGCGATCAGCGCCATCTGCACCATGCTGTCGGGATATTCGGCATCGGTATAGGGATGCGCGTAAGGATGGCCATAATGGCTGATCGTCGCCTTGGGCGATGACTTGAGATCGCGAATGGTCCGATCGGAGCGGCCGACCCAGTCGCGATATTCAGTGGGCGGAAGGTCCAGCGCGGTATAAGCGGCGCCGAGCATCTGCACAAAACGACGCGCGGACTCCCGCTCGTCCTGGGGGCAAGCGTCGCGCAGGATGAGGATCGCATCCGAAAGCGTGACGGGCTTCCCGGGGGGGAGCGGGTCGGTCGGCGGCGTTCCGCTTTGCGGCGGCGTCGGAGGAAGGTAGCCCAGTTCCGGCCACTCGCCACCGATCGCGCCATCCGGCTTGGTGTTCGTCGCGCGATAATAATCGTTCAGAGCCGTCAGATTCTGGAAATAAAGTACGCTGCCAAAAGCCGGCTTATCGAGGTGGAAATAAACCAAACCACTGTTCAGGCCGCGCTGCCCGGCCTCGACCCTGCCGACCGCACCCGTGGGATCATCGTCCGCATCGAGGGGATAAAGATCGCGGGGCAGAAAGGGCACGAGGAGCGGCGCTGTCGGTCTGAGCGTGATCGTCACCCGTAACCGGTGCAGATCGAGACTGTCCATCTTGAGGACTGCGACATGCCGCCCGACGGCGCTGTTTATCGACAGGCGCAATGCTTCTCCCGGTTTGGGACGCAGCCGCTTGACCCTGTCGATGCCGCCCGGCGCGAACACAAGTCGAATGGCGAGCCCGCCGCGCCCCGGCCGGCGGACAATGGCCCACAGCGAGTCCCGACCCTTGCTCACCTCGCCGGTGAAGTCGCCAAGCGCGAAGGTGCCCTCGGTGAGCAGAGACCCGGCCGACAGCTCGGCCCGGAGTGCCAGGACCAGTGGACTGACGCCCTCCGACAGATCGCTCACCGGGCTGTCCGCGGGGGGAGGAGAAGAACTGGTCATGGCATCGCTTCCAAATGTCCAAGGCTCTCGGACAAACGTAACGTCGGGCGCATCGCTCCTGTTCCGGCGGCGATATTAATCTTCGTTACGATGATTGCTCGGGGTTTGGACTGTCCTGGCGATCCGCATCCGGGTAAGCTGCGTTCACGGTCGGCAGAATGAGTTTCGGTGCCGATGCCCACCCGGCCTCCGCGCGCAGGCGCATCGGTCATTCCACTATCGGCTACTTGTCGTCCGCAAATCGGTTTATCGGGAACCGCAAAACTAATCTGGATCAATCCGATTTGTGGTGGCGTCGATGGGCGCAAGGCAACAGACCCTGTGGCTGCTCGCAGACATAGTTGAGAGAAGGAGGATAGTGATCGAACATGGACCAGCGAGGTCATAGTCAAGGCTCACCCACGCCAGCGCCGATCCTGAGCATGGTCAGCTCGGGGCCTGCCGATGCCGGGGCATGGTTGGCCGCTGTCGTGGAAAATTCCTTTGACGCGATTCTGAGCAAGACGCTGGACGGTATCATCACGAGCTGGAATGCCGGCGCGACGCGTCTCTTCGGATATACGGCCGAGGAAGCCATCGGCCGCCCGATCACCATGCTCATTCCCGAGGACCGGTTGCATGAGGAGGAAGAGATCCTCGCAAAGCTGAGGGCGGGGGAACGCGTTTCCCATTTCGAGACGATCCGCCGAGGCAGGAATGGACGGGAGCTCTTCGTCGAGCTGGCTATCTCTCCGGTGCTCGATCCCGAGGGGAAGGTGGTCGGCGCGTCGAAGATCGCCCGTGACGTTACCGAACGCCGTGAGTTGGCTGCGCGGCAGCGGCTCATTCTCCAGGAGATGAACCACCGCATCAAGAATCTCTTCTCGATCGTGCAAGGGCTGATCGGCGTCAGCCGGAGGGCGGCTCGGAATGCGGATGATTTCGCGGCGGATCTCAGAGATCGCCTGTTAGCGCTCGATGCCGCGCATGGGCTTATCCTGCAGGATGCTGGCACGTTCGAACAGAAGCGCTCGACAACGCTTCGCCACGTGGTCGAGGCCGTCCTGGCTCCCTATGCGGCGGCGGGCCTGCGTATAGAAGTTGGTGAGAGCCCTGTCGGCCCGCACGCCCTCATGTCCCTCGCGCTCATCCTGCATGAACTGGCGACCAATGCCGTGAAATACGGCGCATTGTCATCGCGCGAGACGAGCATGACCGTTACATCCGTTGAATCCGGGCAGGGCATCGATCTGGTCTGGTTCGAACATGGCGTCGTTCAACCCGGGGATGACACCGAGGGATTTGGTACAGCCTTGCAGCGCGCCGCCCTGCGCAGCCTGGAAGCCAGTTTGGAGAGATCGTGGAGGCCGGACGGTCTGGAGATCAGGATGTCCTTTCCGCTCGACGCGCTGGCCCGTTGATCCAGCCAAAGGTGCGGCCATTGCGCCCGGCTCATTCGATGCGGTAGTCGATCGGCTTGAAGCTGCCGCCGTTGCTCGCATAAGCGGAGCAGGCGGTGAGACCGATAACGAGATCCATGAGTGCGAGAAACGTGATGCTGTCGCCCGGGCGGCTCGTCGGCGGCAACACGGATATCCTGCCGTCCGGGCCGATCGGGACATTCATGAACACATTGAACGCCACCGGGATGGCATCCTCCGCAACGCCATAGGGGGCGAGCGCCTCGGCCAGATTGCCGAAACAGCCCCGGTGCAAAGGCTTGTCCGGATAGAAATGGAGGAAGGTATCGATGCTGCAGGGTGTCAGGAGAAAATCATGGCAGCCGACCGTGTCCGCCTCGATTTCCAGCATGGCTCGCGACCGGTTCGACCAGAGCCGGTTGCCTGTGGTCAGCCTGATGCTTTCTTCATAATCGAGCGTGCGGCCATTGCTGATCGCCTCGCGGACGTCGCCCTGGGCGAACGCCAGCAGGTCGGCGACCTGGCTTCCCTGGGGGTCGATCACCGTCAGGCGTTGCCCTTCGGCCAGTCTGAAGGCCACGCCTGATCGCGGCTCGATCCGGACCGTCGGCGTCATGCCGCGGCCCGTGGATCATGGAATGGGCATTTCCAATCCGCGCTCACTTCCCGGCCGCTATATTGCGCGGCCTCGCTCGCTTCGCCGTGGCGCGCCAGCATCGGGTTGACGGACCCTGCGAGGCGCTCGTCCCGTTCCAGGATGGTCTCGCGGATGGTCTCGTATCGCCCTTCCTGACGCAGCAACTCGAACTGATCGTGGAGATTGAACACGATCACGGGCCGCTCGAACCGGCGCGCGGGGCGGCTTGCGGCGGGATGCAGGCCGACCGCGAAGAAAGCCTCGCCGCCGAAGCTCAGCGAGAAATGCGGATTGATCGGGTCGGCGCTCACCCGCTCGTCATAAGGGAGGCCCAGCCAGGCATCCTTGTCGGCGAGCGATTGCAGCCGATCCCACAGCGCCTGCTCGAAAGCCGCCTCGTCGAGCGGACCGGACTGCGCGAAGATGACCGCCAGGCTGCGGAACAGACCCGGCTCGGAGCGATAGGCGTTTGACCAGATCATCAACTCGTCGTGAAGGCGCAGATCATCCCAGGCGCTTTCGATCGACCATCCCACGAGCGTCTTGAGGGTGCCGCGCGACAGGGCGGACTTGGCGCCCACGCAGGGAAATTCCTTGGCTCGGATAAACTCTTCAAACGCGCTCCTGAGGCGCTCGCTTTCACTTGGCGAAACCAGCATTCATTCCGTCCTGTATCTGAGGTCCTTTTCCAACCGCCGGCCGGCGACTTCGTTCCGGGAAATAAGGCGCTGAGATACTGATGCTTGTTAAGATCCGACCCCGTCAGCCTGTTCGCACATGTCGGACCGTGGGACGGTGCGCACTCCAGTCCATGCTCGTCATTCCGGATGGGCCCATTGCCTTCGCGGCATCGCGGCTGAACGAACGACTGCTTCTATGTAGCAGGCTCAGCGACCGGAACGGCGGCTCTTGGGGCGGCAGCGGTCAAACGTGCCAGTCACGTCTCAACCGCGGGCCTGCCAGGGCCATAAAAAGCGCGGCCACAGCGTATAGCGCCAGAGAATAGAGCATCGAATAACGCAGCGCCTCCGTGCCATAGTGAGGCGTAAGGGCGTCGGAGAGTGCCCCCAGCGCGTATATGCCGCCACCCAGGCCGATAAGATTGTTGATCAGCAGGAACAGGGCCGATGCGGTCGAGCGCGCGAACGGTTGGACGAGATGCTGGACGGCCGAGAGGATCGGCCCCAGCCATACATAGGCCATGGCCTGCGGAATCAGGAACAGGACGAAGGCCCAGCGCGCACTGCCGCTGTAGATGCCCGCTGCGAAAAAAGGCACGCCGACGACGAAAGCGCAGGCCGGCACATAGGCGAACCAGGCCCGGTCGCGAGACCCCAAGCGGTCGCCGAGCCAGCCGCCCAATGATATGCCTGCAACACCGCCCGACAGCAGCACCGCTCCGATGAAATGGGATGTTTCCACGAGGCCGAGGCCGAAGCTGCGGCGCAGCAAGCTCGGCAACCAAAAGGCGAGGCCATAGCCGAGCATGGAGCTGGTCGCCGCGCCGAAGGAGAGCAGCCAGAAAGACGGCTTGGCAGCGAGCGTGACGACGATGCTCCGGAAGCGTACGGCATCGGTTGCATCGGTCGTCTCCATGGACGGGCGTCTGTCTTTTGCGATCAGCTTGAAGAATGGCGCGATCAGAAGGCCGGCAAGGCCGACGACGAGGAAGGCCGTGCGCCAATTGACCTGTGCGGCGATATAGCCGCCCGCCAGCACGCCGGCGGCCGAGCCGAGAGGAATTCCCAGCGAATAGACCGACAAGGCGAAGGCGCGACGATGGCTCGGAAAATAGTCGCCGATCAGCGCGTAGGACGGTGCGACGCCGCCAGCCTCGCCGATGCCGACGCCAAGGCGCGCAAGAAAGATATGCCAGAAGCTTTGCGCTGATCCGCACAAGGCCGTGAAGCCGCTCCACAGGACGAGCGATATGGTGATGACCCAGCTCCGGCTCGTCCGATCCGCCAGCCAGGCGAGGGACACGCCGAGAGTCGAATAGAGCAAGGCGAACGCCAGGCCGCCGAGCATCCCCAACTGGCCGTCGCTGAGGCCGAGGTCCGCCTGGATCGGCGCGGCGAGGATGGAGAGGATCTGCCGGTCGACGAAATTGAAAATATAGACGATTAGCAGCATGCCGAGCACAGCATTGGGGTGCGGTCCTGCCCGCCGCTCGGATGCGTGCCTGGTCATTCAGCCCAGATGAGCTTGCAGAAATGCATCGATCGCCTCCCGCGCTTCCGGTTCGTCGAGCAGGGGCGCATGCCCGCGCCCGGGGACCTCAACGGCCGCGAACGGCCCGCTGTGCCGCTCATCCATGCCTATCACGGTCTGCGCGGCAAGCAGATCGGACAATGCGCCGCGCAAGACCAGCACCGGTTTGACAGCGAGGCCATCCCAGAGGGGCCACAGATCGGGCGGGACAGTGGCCGGTTCCTCGCCGCCGATGCTCTGCGCGATAGCGGGATCATAGGCGAAGCGGATGCGACCGGCGCCATCCTCCCGGCAGGTGCGGTGCGCGAAGGCGAGCCAATCCTCGAGACCGAAATCCGGAAAGGCCCCGGCATTGATCCGGGCACAGCGCGCGGCGGCGGCCTCCCAGCTCCCGAATGCCGCGCTCGGCCCGACATAGCCCTGGATGCGGGCAAGGCCCGCCGGATCGAGTGCCGCGCCGATATCGTTGAGGATGATCGCCGCTATGCGCTCAGGCTGCATATTGGCCATGATCATCGCCATGAGGCCGCCCATCGACGTGCCGATCAGGCCCACGCGATCGATACCGAGGCCGTCGAGCAGAGAGATCATGTCCGCGCTGTAGATATCGGGCCGATAATGGCTGGGGTCCGGATCGGGGTCGGACAGGCCCCGTCCCCTTTGGTCCGGCACGATCAGCCGGTAACGCCCCGCCAGGTGGCGCGCGAGCGGCTCGAAATCGGCGCTGTTGCGCGTGAGGCCGTGCATCAGCAGCAAGGGATGCCCGTCGCCCGGATAGATCCGGGCGAAGAGGCTGAGC
Source organism: Sphingobium nicotianae (assembly GCF_018603885.1). Classification (GTDB taxonomy): domain Bacteria; phylum Pseudomonadota; class Alphaproteobacteria; order Sphingomonadales; family Sphingomonadaceae; genus Sphingobium; species Sphingobium nicotianae. The sequence continues at coordinate 208,697 of NZ_JAHGAW010000004.1, forward strand.
CCATCGCTCGCGCTGGCGAAGCGATATGGCTCATAAGCGGGGGCTGGCCTCATCACGGCGATCCTGCGTGCGGGCTCAGAAGCTGAGGGTGGCCGTCACGAAGACCTGGCGGGGATTGCCATAGAAAGCGGTCAGCGTGCCTTCCTTGCCGAGTGTCGGGATCAGCTGGCCGCTGGCATTGGTCAGCAGCGCGCCGGTGATCGCATTGGCGCCGACGAACGTATAGCCCGAGGTTTTGTAGCGCTCGTTCGTCAGATTCTTGCCATAGACGCCGAGCGTCCAGCGCTTTTCGGGAGCGGTGTAGGTGATGCTCGCATCCCACAGCGCATAATCGCCCTGATCGATATAGGGATTGGGCACCTCGAACTGGAAGGTCTTGCCGCGCCAGGAGACGGTGCTGCTGAGATCGAGATCGCCGGCACCGATCGGCGTCGTATAAGCGAGGGTGCCGCTGGCCGTCCATTTGGGCGTGTTCTGCACCTTGCGGAACGCGGCCACATCGACCGGGCCGGTACCGGCGATCTGCGTGATATATTCCTTATATTTGGCATCGATATAGCCGAACGAACCCGAGTAGGTCAGCCGGTCACCGGCCGCCAGCAGATTGCGGGCGAGGCGGATGTTGCCCTCCGCCTCGAAGCCCTGGAGGCGCGCCTTGCCGGCGTTGGTGATGATGCCGCAAAAGGTCGGGATGCCGCCCACGGTGCAGCCGGCCGAGCCTGGAATCTGCACATCCTTATAGTCCATGCGGAAAGCGGCGAGCGCGACGTAGAGCGCCCCGTCGAGCAGGTTGCCCTTGTAGCCGATCTCGTAATTGTCGACCGACTCCGGCCGGAACGAGAGATAGGCCGCGACCTCGGCATCGCTGGGGATCTTGCTCGCGTTGCTCGTCGGCGCGTTCACGCCCACGCCGCGCGGATCGAACCCGCCACCCTTGAAGCCCTGCGAAAAGCTGGCGAAGAAATTGTGATCCCGGGTGGGCTGGAAACTCAGCGACACGCGCGGCGTGAACTTGTTGAACTCGCGCTCGCCGCGGAAATTGGTGCTCGCCGCGCCGAATGGCGTGCCGGCGCCGCCGAAGACCGGGGAGCCGCCACCGGAATAATTCTGGCGCAGGATGCGTGCGCCGCGCTTGTCCCAGGTGTAGCGGCCACCGATGTTCAGGCTGAGCTGATCGGTGAGCTTGTAGGTGAAGTCGCCGAAGATCGCATAAGTGTCGGTCGTGACGTCCGCTTCCGTGAAGGCCGTGAGGCCCGCGATCGTGGTGAAGATGCGCACGTCGAACTGCGTGTCCGCCTTGGCGCTCAGATAATAGCCGCCCAGAAGGCCGGTGAACGGGCCGTCATTGTCGTAGAGCAGCTGCACCTCCTGGCTGAACTGCTCGTTTCGATAATAAGCCGGCACGTCGACATCGACCGCCGGCAGGGCGTCGAAGTCGATCGGCGAGGCGCTGCTGTCCTTGCGCCAGCCGGTGATCGAGCGCAGCGTGAAGCCGCCGCCAATGTCCGCCGTGGCATTGGCGGCAAGCCCGTAGGCCTCGACATATTGCTTGGGATCATTGAGACCGCCACGCGTGTCGAATACGTCGCCGAGCACCGGCGCGCCGGAGGCGAGACCGGTGATCAGGCGATGACCGCCGCGGGGATTGCTGTTGTCCTTGGTATAGTCGCCCGAGATGCGCAGAAGCACCGGTTCGCCATAGCCGCCCAGCTCCAGCGTGCCGCGCGCGGCCCAGATGTCCTTGTTGTAGTTGGCTTGCCCGGTGGTGAGATTTCGCCCGAAGCCGCCGCGCGAGAGGCGCGCGAGCGATCCGCCGACGCGGACGATGTCGCCGACCGGCGCGGAGACGGTGACGATCCCATCAGCCTGGTCATCGGTGCCGTATGTCGCCTTGACCTTCAGCGAGAATTCCTGGGGCAGCTGCTTCGTCACATATTTGACGGCACCGCCGATCGTATTGCGGCCATAGAGCGTGCCTTGCGGGCCGCGCAGAACCTCGATGCGCTCGACGTCATAAATGTCCAGCACCGCCGCCTGCGGACGGTTGAGATAGACATCGTCGAGATAGATGCCGACGCCCTGCTCGAAGCCCGAGACCGGATCCTGCTGGCCGATGCCGCGAATGAAGGCCGAGAGCGTCGAGTTGGTGCCGCGCGATGTCTCCATCGTGACATTGGGCGTCGAAGAAGCGATGTCGGTGATGTCCAGCGCGCCGCGCTTGTCGAGCTCGGCGCCACTGAAGGTCGAAACCGCGATGGGCACATCGACCAGCCGCTCCTCGCGCCGGCGGGCCGTCACGATGATGGCGGCGGCATCCTCCTCCGCGTCTGCCGTCTGGGGCGCTTCCTGGGCTTGCAGGGGCGCGCTCAGGGTCAGGCCCGAGGCGGCGAGCATGCTCGTCAGGACGAAATTCGCGCTGGTCTTGAGGAAATGAGCCTGGCCCATCTGATCACTCTCCCTGGATTATGCTTGTCTGGGGCGAGTTATATTGAGAGTTGAACCATCTTTCAACTATTGTTGTTTGCCATGCCTCCGCTAAGCGGTTAGCTGTGACAAAATGACCAGAGCCGAGGCCCAGAGCCCTTCGTCCACGAGCAAGGAACCTCGCACCGAGCGCGGCCGGCGGACACTGCGGAGGCTGCTGGACGCCGCCGCGATCGAATTTGGCGAGAAAGGTTTCCACGAGGCGTCGATCACCGGCATCACCAGCAGGGCCGGCACAGCGCTTGGCACCTTCTATACCTATTTCGACTCGAAGGATGAGATCTTCCGGGCGCTCGTGCAGGATCTGAGCAACAGGGTTCGGGTGACGGCGGGGCAAGCGCTGGTTGGCGAAATGTCTCCCCTCGAAACCGAGCGTCGCGCCCTGTCGGCGTTTTTGAGTTTCGCGCGCGAGCATAAGGAAATCTACCGGATCATCGACGAATCCGAGTTCGTTGATCCCGCCAGCTATCGAAGCCACTATGAATCCACGGCCCGCCGCATCCTGGAACGTCTCCACCGGGGCGCGAAACAGGGCGCCTTCCGTGAAGGTCTGCGCGAGGAACATGCGTGGGCGATCATGGGCATGAACGTGTTCCTGGGCCTGCGGTACAGCATTTGGTCCGAGGGCGAATCTGTCGACGAGGTCGCGGAGCTGGCCAATTCCATCCTGAGAGAGGGGATAGCCGCCGGCTAGTCGCGAGCAGGCGACGTGAGGCGCAGCGCCCGGCAGGCGCGATGCCGCCACGGATGTGAACGAGTTGCCACTTGTGGGTGTTCCGGTGGCAGGAGCGCGGCCGCCGGCCGCCTCCGCTACGCGCCGTCGCCGCCTCCGAGCGCGCGATACAGACCCGCAGCGCTGGAGAGTTCCTGCCGCCGCAGGTCGAGCAGGGCTTGCCGCGCGGCATAGTCGTTGCGCTGCGCGTCGAGCAGCTCCAGGCGGCTGTCGAGGCCCGCGCGATAACGCAGCGTCGAGAGCGCGACCCGCCGTGCCGATGCCTGCGTCGCCTTGCGCTGCGCGTCGGACTGGCGGACGAAGGTCGCGCGGCCGGCGAGACCATCGGCGACCTCGCGGAAGGCGGCCTGGATGGCGCGCTCATAGTCGGCGACCGCGATCGACTTGCGCACTTCCGCCAGCCGCAGCTCGCCGCGCAGGCTGCCACCCCGGAAGATCGGCTGCGTCACCTGCGGCGAGAAGGACCAGCTGCGGTTGTCCCCGTCGAACAGTCCGTCGAGCGCCAGGCTGGTGAAGCCGAACATCGCGGTCAGCGAAAGGCGCGGGAAGAAGGCCGCCCGCGCCGCGCCGACGTCGGCATTGGCGGCGACCAGCGCATGCTCGGCCTGGCGGATGTCCGGGCGGTTGCGCAGCAGATCGGACGGCAGCCCGGCGGGCAGCTGCGTACGGATCGGCTGTTCCATGAGGCTCATCGGCGCCGGCAGATCGCCCGGCAGCGGCGCGCCGGCGAGCAGTTGCAGCGCATTGCGGGCCTGCGCGAGCGCCCGCGTCCGCATCGCATGGTCGGCCTCCGCCTGGCGCACCTGCCCCTCGGCCTGCGCCAGATCCAGCCCGCTCGCCTGCCGCGCCGCGTGGCGTCTCTGCGTGATGTCGAGCGAGGCGGTCCAGTCCGCCAGCGTCCGTTCGGTGAGCGCCAGCTGCTCCTGCGCGAGCCGCTCCTCGAGATAGGCGTCGACCACCGATCCGATCAGCGCGATCCGCGCCGCCCGCCGCCCCTCGTCGGACGCGAGATAGCGCTCGAACGCCGCCTGGCTCTGCGAGCGCAGCCGGCCGAACAGGTCGATCTCGAAGCTCGTGAGCGCGGCGCTCGCGGTATATTGCTCGAACTCGTAGCCGCTCGGCCCGCCGCCGCCGCCCGGCAAGCCGCCAATACCCGCCGTCGCCGCCGCGGTCGGAACGCGCTGGCGGGTATAGCTTCCGGTCGCGTCGACCTGCGGCCATTGCGCGCCGCGCGCGACGCGGAACTGGGCCCGCGCCGCCTCGACGTTGAGCGCCGCGATGCGCAGGTCGCGGTTATTCTCCAGCGCCAGTGCGATGATCCGCTGCAGGCGCGGATCGTCGAACATCTCGCGCCAGTCGATCGTCGCCGCGCTGGCCGCCTCGGCAGCCTCCGCATCGGGATAAGTCGGCGCGACGGGGGCGGGCGGCACCGCCAGCTTCGGGTTCATCGAGCAGGCGCCGGTCATCAGCAGCAGCGCTATCATCGGGGGCTTGCGCATGATCATCCCTCCACCGCCTGCTCGGCCGCCGGGCCGGCCTTGCCGCGCCGACGCCGCACGCGCTCGACGAGCCCCAGCACCACCACGAAGAACACCGGCACGAAGAAAATGGCGAGCGCCGTCGCGCTGATCATGCCGCCGAACACGCCGGTGCCGATCGCCCGCTGCGTCTCCTTGCTCGCGCCGCTCGCAATCATCAGCGGCACCACGCCGAGCGTGAAGGCGAGGCTGGTCATCAGGATCGGGCGCAGGCGCAGCCGCGCGGCATGGATCGTCGCGTCGATCGTCGACATGCCCTGTTCCTTCGCCGTCTTGGCGAACTCCACGATGAGGATCGCGTTCTTGGCGGAGAGGCCGATCAGCGTGATGAGGCCGACCTTGAAGAACACGTCGTTGGGGAAGCCGCGCAGCAGCACCGCCGCCACCGCGCCGATGAGGCCAAGCGGCACCACCAGCATCACCGAGAGCGGGATCGCCCAGCTCTCGTAGAGCGCGGCGAGCACCAGGAACACGACCAGCATGGAGAGCGCCATCAGCACCAGCGCCTCGTCGCCCGCCAGGATCTCCTGCAGCGACTGCCCGCTCCACTCGACCGCGAAGCCGGGCGGCAGCTGTGCCGCGAGCCGCTCCATCTCGGCCATCGCCTCGCCGCTCGAATGGCCGGGCGCCGCCGCGCCGGAGATGCGCATGGCCGGATAGCCGTTATAGCGCACGAGCTGCAGCGGGCTCTGCTCCCATCTGGGCGTCACCACCTCGGCGAGCGGCACCGGCTGGCCGGCGCTATTGCGCACATAGAGCTTGAGCACGTCCTCCAGGTGCATGCGCGCGGAGGCTTCCGCCTGCACGATGACCTGCTGCATGCGGCCTTGATTGGGGAAGTCGTTCACATAGGTTGAGCCCATGGCGGTGCCGAGCGTGGCGGCGATGGATTCGAAGGGCACGCCGAGCGCCTGCGCCTTCTGCCGGTCGATCTCCAGCTTGATGCTGCTGCCGGGCGGCAGGTTTTCCGGATAGACGCCGACCAGCGCCGGGCTCTTGGCCGCCATGCCGAGCAGCTGGAACTGCGCCGCCATCAGCGCCGCGTTGCCGTGTCCGGCGCGATCCTCCAGCCGCAGCGAAAAGCCGCTGGTCGTGCCCAGCCCGTCGATGGAGGGCGGCATCACGCTCATGATCATGCCCTCGCGCACCACGGACGTCGCCTGGTTGGCCCCGGCCACTTCGCCTGCAGCGGTCGCGCCCTTGCGCTCGCCCCAGGGGCTGAGGATGGTGAAGGCGATGCCGACATTGGAGCCTGCGCCGGTGAAGCCCCAGCCCTGTACCGCTTCGATGTCCGCGACCCCCTTGCGGCCGACGCTGTGCTTCTCGAGCACGTTGATGGCTTCCATCGTCCGCTCCGCGGTGGCGTCGGGTGGCAGCTGGAACAGGGTCAGATAATAGCCCTGGTCTTCTTCCGGCAGGAAGGCGGAGGGTATGTTCATGAAGCCGACGCCGAGCAGCACGAGCACCACCGCGAACGCCGCCATCATCCGGCCGGTCCGCTTGAGCAGCCTGGTCACCCAGGTCTGGTAGCCGTTGGCCATGGCGTCGAACTTGCGGTCGAACCAGGCGAAGAAGCCGCGCTTCTGCTCGTGGCCGTGCACGGGCTTCAGCAACGTCGCGCAGAGCGCGGGCGTCAGCGTCAGCGCCAGGAAGGCGGAAAACAGGATGGAGACCGCCATGGAGACGGTGAACTGGCGATAGATCGCGCCCACCGAACCCGACGAGAAGGCCATCGGGATGAACACGGCGGTCAACACCAGGGTGATGCCGATGATCGCGCCGGTGATCTCGCGCATCGCCTTGCGCGTCGCCTCCAGCGGCGAGAGCCCTTCCTCCGCCATGATGCGCTCGACATTCTCCACCACCACGATCGCGTCGTCGACGATGATGCCGATCGCCAGCACCATGCCGAACATGGTGAGCACGTTGATCGAGAAGCCCGCGATCAGCATGACCGAGAAGGTGCCGAGCAGCGCGATCGGTGCGACGATGGCGGGGATCAAGGTGTAGCGGAACTTCTGGAGGAAGAGGAACATCACCAGGAAGACGAGCACCATCGCCTCGACCAGGGTGGTCAGCACCTTCTCAATCGAGATCTGGACGTAGGGCGCCGTGTCGAACGGGACGCGGTAGGTGATATTCTGCGGCATTGCCTTGGCCAGCTCGGCCATCCGGTCCTTCACGGCCGCGGAGGTAGCGACGGCGTTGGCCCCGGGCGCGAGTTGCACGGCGACGAGCGCCACCGGCTTGCCGTTGGAGCGGGTCTTGAACCAGAAAGCCTGCGAGCCGAGCTCGACGCGCGCGACGTCGCCGAGCTTGACGCTCGATCCGTCGGGATTGGCGCGCAGCACGATCTGCTGGAACTGCGCGGGCGTCTGCAACTGCCCATCGATGAGCAAGGGCACGGTGACACGCTGGCCGTTCGCGGTCGGCTCGCTGCCGAGCGCGCCGGGCGCGATGAGAGCATTCTGCGATCCGATCGCCTGCGTCACATCGTTCATGGCGAGGTTGACGGCGGCGAGCCTGGCCGGGTCCACCCAGATGCGCATGGCGCGCTCCGATCCGAACAGTTGCACGCGGCCCACGCCGTTCACGCGCTTCAGGTCCTCGACCACATAGCGCGCCGCATAGTCGGTCAGCGCCGTCGCATCGAGGCTGCCATTCTTCGATTCGATGTTGACGAGCTGGAGGAAGTTGGGGTTCGCCGCCTCGACCACGATGCCGAGCTGGCGCACCACCTGTGGCAGGCGCGGTTCGGCCGTCTTCAGGCGGTTCTGCACGTCCACCTGCGCCAGTTCGGGGTCGGTGCCCGGCTGGAAGGTCGCGGTGATCGTCGCCTGTCCCGAGGTGTCGACCGAGCTCTCGAAATAGAGCAGCTTCTTGACGCTCGACAGCTCGCGCTCGATCAGGCTGACGACGCTGTCGTTCATCGTCTGCGGCGTCGCGCCCGGATAGGTCGCGGTGATCTGGATGCTCGGCGGCGCGATGCTCGGATAGCGCTCGATCGGCAGCTGCGGGATCGAGATCGCGCCGATCAGCACGATGATGATCGCGATGACCCAGGCGAAGACGGGCCGGTCGATGAAGAAACGGGGCATGAGCCGGCCTCAGCGCTGGGCCGGCGCGGCGCCGCGCCAGGGTTGCGCCTTCACGACCGCGCCGGGCCGGACGCGATCCTGCCCCTCGACAATCACCGTCTCGCCGGCCTTGAGGCCGCTGGTCACGATGACCTTGCCGTCGCGCGTGTCTCCCGTTTCGACCGACCGGGGCGCGACCTTGCCGTCCTTGCCGACGACGCTGACGCTCGCCTTGCCGCTCGGGTCGCGCTGCACGGCCTGCTCCGGCACGGTCAGCGCATCGGGAATGGCGAGGCGCGGAAGGCGGGCGCGGACGAACATGCCGGGCAGCAGCGCCCGGTCCGCATTGGGCACTTCGACGCGGGCGACCACCTCGCCGGTGCTCGGGTCCACGCTGATGCCGGAGAAGAGGAGCCGGCCCTTGACGGCAAGCGCACGCCCGTCGCTGGAGACGATCTCCACCGGAGCGCCCTGGGCGGCAGTGCCGGCACGCGCCGCCTCGCGCAGCATTTCGAGGCGGGCGGCCGGCTGACGCACGTCCACATAGACGCGGTCAATCTGCTGGACGGTGGCGAGCGGCTGCTCGCTGGTCATGCTGGCAAGCGCGCCCTCGGTGAACACCGCCTGGTCGATGCGCCCGCTGATCGGCGAACGCACCGTCGCGAAGCCGAGATCGACCTGCCTGCGCGCCAGATCCGCCCGGCTCGCCGCGAGGTCGGCGGCGGCCTGGTCGCGGGTGGCCACGACATCGTCATAATCCTGTCCGCTCACCGCGTCGGCCTTCACCAGCGGGGCGAGGCGCTTTTCCTGCAGATTCGCCCGCGCGAGCGCCGCCTGGGCGCGCTGCACGGCGGCGGCCGCGCTGTTGGTATCGGCGCGGAACGGGGCGGGGTTGATCTGGAAGAGCGGCTGGCCGGCGCGCACTTCGGTCCCCTGCTCGAACAGCCGGCGCTGGATCACGCCGTTCACCTGCGGCCGGATTTCGGCCACACGGAACGCCACGACCCGGCCCGGCAGTTCGTCCGCCACGGCCATCTGCGAGGGGGCAACCCGCACGACGGACACGTCTGGCGGCGGAGGCGCGGGGGGAGGCGCGTCTCCGGAGCAGGCGGACAGCGCCAGTGCAGAGGCCATGACGATCAGGGCGTGGGGACGCCCGGGGCGGGAGGGTATCATCATCACTATGCTCTGGCTTTCCTGTCGGCCCGGCCTTTGCACTCGCCTTGTCGAGTAACTGTCGGCAAAATGTGGAGGGAGTGTGGAGATGCGTGGCGGGCGCGCTGGATCTGGCGCATGATGAGGGGAACGGAGTGCCTGCCGAGCATGAATGCCGACAATGCCCTGATCCTGGTCGCCGAGGACGAGCCCGAGATCGCCGAGGTCATCGCCGCCTATCTGGAGCGCGAAGGCTTCCGCACGGTGCGCGCCGCGGACGGCCGCTCGGCGCTGGAACTCCATCTCGCGCTCAAGCCCGATCTCGTCATGCTCGACGTGCAGATGCCGCGCCTCGACGGCTGGGCGGTTCTCGCCGAACTGCGCCGGCGCGGCGATACGCCGGTCATCATGCTGACGGCGCTCGATCAGGATATCGACAAGCTGCAGGCCCTGCGGATCGGCGCCGACGATTATGTGGTGAAGCCGTTCAACGCCGTGGAGGTGGCTGTGCGCGCCCGCGCCGTGCTGCGCCGGTCGGGCGGGGGCAATGGCAAGATGCTGCGGGTCGGGCCGGTCGAGGTGGATCTCGACAGCCATCTCGCCAGCGTGGTCGCCGGCGGGGACGCCGATCGCGTGTCGCTGCCCCTCACGCTCACCGAGTTCCGGATCCTCGCCCATATGGCGCGGGCGCCCCGCCGCGCCTTCTCGCGCAGCGAACTGGTCGATGCCTGCCTGCCCGGCGGCGAGGCGCTCGACCGGACCGTCGACACGCATCTGAGCAAGCTGCGCCGCAAGCTTGAGGAAGCGGGCGCGCCGGGGCTCGTCAACAATGTCCGCGGCGTCGGGTTCAGGCTGGCGGACGTGTCGTGAAGCGGCCATCCTCCGGCCTCGGGCGGGAGATCATCCTGTCCATGGTGATTGCCACGCTGACATCCGTCATGGTCGCAATCGCCGGCCTGTATATCTTTTACGGCATCGTCATCCGCGTCGCGCCCGACCTCCTGTTCCCGCTCAACGACCAGTGGCTGCCGCGCGGGGTCGAGTGGCTGGTGATTCTGGCGATGTGCATCGTCGCGGCCGGCATTTCCGCAGCGATGGCGACCCGTCTTGCCCGCCGGGTCGTCAAACCGCTCGTTTCCGTGGCGCAGAGTGCGCGGAGTATCGTCGCTCGGGACCTGACCGCGCGGGCCGACGCCGGCGAGGGCGCCACGCTCGAGGCGACCATGCTGGTCGAGGACTTCAATCATCTCGCCGAGGAGCTGGAGCGTGCGTCGGAGGCGCTGCCGCGCTGGAACGCGACCATCGCGCACGAGCTGCGCACGCCGGTGACGATCCTCAGCGGCCGGCTGCAGGGGCTGGCCGACGGCGTGTTCAAGCCGGACGAGACCTTGTTCCGCTCGCTCGTGGCGCAGGTCGATGCGCTGGCGCGCCTCATCGAGGATCTGCGCACCGTCAGCCTGCTCGAGGGCGGGCGGATGGAGATGCAGTTTCAGTCCGTGGAGCTCTCCGGGGAGATCGAGGCGGTCATCCGCCTCATGCAGCCCGTCCTCGAATCCGCCGGCTTCACCATCTCCGCGGTTCTCGCCAAAGGTTACTGCGATATTGACCCCGCCCGCATCCGCCAAGCCCTCCTCGCTCTTTTGGATAATGCCAGGCGTCATGCGAATCCTGCGCAGATTGACGTCGTGCTTCAAACTGAGAAAACGCGTGTACGTCTCAGCGTCGCCGACCAAGGCCCTGGGCTGGGTGCGGACTTCGCTAAGCACGCCTTCGAACCTTTCCGGCGCTATATGGAGCAGGGCAGCAGCGCGAAGGGCAGTGGTCTCGGCTTGTCGGTGGTTCGGGTCATCGCCAAGGCGCACGGTGGTGATGTGACCTATGAAGCGATAAACGGGGGGGCATGTTTTTGTATAGAATTCCAGCGACGTAACCAGAATGCCCAGGAGGCTTAGTGGGTAGGATCACCTCTGCCTCCACCGTCATCTCGGTTATTCGGTGGCTGGATGACCGTGCCTGAAAGCCGCTGTTGGTTCATCGGTGAGCGGAAGGCAGCAGCGCCCCTGGCAAATCAACCACCCTCATGATCGACCAGCTTCCCGGATCAACCAGTTGCGGAAGCGAGCGAGCGTACCGTTGTGCCAGCGATCCGATCGCGCCGTGAAGTGGTAGCTGCCGATCGAGGCAGGTCTGAGAGGAAGGTCGGTGGGCTTCAAGGCGACGAGCTGGCCGCTGAGCAGGTCGTTGCGAGCCAAGAAGTCGTTGGCGAGCGCGATGCCCTGGCCGCTCTTTGCCGCGTCGAGCATGACGTGGGCGTGCCAGAAGCGCGGCCCCGCGATGGTCGATGGCGGCAGCGCTATGCCCTGACTCTCGAACCAGAGCCGCCATTCCGCGTCGCTTTCCTCATGGAGCAGCCGCATGCCAAGCAAGTCGCGCGCCTCGCGCAGGCGGCCCGCGATCGACTCGGCAAAGGTCGGGCTGGCGACGGGGTAGACGGTCGGGGTGGCGAGCTCGATCCACCGGCATCCGGCCGGCACGGTCGTCGAGGCGGTATGACGCACGTAACGGATATCGCCGTCCGCCTCGTTGATCGCGAAGTCCGGGCCATAGTCCATCGATCGCAGTTCGAAGGCGATATCGTCGTCCTGGTCGGCGAAGGCAGAGAGGCGCGGGCTCAGCCAGTGATAGGCGAAGCCGGGACTGCACCAGATGAGCAGTTGCTGGTCATGTCGCTTGCGCAGCATCAGAGTCGCGTTGGATATCTCCTGAAAGGCGGCCGAGATACGCCGGTGATATTCCGCGCCGTCGCTGGTGAGCGCACGCATACCGGCGCGGCGATCGATCAGAGCAGTGCCCACGAACGCCTCGAGCGCCGAGAGATGACGGCTCACGACGGCATGATCCACCTCCAGCATCTGTGCCGCTTTGCGAATGCCGCCGACCCGCCCGAACGCGTCAAAAGCGCGGAGCATGGCGAGCGAAGGCACTGTTCGGGATGGGGTCATCGGCTAATCTCGTCATCTTCTGGTGACTGAATCGCACAGCGTGAAATGGATCACGGCATGCCTGCGCAGAAAATGCCGCATTGTCGGGCGATTGCAAGATCAAGTCGCATGCGGGTCTATTCAAAGTGGTGTTAAATGCGCACCATTCCGCAACATGAAAGCACCTTCTGCAGATGCCCCGTCGTCATAGGATTGCAACACCGAGACGGCCGGACCCGGCAGACCAAATGACAAAGGGCCGCGCCACAACCAATCGAAACAAGGGGTTTAGCATGCGGCATTTGGATCTGTTGAAGAGTAGCGTCGCGAGGATCGCGCTGTCACTGACCGTCGCGACCATGGCCATGCCCGCCCAGGCGCAGACGGCTGCCCCCGAGGGGGCGGAGGATGGCGGCGAGATCGTCGTGACGGCCACACGCAAAAGCGAAGCGCTCTCCAAGGTTCCGATCAGTGTCACGGCCCTGACGCAGACCGAGATGGTCAAGCAGGGTCTGCGCAACGTCGACGACATCGCGCGCCTGACGCCCGGTGTCTCGATCCGCAAGAGCGGCACTGCCGTCAGCAACGTCTCGATCCGCGGAATCTCCTCCGCTGCCGGCGCGTCCACCATCGGCGTCTATATTGACGATACGCCGATCCAGGTGCGCGCGCTCGGTGTCGCCTCCTCGATCATGTATCCGGCGCTGTTCGACCTGGAGCGCGTCGAGGTGTTGCGCGGCCCGCAGGGCACGCTGTTCGGCGCCGGTTCGGAAGGCGGCACGATCCGCTTCATCCAGCCGGCGGCGAGTGTCACGGAATGGACCGGCCGGGCGCGCGGCGACCTCGCGACCACGACCAACGGTGCGGAAAGCTATGAGGCGGCGTTGGCGGTTGGCGGCCCGCTCGTGGCCGACAAGATCGGCATTCGTGCCAGCGCCTACTTCCGGCACGATGGCGGCTTCATCGACAAGGTGACCGGTACGCCGGTGGTGCAGAGCACGACCGGCGCACTGGGTGTGCGCTCGCTCACCTTCACCAACCAGAGCCTCTACAAGGCGGACGTCAACTCGTCCGACACCTTCGCGGCCCGCCTGGCGATGACGTTCAAGCCGTCGGACACGGTCACCATCACACCGTCCATCAACTATCAGAGCTTCTATACGCCGGATGCAACGCCCAGCGCATGGGCGTCGCTCTCCAACTTCGACACGGCGGACTATGTTGCGCCGCGCTGGAACCCGACGGTCGATGCCACCCATCTGGCGCTCAACGTCAATTCTGGCGAGCCGCAGAAGGACAAGTTCCTGATGCCCTCGCTGAAAATCGAGGCGGAACTCGGCTTCGCCGACCTCATCTCGACGACCTCCTATTTCAAGCGCGATACCAGCCAGACGCTCGACTACACGCAGATCTACGCGGTTTCCTATGCCGGCCGTCAGGTGCCGTCGGCCGGTGACGTCGCAGTCTCGACGGTCAGCAACAGCCAGCGCAACTGGACGCAGGAGGTGCGTTTGCAGTCGTCGAGCGGCGGTCCGCTCAGTTGGGTGGCCGGCGGCTTCTATTCACACAATACGCAGCAGGCAATCCAGCTCTCCGAAACCAATTTCCTGCCGTTCCTCAACCCGCTGTTTGGTGTCTCGAACGGCGGCGCCCCCTTTGGGCCGGGTTACAGCGCGTTCCTCAATTTCTACGGCGTGCCGCAGCTCAACGGCACGGCGAGCTATTATTCGAACTTCAAGGCGATCGACACGCAGCTCGCCGGCTTTGCCGACGCGACCTATGAAATCACCAGCAAGCTGAAGGTGACGGCGGGCATTCGCGTCGCCCGCAACAAGATTGAATATGTCGCCTCCTATGATGGCCCGGCGAACAATCTGAATGCGCCGCGCGGCCTTGCCTGTGTGCCTGGCACCGGCACTGGCACCATCCCATGCCAAGCCGTCATCATCGGCCAGTACAAGCCCGGTGAGGGGCCGTTCGCGCCGCGTTATCTCAACAGCGCAGCATCGGGCTCCGACACTGCCGTCACGCCCAAGTTCGGCATCAGCTACCAGGCGACGCCGGATAGCATGATCTATGCGACGGCCAGCAAGGGCTTCCGCCCGAGCGGCGCGCAGATCGCCCTGCCGGGCAACTGCAACGCCGAACTGGTGCAGCTTGGCTATGCCAATTCGAATGGGCAGGCGCAGTCGCCGCAGACCTATGGCGCGGACTCGGTCTGGTCCTATGAGGCAGGTGCCAAGACGCGCCTGTTCAACGGCGTCGTCTCGCTCAACGGCAGCGTGTTCCACATCAAATGGTCGAACATCCAGTCGACCGTGGCGGTGAACAGCTGCCTCCAGTCGCTGACTGACAATCTCGGCTCCGCGACCAGCGAGGGCTTCGACCTTTCGGCCGTCATCAAGCCGGTACAGGGCCTCAGCCTCGCCGCGCAGGTCGGTTACACCAATGCCCGGTTCGATAATGACACGGTCATCAACGGTCGCCGGCTCTACACGGGCGGTTCGGCGCTGCCCAACTCGGGGTCGCCCTGGACGGTCACTCTTTCTGGCGACTTCCGCTACCCGGTCGACGAGAAGACCTATTATATCCGCGGCGACTATACGCTCAAAAGCCGCGAACGCCGCACCGGCGCGACCGATCCAGGCTCTTTCTCCTATGATCCCAATGCGCCCGTCACGGCTTCCTACGAGATCGTGAATCTGCGCGGCGGCGTGGAGTTCGGCAAGATCGATCTGTCGCTCTACGTGAACAACGCCTTCAACGCCGCGCCGCAGCTCGGCCTCGGCCATACCCGCAACCAGCCGGTGTATACGACGTTCGTCGTACGGCCCCGCACCGTGGGCTTGACGGCAGCCCTCAACTTCTGACTTCCTCCCACTGTCTGGCATGGCCGGGGCCACCTTCTCCGGGGCCCGGCCATCTTCCGTGACGGCGCACGACCATCAAGGAAAGACCACCTCGTTTATGTCGAATGATGAATTTCTCGCACGGCGCGAAAAGGCTGTCCCCAGGGGCGTCTCCACGGCCACGCCGATCTTCGCGGATCGTGCGCTCAATGCGGAACTCTGGGATGTCGATGGCAATCGCTATGTCGACTTTGCAGGCGGCATCGCCGTCCTCAACGTCGGCCATCTTCATCCGCGCGTCATCGAGGCGGTCTCGACCCAGCTTACCCGTTTCTCGCACACTTCGTTTCAGGTTACCGGCTATGAGAGCTATGTCGCGCTGGCCGAGCGGCTGAACGCGCTCGCGCCCTTCTCGGGCGAGGCCAAGACGATCCTGTTCACCACCGGCGCTGAAGCAACCGAGAATGCCGTGAAGATCGCGCGAGCGGCGACCGGGCGCACGGGCGTCATCTCCTTCACCGGCGGCTTCCATGGGCGCAGCGCGCTTGCCAGCGCGATGACCGGCAAGGTCAATCCCTACAAGTGGCAGTTCGGTCCTTCGCTGCCGGATGTGTATCATCTGCCGTTCCCCAACCCGGCCTATGACACCACGGTGGCGGACAGCCTCAAGGCGCTCGACTTCCTGTTCGCGGCCGATCTGCATCCGCGCAGCGTCGCGGCGATCATTATCGAGCCCGTGCAGGGCGAAGGTGGCTTCAACGTGGCGCCGCCGGAGCTGATGAAGGCGCTGCGCGAGGTCTGCGACATCTATGGCATCAAGCTGATCACAGACGAAGTGCAGAGCGGCTTCGCGCGCACCGGCAAGATGTTCGCCGTCGAGCATAGCGGCATCGAGCCCGATCTGGTCTGCGTCGCCAAGTCGCTGGCGGGCGGCTTCCCGCTGTCCGGCGTCATCGGCCGGGCGGAGATCATGGACGTGGTGGAGCCGGGCGGCCTCGGCGGCACTTATGGCGGTTCGCCGATCGGCTGCGTCGCCGCACTCGCCGTGCTCGATATTATCGAGGACGAGAAGCTGCTCGATCGCTCGCAAGCGATCGGCGCCCGCATCCGTACCCGCATCGAGGGCTGGCGCACCCGTAACGATCTGCTCAGCATCTCCCCGCCGCGCGGCCTGGGCGCCATGATCGGGTTCGACGTGCTCGATCCGCAGGACGGCATGACGCCGCTCGTCAATGGCGGCAAGCTGGTCGCGAACAAGGCACTCAAGGCCGGGCTGGTGCTCCTCAACTGCGGCAGCCGCGGCGAGACGATCCGTGTGCTCGTACCGCTGACGGCATCGGACGCGATCGTCGACGAGGGGTTGGATTGCCTCGAAACGGCGCTGTCGGCGGTCGCATGAGCCTGACGCTCGATCGCCCCGACCTGCTCCGGCAGCAGGCCTATATCGACGGAGCCTGGCTGGGTGCCGAGGCTGTGATGCCGGTCGAGGATCCGGCCACCGGCGAGATGATCGGGAGCGTGCCCGCGCTTGATGGCACCCATGCCGAGCAGGCGGTGGCCGCCGCGCAGGCCGCCCTTGCGGCCTGGCGCGCGCGCACGGCTGGCGAGCGAGGGGCGATCCTGCATCGCTGGAGCGACCTCATGCGAACGCATCAGGAAGATCTCGCGCGAATCATGACCCGTGAGCAAGGCAAGCCGCTCGCCGAGGCGCGCGGCGAAGTGGCCTATGCCGCGAGTTTCCTCACTTGGTTCGCCGAAGAAGCGCGTCGCAGCTATGGCGACGTGATCCCCGGCCATGGCGCGGACAAGCGCCTGATGGTGACGCGCGAGCCGATCGGCGTCGTCGCGGCGATCACGCCCTGGAACTTCCCGCTCGCAATGATCACCCGCAAGGCCGGGCCGGCGCTCGCGGCGGGCTGCACGATGATCGTGAAACCCTCGGAGTTGACGCCCTTTTCAGCGCTGGCGCTCGCGCTGCTGGCCGAGGAGGCCGGCGTGCCGGCGGGTGTGCTCAATATCGTGACCGGACCGGCACGCGGTATTGGCGACGTGCTGGTCTCGCACCCCGCCATCGCCAAGCTGAGCTTCACCGGCTCGACGGCCGTGGGCAAGATGCTCGCCGGGCGCGCCATGGATACCGTGAAGCGCGTATCGCTGGAACTGGGTGGCAATGCCCCGTTCCTCGTCTTCGACGATGCCGATGTGGATGCGGCGGTCGACGGCGCCATCGCGTCGAAGTTCCGCAATGCGGGCCAGACCTGCGTGTGCGCCAATCGCTTTCTCGTACAGGCCGGCATCTACGACGCGTTCGTGTCAAAACTGGCCGAGCGGGTGAAGGCATTGCGGGTCGGCAATGGTTTCGCACAGAGCGTCGAGGTCGGGCCGCTCATCAATGCCGCCGCGCTCGAGAAGGTGACGCGGCATGTCGTCGATGCGCTCGCGCGAGGGGGCCGGTTGCTCGCCGGAGGAAATGTCGTCGAGGGCGCCGGGCAGTTCTACGCGCCCACGCTCATCGCCGACGTACCGGCCTCGGCGCTGTTCTGCCGCGAAGAGACGTTCGGGCCCCTCGCGGGTATCGTGCGGTTCGAGACCGAGGCGGAGGCTGTCGCCATGGCCAACGAAACGCGCTCGGGCCTCGCCGCCTATCTCTTCACCCGCGACCTGTCGCGCAGCTACCGCGTCAGCGAGGCGCTGGAATATGGCATGATCGGTCTCAACACCGGTCTCATTTCCACCGAGGTCGCGCCGTTCGGCGGCGTCAAGGAGTCCGGCTTCGGTCGGGAGGGGTCGCGGTACGGCATGGATGAATATCTCAACATGAAGCTGGTCTGCACGGCGGTTTCGCTTGGCTGAACCCTTCGGGACGCGCCGATAAAAGGACAATAAGACGATGACCCAGGGAACGCCGCACAATCTCAGCCACTCGCTGCGATCGCGCCATGTGTCGATGATCGCCATCGGCGGCATCATTGGCGCGGGGCTGTTCGTTGGTTCCAGTACCTCCATCTCGCAAGTCGGCCCCGCCGTCGTGGTGAGTTATGGCATTGCGGGCCTGGTGATCCTCATGGTCATGCGAATGCTGAGCGAGATGGCGAGCCTGCTGCCCGGTGCCGGGTCTTTCACGGAGCTGGTCCGGGCGGGGCTGGGTGATCGCGCCGGTTTCGTGTGCGGCTGGCTCTACTGGTATTTCTGGGTGGTCGTGGTGGCGATCGAGGCGATTGCCGGCGCCGTCATCCTTGCCAGCTGGATCGCCGCCCCGGTCTGGCTGATCGGCGTGGTGCTGCTCGCCATCCTCACCGGCGTGAACCTCCTCTCGACGCGCTCCTATGGCGAGTTCGAATTCTGGTTCTCGCTGATGAAGGTCATGGCGATCGTCGGCTTCATCGCGGTTGCCGGCCTGTGGGCGTTCGGCGTGACCTCGCCGAGCGGGCCCACCTTCGCGACGCTGGTCGATCATGGGGGGTTCGTACCCAATGGCTGGGGCGCGGTGCTGGCGGGCGTGACCAGCGTCATCTTCGCGCTGTGCGGCGCGGAGATCGCGACGATCGCTGCAGCGGAGTCCAAGGAGCCGGCCAAGACGATTGCACGCATCACCGGCAGCGTCGCGCTGCGCATCCTGCTCTTCTACCTGCTCTCGATCGGCCTCATCGTCTCGATCTTGCCCTGGACGAGCATCGAGCCAGGCAAGTCGCCCTTCGCCGCGGTGCTCGCCTTCATGCAGATCCCGCATGCCGGCGACATCATGAATACGGTCGTGCTCATCGCCGTGCTTTCCTGCCTCAATTCCGGCATGTACGTGACCTCACGCGTGCTCTTCGTGCTCTCCGAGAAGGGCGACGCGCCCAAGGCGCTGGTCGCGCTCAACAAGCGGCATGTGCCGGTGCGCTCGACCCTGATCGGCAGCTTGTTCGCCTATCTGGCGCTGGCGGCCTCTGTGCTTTCGCCCGAGCTGGTGTTCAGCTTCCTCGTCAACGCCTCGGGCGCGATCATGCTGTTCATCTATCTGCTGGTCTGCTTCGCTCAGCTGCGCATGCGCCGCCACATGGAACGCGCGGCGCCTGAGCGGCTGATCATCCGCATGTGGTTCCACCCTTATGGCAGCTATGCGACTGCGGCCGGCATCGGCATCGTGCTACTCGCCATGGCGATCAAGCCGGCGTTGCGCATCGAGCTGCTGAGCAGCCTCGTTCTCCTGGCGATCGTCTTCGGCCTGTCCTTCCTTAAGCCCCGGGGCGGCGGGATGAGCGCCGCGTCGCTCGGTGTCGCGCAGTCGCAGTCATGAAGGGCGGCCTCACGCCGGGCAAGCTTGCGGGCATGATCGTCCTCGATCGCAATCTGCGGCCGTGCCGGAGGCGGACATTCTACAAGCCAAGGTCGACATGACCCTGATCGGTGGCAAGGCCGTCTTCAAACGCTGGTTTCAACGAGATCTCTTGTGGGAGGGACCGTCGCCGAAAGACGGCGGCCCCTGTTTTGCGCTTCAGTCACCGCCGGTGCCTTTTGCGCACTATTGCCGGCTCGAAAGACACCTCCCCGAGAGGAGTCTTTCTCATCATGCTTCGGCCGGTATCCCGGGACGCGGAGGGCAGGAATGGTGATTTCGCGGTGTCGGCACATATTGGCCGGCGGTCTGGCTCTTGCGGCAGGTGTCTGGGCGCCGGCCGCATGGGCAAAGACGACGGTCGATGTGATCCTGCACAACGGCAAGATACTGACGGTCGACAAGAATTTCACGGCCGGACAGGCGATTGCGATCAAAGGCGACCGCGTCGTTGCGGTCGGGCCGGAAAGCCTGCTGTCAACCTACTCCGCGCCGCTGGTGATTGATCTCAAGGGCCGCGTCGCCATGCCGGGCTTCATGGACACGCATCTTCATCCCTCCTCGGCCTCGCGTCGCAGCGTCGACGCCGCCGGGGCCAAATCCATCGGCGAACTGCAGGCGATGGTCGCGGCTAAGGCCAAGGAACTGGGGCCGGGCGAATGGATCACTGGCCATGGCTGGGCCGAGGCCAATCTGGCCGAGAAGCGCAACGTCCTGCGCGCCGACCTCGACACTGTCGCGCCGAACAATCCGGTTGCCCTCTCGCGCGCCGGCGGTCACAGCATCGTGGGCAACAGTCTGGCGCTCAAGGCGGCGGGTATCGATCGCTACACGCCCAATCCGGAGCGCGGCGTCATCGAGCATGATGCGCAAGGCGAGCCCAACGGCATCATCCGCGAGCGCACTAACCTGCTGGTATCGCTCTTTCCCAAGGATACGCCCGCCGAACTGCGGCAGGGCTATATCGACAATCTCCAGGGTCTGACGCATCTCGGCATCACTAGCCTGATCATCGCCTCGGCGTCGATCGGCGACGAGGTCGCGGAGAAGCTGCGGCCCGAAATGCCCAAGACGGAACTCACCTACAAGCAGTTGCGCAGCATGTACGCCGAACACGGGCCGATGCTGCCGCGCGCTTCGGTCGAGATCAGCTATCCCGGCGCCGCCGCGCTCAAGGCCTATCCTTACAAGACCGGCTATGGCGATCTGCGCCTGAAGTTGGGCGCAATCGGCGAGGCACCGGCGGTGGATGGCGGCTTCACCGGGCCGACCGCCTGGACGAGCCAGGATTATGTCGGCCAGCCCGGCTTCAAGGGGCAGCCCTTCTTCAACGACGAGGCAGACCTGCGCAGCGTGACCGAGGATGTCGCCGCCAATGGCTGGCAGCTCGGGCTGCATACGATCGGCGACGCCGCGATCGACATGGCGGCGAAGATCTATGGCGAGACGCTGGGCAAATATAAGCGTACCGGCGCCCGCTGGTATCTCGCGCATTTCACGATGCTGCCCAGCGACGCGACGATGGCGACGATGGTCAGGCACGGCATCCTCGCTGCCGCCCAGCCCAATTTTCTCTACACGCTCGAGAACCGCTATGTCGAAACGCTCGACGGAAAGCGGCTCGAGCATAATAATCCGGTCGCGGTGCCGGAAGCGAAGGGCGTGTTCCTCGCGTTCGGCTCGGACAATCTGCCGATCGATCCGCGCGTCGGCCTCTATGCGGCGGTGACGCGCAAGGGGATCTCCGGCCGCGTGTTCGGACAGGAGGAAGCCGTATCGATCCAGCAGGCGATCCGCGACTATACCGCCGCCGGGCCCTATCTGACTTTCGAGGAGAAGGAGAAGGGCACGCTGGAGCCGGGCAAGCTCGCGGACCTCATCGTGCTGGATCGCGATCCGACCGCAGTCCCTGCCGAGCAACTTCTGACCATGCAGGTCGACCTCACCATGATCGGCGGCAAGGTCGTTTACGATCGCGCGGCGCTGGCCGCGAAATGAACGAACGTGCGCACGACGTCGGCGCGTCAACGAACAGGGAGAAAGAACATGACGGGCGGTAACAAGGGGATGCGCATTCTCGCGCTGGGATTGCTCATGGGCGTCAGCGCGCTGCCCGCAGCTGCCAGGGAACAGGCCGACCTCATCCTGCATCATGGCAAGGTGCTGACGGTCGATCCCAAATTCTCCGTGAAGTCGGTCGTGGTGGTGCGCGGCGACAGGATTGTCGCGGTGGGCGGCGAGGAACTGCGCAAGCGCTACGCCGCCGCGAAGGAAATCGACCTGGGCGGCCGCACGTTGATGCCCGGTTTCACCGACACGCATCTCCATCCTCAGCCGGTCGCACCGAGCGACATCGACTCCGGCGCGGCGCGCTCGGTCGGCGAAGTGCAGGATATGCTGCGCAGGAAGGCGGCCGAGCTGGGGCCGGGCAAGTGGATCACCGGCTGCTGCTGGCAGGAGTCCAACCTCGCCGAGAACCGCAACTTGAGCCGGGCAGACCTTGATGCGGCAACCCCGAACAATCCGGTTATCCTGATCCGCAACGGCGGGCATTCCTCGGTCAGCAACTCGATGGCGCTCAAAATTGCCGGCCTGGACCGGAATACGCCCGATCCCAAGAGCGGCCTCATCGAGCATGATGCCAGCGGGGAATTGAACGGGATCATCCGTGAGCGGAACGATCTTGTCCGCAAGTTCGTGCCGCCGGCGACCTTCGCCGAGATGCGCCCGGCCTATGTGGTGTGGCTCAAGCACATCCTCTCGCTCGGCATCACCAGCTTCTTCAACGCCAGCGGCACGATCGACGACGAGCCGGTCGGCAAGGGCGGCATCGAGAATCCGCCGCCAAATCTCACTTTCAAGCGCGCGCGCGAGCTCTATGCGGAGCAGGGCGCGAACCTGCCGCGCATGACGATGTACATTAACCATCCGGGCGCTGAGCGGCTGGGGGCGTTCGGCCTGCACACCGGCTATGGCGACAATCGCGTACGACTGGGCGCGATCGGCGAAATGGCGGTCGACGGCGGGTTCACGGGACCAACGGCCTGGCTGCTCGCCGACTACAAGGGCCAGCCCGGCTTCCGGGGCAAAGGCCGCTTTACCGATGCGGAACTGCAGGAGGCGGTCGATTCGGCTGCGAAGCTCGGTTGGCAGATGGGCCTTCATGCGATCGGCGACGCTGCTATCGCCCAGACGATCACAGCCTATGCCAACTCGCTGGCGAGCAACGGCCTGCTCTCCAAGGATCATCGCTGGTTCACGGATCACTTCACGATCATGCCGCCCGAGGCGACCATGGCGACCATGAAGCAGGACAAGATCATGATCGCCCAGCAGCCCAATTTCCTCTACAATCTGGAGGATCGCTACGAGCAGACGCTTGATGACTGGCGCCTGTTGCATAACAATCCGGTGGCGACGCCCACGCACAAATATGGCCTGTTCGTTGCTTTCGGCAGTGACAATCTGCCGGTCAATCCGCTCGTCGGCCTCTATGCCGCCGTCACGCGCAAGGGGCCGAGCGGCCGCACCCACGGTCTCGAGGAAGAGGGCGTGTCGCGCGAGGAAGCAATCCGCATGTACACTGCCAATGGCCCTTATCTCTCGTTCGAGGAGAAGGAGAAGGGCACGATCGAGCCAGGCAAACTGGCGGACATGGTCGTGCTGCCGTTCGATCCGATGACCGCCGATCCCGAGGCCATCCTGAAAGGCCAGGTCGACATGACGTTCGTCGGCGGCAAGCTCGTTTACAAGCGGTGACGCTGGTGCCCTGCAAGGCCGACACGGGGCGGATCGGCAAGGCCATGAACCTCGTCCTCGTTGCCCCCGAGACGATCGCCCGCATGCACAGGCATATCGGTGGCCGCACCGACGAGGCGCTGAACTCCTGTTTCGGCATAAGCTATAATACGTGGCGCAAGCTTGCGGCCGGACAACCCGTGCGCGCGTCCGTGGCGAGCCGGCTGATTGTGCGACTGTCGATGCTTGAAAGCAACGCAAAGCATCCGGCCAATGACTGAGATGACGATAATGCCGGATCTGATTCCCCTCCGCATGCAGGATCGCGAAGCCTGGGCGCCGCTGTGGGCCGGCTATCAGGCCTTCTACAAGACGGCCATCGCGCCGGAGATCTCCAACCTGACATGGACCCGACTGATCGATCCGGCAGAGCCCGTGAACGGGCTGATTGCCTGGAGCGGCGGGCGAGCCGTTGGGCTTGTTCACTTCATCTGGCACCGGTCCACCTGGACGGGCGGCGATTATTGCTACCTGCAGGATCTGTTCGTCGACGATGCCGCGCGCAGTGGCGGGATCGGCCGACGTCTGATCGAGGCGGTCTATGCTGCCGCAGCCGAAAAAGGATGCTCACGCGTCCACTGGCTGACGCACGAGACAAATTCCGACGCGATGCTGCTCTATGACCGGATCGCCGAGCGTTCCGGTTTCGTCCAATATCGCAAGTTACTCTGATCTGCCGGGAGTCCCGGCAACAGCCTTCCGCTTGAAGAGGACCAAATGAAGAAATCAATCTATGCATGCGCGGCGATTGCGACGCTGATGAGCAGCGCGTCGACACTGGCGCAGACGGCGGCGGACATGGTGCTGTTCAATGGTAAGGTGCTGACGGTCGACAAGGCGTTCAGCGTGCGCTCCGCAGTCGCGGTCAAGGACGGCAAGATCATCGCGGTCGGTGGCCCTGAGCTGGTGAAGCGTTACACCGGCGCGCAGCGGATCGACCTCAAGGGCCGCACGCTGATGCCCGGCTTCATCGATACCCACCAGCACGTCTATGGCCTTGCGCACCGCTCGATCGAGCCGGACAAGGCCAGGTCGATCGCCGAAATCCAGCAGATGATCGCGGCCAAGGCGAAGGAACTAGGCCCGGGCGAATGGATCAACGGCTATGGATGGGATGAAGCGCTGCTTGCCGAGAAGCGCGTGCCGACCCGCGCCGATCTCGATGCGGCGGCCCCCGATAATCCCGTGGTGCTGACCCGGGCCGGTGGCCACTCCTCGGTTTCCAACTCGGCAGCGCTCAAGCTCGCCAAGATCGACACCTCGACCCCGGACCCGGACGGCGGCCTCATCGAGCGTGGGGCGGACAAGGAGCCCAACGGCATCATCCGCGAGCGCAGCGACCTCGTCACCCACCTGGTTCCGCCCGACAGCAAGGAGCAGATGCGCCCAAGCTACATCGCGCGGCTCAAATGGCTGCTGAGCCTCGGCATCACCACCGTGATGGAAGCCTTCACCTCGATCGATGACGAGCCTGTCGGCAAGGGCGGCCTCGACAAGAGCGCTCCGGGCGGCACCTTCTCCGGCCTCCACAGCTGGGCCGAATTTCGCTCCATCTATGGCGAGATGGGTGCCGATCTTCCTCGCATGATCAGCTATATAGCCTGGCCCGGCGCCGAGCGGCTCAAGGCCTTCCCCTTTCACACCGGTTATGGCGACGACCGCCTTAAGCTCGGCCCGATCGGCGAGAGCCCCTATGATGGTGGCTTCACCGGCCCGACCGCATACACCAAGCAGGATTACAAGGGCCTGCCCGGCTTCCGCGGCAAGACCTTCTATTCGCAGCGGGTCGCCCGTGAGATCGTCGCGACCTCGGCCGCGCTGGGCTGGCAGGTGGGCATCCACGCGATCGGCGACCAGGCGATCGAGGACATGGCCAGGATCTACGACGAGGAACTCAAAGCGCGTCCCAAGAAAGACCATCGCTGGTTCCTCTCGCATTACACGATGATCCCGTCGGTCGAGACGATGAAGATGATGGCGGCGAACGGCACCTGGGGCGCCGCGCAGCCCAACTTCCTCTACAATCTGGAAGGCCGCTACGAGCAAACGCTGGACGGCTATCGCCTGCAGCACAATAATCCGGTCGCCGTTCCGTTCAAATATGGTGTGAAGCTGGCGTTCGGCAGCGACAACCTCCCGATTGGCCCGATGGTAGGCCTCTATGCAGCGATCACCCGCAAGGGGCCGGACGGCACGGTCTTCGGCATCGAGGAAGCGGTGAGCCGCCAGGAGGCGATCCGTCTCTACACCGAGAAGGCAGCCTATCTGGGCTTCGACGAGAAGAAGAAGGGCACGCTGGAGGTCGGCAAGTTCGCCGACATGATCGTGCTCGACAAGGATCCGCTGTCGATCGCGCCCGAGGAACTACTGACCATGAAGGTGGATATGACCATCGTCGGTGGAAGGATCGTTTATCAGGCTAATCAGCCTTGATGGCCCGAGGTGCGGCGGGATCGCCGATCTTGGTCACTCTTATGGCAGTGTGAGGAAGCCCCAATTTGCGTATCGCTGCATGACATCCATGCCTGTCACCGATGTGAAGTTTGCCCGTCCGCTTTCCTCGCCCGACCGTTTCCGCTGCCTTCCACTCGGGGTATCCATCTTCGAGCCGTCGCGCCCGGTAACGGAATGGTATGCACCAAGCGCGAGCCGCTTCTCTTTGCCGTTCACCCGGAACTTCCAACGCTATCGCTTTGAGCCATTCGGGAATATTTCAAGATGGAGGCGGCCGCCGTTGGCCTTTCGATAGGATGTGCCCGCCGGCAGAAATGATCGGATTTCAAGTCTTTGAAAGCCATTTGGGGGCATGAGCTTTGGCCAAAAGGCGGTCATTTAGCCACTATGCCCCCAACCATGCCCCGAAAGCGGGGGCATTGGGGCGTACTGGCGCGTAACGCTCAACCATCGCGCTGAGAGGATAGCTCGCGCGGATTTCTTCAATAGTCTCGCGCAGACTGCTGCCTTCACCCAGATGGGTTGGATCAATTTTGACCATGCTCACCTCCCCATCGTCGGGAGGGACGCAGCCCAGGCTTCGATATCGGCGGCCGCAATGCGGCTGGCACGACCGCACTTGATAATCTTCAACGCGCCGGAACGGTGCAAACGGTAAAGAATTGACCTCGATAGCTTGTAGCGAGAGCAGACTTCGGAGAGGGTGAGGAGCGTGGGCTGGCTTGAATCGCCGCCAGTAGTATGGGCCATTGCGCTGTCTCCTTAACGCCGGGATGGCGTTAGACAGCCGAGCTATTAGCCTCCATTTTTCCCTTCAGTCCAAGG
Source organism: Sphingobium nicotianae (assembly GCF_018603885.1). GTDB lineage: Bacteria > Pseudomonadota > Alphaproteobacteria > Sphingomonadales > Sphingomonadaceae > Sphingobium > Sphingobium nicotianae. The sequence continues at coordinate 234,912 of NZ_JAHGAW010000004.1, forward strand.
CCTTGATACATGGACAAATTCGACGAATTAAATTTTTGGTCCGGCGAGCCACGGTGAGGTACGATTAGGCACTACGGCACCGGCGCACCGACCTTTTTGGCAATTCGGCGGAATTGCACTGCATGCTCAATGTAGCTGGGTCGCTTGCCGTATTCGCCTGCAACCTGAGCGATGGCGGCCTCCCAATAGGTTTCCTTCAAAAGCGCTTCGACTTTGCGCGCCGCTTCCCAGCCGAACCAAGTCGCGTTGAGGCCGATCGGCTTAGCCCCTCGGGTACGTCGGACGATGGTGCGCACTTGGAAATCGAAACGCGATTTAGACGAAAAGATGTCCGCAAGCCAAGTTCGCGCGCGTGCAGACAACGGTCGCCTGTCCGCCAATACGAAATAAAGCGCGTCGAAATCGCTGATGCATCCGGCGTCTGCCAACGGGCTACGAACCTGTCTTGCAGCATCCAATATATCGGCGGGCAAACTGTCGAACCAACTCACAAAGCGCGGTGCCCAAGGTCGACCCACCGTGCGCCGACGGATTTCTTTGACGCGGCATGCTGAATCCCCCTGCTGGTTGAACAGTTCGATCACCCAGGTTTCAATCCGTTCCGGCAAAGGGCTCGGCGAGCGCAAAAGCTTTGATAAAAGCGCAAGGTCAGGCTGGGCGGCGCGGGGGATGGGCTTGTCAGCCCGAACAAGCGCGCCATTCACCACGGCGCAACTATCAGGTGAGAAATCACCCTGAACGGTCGCAATGAACAGCTCGGCGAGCTCATCGCCGGGTGTGGGAGCCGCGTGGGCGGTCATCAGTTCGCCAGATGTCGGTCGTTGGCGGCGCGCCATCGGACTATTTCACCGCCTGCCCGCAATTGGTCGAGGTAATCGCTCCACCACTGCATCATTTCGACCCTCTCCTGCCAGTAGTGCCCGCGATTGTAGATGCCGCGCACCGCGTCGCTGTCGCCATGAGCAAGTGAACGCTCGATCGCATCGGGATGCCATTTGCCGGATTCGTTGAGCAAGGTCGAAGCTGTGGTGCGCAGGCCGTGGGAAGTCACTTCATCCCCCGTGAAGCCCATGCGGCGGAACGCTTGGTTCATCGTGTTTTCGCTCATCGGTTTACGGCTGGTGTGGAATGCCGGGAAAACATAACCAGTCGGGCCACTGAATTCGCGCACTTCGCGCAGATAGTCGACGACTTGGCGTGACAGCGGGATGGCATGGGAGCGGCGCGCTTTCATGCGCCCGGCTGGGATTCGCCAGATGGCGGCGTCTAGATCGAATTCCTCCCAAAGCGCCTGCCGCAACTCGCCCGGGCGCGTCATCACATGCGGGGCGATTTGCAGGGCGAGGCGGGTTATCGGAGCGCCTGTGGAGTAGGCATCTATGGCGCGCAAAACGTCGCCAACTTTGGCCGGGTCAATGGGGGCCGCGTGGTGCTTTACCTTGGGTGTGATGAGCGCGCCGCTAAGCATTGCTGCCGGGTCTGTTTCGGCCCGGCCAGTGACCACGGCATAACGGAACACCCTGCTGGAGAAGGAACGGCAGCGGCGGGCGGTCTCGTGCTTGCCCGAGCCTTCGAGCCGCTTGAGCGCAGCATATAGCTCCTGGGGCTTGATCTCGGCTACCGGCAGGCTGGCGACCGGCGAGAGGTGGCTCAACAGCCAGCGGGCCTTATCGACCGTTATCGCAGCCCGATTTTCGCCGATCAACTTTGTGACGATATATTCCTCGGCGATGGCGCTGAACGTGTTGGCTGTCGCTAGCACCGACAGGAGCTTAGCCTTCTTCTTTTCAGCCCCAGGATCAACCCCAGCTTGCACGTCAGTGCGCGCAGTGTCGCGTTTGCGGCGCGCCTCAGACAAGGGCACCTCGGGATAGCTGCCCAATGCCATGACGCGCGGCTTGCCTTGGAATTGATAACGGAATCGCCACAGCTTTGAGCCGGTTGGTTTGACCAAGAGCGAAAGTCCTTTTTCGTCCGTGACGGAAAAGGTATCTGCCCTTGGTTTAAGGGCGCGGATCGAGGCGTCGCTCAATGCCACGACGCACCTCCGGCGGCGCACACGTCACAGCGTTGCGCGGTCGAGAGAGCGTGGGCCAACTTTGTCTATCGGGTTGGGCCGACCCGGCCGGATATACAAATCCATATACAAGCGAGTCGTGGATCAATGAGGTTCATCGAGACACATCCAGACGTGGAACGTGTCTGAAAATGGCAGATTTCCACCATTTTGTCGACCCACCAAGCTATGGTGGGACACATCGTGATTTAGGAAAATGGTGCCCAGAAGAGGACTCGAACCTCCACGACCTTGCGATCGCCAGCACCTGAAGCTGGTGCGTCTACCAATTCCGCCATCTGGGCACGGGGTAGGATGGGCGCCTTAGGTTAGGCGGTTGCGGCTTGTCAACCGGGTCAGGGCCCCCGGGACGCGAATCGCGTTGCCGGGTGGCTCGAAATGAGGCGGGAACGCCGTGCCGGCCGCCAGCGCGCTCATCCGAGCGGTGCGGCCTCGTCGGCGACCAGACCGTCGGCCAGCGGCAGCGTCGATTCGTCGTGGCGGCGGATCAGCGCGATCAGGAACGCAACCGCGAGCATCGCGATCATCAGGAGGAAGGGCAGCGGGCGCCAGACGGTGTAGAGCGAGACGGCGAGGACGGGGCCGAAGACGGTCGCGATCGAGGCGGTGCTCATGAGGGCCGCGGCGACCTCGGCCTGGCGGGCCATCGGCACGACGAAGGAGGCGGCGGCCGCGACGCCGGGCCGGCCGATCGCGAAGCCGGCATTGGCGATGATAATGCCGAGCGCGATCATGCCGTAGCTGGGATGCGCCGCGAGCAGGGCGAGGCCCGCCATCGCGAGCAGGGGCCCGGCGATCATCATGACGCGGGGCGTGGGCTTCACCAGCCGGATGAAGACGAGTTGGACGAGCAGGGTCGCGATCGCCCCGCCGGCGATGGCGCGGCCGATCCAGGGCTGGGCGGCGTCGGGCGAGAGACGCGTGACGTCGATGATCAGGAAGCCGATCGACTGGACCGTGCCGAGCACGGTGGTGGCGATGATTGTCGAATAGAGGAGGAAAGCGCGCATGGCGGGCATGCGGTAGATGCTCTGCGCCCTGACCGGAGCGGCTGCGGCCGGCTCGGGCCGGGTGGCGGCGGCCCGCCCGTCGTTCGGCAGCAGGAACAGGAAGGGGTAGAGGATGAGCACGATCGCCGCGACGATCAGCATGGGACCGGCGAGGCCGACGCCGGGGAGGTGGATGAGGAACGGGGCGAGGGCGGGGCCGATCACCGTGCCGAACGCCTGTGCCGAGGCCAGCGAGGAGAGCATCACCGTGCGCCGCGCGTGCGGGATGCGCTCGATGATATAGGCCTGGCTTGCCGGATTGCTGGCGAGGCCTACGCCGCCGTTGAGGCTGCGGCCGACCATCATGATGATGAGGCCGGTGATGGGCGCGACGAGATGCTCGACCGCGATCCAGATGGCACCGCCGGTGAGCAGGCAGGCGAAGAACAGGCCGACCGCCCCGATCAGGATCACGTGCCGGCGTCCGCGCCGCGTCGCGAGCCGGGCCCAGAAGGCGCCGAACACGATCCAGGCGATGGCCGAGAGCGACTGGGTCATGACGATCAGCACGTCGGGAATGCCCGCCGTCCGCCCGACCGATGGCAGCAGGCTGAACACCATGGTGACGCTGATATGGCCCAGCATCTGGAGCAGATAGAGCAGGCTGAAATCGCGCCGGCTGAGCGTCATCATGTGCGGTCGGTTCCCCCAAAGCCCTCAGCGCCGTGCCGGCGATGCGTCGCTTACTACCGGCCCCGCGCAAACCGCAAACGGCATGGCGCAAAGCCCGGTTTTATTTCCGCTTCGGTCATGAAATCCGCATTTGTGAGGTCGTTCGTGTGACGTTTCGTGAGGTTGTCCAGCGGCCGGGTCACGCAGATTCAGAGGGTTAGCTCGGAACTTCACGAACCTCGCGCATATCGCGCATGGTGATTTGGCAAAAAGTCCGCTCGTGGCCGAAAATCGGCATTCGGGATTGGCGATTTTTGGACGATGAGAAGGAGCGGGCATGGCGCCGCGTCGCAATGACGTCGCGATGATCATGCCATGATCGTTGCCCTGTAGGACAGCGATCCGGGTGCGTCCTTGCTCAGCCGAGCGCCTGCGCGATGGCCTTGCCGCAGTCGACCGTGCTCGCCGTGCCCTTGAGATCGGGCGTGCGCAGCCTCGGCTCGGCCAGCACCGTCTCGATCGCGCGCAGGATGGATGCCGCCGCCTCATGCTCGCCGACATGATCGAGCATCATCGCGCCGGACCAGATCTGGCCGACCGGATTGGCGATGCCCCGGCCGGCAATGTCCGGCGCCGAGCCGTGGACGGGCTCGAACAGGGACGGGCTGGTGCGCTCCGGATTGATGTTGGCCGAAGGTGCGACGCCGATCGTGCCGGTGCAGGCCGGGCCGAGATCGGAGAGGATGTCGCCGAACAGGTTGGAGGCGACGACGACGTCGAACCGGTCCGGGTTCATCACGAACTGGGCGGTCAATATGTCGATATGATATTTGTCGACGCGCACGTCCGGATAATCCCCCGCCATCGTTTCTACCCGCTCGTCCCAGAAGGGCATGGTGATCGAGATGCCGTTGGACTTGGTGGCGGAGGTGAGATGCTTCGCCTCCCGGCTGCGCGCCAGATCGAAAGCATAGCGCAGCACGCGGTCGACGCCGTGGCGGGTCATCACCGTCTCCTGGATGACGATCTCGCGCTCGGTGCCGGCGAACATGCGCCCGCCGATCGAGCTATATTCCCCTTCGGTATTCTCGCGCACGATCCACATGTCGATGCTGCCGGGGCCGCGCCCGGCGAGCGGCGAGGGGACGCCGGGCATCAGGCGGGCGGGGCGCAGATTGACGTACTGGTCATATTCGCGGCGCCACTGGATCAGCGATCCCCAGAGCGAGACATGGTCCGGCACCGTTTCGGGCCAGCCGACCGCGCCGAAAAAGATGGCGTCGGGCGCGCCGATCCGCGCCTTCCAGTCCGGTGGCATCATCACGCCATGCTGCAGATAATAGTCGCACGAGGCGAAGTCGTGCCACTGCTGGTCGAGCGTGAAGCCGTGGAGCTGACCTGCACGCTCCAGCACGCGGATGCCCTCGGGCACCACTTCCTTGCCGATGCCGTCGCCGGGGATGACGGCGACGGTGTAGCGGCGGTTCGCCGTCATGGCGCTCTCCTTTGGCTTGTGGGCCGCCTTATCCGCGCGAAAGCCTCGCGTGACCAGAATGGGTCGCTGATCGGCATGAGAAAGTTCCGGTGCAGTCATCTGTCCGCGCCGTCCGGCGGGACGGCGCATTTCACAAGACTGCAAGGGAAGCGCCACGAAAGGGTCACCCGATCCCCCTAGCTGCGCGCTGCACGTGCGAAAACGCACGACGATAAAGGGGACTTCCGTCATGACCGATCGCACGCTTTTCCGTACCCTGCTGCTTGCCGGAACGGGTTTCCTGTCTCTTGTTGCAACTGCGCCTGTTTTTGCCCAGTCGCCTGACGCGAGCGACGATGCGGCGGAGAGCGCGGACAGCGGCAGTGGCGAGATCATCGTCACCGGCGCCAAGGCGACGCGCTCCGCGACCGCGATTCCCGGCACCGAGATCCAGAAGATCCTGCCCGGCGTGGCGCCCTTCAAGGCCATCCAGACGCTGCCCGGCGTCATGTATGTGACCGCCGATCCATGGGGCAATAACGAGCAGAACGCCTCGCTGTTCATCCACGGCTTCTCGGCCGGCCAGCTTGGCCACACGATGGACGGCGTGCCGCTGGGCGACCAGAATTACGGCAACTTCAACGGCCTCTCGCCGCAGCGCGCGATCATCTCGGAAAATGTCGGCCGCGTCGTCGTCGCCACCGGCGCCGCGGAACTCGGCCTCGCCTCGACCAGCAATCTGGGCGGCGGCATCGAGACCTTCTCCAGCGACCCGCGCGAGACGCTGGGCGCGCAGGTCAACCAGACGGTCGGCAGCTACGGCACCTCGCGCACCTTCGTGCGCCTCGACAGCGGCGACATCGCCGGCAGCGGCACCAGCGCCTATGTCTCGGCGCTGCGCCAGCGTGCCCGCGCCTGGGACTTCGCCGGCATCCAGGGCGGCTGGCAGGTCAATGCCAAGGCCGTGCATGACGACAGCAACGGTAAGCTGACCGCCTTCTTCGCTTACTCGGACAAGACCGAGCCGAACGAGGATTCGACGACGGTGTTCAAGACGCCGGCCAATGCCGCGCAGGCCTATCAGCCCTATGTGCGCCCGTTCACCTATCCGGATTTCGCCCTGGCGGTCGCCTATCTCGATGCGAACGGCAACGTCCCCTCGGTGGAATCGCAGAACTACCGCAACTACTACAGCGACGCGCAGCGCACCGATTATCTGGGCTATCTCACTTATGACGCGCACATCTCGGACGCGGTCGAATGGACGACCCAGGCCTATTTCCATCATAATGACGGCGTCGGCGTGGTTGCCGGGCCGATCACGGTCGCCTCGCTGCCGACCCTCTTCGCGCTCTACTTCCCGGGCAAGAACCTCAAGGTCGCGACCGGCAATTCCGGCTATGCGGTGCGCACCACCGAATATCGCATCGATCGCGGTGGCATCCTCTCGACCCTCAATGTGACGCTTGGCGATCATCGCATCGAGATGGGCGGCTGGTACGAGCATAACAGCTCGGCCGCCTATCGCCGCTGGTATGCGCTCGATGTCACCCGGCCGCAGGACTACAGCCCCTATATCCGCCCTTCGAACCCCCTGTTCACGCAATATGGCAGCGAGATGCGGGTCAATGTGTTCCAGTTCCACCTGCAGGACGACTGGCAGGTGACGCAGCGGCTGCTGGTGCAGGCCGGCTTCAAGTCCAGCCTGCAATATGCCAGCGGCCTGTTCACGGTGCAGCCGATCATCGGATCGCTGCCCGGATCGGCGAGCGCGCTGCCCAACGGCCAGATCAACACCAAGCGCTGGTTCCTGCCCGCCATCGGTGCCAAGGGGGACGTGACCGACAACGAGCAGATCTACGTCAACGTGCAGAAGAACCTGCGCCACTTCCAGGCCTATGGCGCGGGCGGCGTGACGCCGTGGAGCACCGGCAGCCAGGCGGCGTTCGACGACCTCAAGAACAACGGCCGGCCGGAAACCGCCTGGACCTATGAGATCGGCCTGCGCACGCGGCATAGCTTCGAGGGCTCTTTCATCACCGGCATCGAAGGCCAGGTGAATTATTATCATGTCGATTTCCACGATCGCCTGCTCGGCATCACCGCAGCGGTCGGCGGCATTGCCGGCGGCTCGATCTCGGGCGGCACGCCGGCCGTGTTCAACGTCGGCGACGTCAAGACCAACGGCGTCGACGCGGCGCTGACCGTGCGCTTCGGTCAGATCTTCTCGATCTACAATGCGATCTCGTACAACAGCTCGATCTACGACAGTGATTACAGCACGATCACTGGCAAGGCGACCGGCACCCGGATCGGCGGCATCGCCACGGTGGGCGGGGTCGTCCCGACGGGCGGCAAGCAGGTGCCGGTCAGCCCGAAGTGGATGAACAAGACGGTGGCCACGCTGAATATCGGCGATTTCGAGGCGCAGGTGATCGGCGATTTCGTCGGCCGCCGTTTCGCCACCTACACCAACGACGCCTCGGTCAAATCCACCTTCCAGGCCAGCGGCCGCATCGCCTATAAGCTGCCTGTGTCGCAGTTCGGCTTCAACAGGGCGGAGATCAGCCTCAACGTGACCAACATCTTCGATGAGAAGGGCGTGTCGACGGTCTCGGCCGGGTCCAACACCAACACCTACAACGTCTATCCGCTGCCGCCGCGCCAGTGGTTCGCAACGCTTTCGGTGACCTACTGATGCGCGGCGGACCGGTCTCCCGCAGGGAGCTGTTCGCGGCGAGCGCGGGCGTGGCGATCGTCGGCGCGCTGTCGGACTATGGCGTGGCGGCAGCGCCCGCCGCGACGGCAGCGCCCGCCGCGACGGCAGCGCGGGCGCGGCCCGTCAGGCCGCTGCTGATGGCGCATCGCGGCTGCTCGGCGCTGCGGCCCGAGCATACGCTGGCTTCCTATGCCAAGGCGATCGAGGATGGCGCCGACTTCATCGAGCCCGATCTGGTCGCGACGAAGGACGGCGTGCTGATCGCGCGGCACGAAAACAACATCGTCGAGACGACGGACGTCGCCGCGCATCCGGAATTTGCCTCGCGCAAGACGGTCAAGACGATCGACGGCGAGAAGCAGGAAGGCTGGTTCACCGAGGACTTCACTTTCGCCGAGCTGAAGACGCTGCGCGCGAAGGAGCGGCTCGGCAAGCTGCGGCCGGAGAGCCAGAGCCATGACGGCGAGTATCAACTGGTCTCGCTGGAGGAGATCGCCGATTTCGTGGCGGCCGAGGCGGCGGCGCGCGGGCGCGTCGTCGGCCTGATTCCGGAGATCAAGCATGGCACCTATTTCGCGGGCATCGGCATGCCTCTGGAGCCGCGCCTGATCGAGCGGCTGCGCGCGAGCGCTTATCTGCGCAAGGCGCCGGTCGTGATCCAGTCGTTCGAGACAAGTAATCTCAAGGCGTTGCGGCCGATCGTCGCGCCGTTCGGCAACGTCCAGCTGATGCAGCTCATCGGTGACCCCGGGGAAGCGCCGGCCGATCTCGCGGCGGCGGGATCGCCCAAGCGCTATGCCGATCTGCTGACGCCCACCGGCCTCGCCGAGATCGCGACCTATGCAGACTATCTCGCGCCCGCGACGCGGATGGTCATCCCGCTCGGGCCGGATGGCAAGCTCGGCAAGCCGACCGGTCTGGTCGAGGCGGCGCACAAGGCCGGGCTGCTCGTCAGCGTGTGGACCTTCCGGCCGGAAAATCATTTCCTCGCCGCCGATTTCCGCAACGATGCGGGGGACGCGGCGCGCAATCCCGAGGGCAGCGTCGCGGAGATCAAGCGCTATCTCGCGACGGGGCTGGACGCCTTCTTCACGGACGATCCGGCGCTCGGCCGCCGCGCCTTGTCCGAGATGGCCGGCTAGGCGCGCGACCGCCACGGAACTGTCACACGGCGGGCCTAGCGGTAGAGTTGGACAGACTTCGAAGGGACGACTCGATGAACGCGACGGCGGCAACCAGCAGGCCGGGCGCGCGTCCGGACCTCGAGAAGGGCCTCGGCGCGGCCGGCATGATCGGCTTTGGCGCGGCGATCGCCGCCGCCTTGCTCTATGTGGCCTACAGCATCTATGCCGATGCGTCCGCCGCCGGCGTTCAGGCGACCACGTATCTGCCGTTTATCCTGTTGTTCATCGCCTTGCTTATCGCGCTCGGCTTCGAGTTCGTGAACGGCTTCCACGACACCGCCAATGCCGTCGCGACGGTCATTTACACCAATGCGATGCCGGCTAATGTCGCGGTGGTCTGGTCCGGCTTCTTCAACTTTCTGGGCGTGCTCCTGTCGACGGGGGCCGTCGCGTTCGGCATCGTCTCGCTGCTGCCGGTCGAGCTGATCCTGCAGGTCGGGTCCAGCGCCGGCTTCGCGATGGTCTTCGCGCTGCTGATCGCGGCGATCTTCTGGAACCTTGCGACCTGGTTCTTCGGCATTCCCTCGTCCAGCTCGCACACGCTGATCGGCTCGATCATCGGCGTGGGCGTCGCCAATGCGCTGCTGCACGGCAAGAGCGGCACGGCGGGCGTCGACTGGAGCAAGGCGACCGAGATCGGCCAGGCGCTGCTCTTCTCGCCGCTGATCGGCTTCGGCCTCGCGGCGCTGCTCTTCGTTGCGATGAAGGTGCTGATCAGGAACCACGCGCTGTATCAGGAGCCCAAGGATGGCCTGCCGCCGCCGTGGTGGATCCGCGGCCTGCTGATCTTCACCTGCACCGGCGTCAGCTTCGCGCATGGATCGAACGATGGGCAGAAGGGGATGGGCCTCATCATGCTGATCCTGATCGGCACGGTGCCCACCGCCTACGCGCTCAACCGCGCGGTTCCGGCGAAATATACAGCTGAGTTCCATGCCAATTCGACGGCGGCCGCCGCTGTTGTCGGCAGCCTCCCGGACACGGCCCGCACGCCGGATGCCGCGCGCAAGCAGATCACCAGCTATATCGCCGACAAGCGCTTCTCGCGCGAGACGCTGCCGGCGCTTTCGGTGCTGATCAAGGATGTCGACAGGCAGGTCGCCGATTATGGCTCGCTGGCGCAGGTGCCGGCGGCGGCGGTCGGCAACATCCGCAACGATATGTATCTCGCCTCCGAGGCGATCAAGCGGCTCGGCAAGGAGAAGGCGGCGAACCTCTCCGAGGATAATCTGAAAGCGCTCAACACCTACAAGGGCTCGCTCGATGCCGGCACGCGCTTCATCCCGACCTGGGTGAAGGTGGCGGTGGCCTTCGCGCTCGGCCTCGGCACGATGGTCGGCTGGAAGCGGATCGTGGTCACGGTCGGCGAGAAGATCGGCAAGACGCACCTGACTTACGCGCAGGGCGCCTCGGCCGAGCTGGTGGCGATGGCGACGATCTTCGGCGCCGATCATTTGGGCCTGCCGGTCTCGACCACGCATGTGCTCTCGTCGGGCGTCGCCGGTACGATGGCGGCCAACGGATCGGGCCTGCAGATGAGCACGATCCGCAACATGATCATGGCCTGGGTGCTGACGCTGCCAGTCTCCATCCTGCTGGCGGGGCTGCTCTACATGCTCTTCTCGCTGTTCATCTGAGCCGGGGCCGGCATACGAGCGCGCAGGACGGATCTCCCTACCGGCCCCCCACGCCGGTGCACGATCTGGGCCCCGGGCTGATCTGGGGCCTCGACTTCGGCGCGCAGGGCGCGGTTCCGGTCCAGCAATGCGACAGCCCCCAGGCGGGGCCGTTCCGCTGGCTGCATCTCAATCTCGCCGATCAGGGCACGCGGCGCTGGATAGAGGAAGCGGCGATGCTGCCCCCGACAGTGCGCGAGCTTTTGTTGTCCGCAGAATCCCATCAGCGCGCGCTGGTGGATGGCGACACGGTCGGCTGCGTGCTGCATGATTTCGAGCGCGACTTCGATGTCACCGATACCGCCCGCGTCGGCACGATGCGGCTGGCGCTGACGCCCTCGCTGATGCTGACGACGCGGCTCCATCCGCTGCGCTCGGCCGACATCGCGCGCAACCGGCTGTCGCGCGGCGTTGCCGCCACCGGCCCGGCGCAGGCGCTCGACCTGCTGGTCAGCGCGATCACGGAGAATATCGCCGACATCAGCCGGAAGCTAAGCGCCGACGTGCAGGAGGCCGAGGATGCGTTTCTCGACGGGCATCATCCGCCCGCGCCGCGCGACCTGATCGCGATCCGGCGGCGGCTGGCGCAGATCCATCGGCTGCTCTCGGGCATGCGCGTCGTCTTCCACCGGCTGGAGCAGGACGAGGATCTGCCCGAGCCGCTGCTGCCGACCGTCGAGAAGCTGGCGCAGAGCCTGCAGTCGATCGATGCGGACATCTTGAGCGTGCAGGGTCAGCTGCGACTGCTGCGCGAGGATCTCGACGATCAGGCGGCGCAGCGCACCAACCAGAATCTCTACATGCTCTCGATCGTCACCGCGCTGATGCTGCCGGCGACGCTCGTCACCGGCATCTTCGGGATGAACACGGGCGGGCTGCCGTTCATCGACACGCCCCACGGCACCCTCGTCGCCACGGGGATCGCTGCGACGGCGGCGGGCGCGACTTACTGGCTGCTGCGCTGGATGGGCTTCATGCGACGCTGAGGGGGGGGGGGCTTGGCGGTGTGGTCAACACATTCTCGTCATTCCTGCGAACGCGGGAATCCAAGAGTGCATGAGGCATTCGGCTGGGGCCTGGATTCCCGCGTTCGCAGGAATGACGACGGAGATGGTGGGAGAGCGGTGGTTGACCAGAGGAGTGGCCTGATCAATCCCAGCTCATCACGATCTTGCCGATTGCCGTCCCCGCTTCCAGTGCTTCGTGGCCGGCGCGCAGAGCGTCCACCGTGGCCGGGTGCGTCCGCGTCCGCGTGGTGCGGATCTTGCCGGCATCGACCAGCCCCCCGAGCTTCGCCAGCATCGCGCCCTGCTCTTCCGGGTGGAAGCCGAACATCGCCTTGGCGAACATATATTCCCAATGCACGGTCAGCGCCTTCTGCTTGAAGGGCTTCATGTCCATCGTCGCCGGCTCGTCGATCACCATGAGATGGCCGAAGGGGCGCAGCAGGCCGGGGACGGCATCCCAATAGTCGCCGGTATTGGTCGTGATGAAGATGGCGTGGAGGCCGCCGACGCCGAGCGTCTCCAGCTCCGCCGCGACATTGCGGCCGATGACATGATCGGCGCCCATGTCCTTGCTCCAGGCGATCGTCTCGGGGCGCGAGGCGGTGGCGATGACGGTGGCGGGCGTCAGCGCCTTGAGGAGCTGGATGGCGAGCGAACCGACGCCGCCCGCCCCGCCGATGATCAGCACCCGGCTGTCGGCCGTATAAGTGATCCCCCGCTCGAGCATCGCCTCATGCGCGGTGAGAGCGGTGAGGGGTAGTGCGGCGGCATCGGCGAAGTCGAGACTGGCCGGCTTGTGCGCGACGATGCGGTGGTTGACCGCCTGCAGCGTCGCATAGCTGCCGGCCCGGCCGACATCGCCGGCATAATAGACGGCGTCGCCCGGCTTGAAGCCGCTTACATCCGCGCCGACCGCCTCGACCACGCCGGCCGCATCCCAGCCCAGGATGACGGGCGCGTCCGCGCTGCTGCTGCGGGTCTTGCGGATCTTGGTGTCGACCGGATTGAGGGCGAATGCCTTGACCGCGACCAGCAGGTCGTTGGGGCCGGGCACCGGATCGGGCAGGTCGCGCAGGGTGAGCGCGAAATCCGCAACGCCATGCGCCGCGTCATATGCGAATGCCTTCATGCCGGCCGACTCCCTCTGCCCGTTGTGATGCTGGACGCCACTAGCGCAGCGCGCGCGAGGAGGACAGCGCGCCGACGGCAAAAGCTTTTGACGGGGGCTGCCCTCATCTTGTTTTCCGGGTGCGCGACGCCACATCGCGCCAGCAAACGCGTTTCGGAGACATGTCATGACCGACCGCCCCAAGCTCATCCCCGGCCCGGATCATCCGATCACGATTGAGCCGGCCGGCGCGCGGGTCCGCGTCATCGTCGGTGGACGGACGGTCGTCGATACCGATCGCGCGCTCGCGCTGCGGGAAGCGAGCTATCCGCCGGTCTTCTACGTGCCGCGCGAGGATGCCGACATGAGCCTGCTCAGCCGGACCGACCACGCGACCTATTGTCCCTACAAGGGCGAGGCCAGCTATTACAGCATCCCGGCCGGCGGCGATCGCTCGGCGAACGCGGCCTGGTCCTACGAAGCGCCCTATGAGGCGGTCGCTTCGATCCGCGATCATCTCGCTTTCTACCCCGACCGCGTCGACGCCATCGAGACGGCGACAGGCTGATTGCAATATTCGCAACAGGGGACTCGACGTCGGCCGCAAGACACATTATATACCGGTCGATATGGAAGCAGTCGCAATCAGAGGTAGACCCCGTGAGTTCGACGTCGACGACGCGTTGGCGGCGGCTTTGCGTGTTTTCTGGAGCCGTGGTTATGAGGGCGCGTCCCTCAGTGACCTGACCGAGGCAATGGGTATCACCCGCCCGAGTCTCTATGCCGCGTTCGGCAACAAGGAAGCCCTGTTCCGCCAGGCGCTGGACCTTTACGAGCGCGAGAAGCAGAATTTTTTCCGCCCCGCGCTGGAGCAGCCGACCGGCAAGACGGTCGCCGAGCGCATGATGAAGGGTGCAATCGACAATTATGCCGACGATTGCGGCCCGCGCGGCTGTCTGGGCGTGATCACATCGACCGCCTGCGGCACCGAGGCCGAGTGCATCCGTCAGGAAGTGCTCGAACGCGGTCGCAAGGTGCGCGAGCTCGTCGTGACCCGTATGGCGCAGGCTGTGGCGGACGGCGACTTCTTCACGCCGGTCGATCCGGAGGCGATCACCAGCTATCTGCTGGCGGTGCTGCAGGGCATGGCCGTGCAGGCTGGCGCGGGCGCCACGCGCGAGGAGCTGCAGCGGGTTGTCGAGACGACACTCGCCGTATGGCCGGGGCGTTAGATCGCATTTTTGCTGCGTCGCAGGAAAAAATATCGATCGGTATGAAATAATCCTTGACGATAAGCTGCTCGATTAATATACCAGTCAGTATAGAACGGGTCGGGAGGCGACGCGGTCCGGATCGGTAAGCGGCTGTCTCCCGTTCCCCATCTGTAAAACTTTGAGGCAATGACCGCCCGGTGGAGCTGCATTCGCGCACCCTCCTTCCGGGGAAATCCTCTGTGTGTCGCGTGACGTTCGCCGGAGAGCCAAGGCTTTTCCGGGATAGAGCCGTCTTACCTGCGTAACACAGATGAACGACGGAGGACAAAGATGATGGCGTATCTCAACGTTTCCGAGCAAGCGGATGGCCTGTTCGTCAATCCTTTCCCGCCCGCGCGCGCCATCGCCGGTCAACCCACCGAGCTGACCCAGCGCGAGTGGACCGTCGCCTGGCTGGCCCGTGAGGACGGCCTCAATTCGATCCGCGAGGAAGGGCCGGTACGCCGCTTCGTCCGCCAGCTCTTCGGCGTCGAGCGGAAGAACCCGCTGTCGGACAGCCGGCTGGAGGCGCTGCGCCGCATCGCCGTACTGAGCTGGCGTTATGGCTACAATGTCGCGCCCTCGGAGATCGTCCATTTCCTCTCGGCCGGCTGGTCGGAACGTCAATATGAAACGCTGCTCACCCGCATCCGCGCGGAGAGCCAGCTCCTTCGTGGAAGGATGGCATAATCATGAACATGCATACCAATCTTGAGGGCGCCGCCGACGAGACGGTCGCGCAGCCGGCTGCGCGAGGCGGCCGCCTGCGTCGCGCCGCCTGGGTCGCCCTGCCGCTCGTCGCCATTGCCGGCGTCTATGCCTTCACCCAGCGCAGCGCGCCTGCGGTGGCGGCGCTGGGCCTGCCGACCGTGACTGTCTCGACGCCGCTGGAGCGTCAGGTCACCGAGTGGGACGACTATATCGGCCGCTTCGAGGCGAGCCGCTCGGTCGAGGTGCGTCCGCGCATCTCGGGTGCGATCACCGCGGTGCACTTCACTGACGGGCAGGTCGTTAAGGCCGGGCAGCCGCTCTTCACGATCGATCCCCGCCCGTTCCAGGCCGCCCTTGCCGAGGCGCGCGCCGGCGTTGCGTCGGCGCAGAGCGATCTGGCGCTGGCCCGCGCCAATCTCGACCGCGCCAACCGGCTGGTCGAGGTGGATGCGGTCTCCAAGAGCGAGGTCGATCGCCTGCGGGCGCAGGTTCAGGCGGCGTCGGCCGCACTGGCCGGTGCTCAGGCCCGCGTCCGTGCCCGTGCGCTCGATGTCGAGTTCACCGTGGTGCGCGCGCCGATCGGCGGCCGCGTCTCGGATCGCCGCGTCGATCCGGGCAACCTCGTCGGCTCGGGCGAAGGCGCGGCCGGCACGCTGTTGACTACGATCAACGCGCTCGATCCGATCTACTTCACCTTCGACGGCTCGGAGGGTCTGTTCCTCAAGGGCAAGCGCGACGGCGAGGCCAAGGGTTCGCCCGTCGAGATCCGCTTGCAGGACGAGACGGACTATAAGTGGAAGGGCCAGCTCGACTTCACCGACAACGGCCTCGATCCCAAGTCCGGCACCATCCGCGCCCGCGCGGTGCTGCGCAATCCGGACTTGTTCCTGACGCCCGGCATGTTCGGCAACATGCGCCTGTCGAGCGGCGGCACGGTGAAGGCGCTGCTGGTGCCCGATACCGCCGTGCAGACCGATCAGGCGCGCAAGACGCTGCTGGTCGTCGGCAAGGACGGGACGGTCGCGGCCAAGCCGGTGATCCTCGGTCCGGTGATCGATGGCCTGCGCGTCGTGCGCTCCGGCCTCGCCGCCAGTGACCAGGTGATCATCGTCGGCACGCAGATGGCGATGCCCGGCGGCAAGGTCCAGGCCAAGGTCGGCAAGATCGCGCCCGAGGCTCAAGCCGCGGCGGGGCCATCCGCCCCGACCGGTCAGCCGCTGGCCGGCCAGGCGACCTTCGCCAGATAGCAAACACCAAGCCCCTCCTCTTCAGAGGAGGGACGGGGGTGGTGGCGATGCGCAGCAGCGCTCGCGAAGCGACAAGCCCCCAGCGCCTAACACCACCCCAACCCCTCCTCTGAAGAGGAGGGGCTTAGAGAAATTCACCCAGGTTTCCGGAGGAACATCATGCGCCTCTCCCGCTTCTTCATCGACCGGCCGATCTTCGCCGCCGTCATCGCGATTATCATCACGATCATCGGCGCGATCGCCTATTTCTTCCTGCCCGTCTCGCAATATCCCGAGGTCGTGCCCCCGACCGTGACCGTCACGGCCAACTATCCCGGCGCCTCCGCCGAGACGGTGGCCGAGACGGTCGCGACGCCGATCGAACAGGAGATCAACGGCGTCGAGAACATGCTCTATCTCTCGTCGCAATCGACGGGCGACGGCAACGTCACCATCACCGTCACCTTCAAGCAGGGCACGGATCTCGACAAGGCGCAGGTGCTGGTCCAGAACCGCGTCGCCATCGCCGAGCCGCGTCTGCCGCAGGAAGTGCAGCGCCTGGGCGTCGTCACCAAGAAGACCTCGCCCGACTTCCTGCTCGTGGTGAACCTGATCTCGCCGGACAACAGCCTCGACCGGGCCTATATGTCCAACTACGCCCAGACCCGCATCAAGGACCGTCTCTCGCGCCTCGAAGGCGTGGGTGACGTCCAGCTCTTCGGTTCGCGTGATCTCTCCATGCGGGTGTGGATCGATCCCCGCCGTGCGGCATCCCTTGGCCTCACGGCGGGGGACATCGTGGGCGCGCTGCGCTCGCAGAACGTCCAGGTCGCGGCCGGTACGCTCGGTCAGCCGCCGTCCGGCAATTCGGCCTTCCAGCTCAATGTCGAGACGCAGGGCCGCTTCACCGATCCTCAGCAGTTCGCCAATGTCGTCATCCGCACGGACACGGATGGCCGCCAGGTCCGTGTGGGCGACGTCGCTCGCGTCGAGATCGGTGCCGAGGATTATGGCACGTCCGCCTATCTCGGCAACAAGGACAGTGTGATCATCCCGATCTTCCAGATGCCGGGATCGAACGCGCTCGCTGCCGCCGAGGGCATCAAGGCCGAGATGGAGAGCCTGTCGAAGGATTTCCCCAAGGGCCTCGAATATCGCATCGTCTATAACCCCACCGAGTTCATCCAGAAGTCGATCGACGAGGTCGTCAAGACGCTGGTCGAGGCGGTGTTCCTCGTCGTGCTGGTGATCATCGTCTTCCTGCAGAAATGGCGGGCGGCAATCATCCCCGTGCTGGCGATTCCCGTGTCGCTGATCGGCACCTTCGCGGTGCTGGCGGGGCTCGGCTACTCGATCAACAACCTGTCGCTGTTCGGCCTGGTGCTGGCGATCGGCATCGTGGTCGACGACGCGATCGTCGTCGTCGAGAATGTCGAGCGCAATCTCGAGCATGGCATGAGCCCGCTCGAGGCCGCCCGCACGTCCATGGACGAGGTCGGCGCGGCGCTCATCGCCATCGTGCTGGTGCTCTGCGCCGTGTTCGTGCCGACGCTGTTCATTGGCGGCATGTCGGGCGCCTTCTACCAGCAGTTCGCGATCACCATCTCGGCCGCCACGATCATCTCGCTCGTGCTGTCGCTGACGCTCTCGCCGGCTATGTCGGCACTGCTGCTGCGCCATCACCATGCCCCGCCGGAAGGCGCGCCGCGCTGGCGCATCCTGCTGGAGCGGGCCGGCGACGCCTTCAATCGCGGCTTCGCCCGGTTCAGCTCCAGCTATGCCAATCTGACCGCGCGGCTGATCCGTCAGCCGAAGAAGATGATGGCCGCCTATGCCGGCTTCATCGCCCTTGCCGTCGCCTCGCTGCTCTATACCCCGACCGGCTTCATCCCGGCGCAGGATCAGGGCTATTTCTTCACCATCATCCAGCTCCCCGCGGGTTCCTCCACGGCGCGCACGGACGCGGTGATGAAGAAGGTGGCGGCGCGCATGCTGCCGATCCCCGGCATCAGCAATACCGTCATGCTCTCGGGCTTCGACGGTGCCTCGGAGACGCGCAACGCCAGCTCCTCGGCCGCCTACTGGGTGCTTGACGACTTCGACAAGCGCGCCGCCAAGGGCCAGAGCATCGATGCGCTGATGGAAAAAGCCCGTGAGGCGACCGCCGACATCAGCGAGGCGCGCCTGCTGATCGTCAAGCCGCCGCTCATCCGCGGCATCGGCTCGGCGGGCGGCTATCGCATGATGGTGCAGGATCGTGACGGTCGGGGCTACAAGGCCCTGGAGCAAGCGGCCTACAGCATCATCGGCCCGGCCAACCAGACCCCTGGCCTGTCCTTCGTCTATACCTTCTTCGACACCAACACGCCGCGCATCTTCGCCGACATCGATCGTGCCAAGGCCGAGATGCTGGGTGTACCGCCGGAGCGCGTGTTCGAGACGCTGCAGGTCTATCTGGGCTCCTCGTTCGTCAACGACTTCAACCTGCTCGGCCGCACCTATCGCGTCACCGCACAGGCGGACGAGCAATATCGCCGCACGCCTGCCGACATCGCCAACCTGCAGACGCGCTCGGATTACGGTCAGATGGTGCCGATCGGCTCGGTCGCGACCTTCCGCGACACGACCGGACCCTATCGCGTCCAACGCTACAATCTGGCACCGGCCGTGGCGATCGACGGCGACACGGCGCCCGGCTTCAGCTCGGGCCAGTCGCTCGCCAAGATGGAAGCGCTGGCCAATGCCAACCTGCCCCATGGCTTCACCCATGAATGGACCGGCATCGCCTATCAGCAAACGACTGCCGGCAATACCGCGGGACTGGTCTTTGGTCTCGCCGTGCTGCTTGTCTTCCTGGTGCTCGCTGCCCAGTATGAGAGCCTGGTCATGCCGCTGGCGATCATCCTGATCGTGCCGATGTCGGTGCTGGCGGCGATGATCGGTGTCAATCTGCGCGGAATGGACAACAATGTCCTGACGCAGATCGGCATTATCGTGCTCGTCGCGCTCGCCGCCAAGAACGCGATCCTGATCGTCGAGTTCGCGCGGCAGGGCGAGGACCAGCATGGCTACACGCCGATCGAGGCGGCCGTCCACGCGGCGGAGCAGCGGCTGCGGCCGATCCTGATGACCAGCTTCGCCTTCATCCTGGGATCGGTGCCGCTGGTGCTGGCCTCGGGTGCGGGCGCGGAGCTCCGCCAGGCGCTCGGCACCGCCGTTTTCTTCGGCATGCTCGGCGTCACCGCCTTCGGTCTCATCTTCACGCCCACCTTCTATGTCGTCAGCCGTGCGCTCGGCGACCGGATCGCCCGCCTGCGCGGACGCTTCGGTCCCGCCCAGCCCGCGCTGTCGCCCGCTGAATAAGGAGGTCATGTCATGACACTCTCGACCAAGCTTGCCCGCTTCGCACTGCCCATGGTTTCCGCGCTGGCGCTTTCAGCGTGCGCGGTGGGGCCGGATTACGTCGCCCCAACGCCTCCCTCGGCGTCCTCCGGCCCCTTCATCTCCGGCCCGCTCAAGTCCGGCGATGCGCCTGTCTTCGCGCAGGCTCCCGTCGCCGACGGATGGTGGCGGCTCTATCAGGATCCGGTCCTCGATCAGCTCATCACCGATGCGCTGGCCGCCAACACCGACATCCGTGTCGCCGTCGCCCATCTGGAGAAGGCCCGCGCCAACCTGCGCGGTGCCCGCTCGGACCGGCTGCCGCAGACCGGCCTCAACGCCAGCGGCGACTACGGCCGTCTGCCCGCGAGCCAGCGCCAGCCCGGCGCCCCGCGCGAGGACTGGGCGATCGATGGCGGGCTCAGCGTCTCCTATGAGGTCGACCTGTTCGGCCGGGTGAGCCGCAATGTCGAGGCGGCGCGCGGCGATGCCGATGCGGCGGCGGCAGACGCCGACGCCGTGCGCGTCGCCGTCGTCGCGGACACGACGCGCGCTTATGCCGATGCGGCCTCGGGTGCGGCGCGGCTCAATGTCGCGAAGGACATTGTCGGCCTGCTTGATCGGCTGCTCGACCTGACCAAGCGCCGCCAGTTGGCCGGGCTGGTGACCTTGCTCGACGTTGCCCGCATCGCGACGCTGCGCGATCAGCGTGCCGCCGACATTCCCCGGATCGAGGCCGACCGTCAGGCGGCCCTGTTCCGCCTCGCCACGCTCACCGGCCGCGCGCCAGCCGACCTGCCGGAGATCGCCGGCAAGCGCAGTGTCAATCTGGAGATCGGCCAGCCCATCCCGATCGGCGACGGCGCCGGCCTGCTTGCGCGCCGGCCGGACGTGCGCGCTGCCGAACGGCGGCTGGCGGCGGATACGGCGCGGATCGGCGTCGCCACTGCCGATCTCTATCCGAAGATCTCGCTCGGTGGATCGGTCGGCTCGACCGGCAACGACATCGGCAACATCTTCGGTGCAGGCCCGCTGCGCTGGCTGCTCGGCGGGCTGATCTCGTGGAACTTCCCCAATCAGGAAGCCGCCCGCGCCCGGATCGCCGGGGCGAAGGCCGACAGCCAGGCGTCGCTCGCCGCCTTCGATGGTACGGTGCTCAACGCACTGGAAGAGACCGAGACGGCGCTCACCCGCTACGCCCATGCGCTTGAGAGCCGCACGATACTCAAGTCCGCGCGGGATTCCGCCGAGGCCGCCGCGAAGATCACCCGCGCGCAGCAGCGCGAGGGCGCGATCGACTCGCTGCAGCAGCTCGACACGGAGCGCACCTTCGCCGAGGCCGAGGCTGCGCTGGCGCTGCAGGACGCGCTCGTGGCACAGGCGCAGATCGACGTGTTCCGTGCACTGGGTGGCGGCTGGACGACCTGATCAATACCGCGCGCGGATCGAAATATCGACCGAGCGCGGGCGGCCCAGGATCCATTGCTCGTCGCTATAGGTACCGAGCGCATAATCCTTGTCGAACAGATTATAGATCCGCACATCGAGGCCGATATTGGGCGTGACCGCATAGGTCACGCTCAGGTCGACCACCGTATAGGCCGGCACCCGGAACCGGTTGGCATTGTCCGAGAAGCGCCGCCCGACATAGCGCAGGTCCGCCCGCGCCTGAAAGCGATCGGCGGCGCTCCAGCGCAATTCGACATTGGCCGCCTCTTCCGGCACCCCCGGAGGCGTGTTGCCGTCATTGCCGCTGAAGGAATCGAACCGGGCATCGAGCAACGTCCCGTTTGCCTCCAGGCCGAAGCCGCCGGGCAGCGCCAGCGACAGGCTCGCCTCGATCCCGCGGGAGGAGCGCTCGCCGACCTGCTCGATCGCACCGTTGGTGCGCGTCTGGGTGAAGAGGTTGTGCTTGGCGATGCGATAGGCGGCGATCGCGGCCGATCCATGCCCGTCGAGGAACACGGCCTTGGCGCCCATTTCGATCTGGTTGCCGGTGGCATTGGTGAGCTGGAACTGCGTCGCGCTGGCCGAATAAGTGGTGAGCGTGCCGAGCGGATCGACGGCGGTCGCATATTGGCCGTAGAGCGAGATAGAGGGGGTCGGCTGATAGACCGCGCCCACCCGCCAGGTGGCGTGGTCGAGCGACTTGTAGGCGTCTTGGCCGCCATTCAGCGCCGGCGCCTCGCCGGTGATCTGGGTGCCGGCTCCGTTATAGACATAATTCCAGCGGCCGACCTTGTTATGCTCGTAGCGCAGGCCACCGACGAGCGAGAACTGCTCTGTGACGGCGAGCCGGTCCTCGACATAGAGCGCGTAAGTGTCGGTCGTGGTGTGATAGCGCGGCGCGATGCCCTGCGTATCGAGGAACAGGCCGGGATTGAAGCTCTTCGGATTGACCTCGTCCTCCTGATAGTCCGATCCGAAGTCGTGCGAATAGACGAGGTTGACGCGGCTGACGTCGAAGCCGAGCAGCAGATCGTTCTTGCCGTGGCCGCCGATCGGCGCGCTGATCTTGATGCTGCCCTGGTCGCCATATTGCTTCTGGTCGTGGACGATGCCGAAATTGTCGGCGCGATAGATGTTGCCGGGCGTGCCATAGCCGATCCCGTTGGGGCAATCGCCGTCCGCCCCGATCCAGCAATAGGTTTCCAGGTTGCGCCACTTGCGCTTGCTGGTCAGATAATAAGCGGAATTGGCGATGGTGATCGCGTCCGAAACCGCCCAGTTGAGCGTCAGCGCGAGGCGATTGTCGCGCCAGTGCATGACCGCATCGGCGACGTTGTAATTGCGCTCGCGGATCGAGGTGTCGAGCGTCGAGTGGATCAGCGGGGTGCCGAAATATTTGGTCGGGTGCAGATCGCCATAGTCGTCGCGCAGGGTGAGGCTGACGTCATCATGAGGCTGGAAGCGTAGCGCGCCGGACAGCGCCAGAGTCTCGGAGTCGCCGCGATCGACATAGCCGTCCGAGCGGCGATAGCTGGCGTCGGCGCGGAAGGAGAGCATCTCGCCGAGCGGGCCGGCGGCGCCAGCCGCGACATGCCAGCTGTTCTGTGATCCATAGCCTGCCTCGCCCTGCGCCTCGAGCCGCTGCGTGTTGGGCTGCCTGGGGATGATGTTGACCGCGCCGCCGAGCGCGCCCTGGCCGTAGAGCACGGAAGCTGGGCCGCTCAGCACTTCGATCCGCTCGACATTCCATGGGTCGGATGGGAAGGTGATGGTATCGGCGACCGGGAACAGCCGCAGTCCATCATAGAGCTGGAGCACAGATCCCTGCCCGGAGAAACCACGCATGGCGAGCGCCGATCCGCCGTTGCCGGGATTGCCGGCATTGGTGACGCCCGGTGCGCGCGTGACGGCGTCCATGATCGAAAAATCGCCCCGCGCCCGCAGCGCGTCGCCATCCATCACGTTGACGGTGGCCGGTGTCTCCAGCGGCGTGAGGCCGAGGCGGCTGCCGGTCGTCGCGCCTGTGGTCAGTGAGGTCTCATATTTGCCGATGACGATGATGGCATTGCTGGCATCCGTGCCCTGCGCGTCCTGCGCCTGAGCCATAGCCGGCTGGGCCAACGCCATGGCCAGTGCCGATGCGCCCGCAAGGCGCAATGCCCCCCTCCCTGAAATCATGCCGCACTCCTCTCCAATCCATTTTATGGTTTGGAGAGGCGCTCCGCGAAACGGGCGGACGTGCCAAGTTACGAACGGTTCCCTGTAACGTTGCAGATGCTGGCTCAGGGGGCCGGGACCGCGTCCCACATGCCGTCGATCGATCGGGCGCTGGCGGCGATCAGCGTGCCGCGCAGATTCTCGCTGCCGACTCCCTCGACGGCGTACAGCGCCTCGAAATAGCCGTCCTTGCCCGCGGCGGAGAGCTTGTCGAGCAGGTCCGGCGTGGTCAATATGTCGGCCGCCTGGAGAACGGCGGGGTCGCGCGTGCCGGCCAGGATCAGGATGCGCGAGCCGTTCGGCCCGGGCAGCATCGCGATATAGGCATAGTTGCGCCGCGTCGCCTGACCGTCCTGTGGCGGGTCGGAGACATAGACCTTGCCGGTCTTCCCGTCGATGATCTCATCATAGCTGCCCGCGAAGCTGAAGCGCGAGCCGGCGAACACCGGTTGCTCGAGCGTGCCGAGGCCGCTCAGCAGGCCGATATAGACGATGTCGCTGTTCTTGAGCATCGGCGTCGTCAGCGCCGAGGAGGGCACCAGCGGGGTAAAGCGCCGCGCGGCGAGGCTCGGCGTGAGCACGGGGACGATGGACTTGAGCGCATAGGCGGTGCTGACGGGCAGATAATAGAGATTGAGGTCGACATAGCGATCGCGCAGCTCGGGGCGGTACATCAGCATCTGGTAGAGGTCTTCGCGCGAGTTGACGGCGAAATCGCGCACCAGCCGCTTGGGCTCCGCGCCGGGGGAGTCGCGCTCTCCCATGATGTAATAATCGCCGGTGACGATGGTCAGCGGCTTGCTGCTGGCGAGCAGTGGCGCCCATGTCCTGGTCTCGCGGACGGCCTGCAGAGCGTCCACCGGGCGGGCGAAATGCATGACGGCAAAGGCCAGCAGGCATCCCGCGAGCAAGCCGGCGAGCAGGAAGGCCCAGCGCTCGCGCAACCGGCTGCCGGTCGGGCGCAAGGTCTGCGGCCGATCGAATGCCGAGCCCGGGGGCGACGGTGCCGCGTCGGCCTGCGTGACCAGCCGGAAACGATATTCTCCCTTGGGGAGCGCCAGCCGGTCGGGCTCGTCGCGGCCAGGGCCGGCATAGAAATCCTCCAGCTTCTTGCGCAGGCGATGCGCATAGACCCGCACCGATGCGTCGATGACCACATCGCTGCCCGTCCGGCCGAATATGTCGGCGGCGATCTCGATCTCCTTGGGCGCCTCGCCCCGGAGCGTCCGCTCCAGGATATAGTCGAACAGCTTGCCGAGTCGATCCGAGCGGCCCAGGCCGGACGACGCGCGGATATGCCTGGCCGCCTCCGCCAGCCGCTCCTGATCGAGACTCTCCGTCACATCGTCCTTCCCGTCAGGCGCGGACAGGCGCGCTCCCCCAAATCCCCCCATATCGATAGGGCGTTCGATCCGCTTTGAACAGACGCTCTCTCCGGCCGGCTATTTGGGAAATGGCGGCCCTAACGCAGCGGTGTCAGCCGGTCGGGCGTGATGTCGGCCAGTGTCGTACAGCCGAGTTGTGCCATGGCGAGCTCCAGTTCGCTGCGCAGCATCAGGAGCGCGTGAGCGACGCCGGCCACGCCCGCGACGGCGAGGGCATGGACTTGGGGGCGGCCGAGCAGCACGGCGGTCGCGCCGAGCGCCAGCGCTTTCACGACATCGGTGCCGCGCCGGATGCCGCCGTCAACGAGAATGGGCATGCGCTCGCCGACGATCGCCGCGATCGCCGCGAGGCAGTCGATCGCGGCCGGCATGCCGTCCAGCACGCGGCCGCCATGGTTCGAGACGATGAGGCCGTCGGCGCCATGCTCGATGGCGAGGCGGGCGTCATCGGGCGCCATCACGCCTTTGACGAGCAGCGGCAGGCGGGTCTCGCCGCGCAACCAGGAGAGATCCTCCCAGCGCGGAGTGGTCTGTGCCAATGGCGTACCGAACAGGATCGGGCCGAGCACCTGGCTGGTATGAGCCGGGCGCGCGATGCCGCGCAGGTTCACGGCCTCGACGCCGGGCGGCAGGGCGAAGGCGGTCCGCTTGATCGAAGCATCCACGGTCAGCACGACTGCCTCATAGCCCGCTGCCTCGGCCCGGCGAACGAGCGTGAGCGTGTCGGCGCGGCCTTCCTGCATGTAGAGCTGGAACCAGAGAGCCGCGGGCGGCGCGCCCAGACCCGGCGCGGCGGCGGCGCGCGCGGCGGCGGTCTCCTCCAGGGTCACGCTGGCAAGCGTGCTGAGGATCATGCCGCATCCCATCGCCGTGGCGGCGCGGATGGTGGCAAGCTCACCGTCGGGATGGGCGATGCGCTGATAGGCGACTGGCGCGAGCAGGATCGGCGCGGCATGACGCTGGCCGAACAGGTCGAGCTGCGTCGTGGCGTTGCGCAGGTCCGGGAGGATTCGTGGGAGCAGGCCGATCCTGTCGAAGGCGATGCGGTTCTGCGCGACGGTCAGCCCATCGCCGGTGCCGTCCTGCAGATAGGTCCAACTTGCGGGCGGCATGAGGTCGGCGGCGAGCCGCTCGTAATCGGCGAGCGCTCGGATGCCGGGCGGGATCTGCTCGCGGGGTGGAGCCGCGCGCGCGGGAGACAGCTCGCTCACGTCTCGCACCATTGCCGCAGCAGATTGTGATAGACGTTGGTGAACGTATCGATCGAGCCATGCTCGGGATGGTCGGCGGTCAGCGCCTGGATCGCGCAGTCGAGATCGAACAGGGTGCGCCGCTGCCTGTCGGAGCGGACCAGGCTCTGCGTCCAGAAAAAGGCGGCGAGCCGCATGCCGCGCGTCACCGGCGTCACTCGGTGCAGGCTGCTGCCGGGATAGACGACCATGTCGCCCGCCTTGAGCTTGACGCTGTGGGTGCCGAACAGATCCTCGATGATCAGCTCGCCGCCGTCATAGCTGTCCGGATCGCTCAGGAACAGGGTACTGGAAATATCAGTGCGCACCCGCAGCGGCGTACCGGGGATCGGGAAGATCGCGTTGTCGACATGGTCGCCATAGGTACCGCCGCCCTGGTAGCGATTGAAGCGGGGCGGCAGGATCCGCAACGGCAGCGCGGCGGCGATGAACAGAGGCGTGCGCGAGAGCTTGTCGAGAATGAGGTCGCCGAGCCTCTTCGCCACAGGATGATCGAGCGGCAACTGCTCGTTCGCCTTGACCCGCGCGGCGATATGGCCAGCCGTTGCGCGGCCGTCCTGCCATTCGGCGTCATCGAGCAGGTCGCGTGCCTCCCGCACTTCATCTGCGGAGAATAGTCCTGGAATCTCGACGAGCATTCAGCGCCTCACAGGAAAAGGCAGCGGACGATCCCCGCTGCCTTTTCGATTAGCCAGCTTTTCGCTCAGAAGCGATAGTTGACAGTCAGCACGCCCGAGCGCGCGTCGCCGGGCGTCGCCCAGCCATTGTTGCGGATGCGGGTATAATAAGTCTTGTCGAAGATGTTCTTCACATTGGCCTGCACCGAGAGGGCACGGGTGATGTCGTAGGACAGATAGGCGTTATGGACCCAGTAGGCGTTCGAATAGACGGCGCCCGTCGCCGCCGTCGAGAAGGCGAACTTGCCCTGATAGGTCGCGCCGTAGCCGATTGTGAGGCCGAAGGGCAGGGCATAGGTCGTGAAGAGGCTGCCGGCATGCTTGGGCGTGTTCGCGAGAAAGGCGCCGGCCAGCGGGTCGGGGTTGGCGACGGTATTGGTGCAGCTGCCCTGACCCGGATGGTTCAGGCAGTAGTTTGACACCGACTGAAGCAGCTTGCCGTCCAGATAAGTATAGTTGGCAGTGACCGACCACACCGGGGAGATCTTGCCGACCGCGCCCAGCGCGATGCCGTCGACGCGCGAATGACCGTCGAGCTGCGGGGCGGGAACGAGCGGATCGCCGGAGTCGACGCGGTAGCTGTCGCGCTCGTTGCGGAAGGCTGAGGCGGTCAGCAGCAGGCCGCCGTTGAACAGTTCGGCCTTGGCGCCGATCTCGTAATTCTTGGCGCCCTCGGGCTTGACGTTGCAGGTGCCGGCCGCGCCGATCGAGCAGGAGCCGTTGACGTTGGACTGCGAGGGCGTCTTCGAATTGCCATAGGCGACATAGAGCGACACGGCTTCGATCGGCTTGTAGACGAGGCCGACGCGATAGGTGACGAAGTCGACATTGCTGTTGGTGGGGACGCCTCTGCCGACCGGGCCCTGCGGCGTGGTCAGCGTCGCGGCGGCGCCGGCCGGATCGCTGCGGCCCCAGCTGTCATTCTTTTCCCAGCGCACGCCGCCGTTCAGCTCGATCTTGCCGAGCTTCATCGCGTCGAACAGGTAGAGCGCATAATCGCTGACCTCGCCCTGCTGTCCGGCACCCTGAATCAGGTTGATAGGGCCGGTATAGACGTTGCTGCCATAGGTGAAGCCGGCAGGGCCGGGCACGACATCGTTCGGATTGGCGATGTTGACCAGTGGATAGGGGGAATAGACCAACGTGCGGTCGGCGTTGCGCAGTGCATTGCCGGTCGCCAGCGAGAACTTCTCCCACGACACTGATCCGCCGAAAACCGCCGTATGCTCGATCGGTCCGGTGTCGAAGGTGGCGCGCAGATCGAGCTGGTTGAACATCAGCTCATTCTGGGAATCGCGAAAATTGCCGCGCGGTCCCGAGATCAGATAATAGCCCTTGGGCACGGTCGCGGGGCAGGCGGCGCCGGCAGGGGTGAGGCCGTTCAGCAGGCAGAAGGTGCCCTGCGGCGGGCCAACGATGGTGAGCTGGTTGACCTGCTGCCAGCGGGCGAGATTGCGGATCGAGACGGTATCGCTGAACTCATGCTCGAAGATGCCGGTGACCTGGTTGACCCGGATCCGCTGCTTGTCGACATTGCGATAGCCGAAATAGTCGCTGCGATCGACACCGGGCACCTCGCCATCGTTGGTCGCCGTCTTGAAGTAGGGCACGCCATATTGCGGGATATTGTTGTCCGCCTGGTGGAAATACTGGATGGTCAGCTTGGTCGGCTCGTCGATGCCGATCGTGACGGCGGAGGCGATGCCCCACCGCTTGTTCTCCTCTACGTCGCGGCCGGGAATGCCGTTCTTGTGGCCCATCAGGTTCACGCGCCAGGCGATCAGGTCCGAGACGCGCAGATTGGCATCGATCGTGCCGCGGAAATAGTCCTTCGTGCCGACGCCGCCGGCAATGGCGACGCTCGTGTCGGCCTTGGGGCGCTTGGTGATGAGGTTGATCGAGCCGCCGACCGAACCCGCGCCGGTCGTCACCGAGTTGGCGCCGTTGGTGACCTCGAGCTGCTCGAGGTTGAAGGAGTCCGAGCGGCTGTATGCGGCACTGTCGCGCACGCCGTCCTGAGTGATGTCGCTGCCCGCCGCATAGCCGCGGAAATTGATCTGGTCGCTCGGCGGGGTGCCGCCTTCCGCCGCGCCGAAGGTGATGCCGGGGACGGTCGAGAGCATGTCGCGCAGGGTGAGAAGATTCTGCTGCTCGAGCACCTCGCTGGAAAGAATGGTCACGGTTTGGGGCGTGTCGCGCACCGGCCGGACCGCCTTGGGGCTTTCCTGCTTCTGCGGGGGCGGGACGTCGTCGTCGCTGTAGCGCACTTCCTCGCCGCCGAGCGTGGTCTGCTCATCATTGCCCTGCTGCTGCGCATGGGCAGCGGTGCTCATCAGAGCGCCGACGCAGGAGAGAGCGAGAAACGCCTGGGATTGGCGCGTGCGAAGTTTCGACATGGTTTTCCCCATTCAGGTTGATCTTGATGAAGGCCGATATTGCGAGTCATTATCGTCGTCAATGATTATTGCGAACCATTCGCAAATTGTCGCGCGTCGTTGAGCGAAGATGCATGTGCTGGGCCCGACAAACGTCGAGGGAGTCGTTTTTCGCGTGCAACATTCTGGAACATGGGGTTTTCTGCGAGCGTCTTGCAGCGTTCGTCGGTCAGGTGCGATCGTCCGGCGCCGGTCCGTCATCATCGTCGCCATGGCGATCGCCGCGTGGCCCATCATCACGATCGCCGCGCGGGCCGCGGCCGTGATGGCCGTCCGGACCGTCGCGTCCATCGGGACCGAAGCGTCCGCCCCGCCCATGCGGTCCGCCCTCGCGGATGAAGGGAATGCGCACAAGGCCGCGCACCATCACCGGATTGCCGTTGCGCACGAGCGGCGACCAGCGCCAGTCGCGCACCGCGTCCAGCGCGGCGCGGTCGAGGCGGGAGAAGCCGCTGCTGGTGGTGATCGAAATATCGCTGACCCGACCATCCGTACCGAGAAGAATCGAGAGGATGACGATGCCTTCCTCATGCGCGCGCCGGGATTCGAGGGGGACGCGGATCGGGCGCTTGAAGACGACCTGCGCGGACATGTCGCCCATATTCTCCGGTCCCTTGGCGATCACGGCAGGGGCGGGGGGCGGTGCTTTGGGCGTGAGTGGCGCCGGCTGCGGGACCGGCGGTGGCGCGGCGATCACCGGCGCCGTGTTCAATGCGACGACCGGCGCGGGGGCGACGATGGCCGGTTGCGGTGGGGGCATATCCTGCGCGGGGGGCGGCGGCGTCTCCTCGGCAGGCGGCGGATCGTCGGGCAGTTCCATCATCGTCACGACGGTCGTGTCGCGCCTGTCTTTCTTGACGAAGACGGGGCTTATGAACGCGAAGGCGGCGACGGCCGCGACGCCCATGCCGAGCGCGGCGATCGTCGCGACGGAATCGGCCCCGCGCGATCGGCGATAGGTCGAGCGCTCATAGGTAAGGGGGGCATCCGGCGTTCCCTCGTCGGTGTTGAAGGCCAGACCAAAATGCGCGTTCATCGTCCCACTCAAGCGAAACCACATGCAGTTGCGAGTCATTCGCATAATTGAAAGCGCGCCAACCGTCCACCCCTCCTGGTGAAATCGTTGCTACACTCTTGCGAATGCTTCTCAATATAGGCATTGGGTTGACAGAAGGACGATTCGAGCGGGCTGCGATTGGCGCAGGCTCGGCCAATCCGAGGATCGAATGGACGCCCGAACCTTGAGCGGTGCACTGCAGGATGGAAGCGAAGGCGCGGCACAGGCCCTGGAGGCCGTAGCCGCGCCAGGCCGGACTGCCGTGAAGGCGAAGCGCAGGCCTTCAGCCCGCGTCTTCTGGCTCAAGCAGCTTCACACCTGGCACTGGGTGAGCGCGGCCATCTCGCTGATCGGGATGATGCTGTTCGCGATCACCGGCATCACGCTCAATCACGCCGCCTCGATCGGCGCCGAGCCGAAGGTGACGCAGGGTGCGGGACAATTGGCCGCGCCGTTGATTGCCGAGTTGAAGAAGACGCCGGCGAGCGGAGCGCCAATCCCCAATGCCGTCGCCGACGAGGTGCAACACCTCGTCAAGCTGGATACCCATGGCAAGTCGGCCGAATGGTCCGAGGATGAAGTCTATGTCGCCCTGCCGGGGCCGGGCCGCGATGCGTGGGTCAGCGTCGATCGCGCAAGCGGCGCGGTCACCTCCGAGCTGACCGATCGCGGCTGGATCTCCTACCTCAACGACCTGCACAAGGGCCGCAATACCGGCAGCGCCTGGTTCTGGTTCATCGATGTGTTCGCTGTCGCCTGCATCCTGTTCACGATCACCGGCTTCTTCCTGCTCCAGCTTCACGCGCGGCACCGTCCCTCGACCTGGCCACTGGTCGGACTCGGGTTGCTCGTGCCCGCCCTTCTCGCCGTCCTGTTCATCCATTGAGAGGCCATATCGCTGCCATGAAGAAGACTTCCCTCCTCCTCGCCGGCCTCGCGGCCGCCCCGGCTTCGGCCGGGACGCTGACCATCACCATCCCGCAGCTCAAGGTCGCCGAATATCATCGGCCCTATGTCGCGGCCTGGATCGAGCCGGTCGGCGGCGGCGAGGCGCGCACCCTGCTCTCCTGGTACGACGTCAAGAAGACGGGCGCCGAGCCGGGCACCAAATGGCTGCACGATCTGCGGACCTGGTGGCGCAAGGGCGGTCGCAGCCTCAAGCAGCCGGCCGACGGGATCACCGGCGCGACGCGCGCACCCGGCACGCACAAGATAGCGCTGCCCACAAATCTCAAGCCCGGGCAATACACACTCTATGTCGAGGCGGCCCGCGAGCAGGGCGGCCGCGAGATCATCTCGCTCCCACTCAACGTTGCCGCCCCGAACGGGTCCGTCTCCGGCAAGACCGAGCTCGGCGTCGTCACTCTCTCTCGCTGAAAGGCCCCCTCATGCGTCTCAAGACATGTCTGATCGCCGCCGCGGCCCTGATCGCGGTCGCCACGCCGGGCCTCGCGCACCGCAACTGGCTGCTGCCCTCCGCGACCATCTTCTCCAGTACTCCGGAGACGGTGGCCGTCGATGCCGCTGAATCGACCGATCTCTTCTTCCCCGATCATCGCGCGCTCGGTGTCGAGCGGATCAAGGTTTGGGCGCCCGACGGCAGCGAAGGCAAGATCCAGAACGGCTCCAACGGCCGCGTCCGCTCGACCTTCGAGGTGCAGCTCGATAAGCCGGGCACATGGCGGATCGGCATGGTGCAGAACGGCATCGGCGGCACCTTCAAGGTCGATGGCGTCGAGTGGCGGCTGTTCAGCGGGCGCCGTCCTGGTGGAGCTGGCGGGCCTGGAGCGGGTGCCGGCCGCGGCCCCGGCGCTCCCGGTGGCCCGAGCGGCGCTGGTGGCGAGCCTCCGCGCTTCGTCAGCAGCATCGACGAGATTCCGGCCAACGCGACCGACATCCGGATCACCGAGACCTCGGGCAGCAACAACATCTATGTGACGGCCGGCGAGCCGACCGACACCGTGTTCACGCCGACCGGCAAGGGCCTCGAAATGGTGCCGGTGACGCACCTGACCGAGCTGGTGAAGGGCGAGCCTGCCAGGCTCAAATTCCTCGTCGACGGCAAGCCGGCGGCGGGCCTCAAGGTCAGTGTGCTGCCAGGGGGCAAGCGCTATCGCGACAGCGATGGCGCCATCGAGATCATGACTGGCGCCGACGGTGTCGCGACGATCGACTGGCCCGAGGCCGGCATGTTCTGGCTTAACACCAGCTTCGCCGACAACAAGGCGACGATGCCCAAGGCGACCGGGCGCCGTATGAGCTACACCGCCACGCTTGAGGTGATGGCCCCCTGAGCGCGATGCCGACGTCGTTTCCGGCGCGCATCCGCCTCGCGGTGCCGCCCGTGATTGATGGCCTGGCGTTGGCCGGGCTCGATGCGGCGGCGCGCGTCCATGATCTCGATGGCGAGACGATGGGCACCTTTTGGCGGGTGCGGCTCGCGGCGTCGACGGGCGCTGACCTCAGCGGGATCGGCATGACGATCCAGTCGCGGCTCGACGGGCTGACGTCGGAGATGAGCCACTGGGACCCGTCGTCGCTGCTTCGTGCCTTCGATCGATCCGGAGCGGGCGACTGGACGCCACTGACCCCCGATTTCGCTACGGTGATCGGGATGGGACTGGCGATTGCGGAGTGCACTGGCGGTGCCTTCGATCCGACGATAGGGCGGCTGACCGATCTCTATGGCCTCGGCCCAAACCCAAGCGATCGCGAACCG
This sequence comes from Sphingobium nicotianae, assembly GCF_018603885.1. Taxonomy (GTDB): domain Bacteria; phylum Pseudomonadota; class Alphaproteobacteria; order Sphingomonadales; family Sphingomonadaceae; genus Sphingobium; species Sphingobium nicotianae. The sequence goes on from NZ_JAHGAW010000004.1 coordinate 267,578, forward strand.
ACACCGCAGGAGACAGAGTGCGCGCTCAGCTGTTCGGGTTGGCGCCTCCTTCGTTATGACAGGTGCGAACGGAGCATCCAGCAGCCCGGCGGGCTCTGGCTGGACCTGTCGGGCATCGCCAAGGGCTATGCGGTCGATGTCGTGGCCGATCTGCTCGCGGGCTGCGGCATCGGTCACTGCCTCGTCGAGATTGGCGGCGAGTGCGTGGGGCGGGGCATGCGGCCGGACGGCGATCCCTGGTGGGTGGATCTGGAGACGCCGCCGGACCTGCGCGCCCTCCCGATGCGCGTGGCGCTGCATCAGCTCGCGGTCGCAACTTCGGGCGATTACGTGCGCGGCGCGCACACGCTCGATCCGCGCACGGGCCGCCGCGTGGCGAACGGCGTGGCCTCGGTCAGCGTGATCCATGCGCGCGCGATGGAGGCCGATGCCTGGGCGAGCGCGCTCACCGTGCTCGGGCGCGAGGAGGGTGCCGCTCTGGCGGTGCGCGAGGGTCTCGCGGTGCGCATGCTCTCGCGCGACGGCGTGATGACGCGCGAGTGGATCAGCCCGGCGCTCGCGGCGATGCTGGGCTGATCTTTCACCCCGCCCTTTCAAAGGAGGGGGCAAAAACTGCGATTCCTATCGGCACTAAATATTGCCATCCCCCACGGTCGACCTTGTCGACACCCGCTTCGCCCCGCATTGTCGCGCCAAAGGGCGACTCGCATCGCCCGCATAACGGGGAGGACGGCGTGCCGGCAAAGCCAGATCCGCAGACGCCGATGTATCGCGTCGCCTATACCAGGCTCAGCGATGTGCAGATCGGCGCGGCGCTCGCCAAGGTGGCGAAGGCGGGCCCCGCCTGTGCCTCGCCGCTGTCGGGCGATCTCGCTGGCAAATCGATCCGGATCGTGACCGATAAGGGGCCGACGCTCGACTATAAATTCGCCAGCGACAGGCAGCTCGGCGTCTCCGAGGATGGCGGCAATGCAGTGAGCGCGGGATATGGATTGCTGTTGCAGGACCATATCAGCCTGATCGCGCATCTGATCCCCGGCACGATGCGCGGCTATGCGAGCGTGATCGACAATCGCTCGGGGATCGCGACGCTCTTCGAGCTCTGGTTCGGCGGCTATGCCGACAAGCGCGAGGTCTCGCGTGAAATCTATGGCGGCTATGTTGCCGTCGCCGGCAAGCCCGAGCCGCAGCGCCGCCACAAGGCCAGCAACCGCGCCGAGGGCAAGGGCTTCTACTGGAAGCAGGACACGGGCTTCGAAAGTCTCGAATATTATCCAAGCGCCGCTTACTCGCATTTCGTGGAGCTGACCCATAGCGGCAACGAGATGGGCTATTGCGCGCCGAGCGACTATCTCCGGATCGACGACGACTATTATATCTACACCCGGGTCGAGTGCGAATTTTCGGGCACGCTCACCCTCTATGTGATGGACCTCAACCGGCAACAGCAGATCGGCCTGCGCCTCGGCTTCGACCGGCTCGATGCGCTCGATTATTATCTGTTCCGCGGCAAGGGCGAGTGGCTGGGGCAGATCGCGCAGTTCGAGAAGTTCGGCGACACAGCGGGCAACGTCATCCCGCCGCCCGACAATGCCAAGAAGGGTGAGCGCCGCGTCTATCGCCCGCTTCAGACCATGCCCAGGATGAGCAGGGCCGAGGTAGACAAGGCCGTCGCCGAGCATCGCCGCGTGTTCGCGTCGCGCACCGGCGCGGGCAGCGGCGCCTCCGGCATGGCGACCAACGGCGTGCCGCCGGTCGAGGCGCTCGCCTGCCGCGAATTCACGCTGCGCTACGACGATGGCCCGGCCATCGATTACAGGGTCAAGGATGCCGAGACTTTGAGCTGGCGGATGGCGGGCGGCGCCTGGACCGAGGCGCGCTATCAGGCATGGGAATCCATGCCGGGCGTCATCCTGTTCGGCCATTTGCTCGACGGCATGCCGAACCATGACGGGCATATGATCGTCGCGGATTTCGATGCGGGTCTCGCCACCTGTTTCAATGGGACGCTGAAAGGCCCCTATTTCGCCAACGAGGCTTGCGCGCGGACCCTGTTCGGCGTGGTCGTGGGGCAGGGCGTGCCTGCGCCCGGCACGCTGCGCCACCAGCGCACGCGCGAGATGCTCGGTCGCGCGCTGACCTGGAACTATGCGCCGGGGCTTACCTCGATGCACCTCTACTCGACTCCGCAGACTGTCTCGTGGATCATCTTCACGGACAGCGGCGCGGGCGGCATGGCGTGGAGCGGTCCCGGCGACTTCGTGAAGATCCGCGACGGGCTGTATTTCTGTTACTGGCTGGAGGATGCCTGCAACGGCACGCTCGGGACGATCCTCATCAACATGCGCACCATGCACGATGCCGGCATCGGCTATCATTGCGGCATGGAAGGGCTCAGCATGAGCCAGATCGGCGCGCACGGACGCCATGCCGGGAAGTATGACGTGACGCGCTTTTTCGCCGGGAGGGAAGGGTGAGCGGGATGGAGAATGACGGCATCGCGACGCGGCGGTCCTTCCTTAAAAGCGGAGCGATCCTTGCCGCCCCGCTGGGCTTGGCTGTGCCGGGCGCTGCGCTGGCAGCGGATGACCGTGCAATGCGGCTTGCAAGGCTGGAAGACGAGGCGGCGATCCGCGCGCTGCATCGCGACTGGCTGGTGCGGGTGAACGGGCGTAGCGTGACGGCGGATCTGTGCGTGAGTGCGCGTGCCGCGGCCTGCCTCGGCGATGAGATCTGCGGCATCATCCAGGATGAGGATGGGGTCGTCGAGATCACGGCGAACGGCGAGCGGGCTTCCGGGTATTATCCCTGCCGGATCGAGACCGAAAGCCGGATGGCAGCGGAGAACACGTTCGCACAAATGGCGCTGGCACAGGGCGGCGGCGTCACGCGGACGAGCGAGCCACGCCTCCTCAGCGTGGAGTATGCGAAGATTGCCGATCGCTGGGTGATCGCGACGGTCGAAGCAGGCACCGCCTGACGGAAGAGCCTATTTCTTCCCCATCATGTTGGGATCGAACTTCAGCATCTCCGTACTCTTGAGCGCCGGATCCCAATGCTCGGCGATCAGGCCGTCCTCGATGCGGTAGAAATCGAACCAGGTCGTCAGATAGGCCGCGCCCTTGTCATCCTTCATCGGCCGCTCGCTGACCACTACGACATAGTCGCGCTCAGCGATGATGTTGAGGATCGGCAGCGTGATGGTCGGCGTGATCGGCCGGGTCGGGCGCGAGCCGCGCAGGAAGGCGGCAAGCGCGTCGCGGCCCGAGGCGACGTTGGGGTTATGCTGGAGATATTCGGGGGTGAAGAACTGTGCGACCATCTCTGCATGCCCACCCTGCACGATGGCGCGGTACATATCGTAGACCAGCTTCTTGTTGGCGGCGAGCTTCGGGTCGGGACTGGCGATCAGCGCGGCTTGCCCCTCCGCCGTCGCGATCACCTGCGCGCCCGCGCCCGATGCGGCGAGCACCGCCGCCGTAATTGCCGTCATGATGCTTCTCATGTCGCTTCCTCTCCTGCTCCAACCGGCTCAACATCCTAGCGGGATCCGACGAAATCTCCCATGATGGCGGCGAACGACAAGGAGGATGTCATGGAAGTGCGCACCAGCCGCGGCATGTCGACGGTCGAGATCTTCCCGTTCCTGCTGATTCCCGTGCTGATCTACAATCTGCTCGCGCTCTTCTCCGCGCCGCCGCTGGCGGGGGCGACCGAGCCGACCCTGTTCGCCACGCTGCGCGGCGAGGCCTTCTCGCTCCAGATGCTCTCGGGATCGAGCCTGTCGCTGAGCTGGGGCGACATGTTGCTGCTGCTCGCGATCGTCTTCCTGCTCGTCGAGATCGTGAAGGCACCGCGGACTGCCTCGCCCTCGATCATCAATCACATGCTCTCGATGGGCGTCTTCATCTTCTGCCTCGTCGAGTTCCTGATGCTGCGCAGCTTCGCCAGCGCGACCTTCTTCCTGATGACGATGATGGTGCTGCTCGATGCCATGGCGGGCATGGCGGTGACGATCATCTCGGCGCGGCGGGATTTCGATGTGAGTGGCGGCTCGAGTTCCTGATTCTGCCGTGCCTTCCTAGCGCGACGCCAGCCTCTGCCCCTCATCCCGCTCCCGCTGCGCGCTTTCCGGCGCGCCGCGCAGGATCGGGCCGCAGGCGGGGGCCTGGGCCGCGCCCGGATCGACGAAGCCGAAGATCGCACCGAGGCTAGGCAGGGGCAGCCCGAACAGGCGGGATTCGCCGAACCAGGAGACCGGCGCGCGCTCCAGAACCGGATCGCTGAACGTGCCGCCGATCCGCACCGGATGGGGTCGCGCGAAGAAGGTCATCGCCTTGCCGTCTGCGCTGAGCCGGAGGTCGAGGCGCTCGTCGCGCAGATCGAGCTCGCCGCTGCCGGTGAGGACATGGCCCTGGGTGTCGATGAGGATCGGATCGGCGGTTGCCAGTCCCTCGCGCACCGTGAAGGCGATGAGGCCGCAACGGATGCCGGTCGGCTGCTCCTCGCTCTCGCCATCGCTGAACATGGCGTCGCTGACATTGGCCATGTCGAGCGAGGAAGCGCTCGCCGGCGCCATGCGCGCCATGCCGCCCGGGATGATCAACGCCATGCGCCCGTTCGCATTGCCGATCACTTCGCGCAGCGTGTCGCCTTGCCCGGTGAGCTGGATGCGACCCTTGACCATCGCCGTGGTGCCGGCGGGCGCAATGCCCCAGTCGGCCAGCAATCGGCCCATCGGCGTCGGTGACAGGCGAATGTCGCCGCGCACAAGCGCCGGCTTGCGGCGCGTATCGATGAAGATGTCGCTCGATACGAAGCCGCCGCCCAGATCGACGCTGGCCGGGGAAACCTGCAGGCGACCATCGACCAGTGCGAGCGTCATGCTCAGGTGAGCGGGGGCATGGGGCGCAGCGTGAACGGCGTCGGCGCGGTAGGCGACGACCGCGTCGAAGCGGCGCAGGGCTTCCGATGAGAGATGGGCATCGGGCAGCAGACGCGGAACGAAGCGCAGGCCTTCCTCGTCGTCCAGCGTGGCGACGGACGCATTCTCGATGCCGAAAAGCTGCCGCGCATCGTCCAGATTCAGCGTGCGCGAGGCGAGTTCGGCGAAAATGCGCGGGCGCTCATGGCGCTGATCGAGCGTCAGCTTCCCGGTCAGGTCGGTGCTGCCGATGCGCCCCGCAACATGACTGAAGTGCCATGCGCCGGGTGCTGCGCTCATTGCCGCCTTGATCTCATAATCGGGCATGGCGGGCAGGGTGATGCCGCCCAGCGCTGCAAGCTGCGCGAAGTCCGCGCCGCGCGCGCTCACGTCGAGGTCGTTCGCGTTCAGTTTGAACGGCGTCTCCGCCTCGCCCCGGACAGCAAGCGCGTACGCGTCGGTGTGGGCACGAATGTCGAATTTGGTCGGCGCTCCCTCCGCTGACCGGGTCGTGCCGGTCAGCGCGAAGTGCCGCTCGCCGATGCGTCCCTCGCCGCGCAGGTCGATGATGCCGCGACCGCCCTGCTCCAGCGTCAGCTGTGCTTCGGCACCGCGCAGATTGTCGCGGAAATGGATGGCGACATGATCGGCATCGATTCGCCGGATCGCGGTGGCGTCGAACAGGGTGCCGGGTCTTCCGATGTCCCAATTGATCCGGTTGGCATGTTTCGAGCGCTCCAGATCGATGGTGCCGTCGGCGATCGCGAGCATGCGCAGGCCGGGCTGGCCGACCAGGAGATCGAACGTGGCGAGACGCGCCGAGACTGTTCCGGCGTCGAGGAAATTGTCCGCGAGCGCCCATTTGGGATTGGCGATGCGCACCTGTTCGCCGGTGAAGGTCACTGAAAAAGGCGTCACGAGGATACGCAATGCGCCGCCGACGGTGACTGCGCGTCCGAGCGCTGCGGTGGCGTGGCGCTCGACGATGCCCTTGAGCGGCGTCGCCGCGCCGAAGGCGAGTGCGGCCCAGCCGGCGAGGGGAAGCGTGATCGCGGCCCATAGCCAGGGCCGCCGCCGTTTGACGAGCATGGGCAAAGGAGCAGGCGCTGTCGCCTGTACGATCGGCTCCGTCATCACCGTTCCGGAAAAGCGACCGAGCCACCGGGGAGACCGGTCCGGAAATCGGTCATATGCATGCTGGTCATGCGGTGCTTGTAGCGCAGACTGGCTGAATGGTCGCTGACAATGGCGTTAGTGTCTTTTACAAACCGCGCTGACTGATTGCGCTCCCTGCCGGCCATGCTATCATGAGAGCCGGTTAGGTTAGAAGTGAACTGATAGGCCGTCGTAGGGCTTTGCGGCGGCCTCTTTCTTGTCCGAGAGACTGGATTCCCGCGTTCGCGGGAATAACGGGCGGAGAAAGCGGTCTCATCGCAACCCTTTTGTGCCCTGACAAGTTTAGGCCCCATGGCGGGCAAACCGGATATCGTCACGACCAGCGTTCCGGCGCGGCTCGATCGTCTTCCGTGGGGCGGGTTCCACTGGCTGGTGGTGATCGCGCTCGGCATCACCTGGATTCTCGATGGGCTGGAAGTGACGCTGGCCGGGTCGGTTGCCGGGGCATTGCGCGAAAGCCCAATGTTGCGCTTCACCGCCTCCGACGTGGGGCTCGCCAACAGCGCCTATCTCGGCGGCGCGGTCGTCGGGGCGCTCTTCTTCGGCTGGCTGACCGACCGGCTGGGGCGCAAGAAGCTCTTCAGCATCACCGTCCTCATCTATCTCACGGCGACCGCCGCCACCGCCTTCTCCTGGGATCTGATGAGCTTCGTGCTGTTCCGCTTCCTCACCGGCGCCGGGATCGGCGGCGAATATAGCGCGATCAACTCGGCCATTCAGGAACTGATCCCCGCGCGGCGGCGCGGCTGGACCGATCTCGTGATCAACGGCAGCTTCTGGATCGGCGCGGCGCTGGCGGGCGGGCTGTCGATCGTCCTGCTCGATCCGCGCATCATCGATCCCGAGCATGGCTGGCGGCTGGCCTTTTTCGGCGGCGCCGCGATCGGCCTCGCGATCCTCTTCCTGCGCCGATACATACCCGAGAGCCCGCGCTGGCTGATCATCCATGGACATCCGGACAAGGCGGAGGCGATCGTGGCGGGGATCGAGGCGCGATTCACACGCGCCGGGCACAGCCTGCCGCCGCCCGAGCATGAGGCGCGCCTGCGCAGCCGCACGCATACGCGGCTGGGCGAGGTGTTCGCGGCCCTCTTCCGGCTCTATCCGCGCCGCACGATGCTCGGCCTCATTCTGATGATCGCGCAGGCTTTCTTCTACAATGCAATCTTCTTCACCTATGCGATGATGCTGACCGACTTTTACCGCGTCCCGTCGGATCGCACCGGCTATTATGTTCTGCCGTTCGCGCTCGGCAATGTGCTGGGGCCGCTGCTGCTCGGGCGCCTGTTCGACACGGTCGGGCGGCGGGCGATGATCGTGCTGACCTATGCGGCCTCGGGCATCCTGCTGGCGATCAGCGGTTTGCTCTTCCAGCAGGGCCTGCTCGACGCGACAAGTCAGACCCTGTGCTGGAGCGTGACCTTCTTCTTCGCTTCGGCCGCGGCCTCATCGGCCTATCTGACCGTGGCCGAGAGCTTCCCGATCGAGGTGCGGGCCCTCGCCATCGCGATCTTCTATGCGCTGGGCACGGGGATCGGCGGCGTGCTGGCGCCGTTCGCGTTCAGCCTGCTGATCGAGAGCGGCTCGCGCGATCAGGTGTTGCTGGGCTATCTGTTCGCGGCCGCGTTGATGGGCCTCGCGGCGTTGGCGGCGGCTTTGCTCGGTATCGCGAGCGAGCGACAGCCACTGGAGAGCGTCGCACGGCCCTTGTCGTGGGAGGAGGAATGAAGCCCCTCCTCTTTAGAGGAGGGGTTGGGGTGGTGCTGGACGTTGCATCGGAGAACTCGCTTCGCGAACGATGCTGACGCATCGCCACCACCCCCTGCCCCTCCTCTAAAGAGGAGGGGTGATATCGTCAGGCCGGCGCCTTGGCTGCTTCTTCTGCCGCTTTCAGCGCCGCGTCGATGTCCGCCGCGCTGTGGCGCTCGGCGATGCCGCCGGGGCCGCCGCTGTTGACGATCCTGCCGCGCTTCACGGCCGGACGGGCGTTCATCTGATCGACCCAGCGATCGACATTCTTATACTCCTGCGTCTGCAGGAATTCCGCGCCGTTATAGGCATTGCGCATGATGTTGCCGTACCATGGGAAGATGGCGAAATCGGCGACGGTGATCTCGTCGCCTATGATGAATTCCTTGTCCGCCAATTGCCGGTCGAGCACGTCGAGCTGGCGTTTGGTCTCCATCGCGTAGCGATCGATCGCATATTGGATCTTCATCGGCGCATAGGCATAGAAATGGCCGAAGCCGCCGCCGACGAAGGGCGCCGAGCCCATCTGCCACATCAGCCAGTTGAAGGTCTCGGTGCGCTTGCGCAGGTCGGTCGGCAGGAAGGCGCCGAATTTCTCGCCGAGATAGACCAGCATCGATCCGCTCTCGAACAAGCGCAGCGGCGGGTTCTGGCTATAGTCCAGCATGGCCGGGATCTTGCTGTTCGGATTGATCGCGACGAAATCGCTGCCGAACTGATCACCCTTGCCGATGTTGATCATCCAGGCGTCATATTCGGCGTCATGGCCGGCGGCGAGCAGCTCCTCGAGCATGATCGTGACCTTCTGGCCATTGGGCGTGCCGAGCGAATAGAGCTGAAGGGGATGCTCGCCGCGCTTGAGCGCCACCTGCTCGCGCGCGCCGGCTGTGGGCGCGTTGATGCCGACGAAGGCGCCGCCATGGCCTTTGTCCCAGGTCCAGACCTTGGGTGGCTCGTATCCGACGGGAAGATTGTTGGCGGGATCGCTATCGGCCATGGCACTGCTCCTTGCAAAGACTCGGTTGTCCTTAGCAACCTAATCTAGCGCCTGCGTACGCGCTGGCTAGCAGGCATGCGCCATGGCGTTTCTACGGAGCGAAATAGCGTGCCTTTCCGTCGCTCGAACCGAACGGGGAAATCCCAGGTCAGAAGGGAATCCAGTTCCGCTTCTCGCTGAACTTCATGTAGCCGGCATTGATGCCGAGCCGATAGCCGACGCCGAGGCGGATCGGGATGAGCACCACGTCTTTCCAGCGCAGATAGCTCGCGTTGAAGCCGCCGACGAGATAGGCGGCGCCTTCGCCGGCGGGGAAGCGCTTGTAGAGATTCTGGGTGTCGTAGAGATTATAGACCAGAACGAAGGTCTTGGACGCATTGCCGCCCAGGTCGAAGCCGAGCGACGGGCCGGTCCAGTAGACGTCCCGCTGTCCCTCGATCTTGTGGAACATGACGCCCGAGCCATAGCGCAGGCCGACGCCGATCGCGCCGGAGGCTTCGCGCCCGGCGATATAGGCGACCGGTTCGCCCTGATCCTTGAGGATCTTCTCGATCATCGCGGCGAGCCCTTCGGCGCCCTTGCCGAACACGCCCTCGGCCGCGCCGATGAGATCGTCCTTCTTGTAGGTCTTGGCGGCGGCATCAGCCGGGACGCCGGCCGCCGCGGTGGAATCCGTCGCCGTCGAGACGCCGGGGGCGGGCGGCGGCGGGGCATCGCTGGTCGGTACCGGCGCCGGCGCCGGCGTGGGTGCGGGTGCTGGCGTGGGATTACTGCTCGCCGGCGCGCCGGGCACCAGATCGGCGTCGATGGCGGTATTGGGATCGACCGTGCTGACCTGCGCGAGTGCTGGTGAGGCGATCAGCCCCGCGGCTGCCAGCACGGCAAGCGCGATCCCGCTCGTGCGGCGGAGCAAAGATTTGGTCCGATTCATCCCCGATGTCTCCTGCGGCCAGCGGCCGTTTCTTGCGCGCATGGCGCGACCCATTGTCGATCAGGTCTATCCGCATCCAAGGATGAAACGACAATGAACGAACGGCGAGCCGAATCGATTTCGGGCCAGACCGAGTCGGTTTGCGCTGAACGGCTCGCCTACGGATCGGAACGGCTTGTCCTACAGGCCGGCGTCGCGGCGATTGAGCGCATTGATCGCGACCAGCACCTGACGCTCGGCTTCGGCGCGGGGCAGGCCGGCGGGGATCGTCTCGCCGATCCGGTATGTGATCGTGCCGGCGCGTTTGAGGAAGCTGTTGCGGGGCGAGACGCGTCCGCTGTCGACTGCCATGGGGATGACCGGGCAGTCGAGCAGGGCATAGATGCCGGCGAAACCCGATTTCAGCGGGGGCATTTCGCCGTGCGGCACGCGCGTCCCTTCCGGATAGATGATGACCGAGCGGCCGGCCGCGAACGCCGCGCGCGCGCCGGCGCGGATGCCGCGCAGGGCCTGGGCGCCGCCTTCCCGATCGACGATGATCAGGCCGTAGGCACGCGCGATAAACCCCCAAACCGGAATGTCGGCGAGTTCGCGCTTGGCGGCGATGATCGGGCGATCGAAGAGGCAGAGGGCATCCAGAGTCTCGAACATGGACTCATGTTTGCAGACGATGAACTGGGCCCCCTGGGGAAGGATGCCCTCGACGACGATGCGCTGGCCGAGCAGCCAGCGCGCGAGAAACCGGTGCACGCGTGACCAGCATGTCGCGACCGGCGCGACGCCGCGCACGCCGAACAGCGTGGCGACGACGGCAACCATCAGCAGGAGCACCGTAAAGCCATAGAAAATCAGCGCGAAGAACGCCGAGCGGATAATGGTGATGATGGTGCCCAGAGGCGATAGCGGCGGCATGGTTCGGCTCCGTCAGATGCCGATCAGGCCGGCAAGGCGGCGCAGCAGATATTTGTGATATTCGCGCAGCAGCACAGTGAGGCTCGGGGCGGAGCGGACCGCATCGGGGATGATCGTCACCGGCTCCTCAAGCTGGCGCGAGAGCTCGTACCGGGCGCGGCGCATGTGCCAGTCGGCCGTGATGATCCGCACGGACTTATAATGCCGCCGCGCGAGCCAGCGGCTGGTCTCGATCGCGTTGGAGCGCGTGTCGATCGCCTCGCGCCCGAGGGTGATGCAGCATTTCATGAGGTCCTTGGGCACGCCATAGGCGGCCGCGAATTCCCGGGGCTTCACGTCATGGTCCACGCCCGAAACCAGCATCTGCTCGGCTTGCTGGCGGCGCAGCAGCGCCACGCCCCGGTCGACACGGCCGGCCGAGCCGGTGAGCACGACGATGGCGTCGGTCTTCTCGTCGCCATGCGGCTGCGGCAACAGCAAGGCGAACCAGGCGAAGCCGAGCGCCCAGAGGATGACGAGGAGAGCGAGCAGCCGCCGGATCATAGCGAACGCCTCAAGGCCCGCTGCAAGGTGAAGCGGGCGGAGAGAAAGGCGACCGCCACTCCGAGCAGCGGCAGCAGTGGCAGCAGGATCCAGGCGGCCAGCGGCAGCGAGGCGCTCTGCACGAGATCGGAGGCGATGGCGGTCATCGACCGGCCGACCAGCATGATGATGATCACGGCGGCGAGAAAGCCGACTACGGCGCCGAACAAGGCGTCGAGCGTCATGCGCTCCTGGAACAGGCGCACGACCTGCGTGTCTGTGGCACCGAGCATGTGCATGATGTCGATCGTGCCGCGATGCGTGGCATGCGCGCCGCGCGCCGCCAGGACGACGACGGCGCCGGTGGCGATCGCCATCAGCGCGACGACGCCGAAGGAGAGCAGGCCGATCGCGCCGACCAGCCTGGCGAGGGGGGCGAGATAGGTCGCATGGGGCTCGACCTTCGCCTGGGGATTGATCGTCTTTACCGCCTTGTCGAGCGCGGCGATGCGTTCGTCGCGCCGCTCCTGCGGCACGGCGAGATCGGCGTCGACCAGGGCGGGCAGGGGAATGTCGTTGATCTTCATATCGCTGCCCAGCCAGGGCGCGAGCTGGGCGGAGAGCTCTTCCTCGGGCACGATCGCGATATTGCCGACGCCTTCGGTCTCGCCAAGCAGGGTGACGATGCGGCGCACGGCCCGGCCACGCAGCTCGGCGTCCGCCTCGGCGATCTGGATGGTGACACGGTCGGAGACGTCCGCGCTGAGGCTCCGCGCGGCATGATCGAGCGCAAGGCCTGCCGCCGTGGCCAGCACGGTCAGGAACATCATGATCGCGATCACCCAGGGCATCGGCCCGGTGATCCGCCCCTGCGGCAGCAGCGAGCCGGGCGTGTAGGGCCGGGGCGCCGTTTGTGTGGGTTCGCGCGCCACGCTCAGCCCGCTCCGCCGTGACGTGGCGGATAGCGCAAACCTCCCGTCGGATCGGCGAGACGGCCTTTTTCAAGGCGCAGCATCTGACCGTCCGCGACCTTGCCGAGCAGATTGAAATCGTGGGTCGCGACCACGATGGTCGTGCCGAGCTTGTTGAGCGCCTCGAACAAGGTGATGAGCCGCGTCGCCATCTCCTGATCGACGTTGCCGGTCGGCTCGTCGGCCACGAGCAGCTCGGGTCGGCCGATGACCGCGCGGGCAATGGCGACGCGCTGCTGCTCGCCGCCCGAGAGCGTCGCGGGCAGCGCGTTGGCGCGATCGGTGAGGCCGACCCAGTGCAGCATTTCCTCGACTGGCGGGCGGAGCTGATCGTCCGTGACGCCGGCGATGCGCAGCGGCAGCGCGATATTGTCGAAAGCGGACAAGTGCGGCACCAGCCGGAAATCCTGGAACACCACGCCGATGCGGCGCCGGAAGCCGGGCAGGCGCGCGCGGGGCAAAGTGACGATATCGGCATCGAACAGTCGGATCGCACCCCGGCTCGGCCGCTGCGCGAGGTAGAGCAGCTTCAGTAGCGAGGTTTTGCCCGCGCCCGACGCCCCGGTGAGGAAATAGAAGGCGCCCTCGTCCAGCGAAAACGTCAGGTCCGACAGCGTTTCCGGGCCGGGGCCGTAGCGCAGCCCGACATTCTCGAACTGGACAATCGTTGCCATCGCGGCCGTGCGTTTCCCGGTTGTGAGGGCGCTTGGCTGCGCGCCTGCAAGGTCGTTGCGCCCGTGAATGGCACAGCCTCCCGCCTCGGGCAAGGCGAAGCGCACCGCAGGATCGGCTTCCGCCACCGAGTTGGTAAACGCTGTCTTGCTCTTGCGCACAAAGCGGTGTTTATGGGGCGCCAATGATCCTCATCTGCCCGCAATGCGCCACGCGTTACGTCGTCCCGGACAGTGCCATAGGTCCGACCGGCCGGCAGGTCCGTTGCGCGGCCTGCCGCCACAGCTGGTTCCAGGACGGCGTGGAAATGCAGCGTCCCGAGCCCGTGCTCGCGCAGGCAGCCCCGGCGACGCAAAGCGGCCCGACGGCCGAAGCGCCCGTCGCGTCCCCGCCATCGCCGCCGGTCACTGAAACGATGCGGCCCGAGCCGTTCGAGCATGCGGAAACGCCGGAGACCGTCGCCACCGGGCAGACTGTGCCCCGTCATGATCCCGTCGAACCCGCGCCTGCCGTGGCCGCGCCGCCCGCACCAGCCGAAGAATTCATCCATTATCCCGACGACAATTATGAACCGCCCGTGCGTGCGCGCCGCAATCCGGCCAAGCTCTGGACGATCGCGGCGGTGGTCTTCTCCCTGGTGGTCAGCGCCGCCGGTGGCGCGCTCGTTTACTTCGGGTCGCCCAACTGGGCGGTCAATCTCGGCATCGGCGCGCGCAATCAGGAGGCGGGGCTCAATTTCTACCTGCCCAAGCCGCCCGAGCGGCGAAACCTTCCCACCGGCGAGGAATATTTCGCGTTCAGCGCGCGCATCCTCAACGATAGCGATCATGAGCTGACCGTGCCGCCCGTCGTGGTCGAGCTGCGCGACGATCAGGGGCGGCTGGTGTTCAGCTGGATGACCAAGGCGGACAAGTCACGCCTGAAGCCCAATGAGGAAGCGCGCGTTTCCGAGAGCCGGCTCGACATTCCGAAGAATGCCCGCAACCTCGAGCTCAGGTTCGTCGATAGCGCGAGCTGACCCACCAGAAGCGGCCGCCCTGCAGCGCGAAGGCCGCGACCATGCCGAGCGCCGAGGCGATGGCGAGACCCGCAGATCCCCAGTGCCAGGCATAGGCCGCCCAGCCGGCGAGGCTGAGAATGCCGAAGAAGGCTATGATGCCGTTGGTGCCCGCCACGACCTGATCGCCCAATGAGCGCAAGGCCGAGACGAAGATCGCCTGCAGCCCGTCGAACAGGATGAACGGCGCCAGGATCATCACCATCACGATCGCCTCGTGCGCCACTGCCGCATCGGCGGTGAGGCCGCGAACGATCGGCCCGGCGAAGAGCAGATAGACCAGCACCACGGCGCCCATGATCAGCATCGAGAGCCCGCAGGCGATCAGCGTGCGACTGCGCGCCATCCACGGCTCGCCCGCGCCGACGGCATTGCCGACGCGCACGCCAGCCGCCGAGCCGAGGCCGAGCGCCAGTGCGAAGCCGATATTGTGCAGCGAGAGCATGACCTGGAAGCCGCCGGCGATCACCTCGCCCATGCGAGTGGAGAGGATCATCAGGAAGGAGAAGCCCAGCACTTCCATCGCCGCGCCGAAGCCGGGCATGATGCCGAAGGAAACGATAGCCGGGATGCCGCCCAGGGCATCGCGCCACGCCGCGAGGTCGAGGCGGCGGAGCTGGCGCGGACCGGCGCTCGGCAAGGTCCAGGCCATCAATGCCATGGCGAGGCCGCCGACGGTGCTGCTGATCGAGGTGGCGATCGCAGCGCCGACCGCTCCCAGCTCCGGCGCGCCGAGATGACCGAGCGTCAGCGCCCAGGCGAGCAGGGCATTGAGGGGCAGCGTCCCGAGATTGACCGCCAGCACCCGCTGCGGCCTGCTCACGCCCTCCAGGAAGAAGCCGCAGGCAATGGAGAGCATCTGCCCCGGCAGGCCGAGCATGAAGGCGGTGAGCACCAGCGCGCCCGGCGCGACCAGCTCCGGCGCGACGCCGGTGAGGCCGAGCAGGGAGGTGGAAGCGAGGCCGATGACGAGCGCGCTCGGTATGCCGAGCAGCAGCCCGGTCAGCACTGCCTCGCGCCACAGCGCGCCGGTGCGCGGCAGGTCGCTCGCGCCGTCCGCCCGGCTGGCGAAGACCAGCACGCCGGACATGCCGCTGAGCAACAGCATGAGGATGACGAACATCACCACGCGCCCGGCGGCCAGCGCACCAAGCTCGCCGGTGCCGGCATAGCCGACCACGGTGACGTCGATCAGGTGCATGATCGTCCAGTTGAGATTGGTGAGGACGATCGGCCACGCCAACCGCGCGATGCGCCGCGCCTCGGGCAGGAGACCGTCTTCGCGTTGCGCGCTCATGACTGTCACGTGCCGCTCCTTATACGGGTCGCCGCGTTGGGTCAGACCGGCCCGTCAAGTCAAGCCCAAGGTCGCCAAAAACCGGTCCAGCCGCCCTCTCGAAAAACAGTGGTGAACGGTGGTTGCATCGCATCGACCGCTTTGCTAATGGCCGCCGCCTACCTGAAGGGCCGCCCGGTCCTTCCCTTCCTGATGTGCGGTCGTGGCGGAACTGGTAGACGCGCAACGTTGAGGTCGTTGTGGGCGAAAGCCCGTGGAAGTTCGAGTCTTCTCGACCGCACCAGACAGTGTCGCTTGCCGGGAGCGGACCCGGCCGAGGCTTCATTGGCGTGAGCTTGAGGCCTATCTCGGCGCTCCGGATTACTGGTCAACGAGGTCGATCCTGCATGATGCAAGCTCAGCTCACCGATGTGCTCGTTGCGCGGCTGCTTCGCGAGCATGGCGGAACCAAGCATGGCTGGCGCAAGCTGATAGGGCCGGTTCAGATCTACAGCCTCAAGACACATGCTCATTGCAACTGGGCGATTCATCCGACGGGCACCAGCTCGGAAATCGCGATGATCGAGCATCTGGTCGATGATCTACGGATGAGCCATCCGATCGTCACCGCCGATCGATGAAAATGAATGTCCGCCATGTCGACGAAGGATGGGGACAAATGCCGCGCCTTCCTTCATGGCCGTGCTCGATCGCTACACGCTGGCCGATCTCTTGAGGAAACGGGGCGATCTAGCGGCAATTTTCGGTTCGAGCGCACTCGACATCGCATCGCCATAGAGCCGCGATACCCGGGGATGGCCGGCAGGGAGCTCGTCGGTCAGGCTCATATTTCGGCTACCGCCATGACCTCGCTGGCGAACGTCTCGGTCATCGACCCTGGCGCAAATCCCTTCCCAATTGCTCGAGCGCATGCTTGAGCGTCGCTCCGGGGTCCGGCAATGGGTGGTCCGTTCGCCACGCAACCACGCCATCGGGCCGGATCAGCAACGCTCCCTGGGACGCGATGCCCAGCATGTCGGCAACGGCAGGCTCGGTGATCCTATGCATGTCGATGGCTTCGACCTGCTTCGCTGCGTCGATCCAGGCCTCAGCCTGAGGAGCCGCGAGCAACATGAAATCCCGCCCGACCAGATCCAGCGTCGATATGCGCAACCCGTTGCGATGCAGCCAGACATGGGGCAACCGTGTCCCGGGCGCACCACTTGGATTCTCCGGGTTTTCGGTCAGGTCATCGCCAGCGTCGCCCTCGCACACTGCGCCGGAATGATACCAGGAGCCCAGTTCGATCGCCGTATCGGATATGTTTGCGGCGAGGTTGGTCGCAGGCAAGGTGGAATCGACGCGTTCGACATAGCGCCGATAGGCTTGCTCGACGGTAAGCGCCGCGACCGGTCGGCGTTCCGCTTCGTAGCTATCGAGGAGCGAAACGGCCGCGCGGCCGTCCAGAACCATGGCGAGCTTCCAGGCAAGATTATGCGCGTCGGCAACGCCCGTGTTACCGCCAAAACCGCCCGTCGGCGGCATGAGATGCGCCGCGTCGCCCGCGAGGAAAACATGGCCGTCACGGAAGGACGAGGCGGTCGCGGCGGTCGCCGTCCAGCGCTGCACATTGTCGATCTCGACCGGGAACTCGTCCGGCACGCCGAGCGCGTCGCGCACCATTGCCGCGTAACGGGCAGGCGACAGCTCCCCCTCCAGTTCCGTGCTCCGGCGCCCCTGATCGTCGAACGTCGCGAACACAGCGAGAAAACCGGCATCGGCCGTTATCGCGAAGCGGAAAAACGCCAGCAGGTCCGGCTGATTCACATAGACAACGCTCAGATTACGACCGCGCAAAAGGGCGCGGACGTCGGCCTTGAAATAGATGGTGGCGCACTGGGCGAAGGCGCCACGCCCTTCCATCGGGATGCCGAGCGCGCGGCGCACAGCGCTATGCGCGCCATCGGCAGCAATCAGATACTTGGCGCGAATGATGCGTTCGGCGCCATCGTCACGCGCTTTGACCGTCGCCACGATCCCGTCAGCGTCCTGCGTAAAGCTGGTCAGCTCCGTCCCGTAGCGCAAGTCGGCGCCAAGCTCAGCGGCGCGGCGACGCAAGATCGGCTCCAGGCCAATCTGTGTTATAAACAGCCTGCTTGTCGGGCTCAGCTGTTCCACACCCTCATTGACCGACCGGTAGAAGCAGGCAAGTTCCCTGCCGCCGAGCGTGTCAACCGACAGGATCGCGCCATTCTGCACAAATTCCCGTTCCGCAGCCTCTTCGACCTCCTCCTGCAGGCCGATGGAGCGAAAAATCTCCATGGTGCGCTGATGGAAGGCTGCGGCACGGGGATGAATCGCGGTTCCCCTGTGCCGCTCGACGACGATGTTCGGGACGCCGTGATGGCCAAGCAGAGCCGACATCGTCAGCCCCACAAGACTTCCGCCGACGATCAGGATCGGGACTTGTTCGTCCATTGATCGGCCTCCTCTTCCAGCGCCGATGCTAGCGTGATCATCCCCGGCCGTCATGCCCATTCACGAATATCCATGTGCGTGTCACAGCCTGCAGCAACCGGCCGATCCGGCCTGCGGAAAGACCCAAACGGAGGGGGAAGCCGCCTTGCACCCGCCGATGCTCTCCGCCAAGGAGGCTCAACGCGACGATGCGCGACGCAAGCGGGAGGATGTTCAATCGATGAGTGGCTCCACTCTCTCTCCGCTGCGTTATCGGCCCTTCCTGCTGATCCTGCTTGGCAGCCTGTTGTCTAATTTCGGCAATGCGATCCAATCGGTTGGGGCGGCGTGGCAGATGACCGCGACCGGCCAGCCTGCCGATGTCGTGGCGCTCGTTCAAAGCGCCACCAATTTGCCGATCATGCTTCTCGCTCTCCCGGCCGGTGCATGGGCCGACATGTTCGACCGCCGCGCGATCATGCTGATCGTCCAGGTCGCCATGCTGATGTTATCGCTCCTGCTGGCTGTCCTCAGCTTCGCCGGCATCGTGGCTCCCACGGTCGTCGTCGGTCTCACGGCACTTCTTGCTTGCGGGGTGGCCTGCTTCAATCCCGCGCTGGCCGCGTCGATCGGCAGCATCGTACCTCGTACCGAACTCGCCGCAGCCGTGGCGCTCAACATCCTCGCCTTCAATGTCGCCCGCAGTCTCGGGCCCGCCGTCGGCGGTGCGATTGTGGCTATGGGCGGCGCGAAAGCGGCGTTTGTGGCGAACGCCTTGAGCTATTTTGCCGTTATTGCGGTGCTTTGGCGCTGGCAGCATGTTTCCCCGCCGCAGACGCGACCGGCATTTCTATCCGCGATCGCGGAAGGGTTCCACTTCGCGCGCCGCTCGCCGGAAGTGCGCACCATCATGGTGCGCGCGGTCACCTTCACAACCACGGGCAGCGCCGCTTGGGCGCTGATGCCGCTCGTGGCCAGCGATCTGCTCGGCCAAAATTCCGTCACGTTCGGCCTGCTGCTTGGCGCGCTCGGACTGGGCGCGGTCGTCGGCGCAGCGAGCAGCACCTGGTTTCGCGCCCGGTTCGCCAGCGAGACGATCGTCCGCACCGCCGGGCTCATCTACGGTGCCGGGTGCATCGGCGTTGCGTTGCGACCGGGGCTGCCGGTCATGCTCCTGCTGCTGGTTGCCAGCGGCGCGGGCTGGGTCCAGGCGTTGTCCGGTTTCTCCGTCGCCGGGCAATTATGGTCGCCCCGTCCGCTCGTCGGCCGGATCACCGCAATGGTGAGCAGCCTGACATTCGGCGGCATCGCGCTCGGCAGCTGGCTATGGGGTCATTTCGCACAAGGAAATGGCGTCGCGGCCGCGCTGCTGGCCTCAGGAGTCGGCATGTTGGTCCTGCCTCTGCTCGGCCTGATCCTCCCGATGCCGCGATATGAAGCGCCGGCGCGCTAAGCCCTGGTGACATTTCAGGGATTTCCGGGAGCGAGGATCACCCGGAATGGCGGCCTCGATCTTCCGTTTAGCAAGGTCGGTGCCCGACAGCGGCGGCCTTGCGGCCTTCACCCGCTGGAAAGGCATCGGGCTGCAGAAACCTGCTCACGATCCTATAAACGTCTTGCCGCTTGCTGCCCCTCGGAGGCAGGCATTCGGGCACGCAAAACTTTCGATACACTGTTTCACTTGTCGATAAATCATTCGGAAATTCAGCGTTTCCGTCACACGGAAGTTCAACATATACTTATCACAATAAGTATTGTTTAGTGATCGTCGGAGCGCCTCCCTCGAGAGCTCCGCGACCCAATCGGGGCATCATGACCAAAGTGGCACCAGGGGTGTCCAGGCGCCTTATGATCTCTGCGAAACGTCAAAATCGTGATGCTCCGCCCTGAATCACGCCGGGCTGCCTCGATGTCGGCTCACGGACACATGATCGCGCAAGGGCCGGATAATCAGGTCAAAAGGCGCGAAAATGCTAGTCAATTGACATGTGGTTTTCAGGGTATATAGTTAACATGTTATCGGTGTGATGAAGAAGCGCCACATTGTTACCTTCCTGACAAAATAGGGTTGGAGCACTGGCGCGGGAGAGGAGATAACCATGTCACCAAAGGGAAAACTGTGTCTTGGCTGGCGGCTGCTTGCCGGCAGCGCCATTGCAGGCTTGGCCCTGCTGCCGCAGGTTGCGCTTGCGCAGGGCGGGCCAGCGCCGGATCAGCAGAGAACAGCGCAGGAGCCGCAGGAAGGCGGCATTCAGGACATCGTCGTCACCGCGCGCTATGTCGCCGAGAATATCCAGGACACGCCGATCGCGATCACCGCGAAGACCAACGACCAGCTGGTTGCCGCGAACGTGACCGGCACGGCCACGCTCGGCGCCGTCGTTCCCAATCTGTTTACCAGCCCGGCCGACTCCCAGTCGGCAAGCGCGCCGACGATTTCGCTGCGCGGCGTGTCACAGGGCGCCGGCGCGGTGCAGAGCATCGCGATTCCGCCGGCCGTCGCAATCTACACCGACGACGTCTATCATTCGACCGTCGCAGGCTCTGATCTGGACTTCACCGACGTGGTGCGCGTGGAGGTCAACCGCGGGCCGCAGAGCACCCTCTCGGGCAACGCTTCGCTTGGCGGCTCGATCAAGCTGTTCACGCAGGACCCCAAGGGCGACGGATCGGGTTTCGCCAGCCTTGGCTATGGTTCGTTCGACCATGTCGACGCGGCGGCCGCGATCGACGTCGGCCTGACCAGCACCCTGGCGGTGCGCGGCCTGGCGCACTTCGAGCGGCAGACCGGCTTCGTCAACCGTCTCGACTTCCCGTGCATGATGGCGAAACTCGGCACGCCGCAGCTGGCCGGTACCTTGCCCTCCTATCAGCCCGATCTCGCCAAGCAGGGCTGCGTCATCGGCCATCTGGGCGGCGGCGACAAGATGTATGGGCAGGTCAAGATCCAGTGGAAGCCCACCGACAACGTCAAGCTGCTGATCACGGCGAGCCGCCGCAACGACAATCTCGAGGAAACGCCCGAAGTCGCGCTGACCTACAACAGCAGCTGCATTGGCAAGGCGCCGGGCCTGCCCAACGGCTATGGTCCGCAGCCCTGCACGGGCTCGGCCCTTGCCCAATTCTACAATCTGTCCGTTTACAACCGATATGGCATCATCATCGACAATCGCTTCCGACCGCCACTGCGCAACGGCGGCGTCTACGATACCTATGCCACGAACTGCCGTCCCGACATTGATCTGTCCGCGGCGCTTCCCAGCGTCGTTCCCGGCGCGCCGCCCACGACGTTCCCGTCCAACTTCTCGGAAGGCTTCTGCTTCCCGCAGGGCAAGAAGGCCAAGCACACGCTTGTGTCCGGCAAGCTGGAATGGGGGATCACGGACAAGATCAACATGACCCTCATCGGGGCCTACACCAAGTATAGCAACGAATATACGCAGGAAGGCGACCAGACGCCGCTGGCCGGGGCGATCAGCCACTTCATCAATCTTGACGAGATGGGCTCGGGCGAGCTTCGGTTCGACGGCAAGCTGTTCGACGACAAGCTGCAGTGGGTTCTCGGCGGCTTCACCGTCCGCACCATCGGCTATCAGAACAATCTGGTGAGCTACCTCAACATCCAGCAGCTCAGCTCGGTGCGCGGTCTCAACAAGTCGAGTTCGGCCTTCGCCCATCTTGACTATGACATCACCGACCGGTGGCGCGTTTCCGGCGGCGGCCGCTATTCGCACACGGATATCGCGATCACCATCGACAATCCGAATGCCGGCGTCCAGCTTGTCGATCCGCGCCACGGCGTGCAGAACCGGTGGGACTGGCTGATCTCGACCGACTTCAAGATCAGCGACCGCGTGATGGTGTATGCGAACGCGGCGAGCGGCTCGCGTCCGCCGGGCCTCACCACGATCGTCGCCAATGCGCGGCAGGTGGCGCCGACCTCGGACGAAGCGCTGGTCAGCTATGAGCTTGGTCTCAAGGCGGACATGTTCGATCGCCGCCTGCGCGCCAACCTGACGGCTTTCTACCTCGACTATCAGAAGCTCTCGACCGGCGCGACCGGCAGCCAGTGCCTCAACGAGCCTGGCACGGGACAGGCCACCTTCTTCAACGTCCTGTATACCGATCCGGCCGCCGTGGAGGCGTGCAAGATCTATCCGGGCAATCCCGTGCCGACCCGCTACGGCTACAATGTGGGCATCCCCGCGAAGATCAAGGGCGTCGAGTGGGAAATCACGGCGCGGCCGATCCCGCCGCTGAACATCGATTTCTCGGGTGGTTACAACCACTTCAAGTCGAGCGCCGCGCCGGGGCAGCCGGGTTATCTCTACCCGGGCAACCTGCGTCAGCCCGAATGGAACATGCACGCCGATATTAGCTACGATATTGACCCCGGCGTCGGCACGTTCACCCCTCGACTGGACTGGACCTGGCAGTCGAGGCAGACATACGATCAGGCATCCAGCACGCGTGCGCCGCTGCCTAACGTGGTAATCAATCCCTATTCGATCTGGAACGCGCAGATCGTCTATAAGACACCGACGAAGGATTGGTCGGCTACGCTGGCTGTTACCAACCTGGCGAACAAATTTTACCACTATCAGGTTCTTTCCGGTTCGTTCGATGATCAGACCCGTGTGGCCGAGCCGCGCGAATGGATGCTCACGGTGCGCAAGGAATTTTAGTGAAAGCGAGCCTACGTCCCCGCCGCAGCGGTCCGAACCCTGGTCCGGATCGCTGCGGTTTCTTGTGCCTGTTTGATCGTGCGGCGCCTGGCGATCCAGGGCGAATACGGCATGCGGCTCGATTACCCTGCTTCGCTTCCAGCTGCGTGGACAGTTTCGAGCGGTCGTTCCTGGCAAACCATGTTGCCCGGCCCGGCCGGTCTGGATTGCCCAAAGGTCACACCGCCTAGCGACCGGCTGGCTCTTGCCGAATGGCAGTCCGCACTTTGCAAGCGCCGCATCGTGCCCGAGCGCCTTTGGCTCAATCATCATGAAGCTCCGTCCCCGGCCTGCCAATCGCTCGTGCGAATGATGGCATCGTGACGGGCGCTCAGCCGGGCCATTTCCATTTGCGTTGTCCTGCGCTAGGCGGCCGGGCATGACCGCGCATAAATCCGGCGACCCGACTACGCTCAATCGTCTTTACGGGCGCCAGTCCGGCCACAAGCTGCGCATGGGGCAGCAGGAGTTGGTCGACACACTGCTGCCGGCGATCAGCGTGCCCGACGAAGGCGAAATCACGGCGCGCCGGCTGTTCGGCGAGGATCGGCCGCTGCATTTCGAGATCGGTTTCGGTTCCGGCGAGCATCTCGCCCATCGCGCCGACATGCTGCCCGATCATGGCTTCATCGGCTGCGAGCCGTTCCTCAATGGCGTCGTCGGTGCGCTGCTGCATGTGCGCGACCTGCATCTGGCGAATGTGCGTCTGCACATGGGCAATGCGCTGGAAGTACTGGCGCGCGTGCCGGACGGCACGCTAAGCTTCGTCTATCTGCTGCATCCCGATCCCTGGCCCAAGGCGCGCCATGCCAAGCGGCGGATGATGAATCCCGGTCCGATCGACATGATCGCCGCCAAGCTGAAACCCGGCGGCGAGTTCCGCTTCGGGACCGATCATCCGGTCTATCTGCGCTGGGCGCTGATGCAGATGCGGGAGCGGGCGGATTTCGAATGGTTGGCGAGCCAGTCATCCGATTTTCTCAAGCGTCCGGGCGGCTGGCCGGAAACCCGCTATGAAGCCAAGGCACGGCGCAAGGGCCACGAGGTCTGGTATTTTCGCTATCGGCGGGTGACGGCCTGACGCGTCAGGGAGAGGCAATCCCTCCGCCCGAGATTCGCGATCTTTCCTCAGGGCTTGCGCCGCGTCTGGCCCATGAAATCGCGCTTGCCCACCTCCACGCCTTTCATGCGAAGAATCGCATAGGCCGTAGTCGCGTGGAAATAGAAATTGGGTTGAGAGAAGGAGAGGAGGAAGTCCTCTGCGGTGAAGTCCATTCGGAAGCTACCGAACTCGAAGCACATGTCGCGGCCGATAAAACCGTCGATCTCGGCGGGGTCGATCGCCTGGAGGGCTTTGACGGCACCGGCCACGCGATCACGCAACGTGTCGAAGTCGGTCGGGAGAGGCGAGGTGTCGGGTGAGAAACTGCCTTTGCGCACGCCTTCGATCGCGCCGAGCGAATGGACGACCGTCGATTTCACCTGATAGGCGAAGGGATGCATATCGTCGGCGAGACGTGCACCCAGCAGGGTATCGGCGGTAAGACCCTGATCGCGGCAATGCGCCTCGGCCTTGTCGATCAGGCCTGACATCGAGCCCAGAATCTGCAGATAAGCGGGAATTGTCGCTGCGTAGAGGGTGAAGGCCATGCTGCTCTCCCATGGTTTGGGCGGATTGTGACGACTTGCCGCCTGCCTGTTGCTCCGGAATTGATTATCATGTTAACTTGATATGGTGATGGAGAAAAGGGGCAGGTTGAGGATGGCGACGAAGATGGTCGAGACGGGAGCCCAAAAGGAGGCGCGGACGGATCTGTTGGCGGCGAGCGACGCGACGATCGACGACGCGGTTACCTATGGCGATCCGATGGTGTTGCGCGGCCTCGTCTATCTGCTGACCGGTGACCCCGAGCTCAAGACCATGGCGACCAAGACCGTCGCTTATGGGCAGATGGACGCGATCGTTCCGGCGAGCGACGAGGAGGTCGCGATGATCCGCCGCAAGGCTGCCGATTTCCTCAAAGCCTATCGTGACGGTGGCGCGGGCCCGATCGGCTTTGGCGCGCCGAAGCATGTCCGCGACAGCATGGAACTGGTGCTCGCCGGCAGAATTCCGGAGGAGGATCTCGCCATGGCGACCGAGGAGCTTGCACTCGATCCCTGGGCGCGTTCGCTCCAGTGGCAATCCACGCCGGATTCCAAGCGGCTGGGAGCCTTTTCGGTGACGGTCATCGGGACCGGCATGGGCGGACTCAACGCCGCGTTGCAGCTGAAGCGGGCGGGAATCAACTATATGATCTTCGAGAAGAATAATGGCGTTGGCGGCACATGGTATGAAAACCGCTATCCGGGCGCGCGCGTGGACGGATCGAGCCGGACCTATTCGCATCTGTTCGGCGTCGATTTCCCCTGCCCCTATAATTATGCGCCGCAGGAACGGAACCAGGCCTATTTCGATTGGGTCGCCGACGAGTTCGGGCTGCGCGACGAGATCATCTTCAACACGGAAGTGACAGCGCTCACCTGGGACGAGCAGGCGTCCATGTGGGAGATCGAGGCGATCGGTCCGAACGGCAAGGAGACGCATCGCTCGAATGCAGTGATCACGTCGGTGGGATTCCTCAACAGGCCCAATATCCCGCAGATCGAGGGGATGGAAACGTTCGGCGGTCCGAGCTGGCATACGGTGCATTGGCCCGAAGGAGCGGACCTTGCAGATAAGCGCGTCGCGGTCGTCGGGACGGGCTGCACGGGCTATCAGATGGTGCCTGAGCTGGCCAAGGAAGCGGCGCACATCAGCGTCTTCCAGCGCACACCGCAATGGCTGATGCCGATGCCGGGCTATCTGGCCGAGGTGCCGGATGGGCTGAAATGGCTCGACCGCAACATGCCGTACCACACCAATTTCATGCGGCTGCGCCATGCGTATCGCATCGGCGATTTCTTCAGCAAGGTGACCGAGATCGATCCGGATTTCGACGATCCCTACAGCGTCAGCGCGGCCAACAAAGCGTTGCGTGATCGATCGGTCGAATTTCTTGAGAAGAAGCTTGGCGACCGCATGCTGGGCGACAAGAGTCTCGTCGAGATCATGACGCCCAAGCACCCGGTCTGGTCGGCGCGGATCGTGCTGGTGGATAGTGATGATTGCATCCTCGACGCGTTGCAGCTCGACAATGTCGAACTGGTGACGAGCGGTGCGGAGCGGATCAACACGGCGGGCATCGTCGATGGCGCAGGCAAGCAGCATGATGTGGACGTCATCGTCTATGCGACAGGATTCAAGGCCAACGACTATCTCTATCCGATGAAGATCACCGGCCGGAATGGTCTCACGATCGATCAGCTCTGGGCGGTCGACGGCGCGCGCGCCTATCTGGGTTGCATGATGCCGGGTTTCCCCAATCTCTGGTCGATCTATGGCCCCAATACCAATGGCGGCCTGCAGGTCGCGGCCTATCATGAGCTGACCACCCTCTATGCGCTGCAATGCATCGAGAAACTAATCCTCGAGCGCAAGGAAACCATCGAGGTGAAGGAGGAGGCTTATTGGCGCTACAGCCGCTTCGTTGACGAGCGGAACAGCCGGCGGGTGTGGAGCGACAAAAGGGCGCACAGCTATTATTGGGACGGCGGTCGGTCGCCTGGCATGAATCCCCTGACCGCCACGGAAAACTACCAGTTTATGCGCTATCCCGATTTTAACGACATGAATATGAAATGACGTGAGAAAAACCTATTTGGCAAAATAATGATTGACAGTGTCACGCTGTTTGGTTAGAAAAGTGCAAGATCGCAGTACGAGTCGCCGCAGGCATAGCATCCGGTTGATCGAGCAAGGTGATCGGAATAACGTCGGTATGGCGCGCATTGGCCTTCTCGGTATGCTGGTCAACCGCAATCCTCAACGGCGTCTGGTTTCTTGCCGACGAAGCGCGGGCATGGGCTGCGATGCTTGATGAATAGTTTATGCGCCTTCAGCAACGCGCGGATGCACAGTGCTTAGAAAAATGTTATAACTCAGCTTCTTAACGTTGCGCCCGAATCGCTTGCTTTTGCAGGCGGATAGGCGGACCATGATCGAGTGGGAAGAGCCCTGCGGAGGCTTCCGGGGTGGATGACATACTGAGGAAGATAGCGGACGCGTCGACGTTGCCGCTCTTGTGGCGGCAGATGACCCGCTACTTCAGCCGGCATGGTTTCGATGGCTTGAGCTACTACTGGGTGCGGACGGGTACGAATCTTCCCGCCACGATCCCACTCCAACATGGTTTCTCCAAGGAAGAGATCGAGCTCTATCTTTCGCTCGATTTCCAGCGGCTCGACATCGTGCCGCGCGCTGCGCTGGCAGCGGGCATGCCGGTGCGCTGGACCGACATGTGGCGCAACACCGAGTTGACATCCGAAGAACGTGATTTTCTGCGCGCATTGCGGGAAATCAATTTTTCCGACGGCTTCTCGATGCCTTGCTACGGGCCCAACAACCGCAATGCCGTCGTTGGCGTAAGCAGAATGACGCCGCACACCGATGCGAGCCCGAGTCACATGGCACTGCTGCATTTCGCCGCGCAGGCCGCTCATCTGCGCATATGCGCGCTGTTTGCCGACGAGGTGACGCGCGATCGCCAGCTCTCGACGCGGGAGAAGGAAATTCTCGACTGGGTGGCGCGCGGCAAGAGCAACAATGTGATCGCGGAGATCCTCGCGATTTCGCCGGGGACCGTCGACACCTATATGCGGCGAATATACGAAAAGCTGGAAGTTTCAGACCGAACCTCCGCGGCTGTGAAGGGAGTTGGGCTGGGGCTTATCGCAGCCTGATTGGGCCTGCCCGTGTTCGGACCGCACTGTCGTATGCGTGGGCTGTCCCAGTGCGCGCCCGACATCACCATGTTTTCGAGGCCGGCAATCTGACGCCGCTGCCCATGGCGCATCTGCCGACCTTCCGCTGCGGCCGATACCGGTCAGGTCCGGGATGTTCCGTCACTGCGCGAAATGGTGACCCCGCAGCTCATCGCCCGGACCAGAACAGCGGTCGACCATCGCATCGTGACTGGGATGGTGGACACGTATTGCGGGGCATCTTCGACAAGTTCGGCTTGGCCGACCGGATGCCGGCGGTCATCAACGGTGTCAGCACGGGCCTCATTCGCGCTTGAGAGCGCTCTAGGGAGCAACAACATGAAATGGTTTGGACGCAAGGGCGCGGCTGGAACGCCGCGGCCGCCACTGGCACGCGCCTGGATCGGGCTGGGCTGGATCGGCGCCAGCGATTGGCCGCAGAGCTATGAGGTGCAATTGAAGGCGGCGGTCCTGGCCAATCCGGTGGCGCAGCGGGCGATGCGGCTGGTGAGCGAGGCGGCAGGCAGCGCGGCGCTGGTTGCGACGAGCGATGAAACGGAAGATGCGCTGGCGACGCTGCGCCTCATCCAGCGTCGCGCGGCTGGACAGAATGTGATCGAAACACTGGCCAGTCACATCCTGTTGCATGGCAACGCTTATGTGCAGATCAGCCACGATCCGGACGGCAAGCCGGCGAACCTCTATGCGCTGCGACCGGATCGGGTGAGCATCGAAGGGGACGCACAGGGCTGGCCCATCGCCTATCGATATCGGGCGGACGAGAGCGAGGTGCGCTATGCGAGCGAGGACGCGGCGGGGCGGACGGCGATCATCCATCTCAAGGCGCTGAATCCGGCCGACGATCATTACGGATTGGGCTGCCTCGGTGCAGCCGCCGGAGCGGTGGCGATCCACAATGCGGCGACGAGCTGGAACAAGGCACTGCTCGACAATGCGGCGCGACCGTCCGGGGCGCTGGTCTATGAACCCAAGGACGGGAGCGTGCTCTCATCCGATCAGTTCGACAGATTGAAGGCCGAGCTGGAAGCCAGTTTTCAGGGGCGGGGCAATGCGGGGCGGCCGATGCTGCTCGAAGGCGGGCTGCACTGGCAATCGATGAGCCTGTCGCCGGCGGACATGGATTTCGTCGAACTGAAGGCGGCGGCGGCACGCGACATTGCGTTAGCATTCGGTGTGCCGCCGGTGCTGATCGGCCTGCCGGGCGACGGCACCTATTCCAACTATCGCGAGGCCAACAAGGCGCTCTGGCGGCAGACGGTGTTGCCTCTCGCCGACAAGATACTCGGCGGGCTGGCTCAGGGCCTGCGCGGTTTCGTGCCCGGATTGCTGCTCTCCGTGGATCTGAACAAGCTGCCAGCTTTGGTCGAGGACCGCATGATGCTCTGGGATCGCGTGGCATCGGCCGAATTTCTCTCGACCGACGAGAAGCGTGCGATGCTGGGGCTTGGGCTGGAGACGCAGGCATCATGAGCGAACTGGGAACGCGGCCAGTACGCTTTGCCGGCTATGCCGCGATTTTCGACCGGATCGATATCGGCGGCGACATCATCTCGCCAGGTGCTTTTGCGGCGAGCCTGTCGCGGCGGGGCGGGGAGGGGCTGCCCTTGCTGTGGCAGCATCGCGCCGATCAACCGATCGGGCGGATCCAGATGGCGGGTGAGGACGAACGGGGGCTGCGCGTCATCGGCGAGATCGGCGGGCAGAGCGCGGTGGCACGGCAGGCAGCCGCGCTGCTCAAGGACGGGCGGATTGACGGGCTGTCCTTTGGCTATCGGGTGTTGAGCGCTCAGGGCGAGCGACCGCGGCGGCTCGACGCGCTCGATCTCGTCGAGGTGAGCCTGGTGACGCACCCCATGCAGACGCTGGCGCGGGTGCATGGGGTGGAGTGAGTCCATCCGATTTCGATGAGCATGGAGGGGCCTTCCGGCCCCTTTTTCTTTTTGACTGCAGGAGACGTGACTATGCTGGAAGTGAAAGCCAATGCGCTGGAGGAGAGCTTTGACGCGATCCTGCAGGCGGACCGCGTGGCGGGCATCGAAGCCCGGATGGATGCGCTCGACGATGCGCTGAAGATACAGGCCGAGCGTGTGGGGCGGCCGCCACTCGACGGCGCGAAGGGCGGTGAGGTGGATCCCGCGCGCGCGGCGTTCACCGAGCGCTATCTGCGCCGCGGGGTCGAAGCGGGCGTGGAGCTCAAGAGCTTCAGCGGTGCGACGGGCGCTTCGGGTGGCTATGCCGTGCCGCGCGAGATCGACCAGATGATCGAGATGGCGCTCAAATCGATGTCGCCGATCCGCGGCATCGCCAACGTCGTGCGCACGGGAAGCGCGGGCTATCGCAAGCTGGTGACGACCGGTGGCGTCGTGTCGGGCTGGGCCTCGGAAACGGGGACGCGACCGGAAACCGGCACGCCGACCTACCAGGAAATCGCCCCGCCGAGCGGGGAGCTTTACGCCAATCCTTCCGCCAGTCAGGCGATGCTGGACGATGCCCAGTTCGACGTTGAAGGCTGGCTCGCCGGCGAGATCGCGCAGGAGTTCGCGCGAGCCGAGGGGGCCGCGTTCGTCAACGGCAACGGCACGAACAAGCCCAAGGGCTTTCTCACTTATACGACCACCAACGAAAGTGACGCGGCGCGCGCATTCGGGTCGCTGCAATATGTCGCCTCCGGTCAGGCCGGTGGCTTCCCGGCATCCAACCCCCAGGACAAGCTGATCGACCTCGTTCAGGCGCTGCGCGCACCCTATCGGCAAGGCGCGTCCTTCGTGATGAACTCGGCGACCCTGGCGCGCATCCGCAAGTTCAAGACGACGGACGGCGCTTTCCTCTGGCAGCCGGCCATGGTGGTGGGGCAGCCGGCGACTTTGCTCGGCTATCCGGTGATCGAGGCGGAGGACATGCCCGATGTCGCGGCGGACAGCCTGTCGATCGCCTTCGGCAATTTCGCCCATGGCTACGTCATCGCTGAGCGCAACGACACCAGCATTCTGCGCGATCCATACAGCAACAAGCCGTTCGTCCACTTCTATGCCGTCAAGCGGATCGGCGGAGCGGTGACGAACAGCGAAGCAATCAAGCTCATGAAGTTCGCGGCAAGCTGAGCGGCAATGGAGAGGGGCAGAAACCCCTCTCCATCTCGTCTTTTTCCTTCAGCGCGAAAGGTTCCCCCATGACCGTCACCATTGCGAAGGGCGGACCGCTCGCGGTGCCACTCGACGACTTCAAGGCCTATCTCAAGATCGGTCTCGGCGAAGAAGACGAAACGCTGGTCGATCTTATCCGGACAGCGAGCGAGGCGATCGAACGATTCATCGGTGGCCTCGTCATTATCCGTGCGATCGACGAAGTGTTGAGCGCGAGGAGCGGCTGGCAGAAGCTGGCGGTCCGGCCGGTGCGCAGCGTCACCGGGCTGGTCGGCATACCGGCGGAAGGCGCCGAGTTCGCGTTGCCGGTCGAAAGTTATGCAATCGATATCGACGCAGGCGGCACCGGCTGGCTGCGGATACTCAATCCCGGATCGGCGGGTCGGGTCCGCGTGACTTATGCCGCGGGGACGGCGGACGATGATGGCGGCGTATCCGATGCGATCCAGCATGGCATCTTGCGGCTTGCAGGCGAACTTCATGCCCGGCGCGAGGGCCTCGAGATGGACATGCCAGTCTCCGTCGCAGCGCTGCTGCGTCCCTGGCGAAGGATGGCGCTGTCATGAGCGGCGAGCTGGCTGTGCGCGGCGCGATCCTCAGCGCGTTGCGTGGTGATGCGGCGCTCATGGCAATGGTCAATCAGGTGAGCGATGGCGAACCGGTCAAGGCGAGCGCGCCCTGGTTGATGCTGGGGGATGCGATGGCGAGCGGCTGGGGTGCGCGGGGCGTTGATGGACTCGCCTTGCGCCAGACATTGTTGCTGGTCCTGCGCGGGGACGAACTCGGGCGCGTGGCCGATATTCTGACGCGCGTCGATGATGCGCTGACCGGAATCGACAGCGCGCTCGGCGACTGGCGTCTCACCAGTCTGCGGTTCGAGCGCTCGCGGATCGTGCGGAGCCGGACCGAGTGGCGGGCGAGCATAGACTATGCGGTGCGGATGGCGCGGCTCTCCTAGCCCGTCACCGACGTCACCGAAGATCAACTTCGAGAATTTGAAAGGATCGATTCATGGCTGTGGAAAAGGGCAGTGCGTTCCTCCTGAAGATTGGCAATGGCGGGGCACCGGCGGCCTACGCGACCATTGCGGGCATGCGAACGACGCTGGTTTCGGTGAATGGCGAGACGGTCAACATCACGAGCAAGGACAGCGGCGGCTGGCGGCAATTGCTGCCGGACGCGGGGGTGCGTTCGGTGAGCGTATCGGGAGCTGGAATCTTTACCGGGTCCGCGGCCGAAGTGCGGCTGCGTGATCATGCGCTGAGCGCCGCGATCGACGATTATTTATGAGCTGAGCTTCGAAAGCGGCGAGAAGTTGCGGGGCAAGTTCCTCGTGACGCGGCTTGACTATGCCGGAGATTATAACGGTGAGCGGACCTACACATTGTCACTGGAGAGCAGCGGCGCGGTGAGTGCGCTGTGACGGGGCTCGCGAACGTCGCACGCGGCGAGGCGGAGATTGCCGTCAATGGGCGCGCGATGCTGGTGCGGCCGAGCTTCGCGGCACTGGTCGCGACAGAGAGCGAGGTCGGGTCTTTGCTGGCGCTGGTCGAGCGGGCGGCCGAAGGGCGGCTGACATTGGCCGAAATCGAGGCGCTGGTGTGGCATTGTCTTGCCGACCGGCCCGACGATATGCCGCGGGCGGACCTGGGCGAGGCACTGGTGACGCAGGGGATTGGTACGGCGCTGCCGGCACTGCGTATGATCCTGCGTCAGGCGCTCGCGGCCGGACAATGAGCTTCGCGCGAGCGGCGCGCCGTCTGGCCGGACAGGCCGGGTTTTTGCTCAGCTGGCGGCCGGATGAGTTCTGGCGCGCAACGCCCGACGGGCTCGCTGATGCACTGGGCGCTTGGCGCGACTTGCCGGGCATGTCGGGCGATGCGCTCGATCGCGAGGCTTTCAACAGATTGATGGAGCTGCACCCCGATGATGCAAGACATGAACTTATTCGCCCCGACCGAGAGGCCAAAAGAGACCGAGGAAGCCCGTATTGAGCTGGAAGCGCTGCAAATCGAAGCAAAGCGGGTGAGCCGCACGATCGAGCAGGAGTTATTGCGGGTAGTGAGAACGGGGCGGTTCGGGTTCGAGGATCTTGGGCGAATTGCGATGTCGATCATGTCGCAGATCGCGCAATCAGCCGTGCGCAACGGCCTGGACACTATTCTCGGCGGGAAGCCGGGTGGAAATGGGCTCGGCGGCATCGTCGCGACGATATTTGGGTCGCTCGGTCTGCCGGGGCGGATGACTGGCGGGCCGGTGGGGCCGGGGCAGGCCTATCTCGTGGGAGAGCGCGGACCCGAGATTTTCCTGCCGACAAATAGCGGGCAGATATTGCCGGGCGCCGGTGCGTAGGGCGGCCGGGAGGTCCGGGTGTCCATTACCGTGAACGGAAGCGGTCAGGACGCGCCGAAGGTACTTGCGCGCAGTGCGCGGCAGGTGGCCAAAGCAGTGCGCGGCGCACTTGCGGAATGAGCTCAGGCCGTCAGGAAGTCCTGCACGGACCAGCGGTGCCAGATGCCGCCATCGACGAGATGCAGGAGGTCGCGGCGTCCGTCGAGGTAGGGGTGGACGTCTGGATATCGTTTTTCGGGGAAGAATGGGAGTCGACCTTCGCATAGCGTCCCTGCCTCCTCGCCCTCCCCATTGAGCTTGAGGAGCGTCAGCCGATTGTCTTCTTCCCCATAACCGCCTGCCGCGAGAACATGGTCGCCGGCCACGGCAATAGCTCTGACGCCGGCCAGAGATGTCGCCCAGCGCCGCTGCGGTCCGGAGCCCAGAGCGGTGATGGGAAACGACATATAAGTGCATGCCCAGGCCGCGGTGCCTGCCACGTTGAGCGCGTAGCAGTCGGCGATCAGCGGCTCGGTCTGCTCGGCTTGGTGGAGCAGACCCCCTTGCTCGTCGAAACAGGCGACGCCAGCGGCGCTGGGCGGCGCATCTCTGCCGGGAATCTGCCAGCTGCTGTTTCCGAACACGCCTTCATCACACCAGCCGACCCAGATCCGTCCGTCGTCATCGATCTTCAGGTGCTCGATGCCATCACCCAGATAAACCGAGCCCAGGATCGCGCCACCAGGTGCGAAGATGCGCTCGCCGCAGTCAACGTCAGAACGCGTGCGGACAACAAGCCAGCGGCCATCGGGAAAACGATCGACGCGAAGAGAGGGCGATGCCATCGGGAATGTCGGCCCTTCCGCGAGCGCATGTCCGTCGAAGGTCCAGAGCCGCGCCGTGGCGCGGCGGGCAAGACGGAAGGGATCGCCTGCGCCCGGCGCCCCATCCGAGCCACGGCGATGCTCTGCGCGCAGATCGACATCCGTGCCGAGAATGGCGAGCGAGCCATCGGCCAGCGCGGCATAGGTCACGACCTGCCAGCCCATCGGCAGGGGCGGCAGCGTGATCGAGGCTGCATGTCGCAGGGTTTCAAGCGCGGCGGTCATGACGATGCTCGTGTGCGTCACCGGACGTGCTGACGCAACGACGCAGTACGATCAGTCAAAAAGCGAAGGGCAGACATGGCATATTGGCTCGCGACCGAGCGGCGATTTCAGCAGGGCGATGTCATCAAGCGTTTCTCGCCGCCATACTGGACCGTCAATTTTCCACGGCCGATGATGGCGAGCGTGGTGACGACGGGCCCGGCCGCGCTGCGGGTCGATGCGGTGTTTCATACATCTGGCGACCTAGCCGGGCTTATCTGGGAGTCCGAGGATCGATGGGATCATCCACTGCTGCGCTATGCCACGCGCCGGACCTATTCCGGCTGCACGCTGTGCTTTCGCGCGGGCGCTCCTGACGGAGGGATGCGACAAGAGGCTCGCGAGCTGTTCCGGGCGGTTTGCGAATGCCGTGAATTTCGGGGGTGAGCCGCATCTTCCCGGCATGGATTTGCTCACGCGCTATCCGGGGAGCTGAGCGATGGACATTTACGGAAGGATCGCCGCCGAGGCGCTGGCGCTGGTTGGAGCGCCGTTCCGGCTGCATGGCCGGTCTGCGACCACCGGAGTTGATTGCGTTGGGCTCGTGGCTCTCGCCGCCTCGCGGGCGGGCATTCAGGTTGGGCGGCTGCCGGCGTATCAGTTGCGCGGGATCGGCCTTGCCACCGTGGAGGATGGCCTGCGCGGGGCAGGATTGGTGCCGGTCGCGCTTGGCGACGTGGGTGATGTGCTCTTGGCGCGGAGCAGGCCGATGCAGCTTCACCTCATGATTGTGACGGGCCGGGGACTTGTTCATGCGCATGCTGGATTGGCCCGCGTCGTGCTGATGCCGCCCCCCTCGCCCTGGCCGGTGCAGGGACAATGGCGTTTCCGTATTTCGGGCGATCGGGGATAAAGACATGGCGACATTGGTACTTACCGCGCTTGACAGCGCGGTTGGCGGCACCATTGGGGGTATCGGTGCGGCCGTCGGCGGCGCGATTGGCGCCCTGGCGGGGCAGTCGGTCGACGCGCTGATCTTTCGTCCGGGTTCGCGTTCCGGACCGAGGCTCAGCGACCTGCATGTGCAGACGTCGCGCTATGGCGCGGGGGTACCGCGTCTTTACGGAACGATCCGTGCCGCCGGCACTGTGATCTGGTCCACCGATTTCCAGGAAAACAGCGCATCGAGCGGCGGCAAGGGCCAGCCGACCATCACGCGTTACAGCTATTCGAGCAGCTTCGCCGTTCTCCTGTCGGCACGATCGATCATCGGGATCGGGCGCATCTGGGCGGACGGCAATCTGTTGCGCGGTGCTGCGGGTGACTTCAAGGCGCCGGTGGGAGCGTTCAGGATATATCCCGGCGGGGAAGATCAAATGATCGATCCGCTGATCGCAGCGGACGTGGGTATCGAAGAGGCGCCGGCCTATCGCGGCTGCGCCTATGCCGTATTCGAGGATCTGCAACTGGCCGACTTCGGGAACCGTATTCCCTCGCTCACATTCGAGGTGATCGGGGATGCTGAGCCGATGGGCGTTGCCGCGATCGTCTCTGATCTGACGGGATAATCAATAGCCTATGTCGGCGATGGAAATGAGCCGGTCTATTCAGGCTTCTCGGCGGATGGTGAGGATCTGCGTCAGGCAATTGCGCCGCTGATGAGCGTGCACGACCTGCAATGGCGTGAAGGAGAAGGGACGCTCGCACTCGCGGCCGGGAAGGTCACCGATCGCGCGCTCGCCTCGTCCCGGGAGGTTCGCGGAATTGACGGTGAAGAACAACAGCCCGGACGGAAACAGCGGACGCCGATCGAAGCCGTGCCGGTTCGCCTGGGCATCCGACATCATGATCCGGCGCGCGATTTCCAGGTTGGGATTCAGACTGCGGAGCGGCCGGGGCCGGGGCGCACCAGTGAGGAGCATGATCTCCCGGCGGTCCTCGGCGCCGATGATGCGCGGCGGTTGGCCGATCGCAAATTGCGGACTGCGCTGAAGCGACGGCATCTTTTGCAACGCGCATGCGATTGCACGGCGCTGGATCTCAAAATTGGCGACGTCGTGACGGTGGGTGACCAGCTGGGGCGTTGGCTGGTCGAGGCCAGCGACTGGGACGACATGGCCGTGCGGTTGCGTCTGCGCGCATTCGAGACCGGGACGCAGCCCGCCGCCCTTGCGGGCGATTCCGGTGCGGCTTTGCTGGAGCGTGACCTGGCGCAGGGCGCGACCAGTGTGGCGGTCGTCGAGCTGCCGCCTGATGGTGTCGCGCTCGCGACGGTGCCCACGGTCTTCTGCGCTGCCACCGGAGCCAACCAGGGATGGCGCCGCGCCGCGCTGTTTCGCTATCGTCCCGAGCTGGAAGTGGCCGAACCGATCGGCCGGACGGCACCCCGTGCGGTGCTGGGCGTTGCCGTTACGATCCTTCCCGGCGGCGCGCCCTGGCGGATCGACCGTCTCGGCATGGTCGAAGTGACCCTCGATAACGAAGCCGATGTGCTTGTTTCGGCGGAGGACTCGCAATTGCTGCAAAGCGCGAATCTCTGCCAGATCGGCGACGAGCTGCTGCAATTCGGTCGTGCCGTGCCTATCGGACCTGGGCGTTATCGTCTCTCGCGCCTGATCCGCGGTTGGCACGGAACGGAATGGGCAAGTACGGATCATGCTATCGATGAGCGTTTCGTGCTGCTGGATGCTGCGCGTCTGGCATCGGTGGAACTGGCCACTGTCGACGTCGGGCGTAGTTTGACGCTCCGCGCGGTGGGGAGTGGGGATGCCGTTCCGGCCGAGGCGTCTCGGCTGATCGACGGGCGCGCGATGCTGCCGCCGACT
This sequence comes from Sphingobium nicotianae, assembly GCF_018603885.1. Lineage (GTDB taxonomy): Bacteria > Pseudomonadota > Alphaproteobacteria > Sphingomonadales > Sphingomonadaceae > Sphingobium > Sphingobium nicotianae. The sequence goes on from NZ_JAHGAW010000004.1 coordinate 304,196, forward strand.
CCCGTGCATGGGCGCGTCATCATGTTGACCGGAGGCGACATGGCGATCGGCTGGGTGCGGCGCAGCCGGCTCGGCTGGAACTGGCCGGACGGCACCGATGTGCCGCTCGGTGAAGAACTGGAAAGCTATCTCTTGCGTGTGACGGCCAATGGCAGGGTGCTGCGCGAATGGGAGACGGGCACATCCGCCGCGACCTACGCCGCCGCGCAGATCGCGGAGGATGCCGCCGCTGGCGCGCCTTGGCCGCTTCAGCTCGAAATCCGACAGAAAGGCATGTGGGGCGTGAGCCGTCCGCTTTTGCTCGACCTCTTCTGAACCCGCCTCCCTTTCCCAACCAAAAAGGACAGATCCATGGCGCAGACCGATCGACTTGGCTTGCCGCTGCTCGCGGCGGGGCAGGCGCAAAAGGAGGTGACGCATAACGAAGCGCTGATTCTGCTCGACTGCTTGACCCAAGCCGCCGTTGAGAGCGCGGATCTGGCGGCTCCGCCCATGACGCCGTCTCCCGGTCAATGTTGGATTGTCGGAAGTGGCGCTACAGGAGAGTGGGCGGATCGCGACGCCATGCTTGCCGCCTGGACGGCAAGCGGCTGGCTATTCGCGTCGCCGCGGACGGGCTGGCGCGTCTGGGCAATCGATCGCGCAAACGGGGTCCGCTTCAACGGTGCGCACTGGATAGACGAACCGGCCCAAGACGACGGATATTATGTCGATGACGAGCGCGTCGTCGGTGCGCGCCAGGGGGCGATTGTGTCAGTGACCGGTGGTGCCGTTCAGGACAGCGAAGCCCGCGCCGCAATCGCCGCAATCCTCTCCGCGCTGCGCGTGCACGGACTCATCGAAAATTAACTTTAAACCTGCGGCAGACATGTCGCACTTTCGTCCAAAAGCGACGCGGAATAGCGTCAAATATCGTAAAAACTGCTGCATCTCCGCAACTCGGGAACTTTACGAGCTTGAAGTTCGTTACGGCCATCACTAAAGCAGCAACGCAGCATTTTTACGACCTAAACTCTGAAAGGGGAATGATATGCGGAAGCTTGGCATCGCCATAGCGCTCGCTTCGACTGCGATGGCATCGCCGTCGATCGCCAAGGATAAGGCTTGGTATGTTGGAGGCGACATTGGCGCGCTCATTGCAGAAAGCGCTGATTCCACCTACGCCAACGGCGTCACGGCAAAGACCCCGCACAAAACTGGCTACGATGCTGCCGGCTATGTCGGTTACGACTTCGGCATGTTCCGCCTCGAGGCTGAATATTCGCACAAGAAGGCGTCGAACAAGAACAGCTATTACTCGAACCGGTCGACGGATCTTCCCGGCGGCATGGCTCGCGTTGACAGCCTGATGCTGAACGCCCTGCTGGACTTTGGTCCGGACGACGGCCTGCAGGGCTTCGTCGGCGGCGGTGCGGGTGTGGCGCGTTCGAAGATCTCGCTGCCTGACACGCGCGATTCGGACAGCGGCTTCGCCTGGCAGGCGATCGCCGGTATCCGTTATCCGGTCACCGAGAATGTCGATCTGTCGTTGAAGTATCGTTATTTCAACCAGAATAACATCAAGCTGAGGAACACGTCGGGCGTGGGCCTGGAGACTGAGGTCAAGACCCACAGCTTCATGGTTGGCATTGCGTATAACTTCGGTGCTGCGCCGCCGCCGCCGCCGCCTCCCCCGCCTCCGCCTCCGCCTCCGCCGCCTCCCCCGCCGCCTCCGCCTCCGCCGCCTCCGCCGGTGGCACAGTGCGCGCCTGGGCCGTATATCGTGTTCTTCGAGTGGGATAGCGCTGACATCACGCCTGATGCCGCCGCGATCCTCGACAACGCGGTCTCGGCTTATGCGAACTGCGGCAGCGCTGCGGTCATGCTGGCCGGCCACGCGGACAAGTCCGGTTCGCCGAAGTATAACGTCGGTCTCTCGGCTCGCCGTAATACCTCGGTCCGTGGTTACCTGACCTCGCATGGCATTTCGGACGGCGTGATTTCGTCCGAGGCGTTCGGTGAGTCTCGTCCCCGCGTCGAAACGGCCGATGGTGTCCGCGAACTCCAGAACCGTCGTGTGGAAATCACCTACGGTCCGGGTTCGGGCAACTAAGCGGTTCGTCGCGAAAGCGGCAGAAAAATGGAAGGGGCCGGCTTGCCGGCCCCTTTTCATTTGTAATCAAATGTCGCAGCCTATGGACCCCTGTGCCGGATTTTCTTGAATCCTGCCCCCCGACTTATGATATTGGCGTGGCAAGGCCAGCATGACGCCGGCCGCTAGGAGTGAAGAAGATGGCAAACTGGCCGGATCCCCGGACAAGTTCGGCGGGCCTTGGCGGGTCCGCAAGCGCAACCGATGTCGCGTTCGATGCGGGCCTGCGTTCCTATATGCTGTCAATTTATAATTATATGGCGAGCGGCGTGTTGGTCACGGGCATCGTCGCCCTGTTGTTCGCGCAGAGCGGCTTGGCCTATCAGATCCTTGCCGGCCCTGGCCTGCTCAAGTTCGTCATCATGTTCGCGCCGCTGGTCTTCGTGATGGTGCTGAGCTTCGGCATCAACCGCCTGCAGACCAGCACAGCGCAAATGCTCTATTGGGCTTATGCAATCGTGATGGGGCTGTCTCTGGCCTCGATTTTCCTCGTTTATACCGGGGAGTCGATCGCAACGACCTTCTTCGCAACGGCAGCGGCCTTCGCGGGTCTCAGCCTCTACGGATACACGACCAAGCGGGACCTGTCCGCCTTCGGCACCTTCTTCATCATGGGCGTGGTCGGTATCCTGGTCGCGTCGCTGATCAACCTGTTCCTGCAGTCGAGCGCGCTCATGCTGGCGATCAGCATCCTGGGTGTGCTGATCTTCGCGGGGTTGACGGCCTATGACACGCAGGCGCTCAAGAGCCAGTACAGCTATGTGCGCGGAACGGATTTCATGGGCAAGGCCGTGATCATGGGCGCGCTGAAGCTCTATCTGGACTTCGTGAACATGTTCCTGTTTCTGCTGCAGCTGTTCGGCAGACGCAACTGATGCCAATAAGAGCGATCTTGAATGGGGCCTCGGAGGATCATCTTCCGAGGCTCTTTTTTTGCGCCTGCGCCGGCCGGATATCAGCCCGCCGGTGGTTGCATCTTCGCGATCAGCGCATTGTCGATCTGCTTGGCGCGTTGATAGGCTGGCCGTTGCCGCAGACGCTCGACATAAGTCGCGAAGGCTGGTCGGTCCGGCATCGAGCCGAACATCAATCCCCAATCAATCTGTGAGCCGACATAGATGTCGGCGGCGGTGAACCGCGTGCCGCAAATGTAGTCGCGTCCACTGACGGCGCCTTCAAGAACATCCATCGTCAGATCATAGGTGCCGTACCCGAACATCCGCTCGCGTCCCGGCTCGACCGTGAAGCCGGCCGCGCGGTTGGTCACGGATGCCTCGACCGGGCCGGCCGCGAAGAACATCCAGCGATAATAATCGGCGCGCTCGTGCGGACGTGGCGCCAGGCCGGCCGCCGGAAAAGCGTCGGCAAGATAGGCACAGATGGCGGCGCATTCCGTCACGACCTTGCCCTCATGGACGATCGCCGGCACTTTCCCCATCGGATTGATCGCCAGATAATCCGGCGCCTTCATCTTCTCCGCATAATCGAGAATATGCGTCTCGTAGGGCTCGCCGACTTCTTCCAGCATCCAGCGGATGGTCTGCCCGCGCGACATCGGGTTGGTGTAGAAAACTATGTTGGACATAGGCACCTCCTGCTGTGGAACATAGCAGGAACATTCTGGACGCGCGAGTCCCTATCGCGATGTGCGTGTCATGACGACGTCTGCGCAAAACGGCCGTGCGTCAGAAAATGGCGGATCTGTCGGTGTGCGGTGGCATGATAAGGCAACATTCCGTGGGATAGCGGCAGCACGATATGGTCCGCTGCTTCGGGCAGTCGGGTCGACGCGACGCTGACCTTGCCATCGCTTGGTCGCGGCAACAGGCGGGCTGCAGCGATCGGCAGGATCGGCCGATCGCCCGCGATGATGCCGAGCGAATAGTCGATCGGCCCGAACAGGCCATCGACGGCCGCCGGCCGACGCGTCACCAACGCTCCTGCCGCCTGACCCAGAATGGGGCGCAACAGGCCATGCTGATTCAGAAAATCGGCGATCTCGCTGCCGCCATTGGGCGTGCCGAGCATCACGACACGACCGAGCGCCTTGGGTCTCTGTCGATGGATTAGCGCGCGTGCGACCAGACCACCCATTGAATGCGCAACGATGTGCAGGGGAGGCGCCCCAGGCCGATCATAGTCTGCAATACGTGGCCGCAGAAATTCGCAAATCTCATGGAGCGATCGCCCCCAGCTGTCATAACCCAGCTCAACAGGGCGATAGCCCGCCCGGCGCAACATGCGTCCGAGCGGGCGATTCATCACGCTGAAGCCTGCAAAACCGTGCAACAGCAACACGACCGGCTGGTCTGGCTTCATGTCCGCCATCGGCCGTGTGCTGCGTCGGTCAGGTCAACCCTTCGGCGCGCTAGCCTTCGATTTCCTGCCGCCGCCGGCCGCCTTGGGCGCTGCGATGGCCTTGCCGCGCTTCGGCGCGGCAGGCGTGATCTCGAAGGTGAGCGTGTCGTCCTTGAGATGGACATGCACCTCGCCGCCATTGACGAGCTTGCCGAACAGCAGCTCCTCGGCGAGCGGCTGCTTGATCTTCTCCTGGATGAGCCGGCCCATCGGGCGGGCGCCATAGAGCTTGTCATAGCCGCGCGCCGTCAGCCAGTCGCGCGCATCATCGTCGAGCGTGATGTGGACATCGCGGTCGGCGAGCTGCAGCTCGAGCTGGATGATGAACTTGTCGACCACGCGGGCGACGACCTCCGTCGGCAGATAACCGAACGGCACGATCGCATCGAGGCGGTTGCGGAACTCCGGCGTAAAGAGCGACTTGACCGCTTCCTCCTGGACGTCCTCGCGGCCGATATTGCCGAAGCCGATCGACTCCTTGACCATGTCGGACGCGCCGGCATTGGTCGTCATGATCAGGATGACGTTGCGGAAGTCGACGGTCTTGCCGTGGTGATCGGTGAGGCGGCCATTGTCCATCACCTGCAGCAGGATGTTGAACAGGTCCGGATGGGCCTTCTCGATCTCGTCGAGCAGCAGCACGCAGTGCGGGTTCTGGTCGATCGCGTCGGTCAGCAGACCACCCTGATCATAGCCGACATAGCCCGGAGGCGCGCCGATCAGGCGACTGACCGAGTGGCGCTCCATATATTCCGACATATCGAAGCGCTGCAGCGGGATGCCGAGCAGGGTCGCCAGCTGGCGCGCCACCTCGGTCTTGCCGACGCCGGTCGGGCCGGAGAAGAGATAATTGCCGATCGGCTTGTCCGGATCGCGCAGGCCGGCGCGCGACAGCTTGATCGCGGAGCTGAGCACCTCGATCGCCTTGTCTTGGCCGAAGACGACGCGCTTGAGATCGGTCTGGAGCGTCTCCAGCACGGTCTTGTCGTCGCTTGACACGGTCTTGGCCGGGATGCGCGCCATGGTCGCGATGACTGACTCGATTTCCTTCGGCGTGATCATCTTTTTGCGCTTGGAGGGCACCACGAGCATCTGCATCGCACCGACCTCGTCGATCACGTCGATCGCCTTGTCCGGCAGCTTGCGATCGTTGATGTAGCGCGACGAGAGCTCGACCGCCGCCTTGATCGCATCGGGCGTGTACTTGACGTGGTGATGATCCTCGAAGGCCGAGCGCAGGCCCATCAGGATCTTGATCGTGTCCTCGACCGTCGGCTCGTTCACGTCGATCTTCTGGAAGCGCCGCAGCAGCGCGCGGTCCTTCTCGAAGTGGTTGCGGAACTCCTTGTAGGTGGTCGAGCCGATGCAGCGGATCGTCCCGCCCGAGAGGGCCGGCTTCAGCAGGTTCGATGCGTCCATCGCGCCGCCCGAGGTGGCGCCGGCGCCGATCACTGTGTGGATCTCGTCGATGAAGAGCACCGCGTGCGGCATCTTCTCCAGCTCGTTGACGACCGCCTTCAGCCGCTCCTCGAAATCGCCGCGATAGCGCGTACCGGCGAGCAGCGCGCCCATGTCGAGCGAGTAGATCACCGCTTCCTTGAGCACGTCGGGCACTTCGCCGTTGACTATCTTGCGGGCAAGGCCCTCGGCGATGGCGGTCTTGCCGACGCCCGGATCGCCTACATAGAGCGGATTGTTCTTGGAGCGGCGGCACAGGATCTGGATCGTGCGGTCGACCTCGGCGGTGCGGCCGATCAGCGGATCGACCTTACCCTCCTTGGCCTTCTCGTTGAGGTTGACGGTGAACTGGTCGAGCGCGCCGTCCTTCTTCTTGGCGTCCGGCTTCTTCTCTTCCTCGGCGGGTGCGGCCTTGGGCGTCTCGGCGGCACTGGCGCCCTTGCCGACGCCATGGCTCAGATAGCTCACCGCATCGAGCCGGCTCATGTCCTGCTGCTGCAGGAAATAGACGGCATAGCTCTCGCGCTCGGAGAAGAGGGCGACGAGCACGTTGGCGCCGGTGACTTCCTCCTTGCCGGAGGACTGGACGTGCAGGATCGCGCGCTGGACGACGCGCTGGAAGCCGCTGGTGGGAGAGGGATCGACGCTGCCGGTGACCTTGAGGCTCTCCAGCTCGGTGTCGAGATAATGGGTGACGGTGTCGCCAAGCTCGCCGAGCTCGACGCCGCAGGCCTGCATCACCTTGGCGGCATGCTCATCGTCGATGAGCGCCAGCAGCAGATGCTCGAGCGTCGCATATTCGTGATTGCGCTCGGTGGCATGCGCCAGCGCATTGTGCAGCGTGGTTTCCAGGGCGGGGGCGAAGGATGGCATATTATCTTACTCCTGCAGGCTGAGTGTCAGCCTGCGTCCTGACCAATGTCGGAACCGCCGCAGCCGCCTTCAAGAGCAGCATCCCAACGATCCATCTGCCGGTGGCCGATATGCGCCCCAAGGCGATCCTGCCCCCACTCTCCTCATTTCTTGAATAGCGCCTCTGCGCTTGCCTTGTGGTTAACGGACGCTTCCCGTTTCGCGCGCGTGCGCTCGATCTCCGCAGCGAGCAACGCGATCCGTTCGTCGAGTTCGGCAACGGACAGCCGATCCAGATCCTGGCGCACGAGCTGCGTGATCAGGTCATCGGGCCGCGCCCGGGGTACGGCGTCCTCAAAGTCCATCCCGGCATGGTCGCGCGGCGGCGCGCGCAAGTCAACCGTTGAGAGGCAGGCTGTAATGGGCTGGCGTTTTTCCCAGCGCTGATTAGACAGAGCCTCGACGGGAGCTTGGCCGGGGAGGGCCTTGGAAGAATGGCAGTGCCACAAATGATGCGGGCGGTCGCGATCAGCGCGCCCGGCGGCCCTGAAGTGTTGGTCGAAACCCAGGTCGCGGTGCCGGTGCCTGGACCCGGCGAAGTTCTCATCGAGGTGGCCGCCGCCGGCGTCAATCGTCCGGACGTGTTCCAGCGCAAGGGCGCCTATCCGCCGCCGCCCGGCGCCTCGCCGCTGCCCGGCCTCGAAGTGTCCGGAACGATCGTTGCCGTGGGAGCGGATGTCGATCCGGTCGTCATGGGCCAGCTCGTCTGCTCGCTGGTCGCCGGCGGCGGCTATGCCGAATATGTAATCGCGCCCTACGGCCACTGTCTGCCGGTGCCCGCCGCGCTGTCGATGGAGGAGGCCGCCGCCCTTCCCGAGACGCTGATGACGGTCTGGCACAATCTGTTCGAACGCGCCTTCGTCGTCACCGGTGACAGCGTCCTCATCCATGGCGGCACCAGTGGCATCGCGACGATGGCGATCTCGCTCTGCCGGCTGTTCGGCATCACCACGATCGTCACCTGCGGCAGCGAGGTGAAATGCCAGGCCGCGCGCGACTGGGGCGCGGGCCATGCGATCAATTACAGGGCCGAGGACTTCGTCGAGGCAGTCAAGCGCATCACCGGCGGCACCGGCGTGACCGCCGTGCTGGACATGGTCGGCGGCGACTATATCGCGCGCAATCTCGATTGTCTGGCGGAAGACGGCCGCCACGTCTCGATCGCGGTGCTGGGCGGCGGCAAGGCTGAGATCGCCATCCGCCATCTCATGGTCCGCCGGCTCACCATGACCGGATCGACGCTCCGCCCGCGCAGCACCGGGTTCAAGGCCTTGCTGGTCGAGGAGATATTGCGCAACGTCTGGCCTCACGCCGAAGCGGGGGAGTTGCGACCCGCCATGGACCGCATCTTCCCTCTGGCGCAGGCGTCCGACGCCCATGCGCGCATGGAAGCGGGCGATCATGTCGGCAAGATCGTCCTCAAGGTGCGCTGAACCGGACAATTGCTAAACATGATAAGAATCACGCTGGCAATTTGCTACACATGATAATAATCTGGCTTGGACAACCATCCGGATAATCCGTGTAGGAGACATGCCATGAGTGAAGTCGATCTCGCAGCCCTGGCTGCCGACGTCCGCTATCTGAAAGACCGCACCCAGATCATCGATGCGCTCAACCGCTATACGCGCGGTCTCGACCGCATGGACCGCGAGCTGGCGATGAGTGCCTTCCATCCCGACGCTACGGACGATCGCGACGCGCCCTACGACACGGTCGGCCAGAAGGAGAGGGGCCGCCACCCGTTCGGCCGCGAGGCGCGCATCGACTGGCTGATGGAAGTCCTGAAGCCCTACAAGTACACGGCGCACTACATCACCAATTTCACCATCGATATTCAGGGCGACGAGGCTCACACCGAGACCTACGTCATCACCGCCGTGCTGGAGACCGAGCCGGGCGACTGGTGCGTGCTCGGCGGCGCGCGCTACATCGACCGGCTGGTGCGCTACGAGGATCGCTGGGTGATCATGCACCGCGAGGTGCCGCTGGATTTCAACGTCATCGTCGGCACGCGCCGCTTGCCGCCCGAGACGACCTGGAGCCTGCGCAACCGCGACGACCGCTCTTATGCGCGCCCGCTCACCCTCAAGCCCGAGTCACTGGCGCGCTTCGGCATGTAAGCTGATGCCCGGCCCGCGACGGGCCGGGCTCAATTCCTCGAGGCGGCCGAGCTCGAGCCAGTTGGCTGCGCCGGTCGCCTCGAAGACGGCGCGCAGATGCTTCTTCAGCGCCTCGCCGCTCACGCTGAAATGATCGTGGCAGTCCGCCCGGTGACCGCCCAGCATGGCGAACAGGGCTATCCTGCGCTGCAGCGGGGTCAGCGGCAGGCCGGTCAGATAATGGACGGCGCGCACTTCCGCCGCCACTTCGATGCCCAGCTTGACGAACAGACCGCGAGGGCTGTCGGCGCCCGACGCTTCGATCAGCCGCATTTCCGAGGCTTCCGCGACCAGCCGGCCGTCGGGGACGGGGAGGTGGATCGTCGCACGCCCGGTTTGCGCCACAATCTGCGCCAGCGCGGCGGCGAAGCTCGGCGCGCGATTGATGCGCGTGGTCGAGACGTTCTGGAACAGCAGCTGGCTCGTCGTCAGGATCGCCTCCGCCTGCGCATTGATTGCGAGCAGGCGCTGCCCCGACAGGTCCGTGACGAAATGGCCATAGTCACCGTCCTTGGAGGTCCACCGGGCATGCTGCTTGTGCGCCGCGATGGCGTGCTGCATCAATTGCCGCACAGGTTCGAGCAGATCGGCCTCGGCTCGCGAAAAGGGCTTTTCGCGCGGATTCCACGCCACGAAAAGGGCCCGCCCGCGATTGTCATGATCGACCCTCAGATCGAGCATATGATGGTGCCCGAGCGGCACGCACAGATAGCGGTAGATGTTGCCTTTCCAGAAGGCATCGATCAGCTCCGGTTCCAGGCAGCGACCGATGGCGGGGCCGGTCATGGCCACCAGCCTGACGAAGCTGACCTCTGCCGGCCCTGAGAACAGCGTGTCGAACTGGCTGATGAAGAGGTCCTTGAGCTCCGCGGACGCGCAATCATGATAAAAGCCTTGCGGCAGGCCCATCTCGTCGAGCCAGAACAGCGAGCCCGATGCGGCGCCCAGCAATTGCCGGACGGCCTCGCACAGGGACGAGACGATGGCCTCGATCCCGACGCCGCAATGGCACAGAAGTGCGATATGCTCGATGATTCTGCGTTTGCGAATGGCGCCGCCCGCGCGCGTTTTCCTGCTCAATACCCCACTCCCCATGAGGGCGTATCATTCGGCTCGTCGCAGATATAGAGCTATTTGCCTCCCCCTCGGGGGAGGATAAACAGCCTCCCCCGAGGGGGAATGCCCTCAACTCCATGTGGCAAATATAGAAATGCCGATGATCGGCGTCGTGGGTCGCCTTCAGAATCTGGGTTGGGAGGCAAATCATGACAGTCGTTATTGCTCGGTCCGCGAGGCCGCGTTCTTATTTGTTCACCTCTGCGGGCGTGATCAGCCTCGCACTGATGCTGTCCGGCTGCGGAGAGGGCGGCGTGGGATCAACTCCGACGCCAACACCGACTCCCACGCCGAGCGCGACGCCGACCCCAAGTCCGACGCCCACACCGAGCCCGACGCCGACCCCAAGTCCGACACCTACTCCGACGCCTACGCCAACTCCGAGTCCAACGCCGACGCCAAGTCCAACCCCAAGCCCCACGCCGACGCCAAGTCCGACGCCCACACCCACACCCACACCCACCGCGTCGGTCGGGCCTTTCTCGGCCGCGACCTACGGCTCGGTGACCACCGGCGCCACGGCGACGGCAGGTGTCAATTTCGATACACCGCCGACCTCCGGGACGACGACCTTCCGCCTGTTGCAGAGCTCGCGAAGCTGGACGAGCGGGCCGCCCACCAGCCAGGCCGACGCCACCACCGATGCGGCCGGCGCGACCACCAAGGTGACCTGGGGATCGAGCGGCCCGTCCGCGCTCGTCTTCACAATCGGGAACAGCGCGCTTGGCGTCACCAATCAGGCGCTGCCCCTCGCCACCACCGTCGTCAACGGCAAGGATGTTCGACAGGTCACGCTTGCCGATGGGCGCATTCTGACCGTCTACCTCAATCGGGACATTATCAGCACGACGGCGCAATTCTCCTGGATGGTCTATGGCAATTGGAACATCGCGAGTTCAGGGGGCGCCGTGCTTAACAGCGCAGTCTATGTGGCCGGCTTCGAAACGCCGCTGTCCGGCAAACCGACGAGCGGCACCGCCACGTTCAACGGCTTCCTGGAGGGTGCCGCGCTCGCACCGAACGGCTCCGGGCTTCCGGTGGCCAGCCTTACCGGCACGGTTCAGCTGAACGTCAACTGGACCTCCGGCGCGATCACGGGCGCAGCCTCATCGATCGTCGCCGCGCCGCTTCCGCTCGGATCGCAGGCCAATCAGTCCTGGAACAATCTGTCCTTCTCCGGGACCATTCTGAGCGGGGCCACCAGCTTCAGCGGCACGACGACCGTCTCCAGCAGTCCGGGCAGTCCCTTCTCACTGACCACGGGCGCGACCGGACCGCTCAGCGGCCAGTTCTTCGGCACAACCGCGCAGGAAGTCGGCGCAATCTGGGGCGTGCACGACGGGACGCGCGGCGCCACGGGTTATCTCGTCGCCAAGCAGTGAGGCGGCCGCTCGGGGCAGCCGCGGCGGCTCTTTCGTTTCTCGCTCCCGCCGCTGCCGCAGCAGCGGGGTTCGCCGATCCGCCACCGGCGCCGCCTCCGGGGGCCGCCGACGCGCCGATTCCCATCGACGCGCTGATTGAGGCCCTGCTCGAGGAGCATCGCGCGCAGGAGGCCGATGCCGTTCTCGCCTCGCTGCTTGCAAGCGATCCCCGGAACACGGACCTGCTCTTCCTCTCCGGCATGGTCGCCATGGAACGCGACGATCACCAGCGCGCCATCCGCCTGTTCCGCGCGATCCTGATCGATCATCCCAAGGCCGAGCGCGTGCGGCTGGAGCTGGGCCGCGCCTTCTTCGTCGCGGGAGACTATGGCAACGCCGCCCGCCAGTTCCAGTTCGCCAGCGCCGGCCATCCGCCGCCCGTCGTGCAGGCCAATATCGACAAATATCTCTATGCGATCCGCCAGGCCAAGGCGCTGTCCTACAGCCTGGACCTGTCGCTGGCGCCGGACAGCAATCTCAATGGCGGCTCGTCGTCGCGCGAGGTGACGCTGTACGGGCTTCCCTTCGATCTCTCGGACGAGGCGCAGCGGCACAGCGGCGTCGGCGCGCAACTGGGCGCGACGGGGGAGTGGGCGCCGCATCTCGGCGCGAATAGCCGGCTGCGGTTGGGCGCAAGCCTCCAGCGGCGCGAATATTCGGGATCGCGCTTCGACGACATGACGGCCGCGCTCTATGCCGGCCCGCGCTTCGTCATGCGCCGCTGGGATCTCAGCCTGCTCGCCACCGCCAGCCGGCGCTGGTATGGCGCGCGGCCCTATGACGTCGCGGCGGGTGGCCGCATCACCGCGACCTATTATGTGACGCCGCAGGTCGGCCTCACCACCGATCTGTCGGTGCAGACGGTCCGCTATGATGCGGCGACGCATCTGACCGGCCTGCTGAGCTCGCTCGGCGAAACGATCGTCTACGCCCTGACCCCATCCAGTGGCGTCGTCGGCCGGGCCGGGATCAGCCGCACCCGCGCGCGGGCCGACGCCTATGCCAATTGGAGCGGCTATCTGGCGGCCGGTTACTTCCGCGATCTGCCGGCCGGTTTCTCCGCCTATGTCGAGACCTCGCTCGCCGTCGGCAGCTATGACGCGTCGCTGCCGGCCTTCGGCGCCCGCCGCGTCGATCTTGCGTCCTCGACGATGATCAATCTGCTCAACCGGCATATCGTGCTGTCGCGCTTCACACCGCGGCTGAGCTACAGCTATACCTACCAGCACAGCACGATCCCGCTCTACAGCTTCGATCGTAATCGCGTCGAACTCGGGCTGACCACGACCTTCTGAAAGCGGGGTTAGAAAAGCGGGACATGTCTGCTCGCGGGCATTTCAATCCGCGCTTTCCCGGCCTAGAAGCGCGTCTCATGAGCGACGCCGTCATCCTCCACGAATATGCCCCCTCGGGTAACTGCTATAAGATCCGGCTGACGGCCGCCCTGCTCGGCATTCCGATCGAGCGGCGCAACTACGACATCCTGAAGGGCGAGACGCGCACGCCGGATTTCCTCGCCAATGTGAACGCCAATGGCCGCATTCCCGTGCTTCAGGTGGGCAACCGCTTCCTGCCGGAGAGCAATGCCGCCTGTCACTGGCTCGCGGCCGGCTCGGTGCTCATTCCGTCCGATCGCTTCGGTCAGGCCGACATGCTCCGCTGGATGTTCTGGGAGCAATATAATCACGAGCCCAATGTCGCGACCTTGCGCTTCTGGCTCGCATCGATCGGCGAGCGCGCGCTCACCGAGATGCAGCGCAGCCAGATCGCGGGCAAGCGCGCTGCCGGCGAGGCGGCGCTGACCCTGATGGCGGACGAGCTGAACCGCCGCGACTGGCTGGTCGGTGACGCGCCCAGCCTCGCCGACATCTGCCTCTTTCCCTACACGCATGTCGCCGGGGAAGGGGGCTTCGATCTGGCGCGATGGCCGTCGATCGGCCGCTGGATCGCGCGCATGGAAGCCCTGCCGGGCCACGTCCCGATGTCGGACTGACGGGACGCGAATCGGCGAAAACTGACCCAAAACCGTCATATTCCAAGCGGAATTGTCACATTCATCCGCTAGGAGCCGGCGCGAGACAAGGCTGACAGGGGTCCGCGCAAAGCCATGAATGCACTGAGCTCGCTCGTGCCGGAACGCTCCGTGAAGAACGGGCGTTCGCGGCTCCATTATCGCACCATCTGGATCAGCGACATCCACCTCGGCACCAAGGGCTGCAACGCCGAGATGCTGATCGATTTCCTCGACAGCGTCGACAGCGACATCCTCTATCTTGTCGGCGACATCGTCGACGGCTGGCAGCTCAAGAAACGCCTCTACTGGCCGACCGCGCACAACGACGTGGTCTGGCGCATCATGAAGCGCGCGCGCCGCGGTACCCGCGTCATCTATATTCCCGGCAATCATGACGAGATGTTCCGTCAGTTCACCGGCATGAGCTTCGGCGGCGTCGAGATCCGCCGCAAGAAGATCCACACCACGGTCGATGGGCGCAAGCTGCTCGTCCTGCACGGCGACGAGTTCGACGCGATCATGCTGGCGCACCGCTGGCTCGCCTTCGTCGGCGACGCGGCTTATACGGCGCTGATGGCGGTCAACCGCCGCTTCAACCAGGTCCGCCGCCTGTTCGGCCTGCCTTACTGGTCGCTCTCCAAGATGGCCAAGCACAAGGTCAAGAACGCCGTCGCCTTCATCTCCCAGTTCGAGGAGATCGTCGCCCACGAAGCCGAGCGCCGCCATGTTGACGGGGTTGTTTGCGGCCATATTCACACCGCCGAGATCCGCCAATTCGGCAGCGTCACTTACTATAATGACGGCGACTGGGTCGAAGGCTGCACGGCGCTGGTCGAGCATCATGACGGCACGATGGAAGTGCTGCACTGGGCCGATGTGATGGCCGCGCGGCACAATGCCGCGCCGGCGCTGGAGCTGGCCGCTTGAGCCAGCTCCCCGCCGAGCCGCGCCGCATTCTCATTGTCACCGACGCATGGGCGCCGCAGGTCAACGGCGTGGTGCGCACCCTCCAGTCCGTCCGCGCGCAGCTCACCGCCATGGGCCATGTCGTCGAGGTGATCGGGCCCGATCGCTTCGTCACCTTGCCGTGCCCGACCTATCCGGAGATCCGCCTCGCGATGGCGGCCCCTGGCGCCATCGGGCGGATGATCGCCGGATTCCGGCCGGATGCCATCCATCTCGCCACCGAAGGGCCCCTGTGCCTTGCCGCACGGCGCTGGTGCCTGCGCAACAATCGCCGGTTCACGACGGCCTATCACACCAATTTCCCGGATTATGTGCAGAGCCGCACCGGCCTTTCCGCCGAGTGGTTCTGGCCCTATTTCCGGTGGTTCCATGGCCCCGCCAGCGCCGTGCTGACGTCCACGCCGTCGATCCGCGCCGGCCTGCACCGCGCCGGCATCCACCAGACCCATCATTGGGGCCGCGGCGTCGATCTCTCGCTGTTCGGCCCCGATGGCCCGGCGCACCCCGCCTTTGCCGATCTACCCCGCCCGATCCTGCTCCATGTCGGCCGCGTCGCGGTCGAGAAGAATATCGAGGCGTTCCTGGCGCTCGATATGCCAGGGAGCAAGGTCGTGGTCGGCGATGGACCGGCGCGCGCCGCTCTGGAAGCCAAATATCCCGGGGCCCTGTTCCTCGGCCTGCAAACCGGCGAGCCGCTGGCGCAGGCCTATCGCGGCGCGGATCTGCTCGTCTTCCCCAGCCGCACCGATACGTTCGGCCTGGTCATGATCGAGGCGCTGGCGAGCGGCACGCCGGTCGCGGCCTATCCGGTGATGGGGCCGGTCGACGTGCTGACGCCTGCCGTCGGGGCGATGGACGAAAATCTGGTGCTGGCGGCGGCGCAGGCGCTGACGCTCGATCCCGTAGCTTGCGCGGTCTACGGCAGCCAGTTCAGCTGGCGGCGGAGCGCCGAGGAATTCCTCCAGAGCCTCCACTGGCTGTCGCAATCGCCAATCGCGCAGGCCGCCTGAACCAGCTTTTCGCTGATAATCGGACGGCAACGTCGCGGACGCTTGCTCAAAATGCATCAATCGCCTATCTGTTGGCAGGATCGAGGCCATCCCGTGAGGGGTGGCCCTGTTTATTTGCACAGAAGGATTTCGCCGTGGCCCAGCCGCTCATGCCCCATGCCACCGCCAGCTGGCTCGTTGACAACACCGCGCTCAGTTTCGAGCAGATCGCCGAGTTCTGCGGGCTGCACATTCTCGAAGTGCAGGCGATCGCCGATGACACGGCCGGCTCGAAATATACCGGTCGCGATCCTGTCCGCGCTCATGAGCTCTCCAACGAGGAGATCAAGAAGGGCGAGGCCGATCCCAACTACGCGCTCGTCATGCTGAAGGGGCCGGATCCCGTCCGTCGCACCAAGGGCCCGCGCTACACGCCGGTGTCCAAGCGCCAGGACAAGCCGGACGGCATCGCCTGGATCCTGCGCAATCATCCCGAGATTTCAGACGGCGCGATCGGCAAGCTGATCGGCACGACGCGCACGACGATCGCGGCGATCCGCGATCGGACGCACTGGAACATCAGCAACATCCAGCCCAAGGATCCGGTGACGCTCGGCCTCTGCTCGCAGCGTGAGCTGGACGCGCTGGTCGCCCGCGCCGCCAAGAAGGCGGGCATCGAGGCTCCGGTCGACAATCGCCTGGCCGGCGACCGCGAGGCGCTGATCGCCGAGCTGCGTCAGGAGCGCGACGAGAATAATCGCCGCGCCGAGGAGACAATGCGCGTCGAGGAAGCTCTGCGCGCCGAGGCCGAGGCGTTCACCAGCCAGAACCAGGGCTGAGGATTGCTCACCTGACTCGTGCTCCTGCGAAAGCAGGGGATCGGGGCGGCTAGGTCAGTCGGTTGGGTCCTAGGCTTCTGCTTTCGCAGGAGCAAGCGTTCGCAGGCCGTCCGAGTCGTTCGCCATCCACGCTTAACGAATGCCAACGCCGTAGCGTTTGCGCGAACGCATTGCCTTGACGTGCACGTTAGCCTAGCCTTTCCGCATGGAGAGCGAACACTGGGTCTGGCACGATCATTATGACCACCCGGTCGCATGGGATCAGCAGTTCGCGCCCCTGTCGCTGCCCGGCATGCTCAAGGCATCAGCCGAGGCGGGCGGCCATCGCACGCTGATCGACTTTCTAGGCCGGCGCTACAGCTATGCCGATTGCTATGCCGCCGCCCGCCGCTTCGCCTGCGGCCTGATCGATCTCGGCATCGCGCCCGGCGACCGCGTCGGCCTCTACCTGCCCAATGTTCCCCATTATATCGCCGCCTACTACGGAGCGATGATGGCCGGTGCCATCGCGGTCAATTTCTCGCCGCTCTACACTGTCGAGGAGCTGGCGCATCAGGCCGAGGACAGCGGCACCCGCCTGCTCGTCACGCTTTCTGCGAAGCCGCTGTTCGGCAATGCCCATGCCGTGCTCGACAGCAGCTGCATCGAGCGGCTGGTGGTCGGCTCGGTGGCCGAGGCGCTGCCGGCGGGCAAGGCCCTGCTCTACCGCTTGTTCAAGCGCGGCGAGGACGAGCATGTCCCGCATGATCCGCGCATCACCCGTTACGCCAGCGTCCTCTCCAATGACGGATCGAGGCCCTTGCCGCCGATCGATCCCGAGCGCGACCTTGCCTTGCTGCAATATACCGGCGGCACCACCGGCCGGCCCAAAGGCGCGATGCTGACCCATCAGAACCTAACCGCCAACGCCCGCCAGGTGAACCTGATCGATCCGCACCGCGATGCGCCGGACCGCATCGTCGGTGCGCTGCCTTTCTTCCATGTTTTCGCCAACACGGCCGTGCTCAACCGCACCGTCGCCAATGGCGGCGCCATCATCATGCTGCCGCGCTTCAACGCGCGCCAGGTGCTGGCCGCGATCCAGAAGAGCAAGGCGACCTCGCTGCCCGGCGTGCCGACGATGTTCCAGGCACTGCTCGATTGCCCCGACCTGCCGCGCACCGATTTCTCGTCGCTGCGCGTCTGCATCTCGGGCGGGGCGCCCTTGCCCATGTCACTCAAGGGCAAGTTCGAGAGCGCCACCGGCGCCCGCCTCGTCGAGGGCTATGGCCTCACCGAGAGCAGCGGCGTGATCAGCTGCAATCCTTATGAGAATCCGGGCAAGGCCGGCTCGATCGGCCAGCCCTTCCCGGGCACCCGCGTCAAGTTCCTCGATCGGGACGATCCCACCCGCCCCGCGCCGCCGGGCGAGCCGGGCGAGATCGCCGTGGCCGGCCCCCAGATCATGCGTGGTTACTGGGACAATCCCGCCGCAGATGCCGATGTCTTCATCGGCGGCTATCTGCGCACCGGGGACGTCGGGACGATCGATGCGCAGGGCTATATAACCGTCGTCGACCGCATCAAGGACATGATAGCGGTCGGCGGGTTCAAGGTTTTTCCCAGCCAGGTGGAGGAGGTGCTCTATCGCCATCCCGCCGTCCGCGAGGCACTGGTGATCGGCATTCCGGATCCATATCGCGGCGAAAGTCCCAAGGCGTTTGTCACGCTCTGGCCGGACAAGGGCAGGGAGCTGGACAACGAGGCCCTCAAGGCGTGGCTCAACCCGCAGCTCGGCAAGCATGAGCGGGTCAGCGCGGTCGAGATCCGCGAGACCTTGCCCAAAACGCTGATCGGCAAACTGTCCCGTAAGGAACTGGTCGCCGAGGAACGCGCGAAGGCAGGACTCTAGCAGGCACCGAATCGCCGGAGCGACCAGCAGTCAGGCGATACGTGCCTGCAAAACGCGATTTACTGCGCTTCGGTGCTCACGTACCGGAAGTACGCTGCGCGCCGATGCTCACAAATCACGCTTTTCGGCTACGTATCGCCTGACTGCTGGTCGCTCCGGAGCACCACACCCTCCCGGCTCATCAGTGGGGACTGGTAAGCGAGCCGGGAGGGGGGCTTAAGCGACGCGTGAAACGGGTCGCAACAAGAAGCGGTGACGTGATCGGCTCAGTGGATCGTGCCCATCACCTGATCGACGCAGAGCACGACGAGCATTCGCTCGATCTGTCGCCAGTGGCAGAAATGAATGTGGTTGCCGCGCTCGCGCGACCGATCGGCGCGCAGCGCCGCCTCGACCCCGGCATGTTCGCCGAACCGTTCGAGAAGCGCAGCAGCATCGTCATAGCTGCGCCGATCCACCAAAATTGGAAGATGCATGCCGTACCCCGTGTATCTTTGTTTTATCTACAGGTCGGCCACCCGCCGCCCGTCCTTCACCATCCAAGCCCCGTGCCAGTTTGCGCGGATGGCGGGTTTCGCCGCATCACGCTGGTGAAGAGGCTCTTGACCATTTCCCCTGGCGAGACAGCCGTCCCATCACGGCACGGCTGGCGTCCCGCACCGGGACGTGGCAAGGGCAGCGGCATGAGCGACGATCCCACGCCCCCACCGTCCCGGAAGCCCGGCAACCGCATGGCCGGCGGCGCGCCGATCGCGCTGCTGACCCTCGCCGGCACGATCATCGGCGGCTTCCTGCACCAGCCTAGCATTGGGCTGCTGATCGGGCTGGGCGTCGGCGTGCTGATCGCGATCCTGATCTGGCGGATGGGGCCGCGCTAACCTCCGGACTGCCTTCTCACTCGAGCAATTGAAGCCGGTTCGCGCGGAAGTCGATCGTGACCCGCCGCGCCTGTCGTAGCAGGTCGAGGCCCAGACGTCCGGCCTGCCAGTCGCTGTTGGCCGTGGTCGTCGCCGTGAGAATATGCGCCGGTCTCGCCCGCAGCGGTATGCCGCCCATATCGAGCGGCAGATCGGGCACGACCACCTCAGGAATCTCGCCGTTCCCGCCGAAACCACGCACCATTTTCTTGCCTGCGGTGCCCTCCTTCCGGATCTGCTCGGCGAAACGCGCGGCGAATGGCGGCCACAGGTCGGTCGTTTCCGCTCCGGTGTCGAAGACGCCGGCAAGGGCCACTCGATCGTGGAAAAAGCGGACGATGGGGTCGGCGCCGTCAAAGGCGAGCGGCGAGGATGGGCGGGTCGGATCGTGGCCGGCGCCGATCCGAAAGCTGCCGTCGCTGTCCCAGCTCATCCGCTCCAGCGCGAGCATGACCGGCAGGCCCAGAGCTCCCTGCTGCAGTGGGGCTAATGGCGCGAACAGGCTGGCATTGTCGGGAAGCACCATGAACGCGACGTTGCGGACATGCGTCTTGCCGATCCGGATGTCGGCGATCGTGATCCGCAGGCGGGATGCGGCGCCGAGCGCCCCGGCGGTCGTCGCATCGCTGTCGCGGATGGTGAGACCCATGCGTTTGGCGGCGCTTTCGCTCAGGAAGGACAAGTTCGCGTCGGAATCGAGAATCAGTTCGGCGGGATGATCATTCACTGAGACGGGCACGAACAGCTTGCGCTGGAAGATGCGATGCCGGACGATCGCGGACGCGTTTTGGACCGTGATTTGATCGGGAAGCGCTTGTAACGTCACCGCGAGCGGGTTGGTCTGGCCCGGTTCGGACGCTGCGATGTGCATCGCCGCAGCGCGATAACGCCCTTTCCGCAAATCCAGATAGCTCAGCCACCCATGCGCGTCGGCCGCCTGCTTCCCGTTCAAAAGCGGCTCCAGAAAGGAACGCGCCTTTTGCTCCTCGCCGAACGCCACCGCCGTCGCGCCCAATGCCAGGAGATCCGTCGCCTGACCTGCGATCATGCGATCATGCAGGGCGAACCAATCATGCTTTCCGTAAAGCGCGACATCTTCCTGCTGTGCAGGCACCTGTGCGAGCGCGACGCCTGAAACAGTGACGAGGAAGAGCAGCGCTGCTTTCACCCGCCGAACCTAGGGGAAGTGGCGAGGCTTGGAAAGCGTCGACGGGCGTCCGCGGCGCGTGGGAATCACTGTTTTTACATCGGAAGCGTCGCGTGCGCCCGTTGCGCCCGGACGTCAGGAGGCATAGATCAGCGCCCATGAGAAAATATATCGCCATGGCCCTCGTCGCGCTTGTCCTCGCCGCGGGCGGCCTCTTCTTCTACCTTTCCCGACCCGACATCGCGCAGCTCAGCGAGAGCGATCTCGAAGGCCGCGAGCCCAAATTCACCGCGCCGCGCAAGCAGTTCATCCCGACCGTCGGCATCGCCGACCCGGTGGGCTGGGCCGCCAATGCCGCGCCGGTCCCATCCAGGGGGCTGAAGGTCGCGCGCTTCGCCACCGGGCTCGATCATCCGCGCCAGATGCTGCTGCTGCCCAATGGCGACATTCTCGTGGCCGAGACCAACAGCCCGCCGCGCCCGCAAGGCGGGATCAAGGACTGGATCATGGCCAAGCTCATGGGCGCGGCCGGTGCCGGCGCGCCTTCGGCCAATCGCATCACGCTGCTGCGCGACGTCGATGGGGACGGCGTGGCCGAGCAGAAACATGTCCTGATCAGAGGCCTGAACTCGCCTTATGGCATGGCCCTCATCGGCGGGACGCTCTATGTCGCCAACACCGACAGCCTGCTTGCCTTCCCCTACAAGGTGGGCGACACCCAGATCACCGCCAAGCCGCGCACGATCGCCAAGTTGCCGGCCAACGCGCCCAATTATCACTGGACAAAGAGCCTGCTCGCCAGCCCGGACGGCAAGCTCTATGTCGGCATCGGCTCGAACAGCAATGTCGCGGAGGATGGCCTCGACGCCGAGGATAATCGCGCGCTCATTCTCGAGATAGACCTCAAGGCAGGCGAGTCCAATATCTACGCGAGCGGCCTGCGCAACCCGACCGATCTTGCCTGGAACCCGTGGAGCGACGGCCTGTGGGCGGTGGTTAACGAGCGCGATATGCTCGGCTCCGATCTGGTCCCCGATTATCTGACCGATGTCGAGTTCGCCGCCTTCTACGGCTGGCCATGGAATTACTGGGGCGGCTACATCGACAGCCGCGTCGAACCCCGCCGCGACGATCTGCGCGAATATACCCGCCGGCCCGCCTTCGGCCTCGGCGCCCACACCGCGCCGCTCGGCCTGATCTTCACGCCCGGCTCGACGCTCGGCGCACCCTTCGATCATGGCGCGTTCGTCGCCCTGCACGGCAGCTGGAACCGCAAGCCGCTCGCCGGCTACAAGGTCGCCTATGTCGCGTTCAGCGCGGACGGCACGGCGCAGGGCAAGCCGGTCGATCTGCTCACCGGCTTCCTCAACGACAAGGGTCAGGCCCAGGGCCGCCCGGTCGACGTCGTTATCGCGAAGGATGGCGCCGTTCTTGTCAGCGATGATGTCGGCGGCATCGTCTGGCGCATTACCAATCCGAGCACGCCCAAGCCCGCAGCGGGGCCAGCCCCTGCCAAGCCGTCAGGCAACCCGGCCGCATGAGTGTCCGCCTGCAGCCGGCGACCGATGCGCATCTCGCATGGCTGCTTGATGAAGGCGAGGCACCGGACGATTTCGGCCTGCCCGATGGCGGTGTCGCACCGCCCGACGTGCTGGAGATCGTGCGCGGCATGACCGCCGCTTTGCATCGCGCTGGCTGCGGCGCCTCGTGGCTGATCCTCGACGGCTCGCTGCTCGTCGGCCTCACCTCGTTCAAGGAGCCGCCCGACGCGACGGGCAGCGCCGAGATCGGCTATGGCATCGCCCCCGCCTGCCAGCGGCAAGGCTATGCGCGCGCGGCGGTTAGCCAGCTGATCGAGGAGGTGATCTCCAGAGGGCTGGCGACCTCCCTGCGCGCCGATACCTCGGTCGACAATATCGCCTCTCAGGCCGTGCTCGAACGCAACGGCTTCGCCCGCACCGGCACCCGCTATGATGACGAGGATGGCGATCTCATCTGCTGGTCGCGGGCGTTGGGCTAGGGGCCGTTTGGCGCAGCCTGCCGCGCGCCGTTCCCGTTCGTGTCGAGGCCTGAACTCATAAAAAGGGGTGCCCGACCGACCGCTTTCAGGAGTCCGAGCGCGCGGCCTGAGCCACTGAAAGGTCGTGGTTAGTGGCCATTAGCCCCTCCTCTTCAGAGGAGGGGCTAGTGACGGCGATGGCGTCGTATCCTGACAGGCCGCTATCGGGACACGCCACGAGTATAGCGGACGGCATGAATTGGCGTGAAAGCGGCCCCTTTGCTCCACCGCACCCCGTCATTCCCGCGCACGCGGGGATCCAGTTCCACGCTGCCGCTGAGTCGCAGGGTCATAGCTGGATTCCCGCATGCGCCGCAATGAGGGATAAGGCGTCGTGGCCCAACAGCCCGCGTCGCCAGCCTGTGATCTGAACGGACAGCTCGGGCGCGCGCCGCCGCCTGTCCTACGCGCGCCCTCTCATGATATGATCATCGCGCGCCGAATGGTGCCGCTCTTTGACCTCGTGAGAGCCATTCCCGAAAAATCATGCTCCTTATCACCTCACCCGAAACTTCTCAAAAAAACACATGCGCCATATGCATGATGTTCGAGAAGTTTCGATAATTAAGTTTTTGTTTATTAGCAATTATCTCAATCTTAACGAGTGAAGAAGTTTACACCTGCGCGTCACTTTCCAGCGTCCGTCCGGCCCGCCCGGCCAGTTCCACGACATATTGCCAGGCTACGCGGCCCGATCGGCTGCCTCGCTGGGTCGCCCACTGGATCGCCGCCAGCGGATCGAACTCAAGCCCGAGACGGGCTGCATAGGTTGCGAGGATCGCGACATAGGCGTCCTGATCGAGCGCATGGAAACCGAGCGACAGGCCGAACCGGTCGGAGAGGGCCAGCCGGTCGTCGATGACGTCGCGCGGGTTGATCGGATCGTCCTGCTCGCCCATCGAGCGGGGCACGATGTGGCGGCGGTTGGACGTCGCATAGACGCGCACATGGCTGCCGCGCGCGCCCGCGCCGCCCTGCAGCAGCGATCGCAGCGCGCGGGCATCGGCGCCGAAATCGCCGTCGAAGCCGAGATCGTCGATGTAGAGGATGATCGGCCGGCTGGTCGCGCGCAGCAGCGAGAACAAGGCGGCGAGGCTGCGCAGATCGTCGGTTGCGATTTCGATCATGGCGAGCGGCAGGCCTTCCTTCTGGACCTGGCCGACGCAGGCCGACACCGTTGCCGACTTGCCCGTTCCGCGTGCGCCCCACAGCAGGATGTCGTGTGCGGCATGGCCCCTTGCGAGCCGCCGGCAATTCTCCAGACAGGCCTGCTTTTGCGCGTCGATGCCGGTCAGCAGCGCGAAATCAACGGGTTGGAAGGCTTCGATCGGGCTGATGGTCTTGCCATCCCAGCGATAGGCCGGATGCGCCTCAAGGTCCGCCGGGGCCGGGGCGGGTGGGGCCAGCCGCTCCAGCGCGGCGGCGATGCGCGCCAGCATCTCGTCTTTGGTGTCGCTCGTCATGGCGCGTGTCTCTAGGCGAAGAGCGCCACTGCGCAAAGCCGCTTTCCGGGCTTCATCCTGTCACAAAGCACCGCTATATGCGCGACGATGCCGAACCGCGCCTGGACCGTCGACACGCAAATTCGCGCCTATGACAGCGCGTCTCTGGCCGAGGCAGCGGCGCTGATCCGCGCGGGCGAGCCCGTCGCCGTCCCTACCGAGACGGTCTACGGCCTGGCGGCCGACGCCACCAGCGAAATGGCGGTGGCTCGCATCTATGCCGCCAAGGGACGTCCCAGCTTCAATCCGCTCATCGTGCACGTCAGCGATGTCGACATGGCGCGACGGCTCGTGGCTTTCTCCCCCGCGGCGGAGGCGCTTGCCCGAGCCTTTTGGCCCGGCGCGCTCACGATGGTGCTGCCGCGCCTGCCCGACTGTCCGGTGGCCGAACTCGCCAGCGCGGGCCTGCTGACGCTCGCCGTCCGCCTGCCTTCGCATCCGGCGATGCGCGCGCTGATCGCGGCCGCCGGCGTGCCGCTCGCCGCGCCATCGGCCAATCGCTCGGGCGGGATCAGTCCGACCCGCGCCGCCCATGTCCTGGCGAGCCTGGGTGGACGCATTCCCTTCATCCTCGACGCGGGGCCGGCAAGCGATGGCCTTGAATCGACGATCGTTCGTCCGGGCGACGGATCGGTGACGCTGCTTCGTCCCGGCCCGGTGACTCCGGAAGCGATCGAGGGGCGCACCGGCCTTGCGGTGCTCGATCCATCGCAAGGCGAAGGTATCACTGCGCCAGGCCAGCTTGAGAGCCACTATGCGCCTACCAAGCCGGTGACGCTCGACCGCGCCGAGGCTGTGGAAGGCCAGTTTCACATCGGCTTCGGCCCCGGCGCCTGTCAGCGCAATCTCAGCCCCTCCGGCGATCTCGTCGAGGCGGCAGCCAATCTCTTCGCGACCTTGCACGAGGCCGATGCAAGCGGTTTTTCCGGGATTACGATCGCTCCGATTCCCCATCGTGGTCTTGGCCTCGCGATCAACGACAGGCTCCGCCGCGCCGCAGCATAGCCGCCATCCCCGCCCGTCCGCCGCAACTTCGGCACGATCAGACGCGCAGCGCAGGATTTTACAATCTGCGGACGCAACCCTTTCTGATTGCTGGAATTTCAATCCGCAGGCGGGAGAGTTCCATGCGAAGCTGTTGATGCACGGCTCGTCGCTCCGGGGTTTGCGAGCGCCGCCTGAACGATAGGGCCTGTTTCATCGGGTTGCGCTCCGCAGCAGTCAAAGTATTGCGCGGAGCTGACAATAAAAAGGACGTCGCATTTTGTTACCCTCCAGAGCCGAACTCGATTCTTCGCTGGTCTTCATTGCCTTTCTTGCCCTTTTTGCCGCGCTTCTGACGCTGCGGGCGGTCGCCGCGCCGCACCGGCTGACGCGCCCGGTGGCGCAGGAAGGGATCGAGCTGATCGGATCGTGCGTCGCGGCCTTGCTCGCGACGGTGCTGGCGACGACCGAGCTGCTGCCCGTCCTGCCGATCTTCCTGTTCTGCATGAACGCGGCGGCCGCGACGCGCTATCTCGTGCATCGTCTCAGCATGCCGGGCATCCTCTCGCTCACCTGCATCGGCGCCGGTTTTCTCGTCGGCACCGCGTGGAGCATCCAGTTCATTCTGGAAGCGGGGCTTCCAACCGGGCTCGAAGTCTCGGCTCTGATCGGCTTCGGCCTCGCCGTCCCTTTCATGCTTGTCACCCAGATCGCGACCTTCGCGCGCGAAGCTGTGTTGACGCACGAGCGCTGGCGCCTGCCTTTCGCCGCGCCTGCTGCGCCGGTCTTGGAAAAGCCCTTCAAGGTCTCGCTGCAACTCCCTTGCTATGCTGAGCCGCCCGAGGTGGTCATGGAGACGATGAACCGGCTCGCCGCACTGGACTATGCCGATTACGAAGTGCTCGTTTGTGACAACAACACCAAGGACGAAGCGCTCTGGCGGCCGCTGGAGGCGCATTGCGCCGCACTCAATCGGCGCCTGGGTGTCGAGCGGTTCCGTTTCTTCCACGTCGCCCCGCTGCCGGGCGCCAAGGCCGGCGCGCTCAACTGGCTGATGGACAAGATGGATCCTACGGCGGACCTGATCGGCGTCGTCGATGCCGATTACTTCGCGAAATGCGATTTCCTCTCGCGCCTCGCGCCTTTCTTCGCCGATCCGCAGATCGGCTATATCCAGACGCCGCACGATTACCGCGGCTATCAGGCCAATAGCTATCTCACCGCCGCCTATTGGGAATATATGCCCTGCAACAAGGCGGATTATCCAGGCATCAGCGAATATGGCGGCGCCTTCACGATCGGGACGATGTGCCTGATACGCACCGAGGCGCTGCGCAAGGCGGGCGGCTGGGCGGAATGGTGCCTGACCGAGGACAGCGAAGTCTCGGTGCGCATTCGCGCCGCCGGCTATCGTGGCTATTATTTCGGCGAAACGTTCGGTCGCGGCCTCATCCCCGAGACATTCGACGACTATAAGAAGCAGCGGTTCAGGTGGACGGCGGGCCCGGTGCAGCAGCTTCGGCGGCACTGGCGGCTGTTCCTGCCCACACCGCTGGCTCCCCGCCTGCCGGGCTGGACGAAGCTGCTCGAAGTGACGCGCTGCCTCGCGCCGCTGCAGATGCTGGCCGGGCTCGCCATGGCGATCGCCGGCATGGTCGCGATGGTCGTCGCGCTCGCAACGGGCTCGATGGAGCCGATCGACATTCCCTCGATCGTTCCATTGCTGATGCTGATCGGCGGCGCGACCTGGTGGCTGCGCACCGTGCACCGCTATCGCCTCGCCGGCTGCACCGACATGGAAGATATGATCCGGGGCGAGATCGCCCGCGCGTCGCTCACCTATGTGATCTTGGTGGCCGGCCTCGCCGGCCTGTCGAAGCGCCCGCTCGCCTGGCGCCGCACACCCAAGTTCGCGGATCAGGCTGCGGAGCCGTCGCCCTTTGCATCGACCAAGCCTGAGACGGTTGCAGGCGGCATCTGCCTGCTGATCGGGGTGGCGCTGCTGATGTCGGGCGGGCTTCTGGGCAGCGGTGCGGCGCTGCTGGCGTTCATCGGTTTCGCGAGCCTCGGCGTCCAGTTCCTCTGCGCGCCGCTGATGGCGGCGATGGCGATCCGGCGCTCGAGCCCGGTCCGTATGCCTGTCCGCCGTCCCGTGCCCCCGCGCGTGGCGCAAGCCCATCAAGCGGCGCCGGTCATGTCCATGCAGCCCCTACCGCGCCATGCCGAGCCGGCAATGGCGAGCCAGAGCGTGCACTGATCAGCGCTGGAACGACCGACGCGGCGCTCAGTCCTTGGTGCAATAATATTCGTCGTAGCGCTCTTGGCATTTCCTGCGTAGCACCCGGCCGCGATTGCGGTCGGCTTCGTCGCCACTCACCGTCGCCCAGTCGGCTGCCTTGGAGGCGACTTTGACCGGCGCGGTGGCCACATGATAGGCCGTGCGAGCAACGCAGCCGGGCAGCGGGAACACCGCGGCGCACAGGGCGATCGTGACGATGGGTTTCATGTTCATGCGACGGCCTCCTAGAACGAGGTCGTTCTATGCACAAATCATGGCCGAGATATGAACGATGCGACGATGTGGTGCCGAGCAAAGACCCGACGCCACGATAACCTCAGACCGCCGCCCGCAACCGCTCGGCGAAACCCTTGCGCAGCTTCTGCAGCTTGGGGGGGATCACCGCCATGCAATAGGGGTTCCGCGTGCCGACGCGATCCCAATATTTCTTGTGATAATCCTCGGCCGGATACCAGACGGCGAGTGGCTCGATCGCAGTGACGATCGGGTCGGCCCAGTCTGCCTGCGCTCGGGCGATAGCCGCGATCGCCTCGGCGCGCTGCTCCTCGTCGTGCGGGAAAATGGCCGAGCGATACTGGGTGCCGACGTCATTTCCCTGACGGTTGAGCGTCGTCGGATCGTGCGTGGCGAAGAAGATGTCGAGCAGGTCGGCATAGCCGATCACGGCGGGATCATAGGTAATGCGAATCGCCTCGGCATGGCCCGTCTGTCCGGTGCAGACTTCCTCATAGGTCGGGTTGGCCTTCGTCCCGCCGATATAGCCGCTCTCCACGGTCTTGACGCCTTCAAGGCTTTGATAGACGGCTTCGGTGCACCAGAAACAGCCACCGGCCAGCGTCGCGATCGCGCTGCTCATGCGGGACTCCTTTCAAGAAGAGGTTGGCCACAGAGATAAGGCGTTTGAGGAGAAGCGCAATGATCCGCCAGCCAGCCGTTCATCATAACAACCGAGAGTTTTCGAACCGGGGCGTTAAAGCCGCAACCCCGTCGTTTCCGGGAGGTCGGTCATCAGATTGAGACTTTGCACCGCCGCGCCGGACGCGCCTTTGCCGAGATTGTCCAGCGCCGCGACGAGGCGGATCTGATCGCTCGCCGGATCGGCGAAGACAAAGAGGCGCATGCTGTCCTGGCCGCTCAGCATCTCAACGGGCAAGGTCGCCGGCTCGTAATCCTGCGCCACCGAAATGATCGGCGATCCGGCATAATGATCCGCAAGTGCGGTGCGCATCTGGTCCGCGGAGCCGTTCGTCATCTCGCGGAACAGCGGAACCTCGCACACCATGCCGGAATAGAGTGGCACCACGGCCGGCGCGAACAGCGGACGCCTGGTCAGGCCGCAGCGCGCCTGCATCTCCGGCACATGCTTGTGCGCGAGGCCGAGGGCATAGGTCCGCCAGGCCGAGGGAGCGCCGTCCGCGCTCTCATATTCCGCGATCATCGACTTGCCGCCGCCCGAATAGCCCGAGACGGCGTTGCAACTCAGCGCGGCATCGGCGGGAATCAGGCCCGCCGCGACCAGAGGCGCCACCAGGGCGATGAAGCCGGTCGAGTAGCAGCCCGGATTGCTGACGAAGCGGGCCTTGGCGACCGCCTCGCGTCCGCTGATCTCCGGCAGGCCATAGATCCAGCCCGGCGCGGTGCGGTGCGCGGTCGACGCGTCGATCACGCGTGTCGTCCCGTTAGCGATCATCGCCACCGATTGCCGCGCTGCCTCGTCGGGCAGGCAGAGGATGACGATGTCGGCGGCGTTGATCGCGCCGGCCCGTGCGGCATCATCCTTCCGGGCCTCGTCGCCGAGCGTGATGAGGTCGAATTCGTCGCGGCCGCTCAGCCGATCCCGGATCTGGATACCGGTCGTGCCTGCCGCGCCATCAATGAAAATCCTGGTCATTGCGAAATCCTGCGCCGGCCTGTCACCGGCTGATCGTGCTCGTCCTGGAGCCGCGCGATAACATCGCTCAGCGGCTCGATCGTGACGGCCATCCAGTGGGCATTGGCGTGGATCAGTTTCTCGCTGTCCATCATCAGCCCGACATGGCCGGGGAAGAAGATGATGTCTCCTCGTCGGAGTTCCGCATCGTCGGGCAGCGGCTCACCGAGCTGCTGCGCCTGCTGATCGGTGTCGCGCGGCGCGGCGA
The DNA here is from genome assembly GCF_018603885.1 of Sphingobium nicotianae. Taxonomy (GTDB): domain Bacteria; phylum Pseudomonadota; class Alphaproteobacteria; order Sphingomonadales; family Sphingomonadaceae; genus Sphingobium; species Sphingobium nicotianae. Next base: position 333,499 of record NZ_JAHGAW010000004.1, read on the forward strand.
TGCCGCAGGCGGCCAGCGCCGTCTGGACAAGGCCGGAGCAATCCATGCCGAGGCCACCGCGTCCACCCCAGACATAGGGCTCACCGACCGACCGCTGCGCGACGGCTACCCAGTCGGTTTCATAGGTGTCGATCGTGGCCAGGTGACGGACGTGGACATAGCCACCGTTCGGCGGCTCCTCGCCTGTCACGAGAAAGAAGTCTTCCATCGTGCCCGCCAGCCGCGCACCGGGTGGCAGGATCGTCTTGACCGGCGACTTGATGTCGGCCCGGGTGAAGACCGGCGCCCGCGCCCGCGCCACATAAGCGGCGTCGATCGGCTCGCCGAGCGCGTCCACCGGCACATAGCCGACATAATGATCATGCCCGCAATAGCCCCATGCCCAGCCAGCCCGCGCATCGAGCATGAAGAAGACTTCACCGTGCAGCAGCTCGGTGACGGCGCTCGCGGTCTCATCCGGGACAGCACGCAGCATCACCGACGGTGCCGCACAGGCATGGGCCACCGGCGAGGCATAATGCGGCGCGAAATAATATTCGGCGAGTGCGACATCGGCGAGATCCGCCCTGATGGCCCGCACGCGCGCGTCATAGCTGCGGGAAATCCCGTCGAGCTTCACCCGCTTGCGCTGCGGAGAGGATACCGCTGACCCGTGCATCGGCGCGCAGTGCGCCAAAAGGGGTTGACCGGTCAAGGGTGGGGGCCGTTCGCAGCCTGTTGCGGCCTTTGGCGGTATGATGGCGCCTGCCTCAGCGCCCATAACGGCCCTGCAGCATAGCGAAGGTAGCGCGTAGGCCCAGGGCGTCGCCGCCCTTGGGTCGGCCGGGCTTGGCTGTGGGGCGCCAGGCGAAGGTGTCGAAATGCGCCCACAATGTCTTGTCCGGGATGAACCGCTGGAGGAACAGCGCGGCAGTGGTCGCACCGGCGTAGCCGCTCTCACCGGCATTGTTGAGATCGGCGATGTCGCTCTTGAAGAGGTCGTTGTAGGGCTCCCAGAGTGGCAGGCGCCACATAGGGTCATCGACCCTGGTGCCGCATGCGGCGAGCTCTGCGGCCAGCGCGTCATCATTGGCAAAGAGGGCCGGCAGGTCCGGCCCGAGCGCGACCCGGGCGGCGCCGGTGAGCGTCGCGAAATCGATGATCAGCTCCGGCTCGTCCTCACCCGCCCTTGTCAGTGCATCGCCCAGGATGAGGCGACCCTCGGCATCAGTATTGCCGATCTCGACCGTCAGCCCCTTGCGGCTGCGCAGCACGTCGCCGGGGCGGAAGGCATTGCCGCTGATCGCATTCTCGGCGATCGGCAGCAGCAGGTGGAGCCGCACCGGCAGGTTGGCGTTCATGATCAGGTCGGCCAGTGCCAGCGCATGCGCCGCGCCGCCCATATCCTTCTTCATCAGCCGCATGGCGCTGCTCGGCTTGATGTCGAGCCCGCCGGTGTCGAAGGTCACGCCCTTGCCGACCACGGCAATGCGCGGGGCGTCCTCGCGGCCCCAGATCAGCTCGATCAGACGCGGCTGGCAGCTGCGATCGGCCGCGCGGCCGACAGCGTGGATCATGGGGAAGCCCGCTTCCAGTGCATCGCCGCGGATCACGCTCATCGCCGCGCCATGGCGATTGGCGACGACCTGAGCCTGTGCCTCGATCTGGTCCGGTCCCATGTCGGCAGTGGGCACATTGACCATGTCGCGCACCAGCGCCGTCGCACGCGCCTGAGCCGCCGCGCCGTCGATCGCGCCCGGCTGGGCGGTCAGCAGTACGCGCGCGCCCTTGCCGGCCTTCTTCTCCTTGTAACGGTCGAAGCGATATTGCGCGGTCATCCAGCCTAGGATTGCCGGACCCGGCTCGCCGCTCGCCAGCTTGTAGCTGCCCTCGGGCAACACATCGGCAAGCTTCGCGAGACACCAGCTCGACAGGGCATCGGTGTCCGCCACTGCTGCGACGACCGCCCAGTCCTCCGGCTGCTCGCCGGGCAGAATCGCATGCGCGAACGCGCTGGCCTTGAAGCCCTGCGCCAGCAGCGCCGCGCGGTGGCGGTCCGGCTGCGCGTTCAGCCAGTCGTCATGGCTCCTGGCATCGACGAGATGGATGAGATGGGCGGCCTGGCCCGTATCCGGGCGCACGAGATCGGCTGGGTCCGTCATATTCACGACCTAGTGAGCCGGCGAGCGCTCGGCAAGCGGCCACGGGCTCGCAGCGGGCGCATCAGGCCGGCACGCCGAACAGGTCGTGCTCGTCGGCATCCTCGATTACCGCGTCGATGATCGCGCCGGCCGCAAGACCTGGGTCGACATCGCGGAGGAACACATTGCCGTCGATCTCCGGCGCGTCGGCCTGCGAGCGCGCGGTGGCGCCGACGCTGCCATCCTCGTCCGGCTCGCCGATCTCGTCGATGATAACGGGCATGGTCCGGCCGATCTTAGCTGCAAGCTTCGCTGCGGAGATTTCCGCGCATTTCTGCATGATGCGCTGGTAGCGCTCTTCCTTGACCTCCGCCGGCACATGGTCCGGCAGGGCATTGGCCTGCGCTCCCTCGACCGGCTCGAAGCGGAAGGCGCCGACGCGGTCGAGCTGCGCTTCATCCAGCCAGTCGAGCAGATACTGGAAGTCCGCCTCGGTCTCACCGGGAAAGCCGACGACGAAGCTGGAGCGCACCGTGATGTCCGGGCAGATGCTGCGCCATTGCTGCAGCCGTTCGAGCACCTTGGCCTCGTTGGCGGGGCGCTTCATGGCGCGCAGCACGTTGGGCGCGGCATGCTGGAACGGGATGTCGAGATAGGGCGTCAGCAGTCCTTCGGCCATCAGGGGAATCACTGCGTCGACATGCGGATAGGGATAGACATAGTGCAGGCGCACCCATGGGGTCTCGCCCTGTGGCGTCCTGAGGCGACCGAGCGCGCGGGCGAGATCGGTCATGTGGGTGCGGACCGGCTCGCCCTGCCACATGCGCTCTTCGTGGCGGACGTCGACGCCATAGGCCGACGTGTCCTGGCTGATAATCAGCAGCTCCTTCGTGCCGGCTGCGACCAGCTTCTCCGCCTCGCGCAGCACCGCGTCGATCCGCCGGCTGGCGAGCTTCCCGCGCAGTGAGGGGATGATACAGAAGGCGCAGCTGTGGTTGCAGCCCTCGCTGATCTTCACATAGCCATAATGGCGCGGGGTCAGCTTGAGGCCGCCTTCGGGGACGAGATCGACGAACGCATTGGGAACGGGCGGCGCGGCCTCGTGGACCGCATTCACCACATCCTCATATTGATGCGCGCCCGTGATGGCGAGCACCTGCGGGAAGCGCGCGCGGATCAGCTCGGCCTCGTTGCCCATGCAGCCGGTGACGATGACGCGGCCATTCTCGGCGATTGCCTCGCCGATCGCCTCCAGGCTCTCCTCCTTGGCGCTGTCGAGGAAACCGCAGGTGTTGACCAGCACGACGTCCGCGCCCTCATAATCGGGCGAGAGCGCATAGCCGTCGCTGCGCAGCTTGGTCAGGATGCGCTCGCTGTCGACCAGCGCCTTGGGACAGCCAAGCGAGACCATGCCCACCTTGGGGGCGTCGGGGAATTTCAATGATGCCATGATTGCGCGCGCATATAGGCGGGCCGGGGGCAAAAAACCAGTCGCTGGTCTTCGCGGCGATGCGAGAGGTCGCGTCCGCCCGCCAGGGCCACGCATTTCCGCCGAAGGTCACGATGGTCACGGGGTGAATCAAATTTCTTCCGCGGGTCTCCGGCGGGGCGGAGGAGCAGGGCAATGGATCGGGTCGCGGGCTGCGTCATGGCGTGCGCTCGATGCCACGAACGGGTTGCTGTAGGACAGCGGATTCATCGTCGTGAACGCATGGCCGAGTGCGGGCTGTTGGCTTTCGAGCCCATGCGGCTAGTCTTCGCGCGGCGACGTTGACCAGCCGGGGAGAGAGAGATGCGCATCACCAAGATCGAGCTGCTTCATGCCGATGGCGGCTGGCGCACCATCTCCTTCCTCAAGCTGTCGACCGACGAGGGGCTGACCGGCTGGTCGGAGTATAACGAGACGGTCTGGAACCCGGGCCTGACGCCGGTGGTGCAGGCCATCTCGGCGGCGGCCATCGGGCGCGATCCGCGAGCGTTCGCGTCGATCGCGGCGGTCCTTCACGCCTCGCTCAAGCTGACGCCGGGCGGGCTCGGCTGTCAGGCGGTCGCGGCGGTCGAGAATGCCTGCATCGACGTGGCGGCCAAGGCGGCGGGAGTGCCCGCCTATCGGCTGCTTGGCGGACCTGTGCGCGCGCGCATCCCGGTCTATTGGTCGCATGCCGGCCTGTTCCGCGCGACGATCCCGGACGCGTTCGAGCGGGATGCCGGATCGCCGCCGGTGCGCGGGCCGGAGGACTACAAGGCGCTCGGCGCCGAGATCCGCGCGAAGGGCTTCACGGCGCTCAAGACCAATCCGGTGATCTTCGGCGGCCCTGATGGGCGTAGGGGTGGCACGATGGCCAATACCGGCATCCGCGCCACGCCGGATCTCGATCTGGCCGGGGCCGGACGGGGCTATCCGCTCGCCGGCCTGATCGACCAGCTCGAGGCGTTGCGCGACGGGGCGGGGCCGGACATGGAGATCATGCTCGACCTCAACTTCTCGCTGCGCGGGGAGGGCATGCGGCGGGTGGCCGGCGCGCTCGATCATCTGGGCCTGGCCTGGATGGAGATCGACACCGACGTACCGGCGGCGCTGGCCGATGTGCGCGGCGGGCTGATGACGCCGGTCGCTTCGCTGGAGTCGCTCCACGGCATGGCGCAATATCGCCCCTGGCTGGAGCAGCGCGCCTGCGACGTCGTGCTGATCGACCCGATGTGGAACGGCGTCTATTCGGCGCTGCGCATCGCGGCGCTCGCCGATGCCTTCGGCTTCAACGTCGCGGTCCACAACTGCTACGGGCGCCTCGGCGACCGGCAGGCGGCTGCCTTCGCCGCACTCGCGCCCAATCTGCGCATCATGGAGATGGAGCCGGACGATGTGCGCTGGCATGCCGATCTGGTCGATGCGCCGCTCGCGCTGGAGGACAGCGCGCTGCTCCTCGACGAGCGGATCGGCTGGGGCTGCGATCCGGACGAGGTGGCGATCCGCGCGCATCCGCCCCGGCCCGATCCCACGCGGCCCTGGCTCGCCTGAGCGGCGCTTGGCGGCCATCGTTGATCGAGCGCGTCGATCAAGGCGCGCCATTTCTTGCGAAGGTCACGAAAGTCACGGGGTAACAGAAATTCCCGATTTTTCGGAAATGGCGGAAAACCGGGTTTTCTTCGCGAGCCTTTGCGCGCCTGACCGGGAACATCGATTTATCGCGCTGAGAAAGAGCCGCGCAAGTTCTGGCATGTGACGGGGCTTGTAGGACAGCGCTTTCAGGTGCGCGGCGGCGGGGTCTCTTCCGGGCGCAGGGTGAGGACGCGGACGCCGCTGCGGGTCACCGCCACGGTATGCTCGAACTGCGCGGAGAGCTTGCCGTCCAGCGTGACCACGGTCCAGCCGTCGTCCTGCGTGCGCACCAGCCGGCGGCCCTGGTTCAGCATCGGCTCGATCGTGAAGACCATGCCCTCCTTGAGCGTCAGGCCGGTTCCGGGCTTGCCGAAATGGAGGATCTGCGGCTCCTCGTGCATCTCGCGGCCGATGCCGTGCCCGCAATAGTCGCGCACGATCGAATAGCCGGCCCGCTTGGCGTGGCGCTCGATGGCATGGCCGATGTCGCCGAGCCGGGCGCCGGGGCGCACCGCCTGGATGCCCTTCCACATCGCCTCGTAGGTCGTGCGGACGAGCCGCCGCGCCGCCGGGGCCACTTCGCCGACCAGATAGGTCTTGCTGGAATCGGCGATATAGCCGTTCTTTTCCAGAGTGATGTCGAGATTGACGATGTCGCCGTCCCGCAGCACCTCCTGCGTGGAGGGGACGCCGTGGCACACCACCTCGTTGCGCGAGCAGTTGAGCACGAAGCCATAGCCATATTGGCCCTTGCTGGCGGGACGCGCGCCGAGCCGATCGACGATCATTTCCTCGACGAGATCGTTGATCGCCATCGTCGTGCGGCCGGCGAGCGTCTCACTGTCGAGATGCGTGAAGACGGACGCGAGCAGCCGGCCGGATTCGGCCATCAGCGCGACTTCGTCGGGTGACTTGATCATTCGACGGCGACATCCCCGCTCGCACCTATCCCGGCGCCGGCATCGGCGGGATCGACGCCGGCCTCCCGCAGCTCGCGCACGATGATCTGCTGGAAGGTGAGCTGTGGGTTCAGCTCGCAGAGCATGCCGATCCTGATCCAGTAAGCAGCCTGTGCGTTGATCGACCGATAGGAGGCCTTGCTGGCCTTGCGGAGCTGCTCGTGCAGCTCATCCTCGATGTTGACGATACCCATGCATGACCTCGATATATGATTCGTATATGGATCGTATATCGAGGTGGGATCGGGAGGGCAAGATGGCCACCTCTTCCGCCGTCATTCCCGCGAACGCGGTGACCTGCTCCCCTGAAATGTCCTCGGATTGAGGTTAGCCTGTTCCTTGAAGAGGAGGACAGGCAGTGAAGCGATCGAGGTTCAGTGAAGAGCAGATCATCGGGATCTTGAAGGAGCACGCGGCCGGCCT
>NZ_JAHGAW010000005.1 GCF_018603885.1 Sphingobium nicotianae
ATAACCAGCACCGACCCCACACGAGCCTCGACGGACTCACGCCGGCGGAATATGCAACCCGGGCCGCAGAGGCCCATAACGCGAACAGAGCTAACTTATAATCGCGGACAATCTGGGGAGCAGGTCAGCCACGGAGCGTTGTTGGTGGATCGATATGCCCTCGGAAGGAGCGGATGCGGAGGGGAAATGGCTGTTGGGACTTTGCTTCCGAATTTGTCCTGAAACGAAGCAGATCACTGCCTACGAGAGATATGAATAGGGAGGCTCGAGGCGGAAGATAAAAGGCGATCACCTGTAACTGGAGAGATCGCCTCCTTCCAACCTTGATAAAAGTCTCTCCTGGCTAGTCGTATCAGGACGAGCCAGGAGCGCAGGGACGACGGTCCAAATCAAAGTCATCCGGTTATGAGACAGCCTGCACCCCGGCTGCTTAGCGGTTTAACGATCAGCCATGTTTCGCGAAAAGGCGGGAAACGCGGTATCTGGCGCAGGCTACTACAGCGTCCCAATTGACCCCTGCATATTCCAGTTTGTCAATGTCTTCCTTCAGGTCTTCGATACTGACACCCTGACCATATTTCCGTCCAACGCGACGGCCGTCGGAATGCCCGTGCCACTGGTCGGCGCTCTGTTCGGAGACGCGCTGGCGTCGCGTTTCGCGCTTGCTGGTATGCCGCGTGCTGTAAAAGGCTTTGTCGCTCGCATCGACGCCTAGTTCGTCCAATGCGTCGTTGATCTGCCTGGAGAGATATTTGTAGCGATCTCCATATTTATCGGCCTCAAGGTCTTCAAAAAGCCATTTGGCTTTACGGCTCTGCCGCAAGGCCACAAAATCCATGAAGCCGCCTTCTGCAATAATCCAGTGTAGTGGCACGTCACGGATGGAGCTGCCGGTCTTCTGCTTGATCTGGGGCAGGTCCGTTTCGCCGCCAGTTGCAGAAGAACTGTTGCGAAAGCGAATAGTCGCAACTCCATCTTCCCTCACAACATCTTGCGGGCGAAGCTTGCAGTGTTCACCGGGGCGGGCGCCCTGAAAAGGCGCCATGAACATGATCCAGAACATCGTGTCGCTACACGCGTCCGGGTCAGTCATGTAGCGCGAGCCATAAATGGTCTGCATGTCCGCGTCCGAAAGGCGGTCGCGCTCGTGGCCGTTATACTGCGAGCCCGCGACCTCGATCTTGGTCGCTACATTTTTCGAGATCCATTCCCTTTCGATCGTTGCAATCTCCAAAAGGGAGCGGATCGCGGTCACATGCTTTTTCACCGACGCGGGTGCCAGCGTTCGTAGGCCTTGACGCTCGGCAAGCGCCACCTGATCACGAACCGGTAGTCTCGCGATGTTCTTTGCAGGACGGGTGGGCATGCCCTTAATAAGATCGCGGTAATCGATAACCATCGCCCGTGTAATACGGTCGAGCGGAATGTCGCCATGAACCTCAATAAAACGGTCTACTGCCAGCTTCCATTCGTCATAGGTCTTATGGACGTCGCTAGGTCTCAACCGGTGATTGACGCGCCACTGCGCAAGGCAATCGGAGAGATGATAGACGCCGGCAGTTGACGTTGTCGCCTCCGGTGCTGAGGCGGCGGCCTCATTGATGGCCATCTGCGGAATAAGTCGATCGATATTCTTTGGCCAGAACTGGAAGCGATGTTCGGCTAAATACCGCAGGACACATTCAGCCAAGGCATCGAAAAGCGGAGTTCGCATTTTCACGGACGCATTGGCAGCGCTAGCGATTAATAGAACCTCATACTCGGCGGCTGCCCAACTTCGCCGAGCCAGCAGGGCTCTTGCGATGTCGCGATTGGTGTAGCTCTGATAGCGCAGGTCGCCATCCAAAGCGCGCAAACGGGCTACGAACGCATCCTGCTCTTCTTTGTTGAGAAAGCCGACAGGCGAGGCAGGAATATCATCCTCCCTTGGGTCCGCGATTTCTCCGGTCAGCTCAAGCTCCGCCAGATTGGCATGATCTCGGCCCCAAGTCAGTCGCGTCCTGTAAGCCAAAAACGTCAGCAAGCCATGCGCGACGTTGTCTTTCGCTGCCAAGAGGTCCGTAACGCCATCGTCATTCGCGCCCAGATTGCCTTTGGCCAGTGCGTCGAGGCCACGTTGGCAGATCGCCTTCGCCTCCCTGTCAACACACACGAGCTCTTCTGCTTCAAGTTGAGCCAGCAATGCACGAACTTCGCTCAGCTTTTCGGCATGCCTCAGGCGCGCGACATCGCGGTCCGTTGTCTCCAAGGAATATTTGAATTCGCGCTTGCCAACCCGGTCTCGAAATCGCTCTGGAACGGCCATGCGGAACCAGAAATATTTCGACCGTGGATTCTGCCAGATACCGGCCACAGGCAACCTCATTTGTACCACCCCTTTGTACCACTGGGCAGTTAACAAATCGAGAAATTGCGGGTGTCCCGCGCAAAACCATGCTTCTGAAGGAAGGATGGTGACCCCTACGGGAATCGAACCCGTGTTTCAGCCGTGAAAGGGCCGCGTCCTAACCGCTAGACGAAGGGGCCATGCCCGCCGGGGCGAGGCACCGGCGGCAAGTCCGGCGCCTATGCCGCGCGTTGCACGTCGAGGCAAGTCCTAAAACGCGCAACGAGCGGCATCGCCGCGCGGTGGATTCGTGCCGAAACCCGCATCTGCACCGGTCGCCGGCCCGGAGGACAGGCGAGGCCGGTGCATCAGGCAGCCTTTGCCCATGTCCCGCAAGGGAGGGAGCGGGGCCTGGGGCCGGAACGGGGAGGAGAGAGACCCTGGTGGAGCTGAGCGGGATCGAACCGCTGACCTCGTCATTGCGAACGACGCGCTCTCCCAACTGAGCTACAGCCCCCAGGGAGGGCTGCCTATAAGCGGCGACGAAACGCATTGCAATGCGTTTTCAACAGGCGATTTCCGATGCGGATACACGCGGCTTTTTGCGGTTCCCGCGCGGGCCGCTGCCTCGCCGAGCATCGCGTGCAGATCGGCGATGAGGCCGGCCCGGCCCGGATTTCCGTCCGGCAGGAAGGCCCACATCGAGACGCGGTGATGGAGCGTATAGAGCCACAGCGCGCCGTCGGGATCGCTATGGTCGATCGGCCCATAGCCCTCGCGGATCGGCACCGGGCTGACCGGATCGTCATGCGTGCAGCAGAACAGAGCCTTGGCGAGGTCGAACAAAGGATCGGCGCAGCGCGCATTGCCCCAGTCGATCAGGCCGGTGAGGTGGATCGTGCCCTGCGCGTCCCGATCGCCGATCAGGTTGCCCGGGTGGATGTCGTCATGGCAAAGCACCGCGCCTCCGCTCTCCGCCATCAGCGCCCGACGCTCGCAGACGGCCCGCTCGATCCGCCGGCCCAGATCGGGGTCGCCGTCGCGGTTGCGGTAGCGGCGGAACGCGTTGTCGAACGTCGCCGCCATATAGCTCTCATTGTCGGGATGCGGCTCGTCGACGCCATTGGCGAAGACATGGCCATAGTGCGGCATCGCGATCCCATGGACCTGCCGCAGCAGCGCACCCGTCTGCCGATAGGCCTGCGGGAGGCTTGGATCGCCGCGAAAGTCCTTGAGCGGCGCGCCCGGCAGCCAGGTCAGCAGCGCCGCGCTGCTGGAGAAGTCGGTGCGATCATCGTCGAGCAGAAGGCAGGCCTGGACCGGGACGGGCAGCGCCTTGCCGGCGATCCAGTCCATGACCAGCCTTTCCTTGGCCGGCCGCCAGCGCGGTTCCGCCGCATAGGTCTTGAGCGCCAGTGTCTCGCCGCTGTCGAGGTCGATGCGATAGGCCACGGCCGTGCTGCTGCCGGTGAGGGGCGTTATCCCGACAGGCTGTGCACGGGGACGCGCGCGCTGGACCATGTCCAAGATCTGGCTCTCGCTGATCATGGACATCGACGTGGTACAGGATCAGCCGTCGAAGCCGACCGAGAGGAAGCCCGGCATCGGGCCGTTCCAGCCGTCGTCCGGTCCGTCGTCGTTGCGATTGTCGTTGCGCGGCGCGGGCTTGGCACGGCCTTTCTCGTTGCGCGGCGGCCGCTCCTCGCGCGTCGCGCGTGCCGGTGCAGGGTACTCCTCGCGGTCCTCGCGGCCCCGTGCAGGCGCGCGCTCGGTGCGCTCGGGCTTTGCGGCCTCGTCCTTCGTGCGCTCCGGCGCCGCCTTCTTGCCGCCCTTCGCGCCACCACGACCCGCGCGGCCACGCGGGGCATCCCCCTCGGCGGGAACGACATCGACGCCGGTGTCGAGCCGCGGGATCTTGGTGCCGATCAGCTTCTCGATATTCTCGACCGCCTCGGCATCGTTCCTGGTGACGAAGGTGAAGGCCTTGCCGGTGGCGCCAGCGCGGCCGGTGCGGCCGATGCGGTGGACATAGTCGTCCGGGTGCCAGGGTGCATCGAAATTGAAGACGTGGCTCACGCCCTTGATGTCAAGCCCGCGCGCCGCGACGTCCGAGGCGACCAGCAGGTTGATCTCGCCGCTCTTGAACCGGTCGAGCTCGGCAATGCGCGAGGCCTGGTCGATGTCGCCATGAATCTCGCCCGACTTGTAGCCGTGGCGCTTGAGGCTCTGGTTGAGCTCGCGCACCATCGTCTTGCGGTTGCAGAAGATGATCGCGCTGTCGACGCCTTCGCTCGCGAGCAGTTTGCGCAGCATCTCGCGCTTGTCGCGCTCGGCGACGGGGACGAGCATCTGGGCGATGTTCGCGCCCGCCGTCGCGGGCCGGGCGACTTCGATCGACTTGGGATTGCTCAGGAACTTGTCGGCCAGCTTCTTGATCACCGGCGGCATGGTCGCCGAGAAGAGCAGGGTCTGGCGCTGCGCCGGCAGCTTGGTGCAGATTTCCTCGATGTCCGGGATGAAGCCCATGTCGAGCATCCGGTCCGCCTCGTCGATCACCAGCAGCGAGCAGCCGTTGAGCATGATCTTGCCGCGGCCGAACAGGTCCATGAGGCGTCCCGGCGTCGCGATCAGCACGTCGACGCCCTTTTCGAGCGCGGCGAGCTGGTCGCCCATCGACACGCCGCCGATCAGCAGGGCCATCGTGAGCTTGTGATATTTGCCGTATTTCTCGAAATTCTCGGCGACCTGCGCGGCCAGTTCGCGCGTCGGCTCGAGGATCAGGCTGCGCGGCATGCGCGCGCGGCTGCGGCCCTCCGCCAGAATATCGATCATCGGCAGCACGAAGCTTGCCGTCTTTCCGGTGCCCGTCTGGGCGATGCCGACGATGTCGCGCATCATCAGCACCGACGGGATCGCCTGCGCCTGGATCGGCGTCGCCTCGGTATAGCCAGCCTCTGCGACGGCTTTCAACAATTCGTCTGACAGGCCGAGATCGGCAAAGAGCATTGAGGTTCCGTGATGTTGGAGAGCGCAACAGGGCTGGGCGGCGTTATGAAAACGCGCGCGGTCAACCGCTCGCGCCATGAGCAACAGCGCGGCTCATGTCAAGAAATTCCGGGCCATGCGGGGGCGGAGATGTGATGTTCGTGCCATCCGGGCTTCTCCCGGGCGCGGCTTGGCCCTATTCGGCTGGCATGACCGCGATCCTGCGCACCGCCACTCAGGCCGATCTGGCCCCCATGCAGGCGCTCTATCGGCATCTCGATCCGGATGCGCCGCCGGCCGATCCGGCAGCGGCGGAGGCGGCTTTGGAGGCGCTGCTGGCCTCGCGGCTCGCCCATCTGCTGGTCGCCGATCAGGCGGGCGTGCTCGTCGCCTCCTGCCTGCTGCTCGTCATTCCCAATCTGACGCGGGGCGTGCGCCCTTTCGCGATTATCGAGAATGTCGTCACTCATGCCGATTTCCGCCGCCAGGGCCTGGCGACCCGCCTGCTGCACCTCGCGCAGGAGCGCGCGCGGGCGGCCGGTTGCTACAAGCTGATGCTGGCCGCGGGCCGCCGCGAGGAAGGCATATTGCGTTTCTATGAACGGGCCGGCTTCACGCGGGGCGGCAAGACCTTCTTCGAGATGCGCTGGCTGGATTGATCCGCACGGCCGGTGGGGTTGCGGCTATCTGTCGTCCTCATCTTCGTCGCGCCGCTCCGGCTCGAGCCTGGAGAATTTCTCGATCTCGCAGGTTGATCCGTTGCGAGCGTGAAGCACGTCGCGGCCCGCGCACAGCGCGCCGTCCCTGTCCGGCTGGATGTAGAAGCCCGCATAGAAATCCGCCGACCGGCAGGCGCGGCCGAAATGCGCGCGGAACGCTTCGTTGTTCAGCGTGAGCATCGTCACGCCGGTCTGCGTGGTGATGCTGGCGCCGCGAATCCGGTTGAGCGGCAGGCATTTGGGGCCCTTCTTCTCTTTCCACCGGATCGGCGGCGGCGGGGGGGGAGGGGGCAGGCCATTCTCGGTCACCGAGGCTGGCCGGGAGGGGCGCTGCCGGATCGTCGGAATGCGGATGATGACGCGCTGCTCGATGGTGACTTGCGACCATTGCGATCCCCGCGCGTTGGGCGGCGGGGCAGGGGCGTCGTCCCCGTCCGGCGCGGCTTTCGCGCCGGATGCGAGCAGGATCGGCAGGAGAAGAGACGTCGTGATCGCTGGCAATGATCGAACCCCAGGGTAGAGCATGCCTTAGCGGTTCGAGCTTGAACAGTCGATTAATTGACGGGCGGCTTTGGACGAGGCTGTCCTGCGTGGCCTTTTCCGTACCCCCCCCTCTGGCCTTGACCCGAGCAAGGCGGCATAAGGCCCGCATGATCTCAGCCGCCACTCTGGACGCCTTTCGTGCCATTGCCGGTCCCAAGGGACTGATCGAGGATCGCGATCTGATCGCGCCCTGGCTCGAGGACTGGCGCGGTAAATATCATGGCGAGGCGGCGGCGATCCTGATGCCGCGCACCACGGCGGAAGTCGCCGCGATGGTGCGCACGGCCAACGACCTTGGCGTGCCGCTCGTGCCGCAGGGCGGCAACACCTCGATGGTCGGCGGCGCCACGCCCCCCGTGGACGGCAGTGCGCTCATCCTCTCGACGCGCGCGATGAACCATATCCGCAGCATCGACATCGCCGCCAATCTCGCCATTTGCGAGGCCGGTGTCATTCTCTCCAATCTCCACGAGGCGGCCGAGAAAGCCGGCCGGCGCTTTCCGCTCAGCCTCGGCGCCAAGGGCTCGGCGACGATCGGCGGCCTGATCTCGACCAATGCCGGCGGCACCCAGGTGTTGCGCCACGGCACGATGCGCGCGCTGGTCGAGGGGATCGAGGCGGTGCTACCCGATGGCGCGATCCATAACGGCATCGCCGCGCTCAAGAAGGACAATCGCGGCTATGATCTCAAGCAGCTCCTGATCGGGGCGGAAGGGACGATCGGCATCGTAACCGCCGCCAGCCTGCGCCTCGCGCCCGCCATCGCCGATCGCGCCGTGGCGTGGGTCGGCGTGACCGATCCCGAGCAGGCGCTCGCGCTCCTGCGCCATATGGAGGCGCAGGTCGGGCCGGTGGTCGAGGGGTTCGAGGTGATGGCAGCCGACACGCTGCGCTTCGTGCTCGACGTCATCCCCGGCACACGCCAGCCGATCGAGACGGTGACGCCCTGGAACGCGCTGATCGAAATCGATCTGGATGCCGCCGCCGATGGCCCGGGCGCGCATGACCGCATGGAAGCGGCACTCGCCGCCGCCTTCGAGCGCGGCCTGGTCGTCGACGCCGCGATCGCCGCCAACGAGGCGCAGGCGGAGCAGTTCTGGCGGATGCGCGAGAGCGCCTCGGAGGCCGAGCGGTCGCAGGGGCCGGCACTGCAGTTCGACGTCAGTGTACCGATCGCGCTGATGCCGCGCTTCATGGTCGAGGCGGCGGCGGCCTGCGAGGCGCGCTTTCCGGGCGCGACGGCCTCGTCCTTCGGACATCTCGGCGATGGCAATGTCCATTATCATGTCCGCGCGCCGCAGGGTGAAGGGCCGGGCAGGGGCGCCGACTGGATCGCCACGACCGGCGCGGAAGCGACGCGCTTCGTCAATGATCTGGTGGTGTCGATGGGCGGCTCCATCTCGGCCGAGCATGGCATCGGCCAGATGAAGATCGACGAGTTCGCGCGACTGACCGCGCCGGCCCAGCTCAATGCGGTGCGCGCGATCAAGCGGGCGTTAGATCCGCACGGGCTGTTCAATCCGGGTAAACTCGTGCCTCTTGCCTCTGCCAGTTGACCCCATTATGGCCGTCCGTCGATCAGCCCGCCCATCGGGTGACGCGCTGTTTTAAGCCCGTTTCAGGAGACCGATGCCATGGCCAGCGCGCCACAGACCCAGACTTTGCCCATGCTCTACAACGACCTGGTGCCGCTCAATGTGGAGATGCACAGCAACTTCAAGGTCCGCGTCGAGAACAAGGCGCCTTATATTGTCGGTGTCCACGCGGTGCCCCTGACGATCGAGGAATTCGCGCCCTGCCAGCGCTTCATGCCGATCGTCTTCTCCGCCGGCGACAATCCCGTGCCGCTGGCGCTGATGGGCCTCAACGAGGGCGCCAACACGCTGGTCGATGCCGAGGGCAAGCTGCACCGCGAGGATGGCTATGTGCCAGCCTATGTCCGCCGCTATCCCTGGATGTTGGTGCGCCTCGATCCGGAGAAGGACGAGATGTCGCTCTGCTTCGATCCGACCTGCGACATGATCGGCGAGTTCGAGGAGGGTGAGCCGCTCATCGCCGATGGCGAAGCGACGCAGATGACCAAGGATCTGCTGCAGTTCTGCGAGCAGTTCGAGGAATCGGCCGCCCGCACCAATATGTTCATGACCGAGCTCAAGGAAACCGGCCTGTTGATGGATGGCGAGCTTTCCATCCAGATTCCGGAGAGCAACGATCCGTTCGTCTATCGTGGCTTCCTGATGGTCAATGAGGAGAAGCTGCGCGAGCTGCGCGGTGATCAGCTCCGCAAGATGATGCAGAATGGCATGCTGCCGCTGCTCTACGCGCATCTCTTCTCGCTGCAGAACATGACCGACATCTTCAACCGGCAGCGCGCGCAGGGCCTCGGCCCGGTGCCGGCCTTCCAGATCAGCTGATCGGCGCGGCGGGTCGGGAGTTTCGGCTCCCGACTCGGGCCTGTTAAGAATTTATCCGGGCTGATGATCCACCGCCCTGCTGCTGTTGCGAGCAGGATGCGCGGAAGTGCGCGAGTCGCCTGTGTCATCGCATTGACATAATCAACTATTTGGACGGTCATCACGACACCGCCCTTGTAATAGCGGCAGGCCGGGCCTATTTTGGCGTGGCGTAGAGGCTTGTTCCCCCTTTCGAGCCTTTGCGCGGGCGTCCCGCCCTTTCGGGACGTCTCCTCCCTGAACCTTGGCCACCCCGTGCCACACGCGCGGGGTGGTTTTTTATTCGGCGGCGAGCGGAGCGGCGGAGCCGGCGGAGAGCTCCTGCCCGAGTGCCAGCGCCAGTTCGCCGAGCAGCCGCTGCATTGCGGCAAGTCCGTCGCCCGGAGCCATCAGTGCCGCATCGAGATAGAGTGTGCGATCGAACTCGATCTGGATGGCATGCACACCAGTGGATGGCCGGCCATGATGCTCAAGGATGTGATTGCCCGAATAAGGCGAGTTGATCGCGACCGGGATCTGCTGACGGCGCACCAGGTCTGCGCACAGGTCCGTCAGCCGATCGGTGGCGCTGCGCCCGAACCGGTCGCCGATGACGATGCGCGGGGCCGGCTCGCCGAGCCCCGGCGCGGCGCGCAGCGGCGGCATGGAATGAACGTCGATGAGCAATGCGACGCCGTGGCGTCGCCGTGTCTCCTCCAGTGCGGTGGCGAGCGCGGCGTGGTAGGGGCGGTGAATATCCTCGATGCGGGCGCGCAGCGTCTTGTAGGGCAGGGGAAGACGCCAGAGATTGCCGATGTGCGTCAGTCGTTCGGGAATGAGGCCCAGCCCGCCGCGCACCTTGGCGCTGGTCTGGCCCCGGAAGCTCCACGGCGCGTCACAGATGCCACGGGCATCCACCTCGCGCTCATCGCGGTTGAGATCGATCAGCGCGCGGGGTTGGCGCGCGATCAGCACATGATGGCCCTGGTCGATCAGGTGCGCGACGAGATGGTCGGCGAGCCGATCTTCCAGCCGGGCGAGCGTCTCCTGCGAAACCCGGGCGCGGCCCAGCAGGGCACTCGAATAAATGCGACCGGCGTGGGGCACGGCGAAGACCAGCGGACCATGCATGCCGGGCGTTCCGAACTGCAGATAGGCCTCGTGGCCCTGCAGTCGATCGGCCTCGAGCGGTCCCGCGCTTGACATTCTGCGATCTACCGTCCTTTTTTCCGAGGGGCCGTGTCCGCCGATGGAAAATCTTAAGGGCTTGTCGCATAAGAATAGCCGCGACGCCAAGCCCAAGCGGTTGACTGGCGGTTTGTCAGCACGAACGAGGGAAGAGCGGGGGCAAGGCGGGCGCATGATTCGCATTCTTGTGGCGGAAGACGATGATTCGATGCGGCAGTATCTGTGCCGCGCGCTCGAGCGGTCGGGCTACGCCGTCGTCGCGGTTGATCGCGGCACCGCCGCGCTGCCTCTGATCGCGTCCGAGCGCTTCGATCTGCTGCTGACCGACATCGTCATGCCGGAGATGGACGGCATCGAGCTGGCCCAGCATGTCGCCTCGGTGGCGCCGCAGACCCGCGTCATGTTCATCACCGGCTTCGCCGCCGTGACGCTGCGCGCGGGCCGCATGGCGCCCGAAGCGAAGGTCCTGTCGAAGCCGTTCCACCTGCGCGATCTGGTGATGGAAGTGGACCGCATCTTCGATCGCGACAGCGCCAGCGGTTTACCCTAAATCCCCGGCACGACTTTAGCGCTTGCGCGGGCATGATCGCTTGCGTAAAGGCCGCTCCCTCAGTGGGCGTGTAGCTCAGTGGTAGAGCACTGTGTTGACATCGCAGGGGTCGCAAGTTCAATCCTTGCCACGCCCACCATGACAAGCCCCGGAAGAGCGAAAGCTCTCCGGGGCTTTTCTATTGCCACCCTCCTGGAACTCTCCGCGCCTCGCCTGCGTTATCGATCGCAGGAAAGATACTTTCAGGAGGTTCCCCATGCTGTGGACGATCGTCGTCATTCTTCTCGTCCTTTGGGCCGTGGGTTTCCTCGCGCTCCATGTCGGTGGAGGCCTTATTCACCTTCTGCTGGTGATCGCTGCGGTTGTGGTCGTCTATCGCCTCGTCACCGGGCAGCGCGTCGTTTAAACTAGGCGATAATCGGGGCGACGATGGCATCCAGCAGGGAGGCTGCGTCGCGGGGTGAGAGCCGTACCTGCAAGCCTCGCTGGCCGCCGTTGATGTACACGAGGTCATGGGTCATGGCCGTCGCCTCGATCACGGTCCAGGCGGTACGCGCATGGCCGAAGGGGCTGATTCCGCCCACCTTATAACCGGTGATGCGCTCGGCATCGGCGGGTTTCATCATTTCCGCCGATTTGCCGTGAAGCGCCGCCGCGAGCTTTTTCATCGAGACTTCGCGATCCGATGGCAGGATTACACAGGCTGAATTGCCATCGACCAGCGTCATCAGGGTCTTGAGCACGCGATCCGGACGTTCCCCCAGCGCCTGCGCAGCTTGGACGCCGATACGCTCGGCACTGGGGTCATAATCATAAATGTGAACGGAAAAGGACGTCCCGGCCCGCGCCAGCGCGTTGGTCGCGGGGGTCATCTTCGACATAAGAAAAGCTCCGGGGCGCGGTGTTCAGCGTGTGTGGCGCGGCGCATATAACCGGTCGCGGCAAAGCATGGCAAACGCTCCGGTAACCTTGCGGATTAAGCGCTTCGATATGTCTCGTGGGCAGAAACCGCCTCATAGGGACAGAAAGAAAACGGGCACATGCTGAAACGAATCGATGTTGCCGAAGTCCAACTCGGCATGTTCATCCACAAGCTTGACGGGAACTGGCTCAAGCATCCCTTCTGGCGGACCAAATTTCTTCTGACCGACGAACAGATCCTGGCCGATTTGCGGGCCAGCGACGTCGACGGGGTCTATATCGATGTCGAGAAGGGAGAAGATGTCGGCGCCCGCAGCGGCGAGCCGGCGCGGCGTCGCCCGCTGATTTCTGGCGACAGCGGCGGTTCTGGCATCAGCATCGTTGATCGTGCCAGGCTCGATCGCCTCCACGCCCAGCCGATTTCACGTCCTCCGATGGGTAACGCCGTCGCCTTCGATCCGCGCTCGACAACGCCGCTCAGCGTGGCGCGCGAAGTCGGCCATGCCAAGGCGGTGGTGGCCAAGGCAAGCCGCGTTCTTGCCGGCGTGTTCGAGCAGGCGCGCCTCGGCAAGGCGATTTCCAAGGGACAGGTAGAGCCGGTCATCGAGGACCTGTTCGCATCGATCCAGCGCAATCCGCATGCCTTCAATGGTCTGATGCGCATCCGTCGCGAAAATACCTCGCTCTACGCGCACGGTCTCGCGGTCAGCGCCCTCATGATCGCGCTCGGCCGGCAGATGGGCCTGCCGCCTGATCATGTGAAGGAAGCCGGAATGGCGGGGCTGCTGATGGATGTCGGCATGGGCCATCTGCCCATCGACGTCTCGACGATCCTGGACGATCTGTCCGACGCGGAGCGCGAGATCGTCCAGACGCACACGACGCTTGGCTACGAGTTCCTGAATATGGGCGGCGAACTTTCCGAGGAAGTGGCGCGGGTCTGCCTGGAACATCATGAGCGCTTCGACGGCAGCGGCTATCCCAACCAGCTCGTCGGCGACGAGATCGGCTTGTTCGGCCGCATGGCGGCGATCTGCGACGTCTATGACTCGATGACATCGGACCGGCCGCATCGGCCCCGGATCGATCCCAATGCCGCGCTCGCCATCATGCGCGGCATGGAAGGGCAGTTCGACGAGGATCTGCTCGATCAGTTCATCGAGAGCGTCGGCGTCTATCCGATCGGCTCGGTGGTGCGCCTCACCAATGGTCGGCTGGCGCTGGTCGTGGACCAGAATGTGGATGATTATACGCGTCCTCGCGTCTGGTCCTTCTATGACATTGGCTCCCGCCGCGTCATCAAACCGGAAGACCTGGATCTGCGCCTGTGCAAGGGCCGCGTCGAAATCGTCTGCAGCGATGACGCCGCCGGATTCGAGATCGAGAATTTCCCGGCGATCCGCGAAATGGTGTTCAATAGCGCCTGCAAGGCATTGCACTGAAATAGATTTTTTCGCTCCGACGACGGCAGGGGCACGATCACGTCCCAATAACGACCCTTGAGTCGCCGCGCACTCCTCTTCATGAGCGGAGGATGATCGCGACTGCGCCTGCGCCCGCTTCGAAGGGGCCTGCCTGGCTGGGAGGCTTGCGCCTTCCGCTGATCCTGTTGCTGATTGCCACGCTGGCGCGCGCGCAGACGTTCGGCAATCCGGTCATCGAATTTGACGAGCAGTTCTATCGGCTGATCGGCGAGCGCATGCTCGACGGCACAGTGCCCTTCGTCGACATCTGGGATCGCAAGCCAATCGGGCTGTTTTTGATCTACGCGTTCGCCGCTCTGACCGGGGGCGAGCATGCGCTGGCCTACCAGCTCGTGGCGCTGCTGTTTGTCGCCGGCACCGCTTGGCTGGTCTTCCTCATGGCGCAGCGGCTGTGTCCTGATTGGCGCGGGCCGCTGGTGGCGGCTGCTCTGTATATCCTCTGGCTGAACCTGCTGCAGGGCGAGGGGGGGCAAGCCTCCGTCTTTACGACCTTGCCCACCTGTGCGGCCGCGCTGCTCGTCCTGCGTCATGTCGACGGCGGCGCGGCGCCCTCCCGGCTCGGCCGCGACGGGGCGCTCGCCATGCTGCTCATCGGCGTGGCGCTGCAGATCAAATATACCGTCCTGCTTGAAGGTCTCTTTTTCGGACTGACCTTGCTGTGGCTGGGCTCGCGAGCCGGCTTCGGACTGATGCGCCTTGCCGTGCTCGCCGTCCTCTGGGCGAGCCTCGCGCTGCTGCCGACCGCGCTTGCCTGGGGCAGCTATGCCGTGGCGGGGCAAGGGCAGATCTGGCTGTTCGCCAACATCACCTCCGTCTTCCTGCGCGCGCCCATGCCGCTCGACGATCTGCTCGGTGAGATGGCCGGCGGTGTTGCGACGATTCTGTTGCTGCTGGTCGCGGCATGGTTCGGCTGGCGCCGCGCGCACGGACTGGCGCAACGCTTCGTCGCGCTGTGGGCGCTGATCGCGTTTCTCGCGATGGTCCCGATGCGCAGCTTCTCGCCGCATTATTTTATCCCGCTGGTGCCCTCGCTCGCGATCTTGGCGAGCCCGGCGCTTGCGCAGATGCGCCGCTTCGCAATCGGGATTACCGTGCTGGCTGCGGTTGTCGGGCAGGTGCTGATTGGCTTCTTCATCTGGTCAAAGGGGGACAGGGACACGATGGATCATCTCGTCGCCGCGATCGGCCCGGCGCCGCACTGCATCTTCGTGCTGGACGGCTTCCCCGCGCTCTATTCGGAGACGCGCTCCTGCCTCCCCGGCCGCTTCCTGTTCCCGGGGCATCTGAACAGCGTGGTCGAGGCCGGCAGTCTCGGCATCGATCCGGTCAAGGAAGTCGAGCGGATCATGGCCTCCCGGCCGGATGCGGTGGTTACGGACTGGCCGCTCTGGTCGATGCGCAATCTGGGCAGCAATGCGGTCGTCGATCGCGAACTCGCCGCCCATTATCGCCTCGCGCTTAAGGAAGAGACGGGCAAAGGCCGCTTCCGCATGGTCTGGCGTCGCAAGGCGGACTGAACCGAAGGCCGCGATCGATCCCGCTCGGATGGATCGATAACTGGATCGGCGACGCGAGCGTCTGGGCGACGCCGCATCCGACTTCGCGCAGAATTTCGCGAGGTGCACGAAAGCGAAATCTATGGTCCGCCAACGGCCTTCGGGGCTTGGCGGAGTGGGAGCGCTCGGTTAGCCATAGGGTCGAGAGCGGCGATGGCATCGAGACCGTGTCTTACAGGAGAGGAAAGCCCATGAAGAATTTCGCAGGCAAGGTTGCGTTCGTCACCGGCGGGGCCAGCGGCATCGGTCTTGGCATGGCGCGCAATTTCCTGGCCGAGGGCATGAAGGTCGTCATCGCCGACTATAACGAGGCGCATCTCGATCAGGCCCGCGAGATACTGAAGGGCAATAATGCCACCCATCTCGCCAAGGTCGACGTCTCCGATCGCGAGAGCCTGCGCGCCGCGGCGCAGGAGACGCTGGATGTTTTCGGCAAGATCCATGTGCTGTGTAACAATGCCGGCGTAGGGGGTGGCGGCACGACCGTCGATGCGGATTTCGAGGAATGGGACCGGGTGATATCAATCAACCTCGGCGGCGTCGTCAACGGCGTCAAGATCATTGCACCCATCATCATGGGGCAGGGCGAGGGCGGGCACATCGTCAACACATCATCCATGGCCGGTATGGTGCCGCTCCCCCATATGGGCGCCTATTCGGCCAGCAAATATGCGGTGCGCGGCTTTACCGAGGCGTTGCGCATGGATCTGGCGCCGCATGGAATCGGCGTCTCCTGCCTCTATCCTGGCGCAGTGCGCACCCAGCTCATCGACATTCCCGAGGATGACAGCGGCGCCCCTCCGGGCGAGATCGGCAACTTCACCAAGAATCTCTGGGCGGCAATGCGCGTCGCGGTCGACCCGATGGACATGGGCCGGCTGGTCATGGATGCGATCCGAGAGAATCGCTTTCACATCCTCACTCACACCGAGTTCCTCGACGAGGTGAAGGCGCGCCACCGCACGATCGAGGACGCGTTCATCACTGAACTGCCGGTCCCGCAGGCGCGTGCGGACTTCGAGAATTTCCGCCGCGAGACAGTCGACAGTTTCTTCGCGATGCCAGCGAAGGATTGACCGCCGGCGATCCCGGCGCGCTCACTCGATCGGCCGGTCGAACGCCGGCTCGCGCACGAACCGCGCCGCAGGCGTCGTCATGACAACCGGATATTGTCGCCACATGGCCTGCCTCAGCCGGAAATCCGCCAGTCCGCCCTTGCGCCGACGCGATTGAATTGCCAGTTGCAACCGGTACGCAAAGGCGACTCGTTCTTAGGAGATTTGGGATGGAACAGTTCAGCAAGACGCTCAAAGGCATCAAGGATCGCGGTGTCGATCAGCTCTTCATCAATGGCGCGTGGCGCAAGAGCAGCGGCTCCAACGAGCTGAGCGTGGTGACCCCGCACAACGAAGAGACTGTCCTCACTTATTTCGAGCCGACCACGGCCGATGTCGACGCGGCCGTCGCCGCCGCCCGCGAGGCATTCGACAAGGGGCCCTGGCCGCGCATGGCGCCAGCCGAGCGTGGCGTCTATCTGAAGAAGGTCTCCGAGATCTTGATGGCCCGCATGCCCGAACTGGCCGAAGCCTGGACCGGCCAGGTCGGCGCCGTAATCGGCTTCACCGGCAAGGCCAGCTATCAGGTACCCGGCCTGTTCAAATATTATGGCGAGCTGTGCGACACCTACAAGTTCGTGGACGAGCGCATCGGTTCGATGGGCGGGAACAGGGTGGCCGTGGTCAAGGAGCCGGCCGGTGTCGTGGCGGCGATCACGCCGTGGAACGCGCCGCTCGTGTTGCTGGTCTACAAGGTCGCGGCCGGTCTCGCGGCAGGCTGCACCTTCGTCTGCAAGCCCTCGCCCGAGACGCCGATCGACGCGCATATTCTCGCCGAGGCCATTGCCGAAGCGGGCCTGCCCAAGGGCGTGTTCAACATGCTGCCAGCGGGTCGCGAGGTGGGCGATCATCTCATCCGCCATCCCGGCATCGACAAGATCAGCTTCACCGGCTCGACCGCTGCGGGTAAGCATATCGCCGGCGTTGCGTCCGAGCGGCTGGCGCGCGTGTCGCTGGAGCTGGGCGGCAAGTCGGCGGCGATGATCCTCGAGGATGCGGACATGGAGCATGTCCTCAAGAGCCTCGTGCCTTATTCCATGCCGATCACCGGCCAGGTCTGCTTCTCGCTGACCCGCGTGCTGGTGCCCAAGAGCCGCAAGGCCGAGATGATCGACGCCTATACCAACGCCGTTTCCAAGGTGAAGGTGGGCGATCCCTTCGCCGCCGACAGTGGCATGGGTCCGCTCGCCATGGAGCGTCAGCTCGACCGCGTGCTGGGCTATATCGAGAAGGGCAAGACCGAGGGCGCCAAGCTCGCACTGGGCGGCGGTCGCCCGGCCGATCTCAACCGCGGCTTCTTCGTCGAGCCGACCGTCTTCACAGACGTCGACCCGAGCATGACCATCTTCAAGGAGGAGATTTTCGGCCCCGTCGTCTCGTTCGTCGATTATGACAATGAGGCGGACATGATCGCCAAGGCCAATGACACGATCTACGGTCTGCACGGCGCGATCTATACGCAGGATCAGGATCGCGGCTTCGCGGTCGCGCGCGAATATCGCGCCGGCTCGGTCACGATCAACGGCATGATCGTCGACATCCACATGCCTTTCGGCGGCTTCAAGCAGTCCGGCCTTGGCCGCGACGGCGGCATCGAGGGGCTGGAGAATTACACCGAGACCAAGGCGGTCTATTTCGCCTGATTGCCGACGACCGGCTCATGACCGGGCGCCCGGGAGCAATTCCGGGCGCCTTTTCTATCCGCGCAAGCGGGTGCCGCCGCCCTGAAGCCGACCTTTCTGCGCTCCCGCAGGGCCTGCGCACGACCGGCAGGGAGCTCTCCGCGTTCATGAGTTGCGTCGCCACGCATTGAAATTACGGCGCGAAATCCCAGATCGGCGCCATGAAACGCGCGCGACCGGACGCTGCGCTGGCGTCGCGGCGCCGTGGCAGCTAGGGTCAGCCAATGACCAAATCAGGAGAGCATCATGGCTTCCTTATCGGAGCGCGCCGACGCGCTCGAACATGACATGGCTGTGGAGCTGGAGCGCAAGGTTGCGCAGATCCAGCCCATTCGCTCGGCAATCTACGTTTCTGGCGAATATGACCCCGCCAGCCCCCGGCATGACCTCTTCGACGCCCTCGCGGCCGGCAAAAGGTTCCTGATGGGGCCGGACCCGCGCATCCCCGCGATGCCGGAAAAGCCGACCCTGCAGGATTTTTTCCGCATGCGCTTCGGCAACACGCAGCATGTCCTGCAAAGCGCCAAGCTGGCGCGCGACGCGGGGCATGACGAGAAAGTGGTGCTCGCCTGCTTGCTGCACGACATCAGCGTCACCGGCTTCATCAACGGCGATCATGGCTATTGGGGCGCGGCGCTGGTCGAGCCCTATGTCGACGAGGAAGTGAGCTGGGCGATCCGCGCGCACCAGATCCTGCGCTTCTTCCCTGACGAATCCGTCGGGTACACATATCCCGAAGCTTACATCAAATATTTCGGCCCGGACTTCACGCCGGAGCCCTACGTCCACGAGGCCTACAAGCTGTTCAAGGATCACAAATATTATATGACGGGGCGGCTGATCTGCCTGAACGACTATTATGCCTTCGATCCCAGTGTGCGGGTCGAGCTGGAGGAGTTCGAGGATATCATCGCGCGGAACTTCCGGCAGCCGGAGGAGGGGCTTGGGTTCGACCACAGCCCGTCCGCGCACATGTGGCGCACGATCAGCATGCCCACGCGGGCGCTTTGAGACTGAAATTCCCGTTCGTTTCGAATTGAGGTTCGAGCGAAGTCGAGAACCGGTGTCGGGAAGAATTCTCGACAGCCGTCTCGGCTTCGCTCGACAGCCGCTCGAACCGAACGGCAGGGGGTTGTCAATGGCCACATCACCACGCCGCTTCGCCTGGCCGAGACTGGACAAATTCACGCTGATGCTGATCGGCACCGTGCTGCTCGCAACCATCCTGCCGGCACGGGGCGTTTTCGTGCCGCTGGTCGATATCATCGGCCGCATCTCGATCATCCTGCTCTTCTTCCTGCACGGCGCCAACCTGTCGACCGAGGCGGTCGTGCAGGCGCTCGGGCAGTGGAAGCTTCACCTGATGGTGCTCGCCGCGACCTACATCCTGTTCCCGATCATCGGCCTCGCGCTGGCGCCGCTGAGCGGCCGCGCGATCGACCCGGCGCTCTATACCGGCCTGCTCTTCCTCTGCTGCCTGCCCTCGACGGTGCAGTCTTCGATCGCCTTTACCTCGATCGCGCGGGGCAATGTGCCGGCGGCGATCTGCGCTGCCTCGGCCTCCAACCTGTTCGGCATCGTGCTGACGCCGATGCTGACCGGCCTGCTGCTCTCCAGCCAGAGCGCGATCTCGATTGACGCGATCTGGTCGATCGTCGGCACGATCCTGCTGCCGTTCGGCCTCGGCATGATGCTGCACAGCCGAATCGGCGGCTGGATCAAGCGCAACAAGCCCAAGCTCGGCATGGTCGATCGCAGTTCGGTGCTGATCATGGTCTATGCGGCGTTCGGCAAGGCCGTGATTGATGGCCTCTGGCAGAGCGTCTCGGCCGCCGATCTCGCGGTGCTGGTCCTCGTCTGCATTGCCCTGCTCGGGCTGGTGATGGTGACGCTGACCGGCGTCTCGCGTTTCGCGCATCTGTCGCATGGCGACGAGACGGCTTTGGTCTTCTGCGGATCGAAGAAATCGCTGATCACCGGCGTGCCGATGGCGAGCGTGCTGTTCCCCGCCGCCACGGTCGGCGCGATCGTGCTGCCGCTGATGATCTTCCACCAGATCCAGCTCATCGTCTGCGCCTTTCTCGCTCGCAGCTACGAGAAGCGGGCGCTGGCGCAAGAAACGACTTCCTGAAGCTGTAGCCGGGCTGATATATCTCCGTCGCCACGGACAAGGGAGTGATGGCAATGCGGCGATCGGCACGAGCGGTAACGACTCTGGGTTTCCTCCTGCTGGCGACGCCCGCCATTGCCAAGGCGCCGAGCGCGATCAAATTGCCCGATCGCCAGCATCCCGAGAGCATCAGCATCGCCAACGGTTTTGCCCATGCCGGCAGCCTGAAGGGCGGCGTGGTCCGCATATCGATGAAGACGGGCAAGGCCGCGCCGTTCATCAAGCCGGGCGCGGCCGGCAGCTCCTCGACCTTCGGCGTGCTCGCCGACACGGTCAACGGCCTGCTCTGGGTCTGCAGCAACGATCAGAGCGCGCGCGGCATCACCATCGAAGGCGCGCAGCCCGGCTCCGTGTTGCATGCCTTTGATCTCAAGACCGGCGTCGGCAAGCTCAGCCTGCCGCTGCCCGCAGTCAGTGCCTCGCCGCTCTGCAACGACATGGCCGTCGCCAGGGATGGCACGCTCTATGTGGCGGAGACCTCGACCTCGCACATCCTGCGCTGGAAGAAGGGCGGTGCCACGCTGGAGGACTGGTATCATGACCCGGTGCTGGGCACTGACAAGGGCAGCGGGCTGGACGGCATCGCGGTCGGCGCCGATGGCAATCTTTACGTCAACAACGTCCAGGGCAACACGATGGCCCGCGTGACGATCCAGTCGGACGGCACGCCGGGCAAAGCCACCGCGCTGGCGCTTTCCGCACCAATCAACGGGCCGGACGGCCTGCGCGCGCTGGGTGGCCTGCGCTTCGTCCAGGCGGAAGGGCGCGGCGGCAAGGTTGCGGTGGTCACGATCGACGGCGACACGGCGCAGATCGAGACGGTGGCCGAAGGGCTGGCATCGCCGACCACGGTCGACGTTCATGACGGCGTCTATTGGTATACCGGCGCCAACTTCCCCTATCTGTTCGATCCGGTGAAGAAGACGCAGACGCCGCCACCGTTCGCGCTCTCGCCGGCCATTCCGTACGCGGGCCACTGACGCGGGCGCCGCATCGCGCCGCGATGGACAGGCGGACGCCGCGCTCTTATAGATTCGTAGCAAGATAGGTATCGGCGGGAGACGGGCGTTGCGGCGATCGGCAAGAGCGGCAGCAGGCGTCGTTTTCCTTTTTCAGGCGTCGATCGCGTTCGCCAGGGAGCCGGCCGCGATCAGCCTGCCGGGCGCGCGGCTCCATCCGGAAAGCGTCAGCATCGCGCCCGGTGGCTTTGCCTATGTTGGCGGGATGCGGGGCGGGGTGCTGCGCGTGTCGCTCGCCAGCGGCAAGGTCGATCAATTCGTGAAGCCGGGCGATTTCGGCACGGGATCCACCTTCGGCGTGTTCGTCGACAGCGTGAACCGCATCCTATGGGCGTGCAGCAATCCCGGTACGCCGATGAGCGCCAGGATCGCGGGTGCTGACCCGCAAAGCACCCTCAAGGGTTTCGATCTCAGGACCGGCAAGGGGCGCTTCAGCTTCGCGCTGCCGGGCGCCAATCCGATGTGCAACGACATGGCGGTCGCGCCCGACGGGACGCTCTACGTCACTGACACCAACAACTCGCATATTCTGCGCCTGCGCAAGGGCGCGGGAATGCTGGAGGACTGGCATCATGATGTCGCCTATGCGAACGACAAGGGCATCGGCCTGGACGGGATCGCGCTGGGCGGCGACGGGCAGCTCTACGTCAACAACTGGCAGACCAATGTGATAGCGCGGGTGGAGATCCGCCCCGACGGCTCGGCAGGCAAGACCACCGTGCTGCAGCCCTCGCAGCCGCTCGCCACGCCCGACGGGCTGCGCGCGATCGGCGGCATGCGGTTCGTCCAGGCGGAATCAAAGGGCAGGGTGACGATCGTCACCGTCTCGGGCGACAAGGCGCAGGTAGCGGTGGTGAAGGACGGGCTCTCGGGGCCGACCGGCGCCGATCTCTATGAGGGCGCGATCTGGTACGTGCAGGCCGAGTTCGGCTATTTCTTCGACCCTGCCAAACGTGGCCGGACGCCGCCCCCATTCAAGCTGGAACCGGCCGCGGTGCCGGCCTCCCTGCAAGTGCATCCCTGACCCCCCGGAAGGACAGATCATGGCCAAGCCCGTCTCCCTGCTCGCTCTCGGTGGCGCCGCCGTCCTGGCCGGCACCGCGCTCATGGTCGCCCAGCCGTTCGCGGGCGGCACCGCGAAGGCCGCAGACAATGCGACCTGCAGCAATGATGGCGGCCTCAGCCTGCCGCCGGGCTTCTGCGCGACGATCTTCGCCGACAATGTCGGCCATGCGCGTCAGATGGTCGTGGCGGCGGATGGCACGCTCTACGTCAACACCTGGATGAGCCAGTATTTCCGCACGCCTCCGGCGGCCGGTGGCTTTCTTGTCGCCCTGCGCGACAAGGATGGCGACGGCAAGGCGGAGCAGGTCGATCGCTTCGGCTCCCTGCCGCGCGCGGACGGGATGGGCGGCGGCACCGGCATCACGATCTGGAAGGACGGCCTTTATGCCGAGGTCGACGACAAGATCGTGCGCTACACGCTGAAGCCGGGCGAGCGCGTGCCGAGTGGCACACCCACTGTCATCCTCGACGGACTGCCGATGAGCGGCGATCACATGATGAAGCCGATCCTTATCGACAAGGCCGGCAATCTCTTCATCAACAGCGGTTCGCCCTCCAACGTCTGCGAGAAGGCCAATCGCCAGCCCGGATCGCTGGGCAAGGACCCGTGCGAGGAGCTGGAAACGCGCGCAGGCATCTGGATGTACAGCGCGACCAAGGCGGGCCAGCATTTCTCGGCGAAGGAGCGCTATGCATCTGGCATCCGTAACACCGGCGGGCTGACCTTCGACAGCGCCGGGCGGCTGTTCGCCGTGCAGCATGGCCGCGATCAGCTGGCGCAGAGCTGGCCCGCGCTCTACGACAATCGGCAGGGTGCCGAACTGCCAGCTGAGGAGCTGCTCCAGGTCAACAAGGGCGACAATTTCGGCTGGCCTTATTGCTATTATGACGGCTTGCAGAAGAAGCTGGTGCTGGCGCCCGAATATGGCGGCGACGGCGGCACGAGCATCGGCCGCTGCGCCTCGGCCAAGCCGCCGGTCGCAGCCTTCGGGGCGCATTTCGCGCCGACGGGCCTGGCTTATTATGCCGGTGGCCAGTTCCCGTCAGCCTATAAGGGCGGTGTCTTCATCTCGTTCCACGGATCATGGAACCGCGCGCCGCTGCCGCAGGAGGGCTTCCGCGTCACGTTCCAGCCGCTCGTCAACGGCAAGGCGAGCGCGCCGGCGATCCTGTTCGCGGACGGCGTCACCGGACCGGGCAAGGCGACGGGCGGCGCGACGCATCGTCCGACCGGCATTGCCGTCGGGCCGGACGGCGCGCTCTATGTCTCTGATGACGTTGCGGGCCGGATCTGGAAGATCAGTTACAAGGGCCCGGCCAACGCCGCGCTGACCGATGCCAAGGCGGTCATCTACGAGCAGGCCGCGGCGGCCACCGGACCGACCCCGCTGCCGCCGGGCTTCACCGCCGATCAGGTCGCGCTCGGCAGCCGCATCTATAGCGGACTGGAGCGGGGCGGCACTTGCCAGGGCTGCCATGGCGAGAATGGCAAGGGCTCGACGATCGGCCCGGCGCTCACCGGCGAGAAATGGCTGTGGGCGGACGGCTCGGTCGTCTCGATCGCGCATGTGATCGGCGAGGGCGTGACGACGCCCAAGCAATATCCGAGCGGTATGCCGGCCAAGGGTGGCGCGGATCTGAGCGACGCCGATGTGCAGGCGGTCGCGGCCTATGTGTGGACCCTGAGTCACGGGAAATGACCTTGGTCCCCCTCCCGCAAGCGGGAGGGGGGAGGAGGGGCTCAATGCGTCAGCGTACGCGCCATCGCGCGCCATTGGCCCGGCGTCGCCTCGAAGCGGCGCTTGAACGCGCGAGCGAAGTGAGCGGGATCCTCGAAGCCGTTGGCGAAGGCGACCTGCGAGATGGAGGCGCCGGCCCAGCGCTGGTCGCGCAGGTCGTCGGCGGCGCGCTGCAGGCGGCGGCTCCAGATATGACCGGTGATCGACAGGCCGAGCGCATCACGCATCAGCTGGTCGAGCCGGCGCCGGCTGATATGCTGGGCCTGGGCGACCTGCTCCGCAGTTAGGCCGGGAATCGGCAGGTTGAGCTCGATATAGTCGAGCGCCTTCTGCACGCGCCAGGGCATGTTCTCCAACTCGACCGCGAGGCCGGAGGTCGCGCCGAGCAGATGGACGATGGCATTCATCGCCGCATGCTGCTGCGCCTCGCGCAGGTCATTGGCGACATGGAGGAGTTGCAGGAGCGTGTGGGCCAGCAGGCTGGTGCCCGGATCGCGCCCCGGCATCAGCGTGGCGACGAGATGCTCCATCTCGGGGAAGCGGCTCATCACCAGTGTGCGCGGCATGCGCAGCAGCAGGAGCTGGCTGCAATCCACGCCGACGAGGCGGAACGGATGGCGCTCGTCGATGAAGCAGATGTCGCCGCGATTGAGTTCGCAATTGCGCTGGCGCTGGTGGGCGATGGTCGTGCCCTCGGCCTGCAGCATCAGGGTGAGAAACTGGCTGGCTTCCGCCACGCCGCGCGGCACATAGCTGACCTCGATCGGCGCCGAGGCGATGGCGAAGAGCGAGCCCGGCCCCATGCGGCTGTGCTGGATCGATCCGATGCTGGGATTGGGCGCGAGGCCCTTGAGCGCCAGGCCGGGGAAGATGGTGGTGGCGGCACCCATCCAGGTATCAACGCGCCGCTCCCGATCGACCTCCGCAAGGTCGAGAACCGACGAAAGCCCTTCTAGGTTTACCTGATCCATCTCCATCACCCTTTGATCAATCATCGGTTAAACCAGATGGCATGTCAAAAGGATAAGCGGTTAACACCGCGACCGTTGCCAATCCGCAACCCTTGCGGCATGGGCCGGGCATGACCCCGCGCTCCCCTGGCCTGATCCTCGGCCGCTCGCCCCACATCGCCCTCCTGCTCGGCGCCGCCGTCCTCGCAACGCCACCGTTGCATGCGCAGGAGGCCGCGCAGCCCGGCGACATCATCGTGCTGGGCCGGGGGCTGGAGCTGCCGCCGGGCACGCCGGCCTATGGCTCGGTGACGATCCGGAAGGACCGGCTGAGCGAGGATGCGTCGGGCACGGTCGAGAATGCGCTCGACGATGTCGCGGGCTTCCAGCAGTTCCGCCGGTCGGACAGCCGCTCGGCCAATCCCTCGTCGCAGGGGGTCACCCTGCGCGCGCTCGGCGGCAATGCGACGAGCCGCGCGCTCGTGCTGCTCGATGGCGTGCCGCTCGCCGATCCCTTCTTCGGCTCGATCCCGTTCAGCACCCTCCCGCTCGACACGATCGGCGCGGCGCGGATCACGCGCGGCGGTGGGGCAGGGGCGTTCGGATCGGGCACGGTGGCGGGCACGATCGAGCTGTTCACGGCGGATCGCGCCCAGTTGCCGCCATTCAGCGCCAGCGCCTTCTATGGCTCGGACAATGCCGTTCAGTTGAACGGCTCGGTCTCACCTGATCTCGGCGCGGGTTATGTCTCGCTCTCGGGCAGCTTCGCGCGCGGTGATGGCTTCTGGACCACGCCGACCGCGCAGCGCGGCCCGGCAGACGTGCGGGCGCGCTACAAGAGCTGGTCGACGACGCTGCAGGGTGTCGCGCCAGTGGGCGATGCGGGCGAGATCCAGACGCGCGTCGCCTTGTTCCAGGACGAGCGCACCTTGCGCTTCGCCGGCGCCGACAATGGCCAGGAAGGACAGGATGCCAGCCTGCGCTTCCTCTCGCGCGGCGACTGGAAGGTCGAGGCGCTGGCCTATGTCCAGCTGCGCAATTTCAACAATGTCGTGATCAGCGCGACCAGCTTCAAACCCACGCTCAACCAGCGCAACACGCCCTCGACCGGGCTTGGCGGCAAGATCGAGCTGCGCCCGCCGGTGGGCGGCGACCATCTGTTGCGCATCGGCGTCGACAGCCGCTTCGCGACGGCGGACATGTACGAGGATGCGCTCAACGCGACCACGGGCGCCACCACGGCGCGACGCGACGCGACCGGGCGGCAGGTGGTGAGCGGGCTCTATGTCGAGGATGACTGGAGTCTGGGGTCCATCGTCCTGACCGGCGGAGCGCGGGCCGATTACTGGACCATCACCCACGGCCGCTTCACCGAGCGCAACGGCACGACCAACGCGATCACCTCGAACACGGTCTTCCCCAAGCGCGACGGCTGGGAGACCAGCTTCCGCGGCGGCCTGCTCTGGCATGCCTCGGACGCGATCGCCCTGCGTGCGGCGGGCTATACCAGCTTTCGCCTGCCGACGATCAACGAGCTGTATCGCGGCTTTCAGGTCTTCCCGGTGATGACGCAGGCCAATGGCAATCTGGCGCCGGAGCGGCTCAAAGGCGCGGAAGCGGGCGTCGACCTGACTCCGCTGCCCGGTGTCCATTTCTCAGCGACCGCTTTCTACAACCGGCTCGGCGATGCCATCGCCAACGTCACGATCGGTACCAATCTGCGCCAGCGCCGCAATGTCGACGCGATCCTCGCCAAGGGCGTCGAACTTTCCGGGTCGGTCGACCTCGGCCACTTCGAACTGTCCGGCTCCTATGCGTCCAACGACAGCAAGGTCGAGGCGAGTGGGGCAGGAGCGCAGCTCGATGGCAAGCAGCCGGCGCAAAGTCCCCGCCACAGCGCCAGCGCGACCTTGGGTTGGCACGGGCCGGCCGATTCGCGGCTCGCGATCACGGCGCGCTATGTCGGGCCGCAATATGAGGATGACTTGCAGATCGACAAGATGCCGGGCGCGACGACCGTGGACGGCTATGCGCGCGTGCCGCTGGGCAAGAAGGTGGCGCTGGTCGGCCGCGTCGAGAATCTGTTCGACGTGACGGTGCTGACGCGCAAGGTCGGCACCAGCGTGGATCTGGGAACGCCGCAGACCTTCTGGATCGGCGTTCAGTTTGGCGGGTGAACTTCTCTCGCCCCCTCCCCTTCAGGGGAGGGGTTGGGGTGGGGGTTGCAACGTCGCGACACCCACCTCGCATCCGGTAAACAGCGCCCCGCGCTGTTTAGGTCATGCCGGGGGCATGACCGACCTGTTGCGCCCTCCCTTGAAGGGGAGAGGCTTTAAAGAACTAGGCCGCCTTCGCCGCCGTCGTGTTCCTGCGCTCCAGCCCATTGGCCACCGAGAGCACCGCTTGCACTGAGGCGGTCGCGATGTCCTCATCAAGACCGACGCCGAAGATCGTGCGCCCATCGTCCGTCTTGCACTCGACATAGGCGGCGGCGCGGACATCGCCGCCAATGCCGATGGCATGCTCGCTATAGTCGATCACGTCGATGCCGATGCCCAGCTCCTCCCGCAGCGCATGGAGGACGCTGGAGATGAGGCCGTTGCCGCGCCCGGAAATGCTGCGCTCTTCACCATTGTGCGAGATCTTGCCGGTGAAGACGCGATTGCCCGCCGGACCGCTTTCGAAATAATCGACCAGTTTGTAGGACTGGCCATCGCTCAGGCAGTAATGGCCTTCGAACGCATCCCAGATATCGCTGGCGTGCAACTCGCGGCTGCTCGCGTCGGCCAGCTCCTGGACGACCTTGGAGAAATCCGCCTGCATGCGCTTGGGGAGCTTGAGGCCCTTGTCCTGCTGCAGCACCCAGGCGACGCCTCCCTTGCCGGACTGCGAATTGACGCGGATCACCGCCTCGTAGGAGCAGCCGATGTCGGCTGGGTCGATCGGCAGATAGGGCACGTCCCAGAGTTCGTCGTTGCGCGATTCCTGCGCGGCGAAGCCCTTCTTGATCGCGTCCTGATGGCTGCCGGAGAAGGCCGTGAACACCAGTTCGCCCGCATAAGGGTGGCGTGGGTGGACGGGGAGCTGGTTGCAGTAGGTGACGGTCTGGACGATCTCTTCCAGGTTCGAGAAGTCGAGGCCCGGCGCCACGCCCTGCGTGTAGAGATTGAGGCCCAGCGTCACCAGGTCGACGTTGCCGGTGCGCTCGCCATTGCCGAACAGGCAGCCCTCGACGCGGTCGCCACCAGCCATCAGGCCGAGTTCCGACGCCGCGACGCCGGTGCCGCGGTCGTTATGCGTATGGAGCGAGATGACCACCGAGTCGCGGTTGCGGATATGGCGGCCGAACCATTCGATCTGGTCGGCGTAGATATTGGGGGTCGCTGCCTCGACCGTCGCCGGCAGATTGAAGATGATCGGCTTCTCCGGCGTCGGCTGGAGAATGTCCATCACCGCTTCGCAGCACTCGACGCTGAAATCGAGCTCGGCGGTCGAAAAAGTCTCGGGGCTATATTCGAAGTGCCAGTCGGTGTTCGGCTGCTTCGCTGCCTCGTCGCGGATGATCTTGGCCGCGTCGATCGCGATCTGCTTGATTTGCGGCCGGTCCATGCCGAACACGATGCGACGCCAGGCCGGCGAGACGGCATTATAGACGTGCACGATCGCCCTGGGTGCGCCGCGCAGGCTCTCGAAGCTGCGCTCGATGAGATCGCGCCGGGCCTGCGTGAGCACCTGGACGATCACATCGTCCGGAATGCGGCCGGACTGCACGAGGCCGGAGATGAAATCGAATTCGGTGGCACCCGCTGCGGGGAAGCCGACCTCGATTTCCTTGAGGCCGATGCGGCAGAGCATCTCGAAGAAGCGGGTCTTCTTCTCGGTGTCCATCGGGTCGATCAGCGCCTGATTGCCGTCGCGCATGTCGGTGGAGAGCCAGCGCGGCGCGTGCGTGATCGTGCGGCTCGGCCATTGCCGGTCCGGCAGGTCGACCTGCGGGAAGGGGCGGTATTTGCGGGAAGGATCGCTCAGCATCATGGGTCTGCATTTCGTCGTTCAGCGGAAAGCGGCGGTCAGGCTACGCCGACTTTGCCCGGTTTAGGTTTCGACTCTTTAGCTTTGGAAGGGCCCTTAGGCGCATGGTGCCGCCTGCGGCAACCGCATGTTCGCGCCTAAGGGCGCGTAAGTCGCGTAAGGCGAGCAATGAGCCTCTTGTCCAACATTGGCGCGGAAAATGCCCGCAAAAAGCCTCCGCGTCCAGCAACAATCGACCAAAGGCGTGAAATCTATTTATGCGGGATGGGAACGTTCGATTTAGCGCTTGATTTTGCTTTTGGCTGCGACAGTATGTTGCAATGCACAATGAGGCCGAGAAACGCGCAACCCTATGACCTTCTCCGAGATGCTGGGCGAGAGGAACGAGATACGCGATTGCTACGCGGTCGTTCAGCAATGGGTTGAGGAAACCGGCATAGAAGGGCTCCACCGCCGGCTCGGCGAGGCCGAGGCGATCTTCCGGCGGATCGGCATCACGTTCGCGGTCTATGGCGAGGGCGGCGACCCGGAGCGGCTCATTCCCTTCGATCTGCTGCCGCGCATCTTCACGGCGCTGGAATGGTCGCGGCTGGAGGCGGGCATCCGCCAGCGTGCCGCCGCGCTCAACGCCTTCCTGCTCGATATCTATCATCGCGGCGAGATCATCCGGGCCGGGATCGTGCCGGCCGACATCGTCTATCAGAACAAGGCATACAAACCCGAGATGGCCGGTTTCACGCCGCCCGGGCGCGTCTACAGTCATATCGTCGGCATCGACATCGTGCGCACGGGCCTCAGCGACTTCATGGTGCTGGAGGACAATTGCCGCACCCCCTCGGGCGTCTCCTACATGCTCGAAAATCGCGAGATCATGACGCGGATGTTCCCCGAGCTGTTCGTGCGCGAACGGGTGGCGCCGGTGGACAACTATCCGAGCCAGTTGCTGCGCACGCTGCAGGAAGTGGCACCGCCGGCCTGCGACGGCGTGCCCACGGTGGTGGTGCTGACGCCGGGCTCATTCAACAGCGCTTATTACGAGCATAGCTATCTCGCCGACCTGATGGGCGTCGAGCTGGTCGAGCCGGCCGATCTCGTCGTCGACGAGGGCCTCGTCTATATGCAGACCACCTCCGGGCCGAAGCGCGTGGATGTCATCTATCGGCGGATCGACGATGATTTCCTCGATCCGCTCGCCTTCCGGCCGGATTCGATGCTGGGCGTGCCGGGCCTCTTCAATGCCTATCGCGGCGGCGGCGTGACGCTCTGCTCGGCGCCGGGCGCGGGCATTGCCGACGACAAGGCCGTCTATGTCTATGTGCCCGAGATGATCCGCTTCTATCTGGGCGAAACGGCGATCCTGCAGAACGTGCCGACCTATCAATGCGGCAAGCCGGACGACTATGCCTATGTCATGGAGCGCCTCGCCGAGCTGGTCGTGAAGGAAGTCCATGGCTCGGGCGGCTACGGCATGCTGATCGGCACGCAGGCGAGCAAGGCCGAGATCGAGACCTATGCCGCGCGCATCCGCGCCAATCCCGCCGAGTTCATCGCGCAGCCGACGCTGGATCTCTCGACCTCGCCGACGCTCGGCCCTTCGGGGCTCGTCCAGCGCCATGTCGACTTCCGGCCTTATTGCCTGGTGGGGAAGGATATTCGTCTGGTGCCGGGTGGTCTGACCCGCGTGGCGCTGACCGAGGGGTCGCTGGTGGTCAATTCCAGCCAGGGCGGCGGCGTCAAGGATACATGGGTGTTGCGATGAGGGGTGCTGCGATGAGGGGAGCGCGCCCATGCTGAGCCGCACGGCGGAAAATCTCTTCTGGATGGCGCGCTACATGGAGCGGGCCGAATCCACCGCGCGGCTGCTCACCATGGGCCAGCGCATGGCGATCCTGCCCGGCGCGACCATGCGCGACGAGTGGCGATCGGTCGCGCAGGTGACGGACTGCGAGGAGGTGTTCGGCAAGGACGCCGTGATCCGCGAGGCGGACGTGGTCGAGCATCTCATCCTCAATCCCGACAATCCCTCCTCGATCCGCTCCTGCCTCGCCATGGCCCGGCAGAACGGCAAGTCGGTGCGCACCGCGCTCACGCAGGAGATGTGGGAATCGCTCAACGAGGGCTGGCGCAAGCTCGAGACCTATGGCGTGGTGGAAGCGCGGCGCGATTTCGCCGAGCTGGTCGACTGGGTGAAGAATCGCGCGATGATGTTCCGCGGCGCGACCGAGAGCGGCCATCTGCGCAACGAGGGCCATGATTTCCTGCGCACCGGCGGCGCACTGGAGCGGGCGCAGATGACCCTGCGGCTGCTTGACGTCAAATATTATGTGCTGTTGCCCGAGACCGAGGTGATCGGCGGGCATCGCGACCATTATCAATGGACCTCGGTACTCCACGCGCTCTCCGGCAGCCGCGCCTATCATCATGTCTATGGCGGCTCCTACACGCCCGCGCAGATCACCGATTTCATCATGCTCAATCGGCAATTCCCGCGCAGCGTGCTGTATTGCTTCGATCAGCTCGCCTATCGCCTGCAGCGGCTGGCGCACTGGCACGGCCAGCGCACGCCTGCCAACCTGCGCAGCGAGGAAATGGTCGAGACGCTCTCCGGCGCGGACAGCGGCGATATCTTCCGAAAGGGGCTGCACGAGACGATCCAGGGCAAACTTGCGCAATGCAATGCGCTTGGCGTCGAAATCGCCGAAGCCTATCACTTCGGCTGACGCGAAGGGGGTGATAAGGCAATGCGGATCAGCATCCGGCATGAAACGCGCTATGACTATGCCGAGCCGGCCGGCGGCGTCGTCATGCGGTTGCGCCTGAAACCGGCAAGCAGCAACGCACAGACCGTCGAGCGCTGGTCGGTCAGCGTCAACGGCAAGCCGGTCGAGCGCTGGATCCTCAATGGCTATGGCGATGCCGAGGCCGTCTGGCGGGC
The DNA here is from genome assembly GCF_018603885.1 of Sphingobium nicotianae. Taxonomy (GTDB): domain Bacteria; phylum Pseudomonadota; class Alphaproteobacteria; order Sphingomonadales; family Sphingomonadaceae; genus Sphingobium; species Sphingobium nicotianae. The sequence goes on from NZ_JAHGAW010000005.1 coordinate 31,412, forward strand.
CGGTTCACGGATCGAGGCGGTGACGATCGTGGCCGAGGGCGATGTGCGCACGGTCGACGCGGCGGGCATCCTGCGCCCCACCGACGGCGCGCCGCGACCCGCCCTGTTCCTGCGACACACGCCGCTGGCGGAAGCGGACGAGGCGATCGGCGCGTTCGCCGAGCGCGCCCGCAGCCCGAACGGGCCGCTCGCCAGCCTGCATCTGCTCAAGGATCTGGTTCACGACGAGATCGTTTACCGGGCCGGTGTCACCAGCATGGAGACGACCGCTGCCGACGCCTTCGCGCTGAAAGCAGGCGTCTGCCAGGATCAGAGCCAGATCTTCATCGCGGCGGCGCGCAGCCTCGGCATCCCGGCGCGCTATGTCACCGGCTATCTCCAGGATCCCGAGCGGCCGGACGACGAGCATCAGGGCCATGCCTGGGCGGAGGCATTCGTCGACGGGCTGGGGTGGATCGGCTTCGACTGCACGCTGGGCCGCTGTCCCATGGATGGGCATGTGCGGTTGGCCTGTGGCCTCGATGCCGCAGATGCCGCGCCAATTCGCGGGGTGATGCTGCTGGGTGCAGAAACCCAACTGTCTCATGATGTTCAGATCGAAGCGCTTCCGTTAGACGGCACATCACAGGCGCAGACGCAGCAGTGAGTCGCGGGGGCGACCGTCGAGGGTGAGCCGACGAAGGGGTAAATCATGACCTATTGCGTGGCGTTGCGGGTCGAGGCTGGCCTCGTGATGCTCTCCGACACCAGGACCAATGCCGGGCTCGACAATATCGGCATGTTCCGCAAGACCTTCACCTATGAGAAACCGGATGAGCGGGCGATTGCGCTGCTTTGCTCGGGCAATCTCTCGATCACGCAGGAAGTGAAAGCCAAGATCTCCCGCGCGCTCAAGGATTCGGTCGAGAATCCCGAGATCGAGACGATCCTCAATTGCGCATCGCTGCATCGCGCGGCGCATCTGGTCGGTGAGGCGATGAAGACGGTACGGCAGGAGATGCGGGCCGGCATGGCGGCGGGCGACGTGTCGCTGTTCGCCAACATCCTCGTCGCTGGCCAGAGAAAAGGTGGCAAACTTCGCCTCTACCTCGTTTATTCCGAAGGCAATTTTATCGAGGCCACCGCCGACACGCCCTTCTTCCAGATCGGCGAGCATAAATATGGCAAGCCGATCCTCGATCGCATGATCAAGCCGACGACGTCGCTTTCGGACGCCGCCAAGGCGGTCTGCGTCTCGATGGATTCGACCCTGCGCTCCAACCTGACAGTCGGCATGCCGCTCGACCTCAGCATCATCCCGCGTGACGAGTATAAGTTCAGCCTGCGTCGCAGGATCGAGGCACATGACCCTGAATTCTCGAAAATTTCTCAGGCATGGGGTGCGGCGCTGTCGCATGGCTTCGAGAGCCTGCCGTCGATGATCGACTGAGCAGGCCGCGCGTTTCTCGTCGTTTCTGCAAATGCGGAACACAATATCCGCCAAGGCCTCATGATTGTGGCGGAGGTTATGGAGGCATTCGCAAGCATGGTACGCGGGTAGTGTCAGCCCTCGGGCGGCTGCGAGTGGCACTCAAATGGCGAGATTGGGGTGGTGGGCAGACACTGCCGCTCCCACCGACGTCACCCCGGGCTCGACCCGGGGTCCCGCTGTTCTTTTTCGTACCTTCTGGGCATGCTTCGATATCGCACAGGAAAAGCTGGACTCCGGATCAAGTCCGGGGTGGCGGCAAATCAATGTCCGCCGTCGTGTCCGACAGTCCGTTTGCCGGCATGGGTTCGTTAATGGCCGCCGTTCGAAACTCTCTGAGCCGCGCAAAAGCGCCAGACGATTTCGGTGTCCTACGGCCCTGCAATCATGCCAGCATCCCGGACTCGCATCCGCCCGGCATCTCGCGCCGGTTGAGCGCGGGCTCTTTCTCAGCTTGAAAATCGTTTTTCTCGATCAGTCCCTTGCGGGCCTCACCGCATCGGCGCGAAATTTTTTATTTTCCCCGTGACCATTGTGAACTTCGCACGGAAATTACGCGACCTTGATCGATTCTCTCGATCAGCGCTGAAGCGCGATCCGCCCTGACCCTCTCCGCAAGCGGCAGGGCGACGATGCCCAACGACCGGTGCCGGAAAGGCGCCGCGATAGTGTGACCTTTGTGTGACCTTTCGGGGCGCCGGCCGCCGATCGGCACCGGCATCGGCCAGCCAATGCGCGCTTCTGCCGAGCCAATATAATCTCGGGCCTTGACGCCCTTCCCCGGCCTTGCTTTGCACCCATGGCCGCCTAAGTGCTGATCTGTGCGCCGATCTGCTGCGCGAAACCATTCCAGACGAAAGACCTGCCCATGCCCGCCACCCACAGTTCCCGCATGATCATCCTCGGCTCCGGCCCGGCCGGTCTGTCGGCCGCCATCTATGCGGCGCGCGCGGGCATGGCGCCGATCGTCGTGCAGGGCATCCAGCCCGGCGGCCAGCTGACCATCACCACCGATGTCGAGAATTATCCGGGCTTTCGCGATGTCATTCAGGGTCCCTGGCTGATGGAGGAGATGCAGGCGCAGGCCGAGCATGTCGGCGCGCAGATGATGTACGACCATATCATCGACATCGATCTCTCCGAACGCCCGTTCAAGCTGACTGGCGATGGCGGCAATCGATATTTCGGCGACACGCTGGTCATCGCGACCGGCGCGCAGGCCAAGTGGCTCGGCCTCGAGAGCGAGCATCTGCTGCAGGGCAAGGGCGTCTCCGCCTGTGCGACCTGCGACGGCTTCTTCTATCGCGGCAAGAAGGTGGTCGTGATCGGCGGCGGCAACACCGCGGTCGAGGAGGCGCTTTACCTCACCAATCACAGCCACGACATCACCATCATCCACCGCCGCGACAGTTTCCGCGCCGAGAAGATCCTGCAGGATCGCCTGTTCGCGCACCCCAATATCAAGATACTGTGGAACAAGGCGGTCGAGACCTTCGTCGGCGGCGGCAATCCGGAAGGGCTGGTCGGCCTCGATCTGATCGATACCGTGACTGGCGAAAAGAGCCATATCAGCGCCGATGGCGCTTTCGTCGCGATCGGTCACAAGCCGGCGACCGAGTTGTTCGTCGACAAGCTGCCGCTCGACGAGGGTTATCTGGTGGTCGAGAAGGGCACGAGCCGGACCAGCATCCCCGGCGTGTTCGCCGCGGGCGACGTGACCGATAAAATCTATCGTCAGGCCGTCACGGCGGCCGGCATGGGCTGCATGGCTGCCCTGGATGCCGAGCGCTTCCTGGCCGAGGCGGATTTCGAGGCCATGGTACACGCCTGACACGAAAACGGCCGGCGCGAGGGATCCCGCGCCGGCCGCTCGCAAATCTGTCGCTTAGCGTGCCGCGACGACCAGCGAAGCGGGGCTGGCGGACGCCGTCTTGACCTTCACGTCCTTCAAACGGAACGAGACGACCGAGCCGTTGGCATAACCGGTCACGAGACCCTTGGCGACATCAAGGCGAAAATCGGTGCCCGGCGTGGCCGTTCCGCTGATGATGCGGCGGTCCTCCGAAATGTTGCGGACGGTGTAGGTGTATTTCACGCCATCGTGGCTGAAGGTCATCGGCTGCTCTTTGGCATGACCCGGCGACGTCAGAGAAAAGGCGAGAAGAGCGGCTGAGAAAGTGAATCTGTTCACGAACAATCTCCTTGTATTGCTACGAAAGAGCCTTGTTCAGCATCCTGTTTTGTTCTGGCAGGTCGACTTTGTTGCAATGCGGCATAACGGGCAAACGCAAAGGACGTCCGTGCAGATGCAATAATTGCACTGCAAAGAATTGCCGGTTCCAGCGGCTTAGGTGCGCTGGGCGTCGAGCTTGCGCGTGAGGAAGGCTTGGAGGCGGCCGAACGTCTCAAAGGCTTCGGCATCGAGATCGTCATCGTCGATGATGATGCCGAGACGGTCTTCGAGGTCGGTCAGGAGCGTTGCAACGGCCATGGAATCAAGTTCGGGCAAGGCGCCGAACAAAGCCGTATCGGCCTCGAACGCCGCGACGCGTCCGGCGTCGAGCGCGAGCGTCTCGATCAGTGACTGGCGCAGGGCCTCGTCGGCGGCGCGATCGTGCGAGGATTTGTCGTGCGGAGAATGGGAGCGCATGGCGCGTGCGCCTAGCGGGTTCGGGCCGGTTTGAAAAGCCTCAGGCCTTGCCGCGCACGGCCAGGTCCAGCGCCGCTCGCCGTCCGCCGCTGGCCTTGCTCTCGATATGGGTGCCTTCGCCGCCCGGCTGAGACAGCGCGGAAAGCCAGGCCGCGAAGGCCGGCCGCCAGCTCGCCGGGTGGCGCAGGTCGAAGGCGTCGACCTGGCGCATCGGCACCGCCGCGGGCATCCAGTTGGCTTTGTAATCATTGTCGCCGGTGCCGAAGTCGATGAGCCTCACTTTGTCGACATCGATGGCGTTACGGAACATGGCGTGGCTAAGCTGTGTGCCGGGTGAGGCATGGGCGAACCGCTCGTCGAAGGCGAGCTTGTGAATATAGGCGCGGCCTTGTTCGATAGTCCACAGCTCGACCGCGGCGGGTTGCCCGTCCAACCGTCCCAGGCCCAGGCGCAGGCGCCCGGCCACCGCTTCGGACTCGGCAAAGGTGCGCAGAAAGGCGAAATCGTCCCCCTCCGGCTTCCAACTCGCGCCGAATAACGCCTCCAGCGCCGCCCAGCTTTGGTCGTCGATGCTGCCGTGGATCGCGATGTCGAGCGGATGACGATGAGCCTTGCGCTTGAAGGTGGAGCGCAGCGCGCCGGGCCGCTGCCCCCAATAGTCCTCGAAGCAGGCGTCGGGCGGGAGATGAAGCAGGCGCTTCCTGGCCATGACGCGCGAGATGACGCGCCAGCCCGCCGCTTCGAAGGCATTGGTGAGTAGCGCGTCGTCAGCAGGGGTGTCGTCGATGATCGGATGGAAGCGCAGTTGCACGCTCCTGCCGCGCAAGTCTCGCGCGATGGCGGTCAGCAGGGCGAGGCGTGTTGCCCCGTCGGCCGCACTGGCGAATTGCGGGCGAAAGACGAAGCTGTACCAGTTGGCGATGCCGCGCAACGGGCCGCCCGTGGGGCCGGTGAGGAACAGCCAGGCATAGGCATCGCCCCGGCTCGCTTGCAGGACGAGCGGGTATTCTCCCTCAAAAGCGCGGGCGTGCAGCGCCTCGAACCAGTCCAGCCGATCGAAGGGGCCGGGCTGCGCGCCGCCATCGAGCCGGCCAGCGGCATCGGCGCGCAGCTGCGCGAAGCTGTTGTAACAGCGTAGCTGGATCTCGGTCGCCATGGCTCTCGCCGCTCTCTCTATCGCATAAAGTCCATCGATCATGTTAATGCGCGGCGATGATCCAACCGCTCGACCATCTGCCGACATTCGGGGAACCCCACGCGATTGCGCTGGCCGGCAAGTTCGGCGCGGTCGGCTATGCCCGCATGGAGCAGATGACGGGCCGGCTCGCGCTATGGCTGGCGGAGCGAGGGCTCGCGCCGGGCGACAGGATCGCAGCCTGGCTGCCCAAGGGCATTGCTGCCGCGATCCTGCCGCTGGCCGTGACGCGGGCGGGCCTCGTCTATGTGCCGGTCAATCCACTGCTCAAGCGCGCGCAGGTCACGCATATCCTGGCGGACAGCGGTGCCGCGATGCTGATCTCGGTCGCGCCCCGGCTCGCGACGCTGGAGCCGGGCGACGTGCCGATGGGTGTCGCGTTGGTCGAGGAAAGCGCGATCGACGCGATCATGGCCGATGCGGCGCTACCGGGTCTGCCGCCGAGCGGTGCCGATCCCGACGCTCTGGCCGAGATCCTTTACACCTCCGGGTCGACCGGGCGGCCGAAAGGTGTGATGCTCAGCCATGCCAATCTCATGATCGGTGCGCGCTCGGTTGCGTCCTACCTCAAGCTTGGCGACGATGACCGGACGCTCGCGGTGCTGCCGCTGAGCTTCGACTATGGTCAGAACCAGCTCTTCTCGACCTGGTGGGCGGGGGGCTGCGTTGTACCGCTCGATTACCTGCTGGCACGCGATGTGGTGAAGGTGGCGCGCACCTATGGGATCACGACCCTGGCCGGAGTTCCGCCGCTGTGGGTGCATCTCGTCGAAGCGGACTGGCCGGCAGAGGCGCTGGCGAGCCTCAGGCGCATCACCAACAGCGGCGGCGCGCTCAGCCGGCCGCTAATCGCGCGGTTGCGGAAGACATTCCGACAGGTCGACATCTACGCCATGTATGGCCTAACCGAGGCGTTCCGCTCTACGTACCTGCCGCCTGACATGCTTGCCACGCATCCCGACAGCATGGGTCGCGCGATTCCCGACGCGGAGGTGCTGGTGGTGCGCCCGGATGGATCGCTGACCGATGCGGGCGAGCCGGGCGAGCTGGTCCATGCCGGGCCGCTGGTCGCTCAGGGCTACTGGCGCGATGCGGAGCGGACTGCGGAGCGCTTCCGCCCGGCGCCGGCCGTGTCCATCTATGGCGGCATCGCGGTCTGGTCGGGCGATACGGTGGTGCGTGATGGCGAGGGACTGCTGCGCTTCGTCGGCCGGGACGATGCGATGATCAAGAGCGCCGGCAACCGGATCAGCCCGAGCGAGATCGAGGAGGCGGCCCTGGCGGTGGCGGGAATTGCCGAAGCAAGCGCGCTGGGGAGGCCGGACGAAAAGCTGGGTCAGGCGATCATCCTCTACGTGCGCGGCGAAGCGATGCTTTGCGAGACCGACCGGGATGCCCTCCCGGATCGACTGCGCGCGGCGCTGCGCCATGCTTTGCCCGGCTTCATGCAACCGGCGGAAATCCATATCCTGAACGATCTGCCGCGCAATCCCAATGGCAAGGTCGACCGCGTCGCGCTTGCCGCCATGGCGCTGGAGGGTGCAGCATGAGCGCGCAGAAGACGAAGCTCATGGGGCCGATCCCGCCCGGTTTCGAAAGCGAGGAGGGCATGCTGCTGATCGGCGGGCGCGGCGCGGCTGCTCTGGCGGATGAGGCGGGGGAGACGCCCCTGTTCGTCTATGATGCCGGCATGATCCGTCGGCGCGTGGCCGATCTGCGGGAGGTAATGCCGGGAGGCGTCGGCCTGCATTATGCGATGAAGGCCAATCCCTTCCCACCTTTGCTGGCGCTGATGGCAGGGTTGGTCGACGGCTTCGATGTCGCTTCCGCCGGGGAACTGGCGCGGGCGCTGGAAGCGGGCGTCACCGGCGATCGGATCAGCTTTGCCGGGCCGGGCAAGCGCGACCGCGAGATCGAGGCCGCGCTCCTTGCCGGCGCAACGCTTAATCTGGAATCGGTGGGCGAGGCGGAGCGGGCGCTCGCGATCGCCGACCGGCTGGCCATCCCGCCGCGCCTGGCGGTGCGGGTCAATCCGGATTTCGAGCTCAAGGGGTCCGGCATGCGGATGGGCGGCGGCGCCAAGCCGTTCGGCGTGGATGCGGATCGGGCGGCTGCCGTTGCCAGGCACCTGATCGCGGCCGGGGCGGAGTGGCGCGGCTGGCACATCTTCGCGGGATCGCAGGCGCTTGATTCCGAGGCGATCATCGAGATGCAGGCAGCGACGGTCGCGCTAGCGGCGCGGCTTTCGGACGCAGTCGGGGAGACGCCGCCTTTGGTCAATCTGGGCGGGGGGTTTGGCGTGCCTTATTTCCCCGGCGACGCGCCGATCGCTCTCGAAGCAATCGGCGATGCGCTGGGCGAGGCACTGGATCGGCGTCCCGCCAGCCTCGGGAGCAGTGATTTCGCGCTGGAGCTTGGCCGCTATCTCGTCGCGGAGGCGGGCGTTTATCTCACGCGTGTCGTGGACGTGAAGACGAGTCAGGGCGAGCGCTTCGCCGTGGTCGACGGTGGCCTACATCATCAGCTCGCGGCGAGCGGCAATTTCGGCACCGTGGTGCGGCGCAACTATCCGCTGGCGCTCGCCAATCGCTTCGGCATGCCGGCCACCGACCAGCCGGTGACGGTGGTGGGCTGCCTCTGTACGCCGCTCGACCGGCTGGGCGATGCCGTCGCACTGCCGTCGATCGTGCCGGGCGATCTGGTCGCGGTCTTCCTGGCAGGTGCCTATGGCGCGAGCGCGAGCCCGGCCGCCTTTCTGGGCCATGCGCCCGCGACCGAGATTCTGGTGGGAGAAGACTGATCATGCGTCGAGGGAGTCACTTGTAAAATCCGCCCAGTGTCTGGGGCATGCCGGGATTTGACCCGAAGCCGTATCGCAGACGCGTGATAGGCTGCCGAACGGTGGCAATGCGCGTGTCGTGGGCGGGCAGGAGCCGATGAGCGACTGGCCCTAACGCAATATTCACCCTTTTCCGCCATAGCCGGGCCTTGCTCGACTGGGCCCGACAGCGTGCCGCTCGCGTTGTTTCAACGGGTTTCGTGGCAAAGAGAAGGTGAATGAAGATGCGCTCAACGCGGACAATCATGGCGCTCTCGCTTGCCGGAATGGCCGTTTCCACGGTTCTTTCCGGCTGCTCGAGCGGGACGGCGGGCACCGACCCGCAGCTGCCGCCGGCCGCGTTCGTCTCCACGAGCGAAGGTCCGGGCGACCAATATGTCATCGGTCCGCTCGACGAGCTCACCATCTTCGTGTGGCGCAATCCCGAGCTGGGCGCCAAGGTGCAGGTCCGCCCCGACGGGCGCATCACCACGCCGTTGATCACGGACATGCCGGCGGTCGGCAAGACGCCGGCGATGCTCGCCGACGACATCAAGATCCAGCTCTCGCAATATATCGAGAATCCGATCGTCTCGGTGATCGTGAACAATTTCTCGGGCACTTATTCGCAGCAGATCCGTATCGTTGGCGCGACCGAGAAGCCCGCTTCGCTGCCGTATCGCGCCAACATGACGCTGCTCGACGCGATGATTGCGGTCGGTGGCCTCTCCGAATATGCCGCAGGTAACCGCGCGCGCCTGGTGCGCTACGACAAGGCGAGCGGCACCCAAAAGGAGTTCAAGGTCCGCATCGGCGACCTGCTCAAAAAGGGCGACAGCAAGGCCAACGTCCGCCTCGCTCCGGGTGATGTCATCATCATCCCAGAGAGCATGTTCTAAGCGACGAGAGGGCGTGGGGGCTCAGACCAAGCATGAATAATCTCTACGAAGAAATTCAGATCATCTGGCATGGCATCTGGCAGCGGCGCTGGGTGGCGATGGGCGTCGCCTGGGCTGTGTGCCTGCTCGGCTGGCTGGCCGTGGCGCTGATCCCCAACGTCTATCAGTCACGCGCCCGCGTGTTCGTGCAGATGGATTCGATCATGCCGAACAGCGCGACGCCGCTCGACCAGCAGAAGGCGCTCGATCAGGTCCGTCAGACGATGACGAGCGCGGCTGTGCTGGAGCGCGTGGTGCGCAATACGGACATCGGCGCGGGCGCGGTCTCGGATCAGGATGTCAGCGCCAGGGTCGGCATGCTGCGCCAGAATGTCACCGTCGCCTCGATGCAGGACAGCCTGTTCGAGATTACCGCCAAATGGTCGGACAAGAAGCTGGGCGCGGCGGAGAATGCCCGCATGGCAGCGCAGGCGGCCGGCGGTCTCATCAAGGCCTTCCAGGAAGCCAATGTGGCCGGCGGCATCGCCGACACCGGCCAGTCGCTTAAGTTCCTCGATCAGCAGATCGCCGCGCGCGGCCAGGAGCTGCAGGCGGCCGAGAAGCGCCGGGGCGATTTCGAGCGGGAGCATCTGGGGTCCATTCCGGGCGGCGGCTCGATCGAATCGCGTGCCGACGCGATGCGCACAGAAATGAGCCAGATCGACTCGCAGCTCATGTCCGCCCAGAGCACGCTTGCCGGTATTAACGGTCAGCTCGCCAGCACGCCGGCCGAGATCGTGTCGGCCGTGGGGCCCAGCGGAGGGCTCTCCGCGTTGGCGCAGGCCGAGGGGCAACTCGCCACGGCGCGCGCCAATGGCTGGACCGATAGCCATCCCGATGTCGTCGCGCTCAAGCGCCAGATCGACATGCTGCGCCGTGTGAGTGGCGGCGGTGCCGGCGGCACGCGTACGCCCAATCCGGCCTATATGTCGCTCAAGTCGATCCAGGCGGAGCGGGCTGCGACTGTCTCCGCCCTGCAGACGCGCAAGGCGCAGATCCAGGCTGATCTCAACAGCATGGCGCAGAAGCAGGTGCAGGAACCCGGTCTCGCCGCCGATCAGGATCGGCTTAACCGCGAATATGACGCGATCAAGCAGCAATATGATAAGCTGTTAAGCGATCGTGAGGATGTCCGCCTCGCCGGCGACGTGCAGAATCAGGGCGGCACGCTCAAGTTCCGCGTGATCGATCCGCCGTCGGCCTCGACCATTCCGGCATCGCCGAACCGGCCGCTGCTGCTCTTCGCCGTGCTCGTCGCGGGCATCGCGGTCGGCATCGGCTCAGCCTTCGGTCTCAGTCAGGTCCGCACGACCTATGCGACGATCGGCCGGCTCGAAAAGGCCACCGGCCTGCCGGTGATCGGCGGAATTTCCGCGGTCGAGACGCCCGACCGGGTGGACCAGAACAAGCGCCAGCTCCGCTGGTTCTACGCTGCCAGCGGCGGCCTCGGCGCGCTGTGCATGGTCCTGCTCGCCGTCGAATTCATTCAGCGCGGCATGAGCGCGTGAACGGGGACAAGAAGAAAATGGCCGGTCAATCCGCACATCGCAAGCCCCGCTCGCTGATCGAGCGCGCTGCGGACCATTATGATTTCCGCTCCGCCCTGCGCGGCAACGCCGGCGACACGGTCGAGCCGATGCCATCCGCGTTCGAGCCGATCCCGGCGATCGAACAGCCGCTTCCGCCGTTCACGCCGGACATCGTGCCCGTACCCGCGCCGGTGGTGCCGTTGCCCACGAGCTTCGTGCCGCAGGTCGACGCCTGGTCGGGCATCCGCCACCCAATCGACCGGGAGAAGCTTGCGCAGGTTGGCATCATCGTGCCGGACAGCGAAGCGACCGAGACCAGTGAGGAGTTTCGCATCGTCAAGCGCCGGATACTCTCGGCCGCTTTCGAGGAAGGTCATCCCAAGGATCGCGGCAATCTGGTGCTGGTCAATTCGGCGCATCCCAACGAGGGCAAGACTTGGTGCGCGATCAACCTCGCGATGAGCCTGGCTGCGGAGCAGGACATGGACGTGCTGCTCGTCGATGGCGATTTCGCCAAGCCCGGCGTGTGCGAGCGGCTGGGCCTGCCGGAAGGCACAGGCTTCATGGACGCGCTGGTCGACCCCTATCTGCCGATCGAGCAGGCGGTGCTGCGCACTGATATTCCTTCGCTGAGCGTGCTACCCACCGGCCGTCATGTGACCAACGATACGGAGTTCGTCGCGTCCGAACGCACGCGTCAGGTGCTCGATCGTCTGGTGGCGGGCCATCCGCGCCGCATCGTCATCCTCGATTCCCCGCCGGCGCTCGCCGCGTCGGTCGCCTCGGAGCTCGCCCGCCATGTCGGCCAGACCGTGCTCGTCGTGCGTGCCGACAGGACCACCGAGGCGGCCCTGCGCGACGCGGTGAACCTCATCAGTGCCTGCCCGAACATCCGCCTGCTGCTCAACGGCGTCAAATTCTCGTCAAGCGGCCGCCAGTTCGGCACTTATTATGGAAAGACCGCATCATGATGCGCGCCGCTTCCCTTCCATCGCTCGGCCTGCTGGCGCTGGCGCTTCTTGCCACGCCGTTCGTGCCGCTTCGTGCCCAGAGCGGGGGCCTACTCGGTGATTCCGGCGTGTCCAGCAGTGGCCAGGGCAGCGGCGGCGAAGCATCGCCCGCATCCCAGGGCGAGCGCCGCGACCGGCGGACGCGCGGGAGCCAGAGCGGCAAACGCCATGTCGAAATCTCGCCCTATCTGGAAGTCGACCAGACCGCGATCTGGGATCTCAAGGGCGGCAATGGCGACACGCTGACCTATACGACGGTCTCGGCCGGCGTCACCGCGTCGATCGAGACGCAGAGCGTCTCCGTGGGCGCGGACGTGCGCTATGCGCATGAGTTTGCCTGGAACCGCGGTCAGGCCAGCAACGACATCATCAGCGGCATCGTCAATGCCCGCGCCGATGTCGTCGCGAACATGCTGAGCGTCGAAGGCGGCGCGCTGGCGACCCGCGTGCGCTCGGACGGCTTTACCGGGGGCAACAATTCGCTCGCGGGGGTTAACAACACGAGTAACGCTTACAGCTTCTATGTTGGCCCCAATCTCTCGGCGCCGATCGGTGACCTGACCGTCACCGGCGCCTATCGCCTCGGCTATAACCGCGTCGACAATGGCAGCGGCGCCGTCGTCGGCCCGGCCGGCACGTTCGACAGCAGCTGGATCAACACGATCAATCTCTCGGTCGGCATGCAGCCTGGGCCGCTGGCCTTCGGCTGGTCGGTCGGCGGCGGTTATGTGCGCGAGACCAGCAAGCAGCTCTCGCAGCGCTTCGAGGACAAGTTCGTCCGCGCGGACGTCACGGTGCCGGTCAGCTTCACAGTCGCCCTGGTCGGCGGCGTGGGCTATGAGAAGATCCAGATCAGCAGCAAGGATGCGTTGCGCGACGCCAATGGCGTGCCGCTGGTCAACGGCAATGGCGGCTTCATCACCGATCCCGCGTCGCCGCGCCGCCTCTCTTATGATCAGGATGGCCTGATCTGGGATGCCGGCGTGATGTGGCGCCCGAGCCCACGCCTGCAGGCCGAGGCCCGGATCGGCCATCGCTACGGCTCGATGAGCTATACCGGCTCGCTGACCTGGCAGCCGAACGGGCGCACCTCCATCGGGGCGGCCCTGTTCGACAGCGTCGACAGCTTCGGCCGCTCGATGAACGGCGGCCTCGCCAATCTCGGCACCGATTTCACGATCGGGCGCAATCCCTTTTCGGGTGATCTGACCGGTTGCGCGTTCAGCAGCGGCGGCGCCAACGGCGTCTGCATCAACGACATGCTGACCGGCATCAGCGCGGCCAATTTCCGCAGCCGCGGCGTGGTCGCGCAGTTCGCGCACCGCAGCGACATGTGGGGCTACTGGTTCGGCGCCGGCTATACCCAGCGCAAGTTCCTGTCCGGGGGTGTCTCGGTGCTGGCGTCGGTCGATGGCCAGACCGACGAGAACTACTTCGCCTCGGCCGGCCTCAACCGCCAGCTTGGCGCGGATTCGGCCATCGACGCGATGGCCTATTGGAACTACTTTAGCTCCGTGGCCAACGGGGTTGGGAACGTGACCAATATCGGTGCCAATCTGAGCTACCGCCGCAACCTGATGCGCCGCCTCCAGCTCTCGGGCGCGGTTGGCATCGACTCGCTGGATCGCAAAGGCCACGAAGCCTTCGTTTCATTGCTCGCCCAGATCGGGCTACGCTACCAGTTCTGATCGTCCGGAGACTTTCGAAGATGTACGACAAATATTATCGCTTCACCGGACGGCCCTTCCAGCTCACGCCCGATCCGCAATTCTATTTCGAGAGCGCGACGCACCGCAAGGCGATGTCCTATCTCGGCTATGGCCTGGCGCAGGGCGAAGGCTTCATCGTCATCACCGGCGACATCGGTGCGGGCAAGACCACCCTGGTCGGCCACCTGATGGCGACGATCGACCCGCAGCGCCTGACAGCGGTCAAGGTCGTCTCGACCCAGGTCGAGGGCGATGACATGCTCCGGCTCACCGCGCAGGCCTTCGGCATCGCCACCGATCATGTCGAGAAGGCGCATGTGCTCAGCCGCATCGAGGCCTTCCTGCATCATCAGGCGCGCGCTGGCCGGCGCACCCTGCTGATCGTCGACGAGGCGCAGAATCTCGGCTCGACGGCGCTGGAAGAGCTGCGCATGCTCAGCAACTTCCAACTCGGCGGCCAGTCGCTGCTGCAGATCTTCCTGCTCGGCCAACCCGAGTTCCGCGATCGCATCTCGGGCAGCCAGGTGCTGGAGCAGCTGCGTCAGCGCATCATCGCGACCCATCATCTCGAGCCGATGCAGCCCGAGGAAGTCGGCCCCTATATCGAGCATCGCCTGCGCGTGGTCGGCTGGACCGGCAATCCGCGCTTCACGCCGGAGGCCTATGCGCTGCTGGCCGAAGCCAGCGGCTGCGTGCCGCGCCGCCTGAACGCGCTGGTGAGCCGGGTGCTGCTGCTCGGCGCGATCGACCAGCTCGACATCATCGACGAGCGCGTTACCGAGGCGGTGGTTGCCGACCTGGGCGGCGACATCAACCCGGAGACGGAGAGCGACGCCGATCTGCCCGTACAGTCCGTGACCGGCGCAGCGTCGGCGCCCGTGAAGGCGCCAGGCGTTGCGCGCGAGGAGCGCGCCGATGTCGATCGCCTGCGCGCCCTGCAGGCCGAGGTGGAGGCGCTCAACGCCGCGATCTCGCGCGACGACGAGGCGCCGCAGGAAATCGCAACTCCGAGCGATGATGCCGGTCATGTCGCCGAGCTGGAGGGCCGCCTGGCCCGCGCGGAGGCGCGCCTCGACGAGCAGGACGAAGTGTTGCGCCGCATCCTCTCCAAGCTCATCGAATGGGTGGAGCGCGATTCGAAGAACGGCCCGTTCACGAGCCGCGTCGCCTGAGGCATTTCGCCGCTGGTTCTGGTTGAGGAAAAGACCCGTGCTCAATGGTTTGTCAGTTGACATTGAGGACTGGTTTCAGGTTGGTGCCTTCGAGCGTGTGATCGATCGTGCCGACTGGGACGGGTGCGAGAGCCGTGTCGAGCGCAACACGCAGGCGGTCATGGACATGTTCGCGCAAGCGGGCGTGGTCGGCACTTTCTTCACCTTGGGCTGGGTTGCCGAGCGCTTCCCGCAGCTGATCCGCCGGATCGTCGAGGGGGGCCATGAACTTGCCAGCCACGGCTATGATCACCAGCGGGTGTTCGCGATGACGCCGGAGCAATATCGCGCCGATCTTGCCAAGGCGCGCGATCTGCTGGAGCAGGCGGGCGGCATCAGGGTGACCGGCTATCGCGCGCCGAGCTTCTCGATCGACCAGCGCACGCCCTGGGCGCATCACATGCTCGCCGAGGCGGGCTATACCTATTCGAGCAGCGTCGCGCCGATCGTCCACGATCATTATGGCTGGCCGCAGGCGCCGCGCTTCGCCTTCCTGCCTGTGGCGGGCAGCGATCTGGTCGAGTTGCCGGTGACGACGGCTCGGCTCGGCTCGCGGATCGTGGCGGCCGGGGGGGGGGGCTTCTTCCGTCTGCTGCCCTATCGCTTCTCGCACTGGGCGATGACGCAGGTGACGCAGCAGGATCAGCGGCCGGCGATCCTGTATTTCCACCCGTGGGAGATCGATCCGGGCCAGCCGCGCGTCGCCAAGGCGCCGCTGCGCTCCAAGGTCCGCCATTACACCAATCTCGGCGCCATGCAGGGCAAGCTGGAGCGGCTGCTCGGCGATTTCCGCTGGGCGCGCATCGACAGCCTGGTCGAGGGTGAACGCGCCCGCGCCGTCAGCTTCCCGGTCGCAGCTTGAAGTGGTCCCCCATCATGTCCGCCGGCTTCTCCATCGCCCAGGCCGATCTTGACGATCCGCAGACCGTTGCGGAGATCGAACGCTGGATTCTTGCGCGGCCGGATTCGACGCCGTTTCATCGCCCGGCCTGGCTGAAGGCGGTCGCTCGCGGCAACGGCCAGAGCGCCCATATGCTGGTCGCGCGGGATGATGCCGGCGCCATCACCGGCCTCCTGCCGCTGAACTGCATTCACAGCCCGTTGTTCGGACGCGCCCTGGTGTCGTCCGGCTTTGCAGTCGACGGCGGCATATTAACCGATGATGCGCGCGTGGCCGGCGGGTTGGCGGCAGAGGTCGTGCGGCTCGCCGAGACCTGGTCCTGCCCGACGATCGAGCTGCGCGGCGGCGATGCGCCCGGCGCGGGCTGGATCACCAAGTCCGACTCCTACCTCGGCTTCACCCGTCCGATTGCGGCGGACGACGAGGCCGAACTGGAGGCCTGCCCGCGCAAGCATCGCGCCGAGGTGCGCAAGGGCCTCGCCAACGAACTCGACATCCGCTTCGGCAGCCATCAGAGCCTTCGCGATCCCTTCTACGCGCTCTATTGCCGCACGGTGCATAATCTCGGCACGCCGGTCTTTCCGCGCGCGATGTTCGAGGAGGTGCTCGATGCCTTCGGCGACGATGCCGAAATCGTCATGGTCTCCAGGGACGGCGAGCCGCTGACCGCGGTCGCCGCGCTCTATCATGGCGGCAAGGTCATGCCCTACTGGGCCGGCGCCGACCGCAACGCCCGCGCGGCGCGCTCCAACGAGATCGCCTATTTCGCGCTGATGCGGCGCGGCCGCGAGCGCGGCTGCCATACGTTCGATTTCGGCCGCTCCAAGGTCGGCACCGGCACCGCCAACTACAAGCGCAACTGGGGCTTCGAGCCGACCCCGCTCGCCTATCACATCCACGCGGCGCCGGGCCACGAGCCGCGCGACATCAATCCGCTCTCGCCGCAATATGCGCGCAAGGTCGCGCTGTGGAAGGCGCTGCCCAAAGGGGTGGCGGATTTCGTTGGGCCGTGGATCGCGCGGGGCCTTGGCTGATGTCCGCCGATCGGGGAGAGATCCTCTTCCTCAGCCATCGCATTCCCTGGCCGCCCGATCGGGGCGACAAGATCCGCTCGCATCATGAGTTGCGCGCGCTGGCGGCGCTGGCGCCGGTCCATGTCGGCTGCTTTGCCGACGATGCGCGTGATGAGAGTTTCGGCCCGGACATGGCGGAGATCACCGCCAGCCAGTGCATCATGCGGCGGCCGGGCAGGAAGCCGGTCGCGGCGCTGCGTGGGCTGGCCCGGCATGCGCCGCTTTCCGTCGCCTTGTTCGAGAGCGCGGCGATGCAGGATTATGTGCGCCGGACGCTCCGGGATCGACCAATCCGTGCGGTCTTTGGCTTCTCCAGTCAGATCGCCCAATATGTGCATGATCTGCCCGCCGGCTGCCGCTTCGTCATGGATTTCGTCGACATCGATTCCGCCAAGTTCGCCAGCTACGGAGTGGCCAAAGGCGGCCCGATGGGCTGGGTGCACCGGCGCGAGGGCCGCGTGCTCGGCGCCTATGAGGGGCAGATCGCGCGTCAGGCTGACAGGTCGCTGTTCGTCAGCGATGCCGAGGCCGGACTGTTCCGGGAATTGCATGGCTTCTCCCCGGATCGCGTTATCGCACTCGAGAATGGCGTCGCGCTCGACTATTTCTCGTCCGTGGCGACCATGATACCGCTGCTCCCGGGAGAGCGGGGAAGCGGGCCGTTGATCGTGTTCACGGGGCAGATGGACTATCGCCCGAACATCGAGGCGGTGATCGATTTCGCCCAGCGCAGCCTGCCGGCGATCCGCAACGTCTACAAGGATGCGCGCTTCGCGATCGTCGGGCGCAATCCCGTGGCGCAGGTTCGCTCGCTGTGCGGCGAGGCGGGCGTCGTGATGACCGGTGCGGTCGACGATGTGCGGCCCTGGCTCGCCGCGGCCGATGTCGTCGTGGCGCCGCTGCGCATCGCGCGTGGCATCCAGAACAAGATTCTTGAGGCCATGGCCATGGCCCGGCCGGTGATCGCCTCGACGCAGGCGGCCGAAGGCATCGACGCGGTCGAGGGGCGCGACCTGCTGGTCGCGCGCGATCCCGATGCGGAGGCGGGGCTGGTGCTCGATCTGCTGGCCGATCCGACACGGGCGGCGGCGATCGGCCGAGCCGCGCGGGCACGGGTCGAGGCGCGCTATAGCTGGGCGGCTGCGATGGCGCCGCTGGAAGAGCTTTTGTTCGGCAGATCGTCCAGGACAGTCGCCGCCCCGATCGAGGCGGCATGACCGCGCCGTCGCCCCCGCGTCCGCGCTGGCAGCATCTCGTCCTTCGCGAGGCCAGCGGCTGGCAGGCGTCGCTCGCGCGGCTCGTTCTGCTCGCGGCCTGCTTCACCCTGATCTTCCACGCCGACATCATCGGCATGGTGCGGGTCTGGCTCAACAGCCAGCCTTACAGCCATTGCGTCTTCCTGCCCTTCATCATCGGCTGGCTCGTGTGGCAGCGGCGCGAGGGGCTGGCCCGGCTGGAACCCCGCGGCTGGTGGCCGGCGCTTGCCTGGCTGGGACTGGGCGCGCTCGCCTGGCTACTCGGCTGGGCGGCCGGCGTCGCTTTGTTCCGCCACGCCGGGGTGGTGGTGATGGGGCAGGGCCTCGTGCTGCTTGCGCTGGGGCCGGCGGTGGCGCGCGCGCTGACCTTTCCGCTTTTCTACGCCTTCTTCATGATCCCGGTCGGTACCGAGGCCGAGCCGGTGCTGCAGATCTTCACGGCACGCATGGCGGTGCGCATACTCTGGCTGGTCGGCGTCCCGGCGCAGATTTCCGGCATCTTCATCACGACGCCCAATGGCTATTTCCGCGTCGCCGAGGCGTGCAGCGGCACCGGCTTCCTCATCGCCATGGCCGCTTTCTCGACCCTGGTCGCGCATCTCTGCTTCAAGTCGATGCTCCGGCGGCTGCTGTTCATCGGCGGTGCGCTGCTCGTCTGCCTGCTGGCCAACAGCGTGCGCGCCTTCGGGATCATCTACATCGCCTTCCAGACCAGCGTCCATTCGGCGGTGGTCGTCGATCATGTCGTCTATGGCTGGCTGTTCTTCGCCAGCGTGATCGCACTCGTGCTGGCGCTTGGCTGGCCCTTCTTCGATCGCTCGCCGTTCGACATCTGGTTCGATCCGTCCCGGCTGCAGGGCGCGGTCGAGAATCCGCGCGGCCTCGGCCCCACGCTGATGCTGGCAGCGCTGGCGGTGATGCTGCTGCCGGTCGGCTGGTCGGTCGCAGCACGCGCTTTCGCGACGCCCCTGCCGCCGGAGCGTGGCGCGCCGGCGGTGCCGGGCTGGACGCTGGACCCGGTCGGCCTCATCCCGGGCTGGGAGCCGCATTTCAGCGGCGCGGACCGGATGCTCGTCTATCATTATCGCGATTCCACCAATCGCGTTGTCGATCTGGCACTGGTCTTCTTCGCGCATCAGGAAGATGGCAAGGAGCTGGTCGGCTTCGGCCAGGGAGCGGCTGCGCCAGACGGGGCGGCCGGCTGGATCTGGGCCGAGCCCGCGCAGGCGCCCGATGATGCGCGCGGCGACATGCTGGCCGGACCGCAGGCGCAGCGGCGTCTGGCCTACACCTTCTACGACGTAAACGGCACGCTCACTGGCCAGTCTGGGCGCGTGAAGCTGGAAACGTTGAAGGCCCGGCTGCTCGGGCGGGATCAGCGCGCGATGGCGATTATCGTCAGCACGGTGGCACAGCGCGAGCAGCAGGGCGATGTGCGCGCGGCGCAGACCCTGGCCGATTTCCTCGCCGCGCTCGGTCCGGTCGAAGATTTGGCTGACCGCAGCCTCGCGATCCGCTAGGCGCTCTCGCCATGTGCGGCATCGCGGGGATCTTTCACGTCCAGACGGCCAAGCCGGTCGATGAGGGGCGTGTGCGCGCCATGCTCGCGCCGATGGCCTATCGCGGGCCGGACGGGACGGGAGCCTGGACGGGGCCGGGCGTCGGCTTCGGCCATCTGCGCCTGTCGATCATCGATCTGGGCGGTGGTGCCCAGCCGATGCAGACCGCCGAGGGCGACGTCACCGTCACCTATAATGGCGAGATCTACAATTATCGCGAGTTGCGCGCGGAGTTGGAAGCGCGCGGCCATGTCTTCCATACCGAGAGCGACACCGAGGTCATTCTGCATGGCTGGCGGCAATGGGGCGAGGCCTGTGTCGAGCATCTGCACGGCATGTTCGCGCTGGCGCTGTATGACGCGCGCACCCAGTCGCTGTGGCTGGCGCGCGACCGGTTCGGGGTCAAACCGCTGCACTATGCGAGCCTGTCCGACGGAGGTCTGATCTTCGCTTCGGAGATGAAGGGCCTGCTCGCCCATCCCGCGATGCGGCGCGAGCCGGAGCTCAGCGCGGTCGAGGATTATCTGGCGTTTGGCTATGTGCCAGACGACACGTCGATCGTGAAGGGCGTCAAGAAGCTCGGAGCCGGAGAGACCTTGCTCGTTGTCCGGGGCCGTCCGCTGCCGGCACCGCGGCGCTACTGGGACATCAGCTTTGCCGATCGCGAGAAGGGCCGGCAGGAGGATCTCGAGGACGAGCTGTTGGCGCGCCTGCGCGACGCCGTGCGCTCGCGCATGGTGGCGGACGTGCCGCTCGGCGCCTTCCTATCCGGTGGCGTGGACAGCAGCACCGTGGTCGCGCTGATGGCGGAGGTCAGCAGCCAGCCGGTCAAGACCTGCACGATCGGCTTCGACGTCGCGGCGCTCGACGAGACCGACTATGCCGAGCGGATCGCACGGCGCTTCGGCACCGACCATCGCACGCGGATCGTCTCGCCCGACGATTATGGCCTGATCGACACGATCGCCGGCCATTTCGACGAGCCCTTCGCCGATGCCTCCGCCCTGCCGACCTATCGGGTCTGCGAGCTGGCGCGCGAGAATGTGACGGTGGCTCTGTCGGGCGACGGCGCGGACGAGGGCTTTGCCGGCTATCGGCGCCATCTCTTCCAGCATCGTGAGGAGATGATCCGCCGCCTCATCCCGGGGCCGGTGCGGCGCGGCCTGTTCGGCACGCTCGGCAGCCTCTATCCCAAGGCGGACTGGGCGCCGCGCTTCCTGCGCGCCAAATCGACCTTTCAGGGGCTCGCGGCCGATGGCGCCGAGGCCTATGCCGCCTCGGTCAGCATCACGCCCGCCGCGATCCGCGCGCAGCTCTTCACCGACGAAGCCAAGGCGGCGTTCAACGGCCATCGTGCCGAGGATCGCTACATCAAGGCGATGCGCGATGCGCCCACGCGCGACTCGATCGACCGCGCGCAATATGCCGATCTCAAGATCTGGCTGCCCGGCGACATCCTCACCAAAACCGACCGGATGAGCATGGCGGTCAGCCTTGAAGCGCGCGAACCCTTGCTCGACCATCGCCTGATCGAGTTCGCCGCGCGCTTGCCGGTGCGCCAGCGCATCCACGGCAAGTCCGGCAAATATCTGCTCAAGAAAACGATGGAAGACATGCTACCGATGGACATTCTCTATCGACAGAAGATGGGCTTCGTCACGCCGATCAGCGACTGGTTCCGCGGCGCGCTCGCCAGCGAGGCGCGGGCGATCGCCGGTGGGTCGGCGCTGGCGCGTACCGAATGGTTCGACATGCGCCGCATCGCGCGGCTCGCCGAGGCGCATCGCAACGGCACGTCGGACCATGGCCGGCTGCTCTGGCAACTGGTGATGCTCGACAAGTCGCTGGGGCGACTGTTCGGGCTGGGGTGAGGCGGGCGGATCGCTGGCGACACAGCGTTGAGGTTGCTTCGTCCACGCGGCCGCTTTACATGAACAATGTCGCGAAAAACGACTGATCGAGGATAGGTCTCTTACCCTCATCGTTCGAATACAAGCCAATCATCCGTTCGCGATGGTCGGCCAGCGTCTCCAAACAATTCGTCTCTGGCCTGCCGGCCACAGGCACTTTCCGGGCGTTACCCGACGCCGTGACAGTTGGAGCGCAAGGATGAAGGCGATTGAATTCCAGACATATGGCGGTCCCGAGGTGCTGCACATGGTCGAGGTCGAGGCACCCCATGCCGGACCCGGCGAGGTCCGGATCAGGGTTCGTGCCGCCGGGGTAAACCCCTCCGACTGGAAACGGCGCGAAGGGCAATATCGCGCCTTCGAGGAGGTGGATTTCCCTGCCGGCCTGGGCGTGGAAGGCGCAGGCATCGTGGACCAGCTCGGCGCGGGCGTCACCGACGTCGCGACCGGTGACGCGGTGTTCGGATTTGGCGTCGCCATGATGGCCGAACAGGCGATCCTCACGCATTGGGCGAAAAAGCCTGACGATCTCTCGTTCGAGGTTGCGGCGGGTCTGCCGGTGATCTCGGACACTGCCACTCGCGCGCTCGATCAGGTCGGTGTCGGGGAGGGGCAGACCCTGCTGGTCAGCGGCGCAGCGGGCGGCGTCGGCACCGCGATCCTGCAACTGGCGAAGCGGCGCGGCATTGCCGTGATCGGCACCGCGAGCGCGGCGAAGCACGACTATCTTCGCACCCTTGCCGCCATGCCCACCAGTTATGGCGCCGGGCTGGAGGCGCGCCTGCGCGCACTGGCGCCAGCGGGCGTCGATGCCGCGATCGACGTCGCCGGCTCGGGGATCATTCCTGAGCTGATCCGCATCGTCGGCGATCCCCGGCGCGTCCTGTCCGTCGCCGACTTCTCGGCCGAGCAATATGGCGCGAAATTCTCGCGGGGGCCGCCGGCCGATCCCGTCCGGCTGTTTGCCAACATGGCGCACCTGTGCGCGATCGGCGCTTTCACGCTGCGCATAGAGCGGACCTATCCGCTCGATCGGGCAAGGGAGGCCCAGGAGGCCAGCCAATCGGGCCACGTTACTGGCAAGCTCATCGTCCGTGTCGACTAGACGGCAAAAAAGCTCGTTCCGTGCCCTCCCTGCGAGCGGAGTCCTGCTAAGCTGCGTCCGACCAGCCCTTCTTCGCGAGAAGGGGGTACAGTTCTTCCTCCTCGCGTCGGGCGCGCTCGGCCAGCATATCGAGCACCGGGCGCGCCGTCGCGCCAAAGCCGCGCCAGTCCGTCGCGATCCGCTCGGGTGTCCAGTCGGTCATCAGTGCCCCCCAGCTCAGGGCGAGGCCGCCCAGTTCGCGCTCGAAGCGCTCGGCGACCGGTGCCGTTTCGGGATCGCGCTTGAGATAGGGATAGAGATGCGCATCTTCCTTGGCGAGATGGCTGAGGAGGATGCGGTTCATCGTCGCGCGCAGTTGCGTGACGACGGCTGGATCGGGCGGGCCGTCCAGCAGGTTCAGCAATCGAGCCCGCAGATCCATCAGGGCGGCGTGCTCGGCCTTCAGGAAATCGACTTCCATGCGACCGGTTCCGTCGTTGGCGCATATGTCGCCAATCGTTCGGACACGAATTTATGCGTCATCCCTTTAGATTGTCTTAGGACCGTATCACCCCGGGTAATCGGCTCGCATGAAGTAGAGCCCATCCGGCGGCGCATTGTGGCCGAGCGCGGCGCGGTCGCGGGCGTCGAGCGCCGCCTTGAGATCCGCCACCGACCATGTCCCCATGCCGACCAGCGCCAGGCAGCCAACCATCGAGCGCACCTGGTGATGCAGGAAGCTGCGCGCCTGGGCCTGGACAGTGATGCGCTCGCCCGCGCGGGTCACGTCGAGCCGGTCGAGGGTGCGCACCGGACTGTCGGCCTGGCAGTGAGCTGAGCGGAACGTGGTGAAGTCGTGGCGGCCGAGGAGCTGTTGGGCGGCCTCGTGCATGGCCTCGCTATCCAGCACCTGCGGCACCCGCCAGACGAGACCCGCTTCGACCGTGAGCGGTGCGCGGCGATTGCGGATGCGATATTCGTAAGCGCGCGCGATGCAGGAGAAGCGGGCGTGCCAGTCCTCCGGCACGACCTCGCAGCCCAAGATCGCGATTGGTTCGGGACGCAGATGGGCATTGAGCGCTTCCATCAGGCGAAAGGGGGCGATCTCCTTGTCGAGATCGACATGGGCGCGCATGCCGAGCGCATGAACGCCGGCATCGGTGCGGCCCGCGCAATGGATCACTGGTTCCGTGCCGGTGATGCGGCCGAGCGCTTCCTCGATGCATTGCTGAACGGTGGCGCCATGGGCCTGCCGCTGCCAGCCCATATAGGGCCGGCCGTCAAACTCCACAGTGAAGGCGAACCGGCTCATGCCAGCCGGGTGCCAGCGGGGATGGGGAAGCCGCGCAGCAGCTCCTCGGCGCTCATGACGCCCTTGCCGGCCCGCTGCACGAGGGTCGGCCGAAGTGAGCCGTTGCCGCAGCCGATCAGCAGCGCATCATCCAGGACGAAGCCCGGCTGGCCCGGTGCTGCATCGATCGTCGCGGCGAGGATCTTGATCCGTTCCTCGCCCAGCGCGGTCCAGGCACCGGGCGTTGGATTGAAGGCCCGCAGCTGTCGCTCGGCCTGGATCGGCCCGGCCGAGAAATCGATCCGACTCTCGGCCTTGTCGATCTTGGCGGCATATGTGACCCCGTCCTCCGGCTGCACGACGGGCGGATAGGCGCCAATATCGGCGAGCACCTGCGCCATCAACGCCGCGCCGCTTCGCGCCAGCTCCTCGGTCAACTCGCCGGCGGTCTTGCCCGCGACGGGCGTCGTCACCCTGGCCAGCATCGGCCCGGTGTCGAGGCCTTTACCCATCGCCATGATGGTGACGCCGGTCTCCACGTCACCCGCCAGGATCGCTCGCTGGATCGGCGCGGCGCCGCGCCAGCGGGGGAGGAGCGAGGCGTGGACGTTGAGGCAGCCGAGGCGCGGCGCATGCAACACCGCCAGCGGCAGGATGAGGCCATAAGCGGCGACCACCGCCACTTCGGCATCGAGTTCGTCGAACGCATCCTGCTCTGCCGCATCCCGAAGCGATGCGGGCGAGCGGACGGGGAGGCCGAGCGCCTGGGCGCGCGCCTGCACCGGGCTTGGACGCTGCGCCTTGCCGCGGCCGGCAGGGCGAGGCGGCTGGGTATAGACCGCGACGATCTCGTGCCCGGCTGCGATCAGCGTATCGAGTGTCGGCACCGCGAAATCCGGCGTTCCCATGAAGATGATCCGCATGGCGCTGCTGAAACGCTTGTAACGCGCGAGCGCAAGCCCCTATTTGAGCGCCATGTCCTCTCCCGAAATCGATGCCCTGACCCAGGCGCTCGCCCGACTGCCCGGACTTGGCCCCAGATCGGCCCGCCGTGCGGTGCTGCATCTGCTCCAGCGGCGCGACACCGCGCTGACCCCGCTGCTGCGCGCGCTGGAGAGCGTCAACGCAAACATGGTACATTGCTCGGTGTGCGGGAATGTCGACACGGTCGATCCCTGCGGCGTGTGCTCCGATCCGCGGCGTGATGCGCGCGCGCTGTGCGTCGTGGAGGATGTCGCCGACCTCTGGGCGCTGGACAAGTCACGGCTCTTTCCGGGGCGTTTCCATGTTCTGGGCGGGCGGCTCTCTGCGCTGGACGGCGTGCGGCCGGAGGATCTGTCGATCGCCGCGCTCATCCAGCGCGTCGCGGCGGGCGGCATCGACGAGGTGGTGCTGGCGATGAACGCGACGCTGGAGGGCCAGACCACCGCGCATTACATCGCCGAACGGCTGGAATCCTATCCGATCCGGCTGACCCAGCTCGCGCACGGCGTACCGGTCGGCGGCGAACTTGACTATCTCGATGAGGGCACGCTGGCACAGGCGCTCCGGGCGCGGCGGCCCATCGGCTAAGCATATAACCCTAATCGGCCGGCGCCGCGCGGGAGGGATGCGCGACGCCGATCATACCGAGCTCAGTCGCGCTTGTTCGCCTCGGTCTCGTTCAGCGCGAGCTTGGCGGTTGTGCGAAAAGTGGCGCCAGCCTCGATCCACTGGGCGCGCGTGCGGCATGTCTTCTGGGGCATGATCGAGCCCGTGACCTGTTGCGTGACGCAATAGAGCGTTTTACCCTTATGGTCCTTGACCTCGACCTTGAGCTGACCGCCGGCCTGCTCGGCCGGCTGCGCCATGGCGGGCGCGGCCAGGATGGCGGTGGCGAGCAGCGGCGCGGCGAGGAGGGCGAGGGGGTTGATGACGAACTTCGACATTCGGAACTCCTGAAAACGCTTGTGTTTGGCATGGCCAAATCGACCTGCCTCTGTGTTGGTGCACTATCCATGCCAAACACATAATATGTTGAATTTCAGGGATTATGAGAAGATTCACGATCGGTTGTCGTGAAAATTTCCACCAAGATCTGGTGAGATGCACCAATGATCTGGGCTTAAACAGAATCGGTGCGAGGGCGGGGGCGCGCCCGTCGATCACCCTGATCGGAACAAAGCATCAACATGGACGCTTGATCTTGGGGCGTGGGTTTCATATCTCCCGGCCATGGCCATTCGTCCGATCATAGAGACTCCCGATCCGCTGCTGCGGACCATTTCGACGCCGGTCGAAGCGATCGACGATGAGCTGCAGGTGCTGATCGACGACATGTTCGAGACGATGTATGCCGCACCCGGCATCGGCCTCGCCGCGATCCAGGTCGGCGTACCCAAGCGAGTGCTGGTGATCGACCTGCAAGAGCCGGAATCGGACGAGGAGGGCGCACCTGCGGTCAAGCGGCCGATGGTGTTCATCAATCCGCAGATCGTGGAATTCTCTCCCGAAATCTCGGTCTATAACGAGGGCTGTCTTTCGGTGCCCGATCAATATGCCGAGGTCGAGCGGCCCGCGCGCATCCGCGCGAGCTGGATGGACCGGCAGGGCCGCATCCATGAGGAAGAGCTGGACGAGCTCATGTCGACCTGTCTCCAGCACGAGATGGACCATCTCGAGGGCATTCTCTTCATCGACCATCTCTCGCGCCTGAAGCGCGACATGCTGCTCAAGAAGTTGGCGAAGGGCCGCAAGGCGGCCTGAGGATAGCGTCGACTTACTAGCTAGACGCCGACATATTGGACATTTGTCCTATTTAATGCCAAGCCTGTTTCGTCGTTTCGCGAGCGGGGGCGGGCATGGCACTTCGGTCGAACACGGGAATCGCTGCGCCGTGGCGTAGCTTGTGCATTGGAATGGCCGTCTGCCTTGCGATCGTCGCCGTGTTGCCCGGCCACTCGCTTGCTCAGGAGGATCATTCCGGGCTGACCCGGGCGAGTTATCGGCGCAATTGTCTGAAGTGTCACCATAGCGCCGCGCCTGAAGGCATCTCGCCCGAGATCATGGAAGGCCTGCACCCGGTGCCGGGCCTGCGGCCACGGGAGGCGCTGCCGGGGCTGGTCTGCTGGCGGCACTGCGAGACCTGCAAACTGCCGGATCGCGATTGGGTCAGGCCTAATCGCTAACGGCCAGTCTGCGTCGAGCTGAGGCAGGACCAGCGAATTGCCGTCCGGGTCAAAGGTCGGCGTCGTCCGGCATTGTCGGCCGCAGAACATCTCGGGGAGGCGCCGCTAGGTCCTTACGCCATGCGAAATCGGGCTGTCCTATTGGCTCGCGTTGAAGCATGACGAGTCGGGGCATGCCATCCTCCGGCTCCTTCTCATCTTGTATATAGCGGCATGCGGGCGGGCACGCGGCATGTATCGTCGCTGATAGTGTGGCCCTGCTGTGACCTTTGGGCAATCCGGACCGCCGGTTTGACAAGATGGCTTGCCAGGGATGACCGCTCGAATCCGTCCGCGCAGCCTGTTTTCCTGAATCCAGCTAGCTGGCCGTCCGCCAGTGCGTCCCAAAGCCGTTCGCCCTTTCATAAGCTCGGGGCGAACGGTGGATCATTGATGGTGCGCGGTGTCAGCGCTTCTCCACCGGCACATAGGGCCGCTGCGCCGGGCCGGTGTAGAGCTGGCGGGGGCGGCCGATCTTCTGGGCGGGATCGGAGATCATTTCATTCCAGTGCGCGACCCATCCCACGGTGCGAGCGAGGGCGAAGAGGACGGTGAACATGTCGGTCGGGAAGCCGATCGCCGAGAGGATGATGCCCGAATAGAAGTCGACGTTGGGGAACAGCTTCTTCTCGATGAAATAATCGTCGTGCAGCGCCATCTCTTCGAGCTGCAGCGCGACGTCGAACACCGGATCGCTGACGTTGAGCGCGGTCAGCACCTCGCGCACCGTCTTCTGCATGACGGTCGCGCGCGGGTCGTAATTCTTGTAGACGCGGTGGCCGAAGCCCATCAGGCGGAAAGGGTCGTCCTTGTTCTTGGCACGCGCGATGTAGGATGGGATGCGGTCCGGCGTGCCGATCTCGCGCAGCATATTGAGCGCGGCCTCGTTGGCGCCGCCATGCGCCGGGCCCCACAGGCAGGCGATGCCCGCCGCGATGCAGGCGAAGGGATTGGCGCCCGATGAGCCGGCGAGGCGCACGGTCGAGGTCGAAGCATTCTGCTCGTGATCGGCGTGGAGGATGAAGATCCGGTCCAGGGCCTTCTCGATGATCGGATTGACCTCATATTCCTCGGCCGGAACCGAGAAGGTCATGCGCAGGAAATTGCCGGTGTAGGAGAGGTCGTTGCGCGGATAGATGAAGGGCTGGCCGACCGAATATTTATAGGCCATCGCTGCCAGCGTCGGCATCTTGGCGATCAGGCGATGGCTCGCGATCATGCGCTGCTTGGGATCGGTGATGTCGGTCGAGTCATGATAGAAGGCCGAGAGTGCCCCGACGACGCCGCACATGATCGCCATCGGATGCGCATCGCGACGAAAGCCACGATAGAAGGTCGACAGCTGCTCGTGCACCATGGTGTGGCGCGTGATCGTGCCCTCGAAATCCGAAAGCTGGTCCTTGGAGGGCAACTCGCCACGCAGCAGCAGATAGGCCACTTCCATGAAGCTGGATTCTTCCGAGAGCTCCTCGATCGAATAGCCGCGATGCAGCAGCACGCCCTCGTCGCCGTCGATGAAGGTCAGCGCGGAGTCGCAGCTCGCCGTCGAGGTGAAGCCGGGATCATAAGTGAACATGCCCGTCTGGGCATAGAGCTTGCGAATGTCGATGACCTTCGGGCCGACCGATCCTTCGATCACGGCCAGGTCGAGATCCTTGCCGTCAACACCCAGCTTGACTGTGCTGTCGCTCATTCCGTCACCCTTTTCTCTCAATTCGCGGCCCGTTCATTGTGCATCCGTCACGCCTGTGCCTGGTCATCCAGGCGGCCAAGCGTCTCTTCCCGTCCAAGGTGCAGGAGCACGTCGAATATACCCGGCGAAGTTGTTCGCCCGGTTAACGCGGCGCGCAGCGGTTGTGCCACCTTGCCCAGACCGAGTCCGGCGTCCTCTGCCACGGTCCTCACCACGGTCTCGATCTCCTCCAGCGTCCATTCCGGAAGCGCGCGTAGGCGATCGGCCACGGTCTTGAGCAAGGTCCGCGCGTTGTCGTCTAGCAATTTTGCCGCGGCCTCGTCGACAGGAATCGGCCGGGCGACGAAGAGGAAGGCGGCGCCTTCCAGCAACTCGATGACGGTCTTCGCGCGGGGCTGAAGCTCGGGCATGATGGCGATCAGCCGGTGCAGCCGCTCGGCCGCGGCATTGTCGCCCAGGGGAGGCATGCGTTCGGCCACGAGGGCGGCGAGACGGGCCGGATCGGCCTCGCGGATATAATGCGCGTTGATGCTCTCCAGCTTCTTAATGTCGAAGCGGGAGGGCGAGCGGCCGACGCCGGGCAGATCGAACAGCTCGATCGCGCGCTCGGTGGAGATGATCTCCTCGTCGCCATGGCCCCAGCCCAGGCGCAGCAGATAATTGTCGACGGCCTCGGGCAGCATGCCGAGCTTGTCGCGATAAGCGTCGACGCCCATCGCGCCGTGCCGCTTCGAGAGCTTGGCGCCGTCCGGCCCATGAATCAGCGGGATATGCGCATAGACCGGCTCGGGCCAACCCATCGCCTTGATGATTCCGAGCTGACGGAAAGCGTTGTTGAGATGGTCGTCGCCGCGGATGACATGGGTGACGCCCATGTCGTGATCATCGACCACCACGGCGAGCATGTAGGTCGGCGTGCCGTCCGAGCGGAGCAGGATCATGTCGTCGAGCTCGGCATTCTGCACAACGACGCGGCCTTGCACCGCATCCTCGATCACCGTCTCGCCCTCGCGCGGCGCCTTCAGGCGGATGACGAAAGGCTTGTCGCCGCCCTCAGCCGCATCGCGGTCGCGCCAGCGGCCGTCATAGCGCATTGGCTGCTTGGCGGCGCGCTGCTGCTCGCGCAGCTCGGCCAGCTCCTCCTGGGTGGCGAAGCATTTATAGGCATGACCCGCCGCCAGCATCTGGTTGGCGACCTCAGCGTGGCGTGCGGCGCGCGCGAACTGGAAGACCGGCTCCTCGTCGCCGGCCAGGCCGAGCCAGGCGAGGCCGTCGAAGATCGCCGCGATCGCCGGCTCGGTCGAGCGGGCGCGGTCGGTATCCTCGATGCGGAGCAGGAACTTGCCGCCATGGTGGCGGGCGAAGAGATAATTGAACAGCGCCGTGCGCGCGCCGCCGATGTGCAGATAGCCCGTCGGCGAAGGGGCGAAGCGTGTGACGACCTTGTCCGTTGTTTTCGTTGCGTCGCTCACGCTAAACAATGCTCCGGGGGAAGGGGGTAATCATTTGAACGACGCAGCCCCTAGCACGGCTTTTTCGCTGCGACAAATGCCTCTGTTGCGGCGCAGCAAGGGGCGCGCCGAAGGCTGGCTCGCGCGTGTGGAGACGCTGCTGGAAGCCGAGCGTGCGCAACTGCCGCTGTGGGTGCCGGTGGCGCTCGGCGCGGGTATCTGCGCCTGGTTCGCGCTGCCGACGCCGCAGAGCTGGATCGCTTGGGTGATGGCCTGGCTCGGGATCGCTCTGGCGATCGGCGTAATCGCTCGGGGCGGCCGTCTGGCGCAGGTGCTGGCGGCGGCATCGGTGCTGCTGGCAGCGGGATGCCTGCTGGTCTGGGCCAAGGCGATGCTGGTCGGCGCGCCGCCGCTGGCCCATGCGGCGGTGGTCGATCTGACCGCGCAAGTGCGCAGCGTCGATCCGCTGGCGGCTCGCAGCCTGATCCGGCTCGATCTGTCGCCGGTCGATCGGCCGGATCTGCCCGAGCGGGTGCGCGTCAACGCCAAGCCGGAAGAGGTGCCGACGGGGCTGGTGGCGGGTGACCGCATCGCGGTGCGGGCGCGCCTGATGCCGCCCGCCCCGCAAGCGCTGCCTGGCGGCTATGATTATGCGGAGCGCGCCTATTTCGACGGAATCGGCGCGTCCGGCCGCGCGCTCGGCTCGGTACAGCTGGTCGCGGCGAGCGGCGGCGGGCCGGGTCTGCGGGAGCGGCTCGCTGCCCATATCGCGACACGGCTATCGGGCGGTGAGAAGGCGATCGCCATCACCCTCGCGACCGGCGACCAGAACGGGATCAGCGAGGCGGATGCCGAGGCAATGCGTCGTAGCGGCCTCGCGCATCTGCTCTCGATCAGCGGGTTGCATGTCTCGGCCCTGATTTCGGGGGTAATCTTCCTCGTTTATCGCCTGCTGGCGCTGTCGCAGCGGCTCGCGCTGCACTGGCCGATCATCCTGATCGCGGCCTGCGCGGGCGCCGCTGCGGGGATCGGCTATACGCTGCTCACCGGCGCGCAGGTGCCGACGGTGCGCTCCTGTATCGCGGCACTGCTGGTTATCGGTGGACTGGCGCTCGGGCGTGAGGCGATCAGCCTGCGCCTCATCGCCACCGGCGCCCTGTTCGTGATGCTCTTCTGGCCGGATGCCGTGGTCGGGCCGAGTTTCCAGATGAGCTTCGCCGCAGTGACGGCGATCGTCGCGCTCTATGAATATCCGCCCGCGCGCGCGCTGTTCGAGCCGCGCGAGGAAAGCCGGCTGCGGCGATTCGCGCGTCATGGCGCGGTTCTGCTGGTCACCGGCCTCACCGTCGAGATCGTGCTGGCGCCGATCGCTCTGGCGCATTTCCACCGCGCCGGGCTGCTCGGCGCGGGGGCGAACATGATCGCCATTCCGCTGACCAGCTTCGTGGTCATGCCGGCGGAGGCGCTGGCGCTGCTGCTCGATGTCGTGGGGTTGGGCGCTCCGGCCTGGTGGGTCGTGGGTTCCGCGCTGCGATTGCTGCTCGGCGTCGCGCATCTGGTCGCCGCCCAGCCCTATGCGACGATGGCAGTCCCGGTCGGCGGCGACGGCGCCTTCGTGCTCACCATGGCAGGCTTTTTGTGGATGATGCTCTGGCACGGCCGGGTGCGCTGGCTGGGCGCGCCGCTGGCGGTCATCGGGCTGGCCCTCACCCTCACCGCGCCGGAGGCGGACTTGCTGGTCACCGCCGATGGTCGCCACGTCGCGCTCCATATGCCGGGCGGCGGCATGGCGCTGCTGCGTGACCGGGCGGGCGATTATGTGCGTGATGCTCTGGCCGAAGCGGCGGCCTACGAAGGCGAGTTCGCAGCCCTGGCGGAAACGGATGGAGCGGATTGCTCGCCGGATCTGTGCGAGGTCATATTGCCCGTGCCGGCGACCGAGCCAGTCCATCTTCTGGTGACGCGTTCGAGCCTGCGGTTGCCATGGGAGGATATGGTTGCCGCCTGCGCGCGGGCCGACCTTGCCATTGCCGATCGCCTGCTACCCCGCGGTTGCACACCGCGCTGGATCAAGCTCGACCGGCCGGTGCTGAGCCGGATGGGGGGCGTGCTGATAATGCTGAAGGATCGTCGGGTGATCGGCGGGCGTGATCCGCGGGACCGGCATCCTTGGCTGGTCCGCGCGTCCTCGCCCCGCTTCTAGACTTCCTCGTAGTGATAGGGTGCGATCAGCGGATCGGGATAGGCTTCATACGCCATGGTCGGCGGCCGGTCGGGCGCGAGGCCTTCGATCGAGCGGAGCAGCTTGACGCCGCCCTTGTGCCAGCCCTGCTCATAGTCGGTGTAGATGTTCATGTATCCGTGCAGCAGTGCGATGCGCCACTTGCCGTTCTCGACCTTATATGCATTCTCGTAGGTCGCTTCGCCCCAGCGCGCCTCGGCGCCCAGCCTGCCGACCATCATGAAGCTGCGCCATCTCCCCTTTGCGGTCCGCCCCTCCGTGTCGATATGGATGACGGGCTGCAACTGCATGTGATTGTAGAGCACGCCATGTCCATAGGGCGGCAGATGGTGAAGATAGGCGCGCACCCGCTCGCGCCCGACATAGACGCCGCGCCCGGCCAGCTCCAGCGTGCCGTCCGCCGTGAAGAGGGCGGCCGCATCGTCCCAGCGTCCCTTGTCGACATAATAGCCATAGGCCGCCTGCAGGTTGCAGATCTCGACATAGTCGTCGGCCTTGGCCGCCCGCGCGCCCAGCGCCGCGACATCGGCGCGCAGGCGGTCGATTTCCACGTGCAGACGGTCGATCTCTTCTTGCATGATCCTCTCCCGGCATCCCTTCGTGCCGGAATCAGGCTATCGGGCTGACGGTCGCCGGTCGATCCCCCCGCTGGGTATTTTCACGGATATGCGAAGGGCCGGCAAGATCA
The DNA here is from genome assembly GCF_018603885.1 of Sphingobium nicotianae. Lineage (GTDB taxonomy): Bacteria > Pseudomonadota > Alphaproteobacteria > Sphingomonadales > Sphingomonadaceae > Sphingobium > Sphingobium nicotianae. The sequence continues at coordinate 64,294 of NZ_JAHGAW010000005.1, forward strand.
ATTGTAACGACGCAGCAATCCGGCAAGCCGGCCCTGGATGCGCACCTGACGGGCGTCGTAGATCTGCGGCTCATAGTCGCGATTGGCGGGATCGAGCCGGATCCTGCGGCCCTCGGGATGGAAATATTTGAGCGTCGCTTCGCTCTCGTCGATCAGCGCTACCACGATCTGGCCGTCGCGCGCCGTCTCGGTGCGCTGGATGAGCGCGAAGTCGCCATCGAAGATGCCGGCCTCGATCATGGAATCGCCGGAGACCTCCAGCGCGTAATGATCGCCCGCACCGAGCAGTGCGGCCGGAACGGAGAGCATGGTCTGGCCTTCCATCGCCTCGATCGGCACGCCGGCGGCGATGCGGCCATGCAGAGGGATTTCAATCACGTCGTTGGCGGCGATCGGTGTGCCGCGCGCCGGCATCTGTGGCACCGGCTTGCGCAACGGCACGATATCGGCCGTCGGGGCCGGAGCCGGCCGGGCAGGGGCGAGCGCCATGCCCTCGGGCAGCTTGACGATCTCCAGCGCGCGGGCGCGATTGGCGAGCCGGCGGATGAAGCCGCGCTCCTCGAGCGCGCTGATCAGGCGGTGGATGCCCGATTTCGACTTGAGGTCGAGCGCCTCCTTCATTTCCTCGAAGCTCGGCGAGACGCCGCCCTGATCGAGATGCTGCTTGATGTAGCTGAGCAGTTGTTGTTGCTTGGCAGTCAGCATGAGCGGGTCCCCGCGAATATGGAACGGACGGGGAACGTTTAGGCAACGAATCAGGTCAAGTCAAGCAGGCTGATGTGTGCTGAGCTTGGCCAGATACACAATATATTGTCGCCCCGGGGTCGCGTTTTGGGCGCAAGCCACGGGAAGCCATCTTGATCCCGGTCCTGTAGTCATCCAGGACAACAGACGGAGACGAGACATGACCTATGTAACCAGGACGACGGCTTCCCCGGTGGGCCAGCTCACCCTGGTCGCGAGCGACAAGGGGCTCGCGGCGATCCTGTGGGAGAATGACGATCCCGCGCGCGTGCGCCTGGCGCCACGGGTCGAGGCTGCGGATCATCCGGTGCTGGAGGAGGCCGCGCGCCAACTCGCTGCCTATTTCGCGGGAGATCGCACGAGCTTCGATCTGCCGCTCGATTTCCACGGCACGGATTTCCAGAAGCGGGTCTGGGCCGCACTGCTGGCCATCCCCTTCGGCGAAACACGCAGCTATGCGCAGATCGCCGGCGCGATCGGGGCGCCGACCGCATTCCGCGCAGTGGGTGCCGCCAATGGCCGCAATCCCATCTCGATCGTCGCGCCCTGCCACCGGGTGATCGGCACCAACGGCACGCTCACCGGCTTTGCCGGCGGCCTAGAGGCGAAGGAATATCTGCTGCGTCTCGAGGGGCTCGATCTGGCCGCCTGAGCACTCTCAGGTCAGCACATAATGGACCGGCTCGATCGGCGGCGGGATCTCCTCGCCCCCGATCAGCGCCAGCATCTCGCGCTCGACCGTGCGGGCGAGCGCATCGAGCGGCAGATCGTTGGGCTCCAGGCCGAACGGATCCTCGAGCTGGTCGCCCAGCGCATCGAGCCCGAAGAAGGTGTAGCTCGCCAGTAGCACCGGCAGCAGGGTCCACCAGCCCAGCGCGCCGGCCAGTGCGAAGGGCAGCAGCAGGCAGAAGATGTAGGTCGTCCGGTGCAGAACCAGCGAATAAGTGAAGGGCAGAGGCGTCGTCGCGATGCGCTCGCACCCGGCTTGGACCTGGCTAAGCGCGCCGATCTGCGCTTCCAGCAGGGAGTGATGAATCGGGTTGATGCGACCGCGCTCGCTCAAGCGCAGGCAATGTGTGCCAATCTGATGAAGTACGGCATCGACCGGATTGGGGGCGCGCGCCCATGGCCCATCACCGCAATAGCGTGCGATAGCGTGGATTTCATCGCCGCCGCGCAGCCGCAGGCCGAGGCCCAGCGTGAAGCCGCACAGGCCGCGCAGGAGAAGGGCGCGATCGGCCTCGTCGAGGGTCGAGGCCAAGCGGGCGAGGGAGCGACAGGCGATGATCAGGCTGCCCCAGAGCTTGCGGCCCTCCCACCAGCGATCGTAGCAGGCATTGTTGCGGAAGCTCATGAAGATGGAAAGGGCGATGCCGAGCAAGGCGAAGGGAATCGCGCTCACCTGCGCGAACATCCCCGGCCAGACGCGTGCGGCGAGCACCGCGACGGCGCTGACGATGGCGATCGCAAAAAGCCGCCAGACGATCTGTACGAGAATAGTGCCATGTAGGGCGAACAGCACGTCGCGAAGGCCGGGGCGGGGACGGACGATCATGGTGCGCGCACCGCGACTCCAGCATTTTCGGGCATGATCCGGGTCATGAAGAGGGCCTTTGCCTTGCGCGTAGAACCACTGGCAAGCGGGATTGTGACAAGCGCGATTGAAGATAAGTCATTCTTGAAAGAAAGTTTCGCGCCGAAGAATTGCGGATTCCGCAGGGGTAGGCCCTTCGCGATTCCAATTTTGAGACAGAGTCGTCCGCTATGCCCTCAGCGGTGTCTTGCGCACGGTTAATGCCCCGTTAGCATCCTCGGTAGGCGCGTTGGGGAAAACGCGTACATCATTGAAGTTGGGGGTCTAAAATGTTCAATATCATGCATAAGCGGGCGGCGGCCGTCAGCGCCGTCGTGATGGCGCTTGCTTGCGCCGCAGCGCCGGCGCAGGCGCAGTTGAAGATCAACCTGATCGACCAGGGCGGAGTCACGGGTAGCCAGGCCGAGCTGGGCTTCAAGATCGCCGCGGGTTTCTGGGAAAGCGTCATCACCAACAATGTGACGGTCAACCTCGGCGTGGGCTACAGCGCGCTCGGCGCGGGCATCATCGGTTCGACCGGGAGCAGCCGCTACGAAGTCGCCGCCGAGGATGTGATCGACGCGATCAACACTGGTCGCACCACGGCGCTCGATGCGACTGTCGTGCTGCCGACGCTGTCGGCGGGTACGTTCAACGATCCGACGTTCGGTGCCATCCACGGCGTGACCATGGTTCGCAATGCCGCGCGCACGGGCAATACCGGCATCAACCTGAACGCCGCCCAGTATGACACGAGCGTGACCCGCAACAATGCGCGTCTGGTGGGCACCGAGGCGAACCTCAAGGCGCTCGGTTATACCGGCTTCAATGCCGGCAACGATGCGAACATCACCTTCAGCTCGGCGTTCAGCTTCGATTTCAACCCGCTCGACGGCATCACCGCTGGCCAGATGGACTTCATCGGCGTCGCCATCCACGAGATCGGCCACGCCCTGGGCTTCACCAGCGGCGTCGATCTGTATGACCAATATTCCGGCGTGGGCCCGGGTGCGGCGACGGGCAATGCGGTCAACTGGAACAACCAGACCGCCGGCAACATCCTCGACCTGTTCCGTTACAGCATGGATCCGAGCAATGCGGCGCCGGGCTCGAATCCGGTGCTGAATTGGACTGTCGGCGCGCCGGCCTATTTCTCGACCGACGGCGGCCTCAGCCAGTTCGACGACGGCTCGCTCTTCTCGACGGGTGCTTACAATGGCGATGGCCGTCAGGCGTCGCACTTCAAGGACACGGCGAGCCCCGCGGGTTGCAACGGCTACAACCAGATCGGCATCATGGACCCGACCTTCTGTTACGGCGAGATGGGCGTGATCTCGGGCACCGACCTGGCCGCTTTCGACACAATCGGCTGGAACCTCAACATCGATGTGCTGGCTAACAAGAAGTACACGATCGACACCGCTCGGATCTATGCCAATGCCGGCGTGCCCGAGCCTGCCACCTGGGCGATGATGATCGGTGGCCTCGCGTTCGCCGGTGCAGCGATGCGTCGCCGCTCGACCGCCGTGCGCGTCAGCTTCGGCTGATCGTCGGCCAATCGGTAGGATGAAGGCGGCGGGGCTTTGCTCCGCCGCCTTTTCTTTTGGGCCGCGCCTTCCCGGGATGATCCTGCTAGTGCGGATCGGATCCGCCCGCATCGTCTTCTCCAGAGGATGCGCCTTGTTCATTCTTTGGCTATAGGCATGGATCGCCTCAAGACGGGCTTGCCGCCGTTCGGTGCCCGGTTTGGCCGCCATGGGTCCGTGCTGATGTCCGCCTTGTTGATCGGCGCGATTGCTTACGAGCTCAGCCGCCTCGGTCTGCCAGGGGAACTGACCCGGGTACCCACGTCTCCCGGCTTCTGGCTGGCCTTCACATTCTATTTCTGGGGCTCGCCGTTCATCGAGTGGCTGATCGTGCGGCGGCTGTGGCAGGCGCCGTGGTCGGGCTTCGGCGCGGTCCTGCGCAAGATGATCTACAACGAGCTGGTATTGAGCTATCTCGGCGATGCCTATTTCTTCGCGTGGATCAGGCGCGAATTGCCCCACGTAGCCGCCCCGTTTGCGGTGGTGAAGGACATGGCCATCATCTCGGCGCTGATGGGCAGCCTCGGCACGCTTGTCGCGATCGCGATCGTCTGGCCCTTGTTTCCAGCTTTCGACCGGACCGGCCTCGGCTCCCCGCTCGTCCTCTGCCTGGCCGTCGCGCTTGCCAGCGGTGGCGCGATCGCCTTCTTCCGAAAGTCGCTGCTGAGCCTCTCGCGGCCGGAAATTCTCTGGATCGCGGGCGCTTTCGGGGTACGGATCGTCGGCCAGAGCCTGTGCGCGGTCTTCATGTGGTGGAGCCTTCTGCCGCAGGTGCCGCTCACGACCTGGATCGTGCTGACGGCGGTGCGGATGGTCTCGGCGCGCTTGCCGCTCGTGCCCAGCAAAGACCTGGCTTTTGCCGCCGCCGCCGTCGCGCTGGTCGGGCCGCATACGCCCGTCGCGCCGATGATCGTGTTGGTGACGACGCTCATCCTGCTCGCCAATGTCGCGCTAGCGATCCTGCTCAGCCTCGATGGATGGGCACGGGGCCTGGCGAAGGGGCGGGAGGCGGCCGCTTAGCCGGCGGACCAGAGGTGGCAAAGCCAGCGCGTGCCGTCGACCACGATGTCGTCCAGCCGCGACCAGCCCGGTCCCTCGAAATGATGCGCGAGAAGACGTCCGCGCTTCTCATAGTTGGTCACGAGGATCCGTGGCGCCAGCGTCTGCATCGCTTCGATGATCGCCTCGACGTCCGGCGCATAATACAGAATCTCGCACGCCGTGACGAGATCGAAGCGGCGTGGGCCCAGGATACGCGCGGCGTCTTCGGCCGGTCCGATCAGAAACTCGGCGCGGGGCACGGTCCGGCGCGCGCGGCCCACCGCGACCGGACTTACTTCGATACCGATGACATGGCTGGCGACCTCCTGCAGATACGCGGTCTGTATGCCTTCACCTGATCCCAGTTCGAGCAGTGCGCCGCAATCCGGTGCGATCCGCGCGATGATCTCGTTGGCGAGGCGGAAGCGCTCGCGCTCGCGCTCGGAAGTCAGCTTCCAAGGATCTTCGAGCAGATAGAGCCGGTCCATCCGGCGATAATTGCCTTTATATTGGCCTGCCTCCAGCCAGCGACCCGATCGGAACGCGCGCCAGCGGCGGCGCAGGGACTCGATTGGTCGTCGCAACGGCGCGGGCTTGGTTGTCATCGGCAGCTCCCCCAGGACCCGGACTATCCAGCCCTGCCTGCACGAATGACGCCGCAGCGCCCCTGATTCCGCAGGCCGAAAAAGAAGAGTTATTTTTTCATGAACCTGCTGCGGATTGCCGCGCAGGGCGGCGTCATCATCACGGGGTGCAACCCCGGGGGAAGGTGGCGATCGGGACGGGGTTCACGATCGACCGTGACGATGCGCCCCCACGCATCGTTCCTTCTCTCGGGGCCTCCACGGTCCGGCGTATGATCCGCCGGATCGAAAAGCACGGGGGCGGATATGTGGCGTGAAACGGAGCGTGGCGAAGGCAAGGCGAACGACTGGATCGTCGAGAGAGTCACCGCCTCGCAGCCAGAGCCCTGCGACTGGACGATCCTGATCCCCTTCTTCAATGAAAGTGCTTTCCTGCCGGCGACACTGCGCAGCGTCGCGGCGCTGGATCGGCCCTCGCGCCTCGTCCTCGTCGACAATGGTTCGACTGATGACAGCGCCGGTCTCGCGGAGCGCGAATGCGCGGCGCTCGGTCTCGCCTACACGCTGATCGTCGAACCTCGCGCCGGTAAGGTTCATGCGCTGCGTGCCGGTCTGGCGCAGGTTCGGACCCGTTATGTCGCGACCTTCGACGCTGATACGATCTACCCTGCCGACTATCTCTCGCAGGCCGCAAAGCTGCTTGCGCGGCCGGGTGTGGTCGCGGCGGGCGCATATTATACGCTGCAGCCGGAACGCCGGCGGCGCGATTTGTTGACTGGCGTTCATATCTGCCTGGCCGGGCGATTGCTCTCGCATCAATGCCATGCCGGTGGGGCGGGGCAGGCCTTTCATACCGATATCTTGCGCCGCGCTGGCGGATTCGATGCCAATCGCTGGAATCTCGTGCTGGAAGATCATGAGATCATGCATCGCGTCGCCAGATTCGGCGCGGTCGCCTATGGGATGAATTTCTGGTGTCATCCCTCGCCGCGCGAGCGCGACCGGGAGTCGATCCGCTGGAACCTCGTGGAGCGGCTGGCCTATCATTTCACTCCCGCAGGAGGTCAGGACATGTTTTTCTACGATTTCCTTGGCCCCCGGTTGCGTGCGCGCAAGCTGTCGAGCCAGCGCATCCGCGAACGCGCATTCCACGAGGACCGCGCGCCGGAAGGGCCGTCGCGTCTGGTCGTCTGCGCCGATGACTTCGGCCTGACGCGTGAGATCAGCCAGTCGATCATTGGTCTGGCCAAGCGCGGCAAGGTCAATGCGATTAGCTGCATGTCGGTCTGCTCTGGCTGGGAACGCGATGCCGAGCTGCTCAGGTCGCTTCCCGACAGCGTGCAGATCGGCCTGCACGTCACCCTGACCGAGGAAGTTCCGCTGACGGCTATGCCGGTGCTCGCTTGGGATGGCGCGATGCCCGGATGCAACGAGCTTGGCCGGCGCGCCCTGGTGCGGCGCTTGCCGTTGGGCGAGTTGCGCACTGAAATCGCGGCGCAGTTCGATCGGTTCGTGGATGTCATCGGGCGTCCGCCCGATTTCGTCGATGGTCACCAGCATGTCCACGTATTGCGGGGCATTCGCGAGATCATCCTCGCCGAGACGGCGCGCCGCGCACCGCGCGCCTGGATTCGCAATTGCGTCGACCGTCCGGCCGCGATGTTCGCGCGCCATTTCCCGCTCAAGGCACTGGCCAATGCCGTGCAATCGCGTGGCGTCCGGCGCGCGGCCGCGGATCTTGGACTTGCCTGCAATGATGGCTTTGCCGGCCTTTATGACTTTGCCGGCGATTATGAGGCCTTGTTCCCCAAATTTCTCGACAAGCCAGGCAATTTCCACCTCATCATCTGCCATCCCGGGGAAGGCGAACGCCCGGACGACGCGATTGCCCGCGCGCGCCAACGGGAGGCCGCAGCGTTGCGCCACATGCCAATCCATGAGATGGCAGCGGCGCGGGGCCTGCATTTCGAGGCAGCCCGCCACTGATCCAGAAGACCTTTGACGGGCATGAGTGGACTGAAAGCGCTTTTCCTGCAGCAGCGGCCGATGCTGACGCGCTTGATGACGGCGCGTCTCGGCAATCCGGCGGATGCCGAGGATGTTCTGCAGGAGCTCTGGCTGAAGCTGGAGAGTCTGCCCGAGCAGACGCTGACGAGTCCTCAGGCCTATCTGTTCCGCGCCGCCGCCAATCTTGCGTCCGATCGGCGCCTGTCGCTGGCACGTGCTGAGGCGCGCGATGGATTGTGGTTCGATGCGCAGCCCGAGGCGTCGGAATATCCTGATGCCGAGCATGTACTGCTCGCGCGCGAGCGCCTTGCCCAGGTTGAGGCAGCGATGGCGGCGATGCCCGAGCGGATGAGCACCGCGCTGCGGATGTTCCGGATCGAGAAGCGCTCACAGAAGGAAATTGCAGGGCTATTGGGCATCACTGTAAGTGGTGTCGAGAAGTTGCTGAAACGCGCTTATCGCCAGCTTCTGGATATTGAGGGGGCGTGAAGTGCGGATTTGTTCGATTGGCGATGTCTATAGGACAAGGAGGCACTTCTTGTGACCCGCACCGCTGAACAAATGGTCGATGAGGCTATCGCTTGGCACTTGCGTCAGGACGAGATGGACGAAGCCGACTGGATCGACTTCGTCGAGTGGTTGGAAGACGATCCGCGCCATGCCGAAACCTACGACCGGGTCGCGCTGGCCGATGGCGCCATCGCGGCAGCACCGGTCAGGACCGGAGCGTTGCGGGAGCCGGCCAATGATCGCGGCTCTTCGCGCTGGCAATTGACTGCCTGGCTCACGGCTGCGGCCGCCTGCGCCGCAGCCGTGAGCGCGGTCCTGATCATGCGCCCGACGCCCTCCTCAACCTACGCGCTGGAGACCCGAGCAGGCGAGACGAAGCAACTCGCGCTCGCCGACGGCAGCCGCATCGAGATCGCCGGGGGCAGCCGTCTGCTGCTCGACCGGGCCCAGCCGCGCCAGGTGACGCTGGAGCGCGGCGAAGCGCTGTTCCATGTACGGCATGACGCGAGCGATCCCTTCGTCGTGCACTCGGGGACGCTGGCCGTGGAGGATGTCGGCACCGTGTTCAACGTCAAGCGCGATGGCAAGGCGTTCGAGGTCGCGGTGGCCGAAGGGTCGGTCATGTTCCAGCCGCGCAGCGAGCAGGTCACGCTGGGCGCGGGCGCGATACTCTCGGTCGACGAAACGCGGCAGCAGGTGCGTCGCGGCAAGATCGACGCCGCTCTGGTGGGCGGCTGGCGCACTGGTCGCCTGTCTTTCAGCGACACACCGGTTCCCGAGGTTCTGAGCACGATCAAGCGTCTTTATGGGACGGATCTGGTCGCCGAAGATGGCTTGTCGTCGCGCACGGTTACCGGCATGATCACTCTTTCAGGAGAGGCGCGGCGCGATGTTCCGCACATCGCGTCTCTGGTCGGGGCAAGCTGGCGAGTAGATGGGGCGCGTTGGATTCTCTCGCCGATGGGTAGCGGTCAGCCTTAAGCTCATCTGCCTGATGCCGCTCTGTGGTGGCGTCGCCCATGCCAAATGCAGTAATATCGACATCACCGCCGGTCCACTGGATCGGGCGCTGCTCAGTCTCGCAAGCCAGACCGGCGCCGACATCGTCAGCACCGAGGTCGCGCTGCGTAGTGTGCAAGTCATGCCGCTGCGGGGCTGCCTGACCACGGCGCGTGCGCTCGACCGGCTGATGCGTGGCACCGGATACCGCGCGGTGTCGGCCGGCGGTGGAAGCTACCGCATCGTTCGTGCACGGATCGTGCGCGAACGGGCGCCCGTGCTGTCGCCGCTGAACGCATCGCAGGAAGTGCAGCACATCATCGTCACCGGCACCAAGCATCAGGTGCCGCTCCTGCGCTTTCCCGGCAGCGTCCAGATCATCGACGTGAACACGCCACAGTCGCGCGGCATTCACAATCCCTCGCTTAACGATGTCGCGCGTATGACGCCCGTGATGCAGAAGACGGAGCTTGGCGTCGGCCGCAACAAGCTCTTCATTCGCGGAATCTCGGACAGCAGCTTCAACGGGCCGACCCAGTCGACCGCGACCGTCTATTATGGCGACGTCCAGCTCAATTATTCGGGGCCGCAGCCCGCGCTCAATCTCTACGACATGGAGCGGGTGGAAATTCTCGAAGGCCCGCAGGAGACACTCTACGGCGCCGGTGCGATCAGCGGGATCATTCGCATGACGCCCCGCTCGGTCGATCTGTTGAGTGAAGCCGCGTCCGCCGCTGCCGGCGTGACGCTGACCCAGGGCGGCGGAACGGGTTTCGACACCAGTGCGATGGTCAACCTGCCGATGGTACGCGACAAGATCGGCCTGCGGCTGGTCGGTTATCGCCTGCGTGACGGCGGCTATATTGACGACCCGCTGCGCATGGTCAGCAACGTCAACCGAACCGACACGGTCGGCGGGCGCGCGACCCTGCGTATCGAGCCGGGGGACGGCTGGACAATCGTCACCGGCCTGGTCGGTCAGCGCATCGACGCGGACGACGCCAATTATGCCGAAACGATGACCGGCCCACTCCGCCGCCGCTCGGCGATCGCCCAGCCTTATGCGAGCGGCATCTGGCTGGCGCGCGCGGTTGCGAGCAAGAGCTGGGACTCCGGTCTGCGGCTTCTCTCCGCGACCGGCCTGGTCAAGACGACCGCCAACGACATGTTTGACGCCAGCCGGCTCTTCCCGCTTTCGTTCACGCCGACCATCTATCGCGTCGACAATGACGGCCTGCTGCTCAGTCACGAGACGCGGTTGTCACGCAGCACCCCCAACGGTGTCTCGTGGGTCGGCGGCATTGCCTTGCTCTATGATCGCAGCGCCCAGAGCCGTGTCTTTGGCTGGGCGTCGGTTCCGGTCGAGATCATCGGCGTCACCAACATCACGCAGAGCGCATCGTTGTTCGGCGAAGCGACCCTGCCGATCCTGCCGCAACTTTCAGTGATGATCGGCGCGCGCGCCAGCATCGCGCAGACCCAGGGCGAGCCGTCGATCACGCCGCGCGAGCAGCCCACCGAACGCGGGCTGCTGCTCAAGCGCGTCGAGCCGGCGGTCGCCGTCTCCTGGCTGTTCGCCCCGGACGTCGCGGCCTTTGCGCGCTTCCAGTCGGGCTATCGCACCGGTGGCATCGCGGTGGCGCGCGGCATCGGCCGCGTCGCGAATTTCCGCTCGGATTCGATCCGGGTGGCGGAACTCGGCGTGCGCAAGCAGCGCCGCGGCGCGCATGGGCTGGCCTTCTCGAGCGCGGTTTCCTTCTCGCGCTGGAGCGACATCCAGGCCGATCTCTTCAGTCGGCGTAGCCAGCCTTACACGGACAATATCGGCGATGCGGACATTGTGGCGCTGGAGGGATCGGGCGACTGGATCCCGGTCGATGATCTGCAACTGAGCTTCGCCTTGCTCTGGACCAAGGATCGCACGACGGGTGCGCTCGCCGGCACATCGCCGACGCACAACCGACACATGCCCGATACGCCGTCTTTCTCCGGCAACTTCGGGATCGAGTACCGCATCGAAGCGTCCGGCGGCCATCGCGTCGAGATCGGCGCGAACGCTCGCTATGTCGGCCGATCGGTGCTGGGGGCGGGGGACTTTCTCGATCTCAGCCAGGGCAATTATCTCGTCACAGGTCTCTCGGGCAGCTGGCAGTGGCGCAATCTGGAGGCGAGCCTCCTGGTCGACAATCTCACTAACCAGGCCGACAGCCAGTTCGCCATGGGCAATCCGCTGACCTTCGGGTCCCGCGAGCAGACCGTCCCGGTCCGGCCACGCAGCATCCGCCTGGGGCTGGCGGTGAACTGGTAGGGAAAATGGCGCACCCAAGAGGATTCGAACCTCTGGCCTTTGCCTTCGGAGGGCAACGCTCTATCCAGCTGAGCTATGGGTGCGTGAGGAGGCCCGCTACCAGCTTTGGCGCGGCGGGCCAAGAGCAAAGCGCGGCTTGGCGTGATGCCCGATCAAGGGAGCGCCTTTGCGATGGCGATGGCCTGCGCCTTGCCGTCGGATCCTGTGAGATTGTAGAAGCTGATCGAGGCATAGCGATGGTGGTCGAGGAAGACCTGCAGCGTCTTCATGCCTTCGCTCCACAGCGCGGCTTTGCCGAGGCCGGGCACGTCCTTGGCGGGGGACTGGTTGCCGCCCATGGTGCGGGCAGAGGCGATGGCGGCGTCGATGCTGTCCGCTGCGGCGGACTGGCGGGTGAGCAGGCTGAAGCTCGCGCCCTTGTCGAGCGTATAGGTACAGGTCGAGAATTCCGCCGCGCCGTCGCTGCCCTTGACGATCGAATCGAGCTTGCTGCCAGTGACCTTGGTCCCCACAGCCGCCGACGCCTTGTCGTTGCCGAGCGTCGCGCAAGCGTCCAGCGCATTCCAGCCGCCGGGACCGCCAGCGCCAGCGGACGCGCCATTCGCTTCATTGGCGGTTCCGCTGCCGCCGCATGCGCTCAGGGTTAGGGCGCCTGCCGCGAGAAGGGCGCACAGAAAACGGGTGTAGCCAGCGAACATGGTTAGTCTCCAGGGTTTAACGGCCCCTGCGACGCGGCCCCCTCCGAGCGCAAGCCCAATCAGCGTGCAAGCGCCTCCAGCGCGGCGAACAGTGCCTTCTGATCGCCGGTCAGGCGTTTGGCGAACTTGCGATCGCTGGCGAGGACGCGGCTGAGCATCTCGTCGCGCAGGGCGGTGCCGTCCGGCGTGAGCGTCAGGCTGAGCGAGCGGCCGTCGATCGGCGCGTCGGCGACCAGGTCGCGCGCCTTCATGCGGCTGATCAGCGGGGTGAGGTTGGCGCGCTTGATTTCCAATGTGCGACCGACATCGCTCTGTCGGCAGCCGGGATTTGCGCCGACCAGGATCAGCAAGGATGCCTCCCCGACGCTGAGGCGGAACGGCCGCAGCGCGTCCACGAGATCGGCGATCATCGCCATCGAGGCGCGGCGGACCCGATAACCCAGCAGCGTATCCAGCGGACTGGCCAGCCCGCTCGCGGTCTTGCCGGTGGATGGTGCCGTTTCGTCCGGCTGCTCGTGCGATTTCTTCGTCATGTTGCGCGTCCGTCCCTTGCCCCGTTGCGGACCAACTGCTATGCAGCATAGCATAATTCATCGCGAAGGAACAGTCATGTCGACCGAAGAACGGGAAGAAGATACCGTCCGCTACGAGATCGAAAACAACATCGCCTGGGTCTATTATAATCGCCCGGCCAAGCGGAATGCGCAGAGCCCCAAGCTCAACCGCCAGATGCTCAAGGTGATCACCGAGCTGGAATTTCGCGATGATGTCGGTGTGCTGGTCCTGGGCGGCGAGGGGCCGGCCTGGTGCGCGGGCATGGACCTCAAGGAATATTTCCGCGAGACCGAAGCGGAGGGCCTGCACGGCGTGCGCAAGGCGCAGCGCGAGGCCTATGCCTGGTGGGAGCGGCTGCGCTGGTATCAGAAGCCGACGATCGCGATGGTCCACGGCTGGTGCTTCGGCGGCGCCTATGGCCCGCTGTTCGCCTGCGATCTCGCCTTCGCGGCGGACGAGGCGCAGTTCGGCCTGTCGGAAGTGAACTGGGGCATCCTGCCCGGCGGCGGCGCGACCAAGGTCGCCGTCGACCTCATGCCGATGCGCGTCGCCATGTATCATGCGATGATGGGCGAGAATCTCTCCGGCCAGGATGCCGCGCGCTACAATCTCGTCAACGAATCGATGCCGGCCGATCAGCTCAAGGCGCGCGTGACAGCCGTCGCTTCCAAGCTGGTCGAGAAGAATTGGGCGACCGTGAAATACACCAAGGATGCCGTCCGTCGGGTCAAGGAAATGACCTACGACAATGCCGAGGATTATCTGATCCGCCTGCAGGAAGGCCTCAACTGGTTCGACAAGTCGGACGGCCGCCATGTCGCCATGAAGCAGTTCCTGGATGACAAGACGTTCAAGCCGGGGCTGGGCCATTACGACAAGAACAAGACGGAGGTTTGATTTGAGGGGAGGGACGTCGGATCGATGTTCCTCCCTTTCCATTACCATTCGCCCTGAGCTTGTCGAAGGCTGTTCTTTTCTTTGGGAATCTCCAGAAGAAGGACGGCCTTCGACAAGCTCAGGGCGAACGGGTGTGTTAGGTTGCATCTGAGTTTGCGAACTGGAGAGATTGAAGTCATGACCGTCGAGGCCGAAGCCCACACTGCTGCCAAGCGCGACATCAACAAGCTGCTGCGTCCGCGCTCAGTGGCGATCGTGGGCGCCTCTGAGACGCCGGGCTCGCTCGGCGCATCGGTGCTGGCCAATTTCGTGCGCAATGACTTTGCCGGTGACATCCACCTCGTCAATCCGCGCCGCCCGATGATCAGCGGGCGTCCGGCCATTCCCAGCGTCGAGGCGCTGCCGGACGGCGTCGATCTCGCCATTCTCGCCATTCCGCGCGTCGCGGTGGTGGAGACGGTGAAGCAGCTTGCTGCGCGCGGCGTCGGCGCGGCGATGATCTTCGCGGCCGGCTTTGCCGAGGGCGGCGAGGAAGGTGTTGCCGATCAGGTCGAAATCGGCCGGATCGCGGCGGAGGCCGGCATGGTCATCGAGGGGCCGAACTGCCTCGGTTCGGTCAATTATCTCGATCGCATCCCGCTCACCTTCATCGATACGGAGATTGCCGCGCCGAGCCCAGGCGGCGTGGGCATCGTCTCGCAGAGCGGTGCGATGGCCGCCGTGCTCGCGGTGATGCTGGAGAGCCGTCAGCTCGATCTCAGCTACTCGGTCTCGACCGGCAACGAGGCGGCGAACGGCGTCGAGGATTTCGTGGAGTATATGATCGCCGATGCGAAGACGCGCATCATCGCGATGATCGTCGAGCAGTTCCGCGATCCGGCGCGCTTCCTGTCGCTGGTCGCCAAGGCGAAGGCGGCGGGCAAGCTCATCGCCCTGCTGCACCCGGGCAAGAGCAGCGCCGCACGCGAGAGCGCCGCGACGCATACCGGCGCAATGGCCGGCGACTATAAGCTGATGCGTGCCAAGGTTGAGCGCGCCGGGGTCATCATGGCGGAGACGCTGGAGGAGCTGGGCGACATCACCGAATTGGCCGCGCGCTGCCCCTCGCTGCCCGGCGGCGGCACGGCGGTGCTCGGCGAATCCGGCGCATTGAAGGCGCTGACGCTGGACCTTGCCGAGGAGCTCGGTCTCGAGCTTCCCGTGCTGACCGACAGCAACGCGCCCGAGTTGCGCGCGGCGCTGCCGGAGTTCGTGCCGGTCAGCAATCCGCTCGATCTGACCGCGCAGGGCCTGGTCGATCCGGACATGTACTATCGCACGGTCGCCGCGCTGTTTGGTGACGACCGTGTCGGCACCATCTTCGCCGGCATCATCCAGACCAATCCCGCCACGATCGGCATCAAGCTGCCGCCTTTCCTCAAGGCGGTGCGCGAATTTAAGTCGCCCAAACCGGTGATCTTCGCTGGCGTCGACGAGGGCGCACCGGTGCCGGGCGACTGGATCGCGCAACTGCGCGCCGAGGGCATTCCCTATTTTCCTACGACCGAGCGCGCCCTGCGCGCCATCCGCCGCATCGCAGCCGCGAGCGAGCAGGACGCCGCCGTTACTGATGCCGCGCCGGTCGCGGTCGCTGGCCTCGCGGCCGAGACGGGCGTCGTGCCGGAGTATAAGGCCAAGGCTCTGCTCGGCCCGCTCGGCATTCCCTTCCCGAAGGGCCAGTTCGCCGCGAGCGTCGAGGAGGCCATCGCCGCGGCCGAGGCGATCGGCGGCCCGGTCGTCATGAAGGCACAGGCCGCCGCGCTCAGCCACAAGAGCGATGCCGGCGGCGTCGCGCTGAACCTCGTGGGCGCCGATGCGATCCGCGCGGCGTGGGACAAGATGTTCGCCGATGTCGCGCGCTACGATCGCAGCATATTGCTCGACGGCGTGCTTATCGAGGCGATGGGCGCGCGCGGGCTGGAGCTGATCATCGGCGCCAAGAATGATCCGCAATGGGGCCCTGTGATCCTGGCCGGCTTCGGCGGCGTGACGGCGGAGATATTGCAGGACGTCTGCCTGCTCGCGCCGGACATGACGCAGGACGGGATCGTCGCGGCGGTTGGCAAGCTCAAGCAGGCGGCCCTGCTGCACGGCTATCGCGGATCGCCCGCGCTGGATGTCGAGGCGGTCGCGGATCTGATCGGCAAGATCGGCCAATTGCTGCGCGGTGAACCGCGCATCCAGGAGCTCGACCTGAACCCGGTCGTGGTCTATCCGAAAGGGCAGGGCGCCATCGCGCTCGATGCGCTGATGCTGCTGGGATAAGCTAACCCGCTTCCCGTGCGTGTCTCGACTTCGCTCGACACGAACGGACGGGATTTTTCACCGATTGCTTGCAGGATATTTGCGGCGAAGCGCGCGCGAGGCGCTCCCATTTTGCTGCGTGAAATTCCTGTCCCGCTCAGCCCACGGCCCGCAGCATTTCCTCTGGAAATCCGGCTTCATTTCGAGTAGGCGAAATTTTCATATACACGAAATCCGCGGAATTTCATGAGCGACTCGCCCTTATCGGCAACGCCCCTGCTGCTGTTGCCCGGCCTGATCTGCGATGCGCGCATCTGGGCGCCGCAGGTCGAGGCCCTGCGCGGGCGCCGCGTCGTGATGGCGATCGACGGCTATGGCGAGGCGGACAGCATCGGCGCGATGGCCGAGCAGGTGCTCGCCGCCGCGCCGACCCGGTTCGCGCTCGCCGGCCACAGCATGGGCGGCCGGGTCGCGCTGGAAGTCATCCGTCGTGCGCCGGAGCGGGTCGCCTCGCTGGCGCTGATCAGCACCGGCACGCATCTCCCTCGGCCCAATGAGGCGGACGGCCGCTTCGCCCTTCTCGCGCGCGGCGTCGAGCAGGGCATGGATGCGCTGATCGACGCCTGGCTGCCGCCGATGGTCTATGAGCCCAATCACCTCAAGCCCGGCCTCATGGACAATCTCTGGCGCATGTGCAGCGACTGCGGCCTCGATATGTATGAGCGCCAGATCCGCGCCCTGCTTGCCCGTCCGGAAGTCGAGAGCCTGTTGTCCGGCATCGCCTGCCCAACGCTGGTGGCCACCGGCGCGCAGGACAGCTGGGCGCCTCCCGCGCAGCATGAAGCCATTGCCGCAGCCATCAGGGGTGCCACGCTCACCATCGTTCCGGACGCCGGCCACATGATCCAGGTCGAGCAGCCGGATGCGCTCACGGCCGCGCTGGCAAGCTGGCTCGAAAGGGTTTAGCGAGCGCGCAAACCACAAGATTTTCCAACCTCATGATCTCAGTCTGAAGGAGAGTATTACATGGCGAAGAGTCTTCAAGATGTGCTGGATGGCGCCGGGAATGTCGTCGACTTCCTGCGCAACCAGCAGGCCGGCCCGAACGTCTATCCGGGCGTTCCCGCCGAATATACCAACTGGCGCAACGAGCAGCGCGCCTGGGCGAAGACCGCCGTGCTCTTTAACCAGAGCTACCACATGGTCGAACTGATGGTCGAGGGCCCGGATGCCTTCGCGTTCCTCGAGGCGCTTGCCATCAACAGCTTCAAGAACTTCAAGCCCGGCCGCGCCAAGCAGTGGGTGCCGGTGACCGAAGAAGGCTATGTCATCGGCGACGTCATCCTCTTCTATCTGGCGGAAGAGAAGTTCAA
The DNA here is from genome assembly GCF_018603885.1 of Sphingobium nicotianae. GTDB lineage: Bacteria > Pseudomonadota > Alphaproteobacteria > Sphingomonadales > Sphingomonadaceae > Sphingobium > Sphingobium nicotianae. Next base: position 81,452 of record NZ_JAHGAW010000005.1, read on the forward strand.
CCTGGTCGGCCGCGCCCCCGCGATCGAGTGGGCCGAGTTCCATGCCGCCACCGGCAAGTGGAACGTCACTGTGACCCGCGACGAGCGCACCGCGCTGCGCACCGACGGCGTGCGTCGCCACTATCGCTTCCAGCTGCAGGGCCCCAACGCCATGGCGATCCTGAGCGACGCGATGGGCCAGACCGCACCGGACATCAAGTTCTTCAACATGGCCGACGTCGTGATCAACGGGAAGACCGTCGGTGCGCTGCGTCACGGCATGGCTGGCCAGCCGGGCTATGAGCTTTATGGCCCCTGGGCGGACTATGAGGCGGTTCACTCGGCGCTGGTCAAGGCCGGCGAAAAGCATGGCCTCGCCCTCGTCGGCGGCCGCGCATATTCGTCCAACACGCTGGAGTCGGGCTGGGTCCCGTCGCCATTCCCCGGCTACATGTTCGGCGAAGGCTCGGCCGCGTTCCGCAAGTGGGCGGGCGAGAACAGCTATGGCGCCAAATGCTCCATCGGCGGCTCGCACATCCCCGAGAAGCTCGAGGGCTACGGCCTGACCCCCTGGGATGTCGGCTACGGCATTATCGTCAAGTTCGACCATGATTTCATCGGCCGCGCCGCGCTCGAGAAAATGGCTGCCGGTCCGCACCGCGAGAAGGTGACGCTGGCTCTGGACGACGAGGACATGCTGCGCGTCATGAGCAGCTATTTCGCTGCGGAAGGCCGCGCGAAATATTTCGAGTTCCCGAGCGCCGTTTACTCGATGCACCCCTATGACGCGGTGCTGAAGGACGGCAAGCAGATCGGCGTGTCGACCTGGGTCGGCTACTCGTCGAACGAGGGCAAGATGCTGACGCTCGCCATGATCGATCCGGCCTATGCCACGCCCGGCACCGAGGTTTCGCTGCTGTGGGGCGAGCCCAATGGCGGCACCAAGAAGCCGACCGTCGAGCCGCACGAGCAGACCGAGATCAAGGCGATCGTCGCGCCCGTGCCTTACTCGGCCGTCGCGCGCACTGGCTATGCCGACAGCTGGCGCAACAAGAAGTAATCGGCTCGCGCTGATTGCCTGAAGAATGGGCGGGGCTGCCGAGAGGCAAGCCCCGCTTTTTTGTACGTGATAATCCTGCCTTGTCGCGCAATTCGGTCGAAGGTCACGAAGGTCACGAAGGTCACGAAGGTCACGAAGGTCACGAAGGTCACGAAGGTCACGGTGTGGCGTAATTTCTTATTCCGCGACGGGAGGGCCACTCATGACCGATATGTCACCATCGCCTCTCATGCGTCCTCGTTACGTGCTGGAGGCTGGAAGGTGACGAAGGTGACACTATGTCCCCGTCACCGTTCGCTTCCTCAAGGCGTCGGCAGAGGGGAGCAAGGGTTCGTCTGGCGCGGCAGGGTTTGCGCACCGGAGAGGTGAAAAGTCAGCCATGAGAAAGAGCCGTGTCGCGCCCTTTTCGTCGAAGCGCGGCGAACAGGAGGCGGTGTATTGCAACGCTGGCATGGTCCGCCGTCAGTAGGACAGCGAAAAGTTGAGGTCGGGTTTTGGCGACGAAGCGTACGTTGCTTTATAGCCCTCTCCCGCTTTCGCGGGAGAGGGTTGGGTGAGGGTCTTTCTTCTTTCTGGAACGGCAAAGAAGACAGACCCTCACCGTCCCGTTTCGCGGGCCCCTCCCTCTCCCGCGAAAGCGGGAGAGGGGAAGAGCAGACAGTCCGCACGCCACCCATATCGGATAGTCATCCCTCATTGCCTGCTGCACCCGCCTCCATCAGCCACGCCCGAAATTCCCGCATTGCCGGGCTTTCCTGCCGGGACATTAGGCGCGTCAGCCAGTAGCTGCCTGCGATGATCTCGACGGTGAACGGCCGGACGAGGCGCCCGCTTTGCAAATCCGTCTCGAACATTGCGGCTGGCGCCAGCGCGATGCCATGGCCGGCCATCGCAGTGGCGACGCTCAGGATCGAGCTGTCGAACACGGGACCGCGCAGGGCGGGGCAGGGTCGGCCTGCTACAGCAAACCAGCGTCCCCATTCGTCAGCGCGATAGGAGCGCAGCAGCGTTTCGCGGGCGAGCGCCGCCGGATCGCCGCCGATCCGCTCGGCCGCCGCAGGCGCGCAAAGCGGCGTCATCGGTGCAGCCATGATCGGCTCGGCATGCGTGCCGTGCCACGCGCCGTCGCCGAAGCGGATCGCATAATCGAGGCCTTCGCCGGCCAGATCGACGCGGTTGTTGTTGGTCATGATGCGCAGGTCGACTTGAGGGCAGGCGCGAGTGAAGTCGGCGACCCGATCCAGCAGCCAGCCCGCCGCAAAGGTGCCGACCACGCCCACGGTCAGTACCTCACGCATGCGCCCATCGGCGAAACGGTCGAGCGTCGCGCCCATGGTGTCGAAGGCGTCGGCGACGACCGGCACGAGCGCCTGCCCCTCGGCGGTGAGCGCCAGGCCACGCGGCAGCCGGCGGAACAGCGGCAGCCCGAGCCGCCGCTCGAGCTGTGCGACCTGATGGCTCACCGCGCCCTGGCTGACGTGCAGTTCGATCGCGGCGCGAGTGAAATTGAGATGGCGCGCCGCGGCCTCGAAGGCGCGCAGGGCGTTGAGCGGCAGGTGCGATCGGTCCATCGGCCAATCATGAATTGAGTTCATGGCTCTGTCGAGAAATCATGCTTTGCGAGCCGGCCCGGCATGCGGCAGTTTGCGCGGAGACAAGCAACGGAGCGATGTGGGAGCATGCGCATGAGGAAGCGGACGATCTGTCTCGGCCTGAGCCTGGCTGTGACCTGCAGCACCTTTGCAGCCGGCATCAGACCGGCAGGCGGAGACCCGCTGCTGCGGCCGATCGCGCCGGATTATGCCAGGCAGTGGCTGGAGCCGACGCCGCCGGTACGTGTCTTCGGCCGGACTTATCTTGTTGGCTTTGGCGGGCTGAACGTCGGGCTCATCAGGACAAGCGGCGGCCTGATCCTGATCGACGGTGCCGTGCCGCAGGCCGTCCCGGCGATCGAGGCGAATATCCGCAAGCTCGGCTTCACCGTCCGCGACATCAAATATATTCTCAGCACCGAGCCGCATTACGATCATGCCAGCGGCATCGCCGCGCTCGCGCGGGACAGCGGCGCCACGGTGCTGGCCAGCGCCTTGGCGGCAAGGGAACTGCGCGCGGGGGAGGGCGACAAGGATGATCCCCAGGCCGGCCATCTCGAGCGCTATCCGGGCATCACGCGGATCCGCGCGGTGCGCGACGGCGAGACGATCAGGCTCGGCGACACGGTTGTCACCGCCATCTCGACGCCCGGCCACACACTCGGCTCGATGAGCTGGAGCTGGCGCAACTGCGAGGGCCGCCGCTGCGCGCAGATCGTCTTCGCCGCCAGCGTCAACCCGACCGCGCCGGATACCTATCGCTTCTTCGATCCGGCGCACCGCCTGTTCCTCGCCGCCTATGAGGGGACATTCCGCCGCCTGCGCAGCCTGCCCTGCGACTTGCTGATCACCGCCCATCCGCAGCAATCGGGCGGCGCCGAGAAGCTGGCGAAACTGCTCCAGCATCGCCAGCCCAACCCCTATGTCGATCCCAACGCCTGCAAGACCTACGCGGACCTGCACGAGGGACTGCTCAAGGCGCGGCTGGACAAGGAGGTCACGACGCGGTGAAGCCCTGAAAACACACCCCACCTCTGGTAAGGGGCAGGCGGCGTGGATAAAGTCCAGGCAGCACTATGTCTGTTTGATGAAGGCAGATGAGATCGTTGGAAAACGGTGATAGGCCAGGAAAAGGCCATGGGTTGCCAGGAACGACGGCTATCCGGCATTTTCGCCGGCAAGCCGACAGTCGGGACACGACGACATTGCCGTTATTAGCCCCTCCTCTTCAGAGGAGGGGTTGGGGTGGTGTTGGACAGTTCGACCGATCGCTAAGCGAGCGATGCTGGCGCATCGCCACCACCCCCTACCCCTCCTCTGAAGAGGAGGGGCTAACGTCCGCTCACCACCCCGTTTCGGCATCCAGCCCCGATTGTCAGCACGTAAGAGCGGACAATCATCAAAGCGCAAATTTGTCCCCGCGCCCTATTCTTCCCCCTCAACCTCTCGCCGCGCCCCCTCGATCTCCCGCATCGTCCGCTCCGCCTCGGCCGCGTCGCGTTGCTTCTGCGCCTTGGTCCGCCCGAACTTCGCCCGGTTTTCTGCCGCGCGCTGTTGCGCTTTGGCTCGTTCCCGCGCCTTGCGGGCCATGCGCAGGTTGACGATCTCGGCCATGATCAGGTCTCCCCCAGATGCACCGCGAGCCACACCGTGGGCGGATCGGCCTGCGTCCACGTCACGCGATGCGCGACACGAGCCGGGATCAGCAGCGCGTCGCCCGGCACCAGCGCCTGCTCGCCCGTGCCGTCGAACCACAGTCGCGCTGCGCCGGCCAATAGCAGCACCCACTCGTCATGATTCTGATCGTAGGGCGCGTCGGCCGGCGTCACCTGCCCTTGCGACACGATGCGCTCGATCCGGACGCCGGGCCGGGCGAGCAGGGTGGTGAACAGTTCCTGCGCCCGCGCGTCGGGCAACGAGGCGAGGAGGTTGCGCGGCGCCGTCACCGGTTCAGCCGGTGCCGAGCGAATCCGCCGCCTGGGCCAGCAGGCCCGCGGCGCGCTCCTCCAGCTGCGGTGTGGTGCGCGCCAGCGGGATGGCGACGCTGATCGCGCCGAGCACGATCGCGCCGGAGCGCACCGCGCGGCCAATGCCGATGATGCCCGGCGTATATTCCTCGATCGTGCGCGCGATCCCGGTGCGCGCGATCAGCGCGAGCTCCCGGCGCAGCTCCGCCTCGCTGGTCAGGGTCGAGGAGGTGAAGGCATCCCGATGGACGGAGGCGAAATAGCCACTGAGCTCGTCCTCCTCGAAGGTCGCGAGGATCGCCTTGCCAGCCGCGAAGGCGTGCAGCGGGACCAGCCGGCCGACCTCGATCGTGTAGCGCAGCGCCTGCGGCGCGACCTCGCCGGCGATCGCCTCCATCTCGTAGCCGTGACGGACGAAGAAGGAGACGGTCTCGTTGAGCTGCAGCGAGACGGAGCGCACGACCGGATAGACTCGGTCGCCGATCGCGGTGGCTGCCTCGCTTGGATTGAGGCGGCTCAGTGCCGGGCCCGGCGAATGGAGGCGGCCGCTGCGCAACAGATAGCCTCGCTCGACCAGGGTGCCGAGCAGATAGGACAGGCTGCTGACGGGGATCGCCAGCGCCGACGCGATCTCCGCGGCGCTGACCGGCCGGCCGCAGCCAACCGCGAACTCGAGAATATCGAGCGTCCGCGTCGCGGATTTGACCGAGGAGGGGTCGGCTTTCCGCATCATTCGCTCATCGTCAGAAAGGAACGGGTGCTCCTGCGGAAGCAGGAGCCCAGGGCGGCCAGGGACGCCGGTTGCGCCCTGGGTTCCTGCCTTCGCAGGAACACCTGGTCTGTCGCTCCCCTCAAGCCGCCCTCAGTTCGGCAAGCCGAGCATCTGGCGCGCCTCGCCCGGTGTCGCGACCTCGTTGCCCAGTTTCTCAATGATCTGCGCCCCCCAGTCGACCAGCTCGGCATTGTTGTTCGCGAGCATGCCTTTCTTGAGGTAGATCGTGTCCTCGAAGCCGACGCGCATATGGCCGCCGAGCAGGATCGACTGCGCCGCCATCGGGAAGCTGTGGCGCGAGACGCCGAAGCCGGTGAAATTGGCGCCGCGCGGGATCTGGTTCTTGGAGTAGATCATCGCCTCGCTCGTGGCGGGCAGGCCGTATTTCGTGCCGAGGACGAAGGTGAAGGGCGCGTTCTTGGGGATCGATCCCTTGGCCATCAGATCGTCCGCGAAGACGAAATCGCCCGCCTCGAAGCATTCGATCTCGGTCAGCACGCCAGCATCCTGCGCCATCACGCCCATCTTGCCGACGATCGGCTCCAGATTGATGGCGACCCCGCCCCACAGGTTCATGGTGCAGATGTCGAGCGTGCACATGTCGGGCTTGAGGTCGAGGATATGCTCGATGCGGCGTTCCGCGGTGAACATCAGGGTACGCTCATCGTCGGGGAGGGCCGGTTCTTCCGGACTCTTCTGGAACCACATGCAGCCGGGGCCGGTGGTGACGTTGAGGATCACCTCATTATTCTTCTGGCGAATGAGGTTCACGACCTGCCGATAATTCTCCAGCTCCTGATTGGGCTCGCCCGTCTCCGGATGACGCACATGGACGTGGATGATCGAGGCGCCGGCCTCGGCCGCGTCCAGCGCTTCTTGGGCGACGTGCTCCGGGCGGAACGGGAAATTGGGATGCTTGGGCATCGGCGATGCCCCGGTGATCGCGCAGGTGATGAAGGTCTTGGCCATTACTCTCTCCGATAATCTCTGATCAGATCAATAGGTTGAATGTCATTTTTTCGGCGCATGCTGCGCACAATCTCCCGTCGCTTGCCCGCCCTTGGCGCCTGAAAAGACTCATGGCGCCCCGGATACGACGTTCGCCCTATCTGAAATGATCACATATGCGAAGACCAATATGCGCGGGCGTCACCCGGAGAAATCGGCGTTCGACATGCCGCCCGCGCCTGAAGAACCGGGCGACGAATGTCCGGATAAGGGCGATCATTCCCCCGGATCGATCATCACCTTGCACTGGTGGGTGCGGCGCTTGAGGCTCTCGAATATGTCGGGCGTCTCGGCGAGGCTGATGGTCTGCGTCACCATGGCGCGGGGCTCGGCAGCACCGCGCTCCAGGGCGTCAAGCGAGGCCTCATATTCGCCGCGGGTGAAGAAGGCCGAGGTGACCAGCCTGATCTCTTTGGAGAGCATCGCGAAGCTGTTGAACGTATCGGGCTGGTTGCACAGGCCGAGCAGCAGGATGGTGCCGCGCGGGCGGACCTGTGCGACGGCCTGCGCGATGAGGCCGGGGATGCCGACGCACTCGAAGACAATATCAGCAAGGCCGCCAAGCGCGCGGGTCGAGGCACCGATGGGGTCCTCGCGGTCCACGACGAAATCGGTCGCGCCCATTTCCAGCGCGCGCTCGCGCTGATACTCGGCGACATCCTGCAGTACGACGCGCGTTGCGCCGGCGCGGCGCGCCCAGAAGGCGACGGCGAGGCCGATCGGCCCGGCGCCCAGGACGAGTACGCGGTCGCCCGGCCGGACGCCCGAGAGCGTGACGCCGTGCCGCGCCACCGCCAACGGCTCGACGATTGCGCCATCGGCGAGGCTGAGCGACGCCGGCAGCTTGACGCACTGGTTGGGGCGGGTGAGGGCATATTCCGCATAGCCACCCTCCTGCAGGCCGAACCGGCTGCACCAGGCGACTTCGCCGGCGCGGCAGGCGGCGCACTGGCCGCAGCTCTTGAGCGGGCTCACCGAGACGAGATCGCCGGTGGCCAGCCCCTCGACGCCCTTGCCGAGCGCGACGATCTCGCCCGCAAACTCATGGCCCAGGATCGTGCCCGCGCCTTTGCCGTAGCCGGCATCTTCGGTCATGTGCAGGTCCGATCCGCAAATGCCGCAGCGGCCGACCCTGACGACCAGCTCGCCCTCACTGGGCGTGGGATCGGGCAGGGTCTCGACGAGAAGCGGCTTGTGTAATCCCTGCATGATGGCGGCGCGCATGGATGGGGTCCTTGTGTGAAGCTCGTGGAAGATGCGAAGCGGCGCTAGTCTCGTCGAGGGCGCGTCAGGCGAGCGCCCGATAGGCCATGCGTCCCCCCACCGGCAGACTGGCCGGTATGGGCGCCTGCTGCTCAGCCAATCGTCGCGAATATTCGGTCAGGACGCTTTGCGCATCCGTGACGCCGATGACGGCACCTGTGTCGTCGAGATGGAGCATGGCGCCATAGAGGATGAACAGCACCTCGGTCCACTCGCCGGCATCGTCGGCAACTTTCAGCGTGTGCGTGGTACCCGGCGGCTCGAAAAGGTAGGAACCGGCGACATTGGGCGGGCCGTCAACATAATCGAGATAGGTCCACCGCCCGCTGAAGGTATAGGCATGCACCTCACCGGTGTGCTTGTGCGGGGCGACCTGCAGCCCGGCCTGGAAGCGCATGCGCACGGCATAGCGCCCGCCTTCGACATCGACCATGAGGAGCTTGAGCTGGATGCACGGATCGTCCGCCCAGTTCTCGGCCCAGGGCAGTGCGATGCTGTCGCTGTGGAAGGATTCACCCGGGTCGGCAATCATCGCTGGCCTCCGCTTAGCTCGGCATGACGAGGACGGGCTTCACGACGGCGCCGCTCTCGCCGGCATGAAATGCCTCGTTGATTTGGTCGAAGGGGAAGGTCTTGATGAGCTTCTCGTGCGGGAAACGCCCGGCGAGATGATGCTGGATGAGATCGGGCAGGAAGGTGACGAGGTCGGAATCGCCGCCAAGGATACCCATGACGCGCTTGCCGCCGCCCATGAAGCTTGCCTCGTTGAAGGTGAGACTGTCCGCGCGGGACGAGGCGCCGACGATGCCGACGATGCCCAGCGGCGCGAGCAGATCGAAAGCCTGCTCGATGATCTTGTTGATGCCCGTCGTGTCGAAGGCGTAGCCCAGGCCTTGGGGGCAGAGCGCACGGATCTGATAGGCGGCATCATCGGTTTTGCCATTGATCGTGTGCGTAGCGCCGAGCTCGCGGGCGAGGGCAAGCCGGCTGTCATGGACGTCTACCGCTATGATCGGATTTGCGCCTGCTATCTTCGCGGCCATGATGGCGCCGAGGCCCACCGCGCCCGCGCCGAAGATCGCGATGGGCATGCCGCTGCGTACGTTCATGCTTCGCAGCACGGCGCCCGCACCCGTCATCAGGCCGCAACCCAGGGGCGCCAGCGTGGCGAGCGGCACGTCCGCTGCGCTGTCAGGTACCTTCACGACATTGCGGGCATGGCCGAGCGCGAAGGTAGCGAAGGCGGACTGGCCGAAGAAATTGGCATTCACCCCGGCGTTGCCCTGATGCGTGGTGTGGCTGCCGTCGGTGCGCGTGCCGATCCAGTTTTCCGGCACGAAATTGTAGCAATAGGTCGGCTTGTCGATGTCGCAGCTCGGGCAATGGCCGCAGCTGTTGAAGCTCATGATGACCCGATCGCCGGGTTTCACATGATTGACGCCCGAACCGACTCTCTCGACGATGCCGGCGCCCTCATGGCCGAGTATGGCGGGAAGGGGTGTGGGCAGCTGCGCATCGCGCACTGCCATGTCGGTATGGCAGATGCCACACGCGACGATACGCACCAGTACCTCGTCAGCGCGTGGATCGTCGAGCGTCACCGCCTCGATAGCGAAGGGCTTGTCCCTGCCATAGCAGATGGCCGCCTGGGCGGATGTAGTCATGAGCTCTCTCCTTCCTATTCCTTGTCACCCCGGCAAACGCTTGGAGGCGTGCGACGGCGGCGGTTGTTCGGGCCAGATCCCGGCTTTCGCCGGGATGACGAGTGGCGCGGGTGGGGCGTGACTTATCCGAACCGGCCCAGAGCCATGCCGCCATCGATCAGCATCTGGCTGCCCGTCACATAGCTCGACGCATCGGAGGCGAGGTAGAGCGCCAGCGGCTTGAGTTGATGCGGATCGCCGATCTTGCCCATCAAGGTGGACTCGTCCCACGCCTTGCGCACAACCGGATCCTGCAGCGATCCGTCAGCGATATTGGTCGCGAAAGGACCGGGCAGGATCGCGTTCACGCGAATCTTATATTCGCCCAGCTCGAAAGCCATGTGCCGGACCATATGGCTGACGCCCGCCTTGGAGGGCATGTAGGGCATCGGCACGATCGGCTCGCACACCACGGCCGCGTTGGACGAGGTTGCGATGATCGATCCCCCTCTGCCGCCCTTCTTCATGAGCCGCGCGGCTTCCCGCATGGTGTTGTACGCGCCCGTCAGGTTGATCGCGATGATCCGGTCCCAATTCTCGGGATCATAAGTATCGATCTGACCGTCGGGATCGCGATAGCCATTGGGGTTCCAGAAGCCGGGGCCGAGGCCAAGGCCGGCATTGGCAAAGGCGATGTCGAGGCCGCCATAGGCCGCCTCGTGCGCATCGAACACCTCCCGGGTGCGCACCCGGTCGCGAACGTCGAGCTGGTCGGCGCGCGCCTCATAGCCCTCGCTGCGCAGTCGCGCCGCCTCGCGCTCAGCCGCCGCACCGTCGACGTCGGTCAGCGTCACTTTCGCGCCTGCCTCCGCCATTGTCTCGGCATAGGCCAGGCCAATGCCGGAGGCCGCGCCGGTGACGAGCGCGCTGCGCCCGGTGATGTCGAACTGCTCAAGTGCCTTGGGAGTGCCGCTCACAGGTAAAGCTCCGGATTGATGGGGATTCCATGCTCGCGGCAATAGCTCTCGTAATGGTCCATGAACCACCAGACGTCCGCGGTCATGACGAAATTGCCGTCATTATCGTAAAACTCGTTCGGACCCTGCATCCAGCCGAACAGCTTGCAGCCGTCGGGATGATCGGTGACCAATGTATGCGCCTCGCCGGGCGTCTCGTAAATGAAGCCGCCGGGCGTCGCGACCCAGTCATATTCCAGGTAGCGCGCGCTGCCCTCCAGGCACATCATCACGACATAGCCGCGGTGCTTGTGCGTGCCGACCACGCTCGGACCCTTCATCCACAGAATGTTGGAGTAGATATTATGGCGCGTGTCGAACAGCAGATGCTTGATGGCGGCCTTCTCGCCGAAGGGCACCCAGGGACTGTCCTTCTCCTCGATGCCGACGAAGCGGCCGGCTTTGGCATGTTTGGCGATGAGGTCCGGGAAAAGCTCGGGCACATTGACGATCTTGCGCTCCTGCGCGGGAGGCGCAGTCATCTTCCCTTCTGGCTTGTTCATGGCATCTCTCTCCTGGTGTCTTGTCTTTGCCGGGACCGTTTCAGCCCTCGGGATTGGGATCCTGATCGAACACGTTGAGCTCGATCTGGACGCCGGTCGGGTCGTGGATGAACACCTGTGTCATCTTGATCACCTCGACGCGGTTCTCGCGCCAGGGGACGTTGTGCTTCTTCATCCGCTCGACCAGCGCGTCGAAACCGATGCACTGGAAGGCGACATGATCGAGGCCGCCCGTGGTGCCAGTAATCTTGTCATAGACGCCATGCTCGCTGAGCGCGCCGGGGGTGCTGATGTGGACGATCGGATCATCCTTATGATCGTACATCCAGCGCACCATCGTCTTGTCTAGATTGGACGGCGGATCGCGCTCCTCCAGCTCCAATATGTCGCGATAGAAGGCGACCACCGGTGGCAGGTCGCGGGTGCGGATGTTGACGTGGTCGAGCCGTTTGATGAGCATTTCGGGCGATCCTGATCCTGGTTGCCGGGCGGTCGAGCGCGTCCCGTTGATTTACCTATCATAGTATGCAATGTCGCTCTCTCGATGCAAGCTGTGTAGCATGACCGGGCGCGTTTTTTGAAACAGAAGGGGCCGGAACTTGCGCTCCGGCCCCTCCCTCTCTCTCCTATTATCTCATTCGCGGGTCAGAAGCTGCGTTTCACGCTGATTGCCCAAGTCCGCGGCAGCCCGGGCACGCCCGAGACGATGCCGAGCGAGCTCGATACGTCGCTGATGGATGTGAAGTAATATTTGTTGAAGATGTTCTGGACGGAGAGAATGAGCTTCCAGTCCTTATCCATGGACGTGAAGGACAGCTGGCCATTGCCAAGGAAGCGCCCGGGGATTTTCGACCAGGACGTGTTCTCTGACGTCGTGAAAAGGTCGCCCTGATAGGAACCATCGAAGCGAATACCGAACAGGCCGATATTCGTCTGATAGTCATACTGGGCACCGATCGAGTAGGACGTCTTTGGCGTGTAGGGCGTGATCGCCGAACCCGGGATCGCGCTTCCCACCAGAAGCCCCGCCGAGGTCGTCGGGCTGGTATATTTGAAGTCGAGATAGCTGAAGCTGCCGTCGATCGACAGACCGTCGACCGGGCGGATCGTGGCTTCAAGCTCGAAGCCCTTCACGTCCGCGGAGCCAATATTATCCGGCCGTAGGCACGGGGTGGGCAGGACGGACTCCGGGCAGGTAAGCTTGCTGAGAACGATGTCCTTATATTTGTTCAGGAACGCCGCACCGTTCAAGCGCACTCTGCGGTCGAACAGGTCGGCTTTGAAACCGACCTCATAGGTGGTGAGCGTCTCAGGCTTGAAAGGCAGCCGCTGGTCGGCAACGAAGGGACGCGGATTGACGCCACCGCCCTTGAAGCCGGTCGAGACCGACGCATAAGCGAGGAACTGCTCGGAGAAGCGGTAGTCGGCCGACAGGCGATAATCCCAGCGATCACCACGGAAACTGCCGGTAATTCCATAAATGCCCGCGAGCAGGCAGTTCGGTTGCGTGAACAGGGCGCAGGTCGCCGGATTCGGGATCGACCCGTCCGGGTTGCGGCGGAAATAGGTATAGTCCTTCTTGTCCTTGGTATAGCGCAGACCGCCGGTGACGCTCATCCCCTCGACAGGATGCAGCGTCAGCGTGCCGAACACCGCCTTGGTAGTGCTGGGCGTTGTGTCCGGGCCATGCAGGAAGTCGATCGTGGCCGGCGCGACATAATTCAGGTCGACGCGCGCCGTGTAGGTGCCCTTCTGATCGAGATAGAAGCCGCCGACCGTACCTTCCACGAAGCCATTGGCCAGCTTGAAGTTGAGCCGGACTTCCGAGCTGAATGCGTGGTGATCCAGCTGGTTGTCGAGCTGCGCGACGGGAAGTGGCGTGCCGTCCTGATCCTGGCCGAACTTCGAATTATAGGCGCGATACGAGCCGATATAGACCAGGTTCACATTGTCGTTGAGGTCGAAAGTGACATCGCCGTGAACGCCCCAGCCATTGAAGTTGGTGATCGGCAGCGCGAAGTACGGCTTGTACGGAGCCTGGCTCGTTGGCGCCATGCCATCCATGAAGTTCGAATAGCTGACGAAGCGCGGATCCCAGCCCTGCAGGTTGCCGCCCGTGTCGCAGCTATATTGTCCGGCGGGGACAAAGGCACAGCTCATATTCACCGGCTGGCCGTTCTTGCCGACCAGCCAGGGGTTGGCGTAGGTCGGCGGCGGGAAGGACGACAGGGAGGCCGAGTTGCCCACCGATTTGGGATCGAACGTGGTGCCCGCCGGAGCGATCGCGCCAGCGGCTATCAGAACCACCGGGATCGCCTCCGACCGCTCGCGGGTATAATCGGCGGAGACATTCACCTCGACCGCAGGCGCCGGTGTCCACCGCAGTGCCGCGCGACCGGCGATGATGTTCTGACCGCCCATCGTCGCATAGTCGGAATTGCCGGAGCCCCGCGAGAGGTTGCCGGGGACATTCGAATTGGGATGAGTCTGGCCATAGTCGAGCATCCCGACATAGCCATCACGACCGCGCGACATGCCCGAGACGCGCACCGCCAGATTATCGGTGATCTTGAAATCCGCCATGCCGCGAACGCTCAGCGCGTTATACGACCCATATTCGACCTGCATCGAGCCCGAACCGTCGCCCTTCGGCTTGGCGCTGAACAGCTTGATCGCGCCGCCAATGGCGTTCTTGCCTGCGAGCGTGCCCTGCGGACCGCGCAGGATCTCGACGCGGTCGAGGTCGATCAGTTCGAGCAGCGAGCTCGACAGGGTCGGAATATAGACATCGTCAATATAGACGCCGACGCCTGGATCGAGCGCATAGTTGAAGTCGGTCTGGCCGACGCCGCGAATGAAGGCGATGAGACCCGAGCCGCCGTTCTGTGGTTGCGGCCGCAGCGAAACGTTCGGCGCCTGCGCCGCGACCTGAGCGATGTCGGTCTGCCCGCGCGCTTCCAGCATGGCGTTATTGACTGCGGTGATCGCGATCGGCGTATCCTGCAGCTTTGTCGCGCGGAACTGCGCGGTGACGACAATGTCCTGAGTCTGGTTGGTTTCGGCTGCCTGATCCGCTGCGGTAGTTTCGTTCTGCGCCCAGGCGGGGGCGGAAATCGCGGTGGCAATAGCAAGCATAGCTGTCGAAAGGGCGTGATTCACGCGCATGTCTCTCTCCTCCTCGCGCCGGCTTGATAGGGACGTCTCCTGTCGGGCGTCGCCGGCTGCAGTGTTCGTAGCACGGGTGTGTGTGTCTAGTAAGTAACACGGCTGTGATCAGAAATTGCATTTCACACTGTGAAACAGACAGAGTCAAAATCTGGGAACGATTTTCGCTGTTCGCGACAGCTCCGCCTCGCTAACCACCAGCCGACTTTTGCAGAAGGAGAGAGCTGCTCATGACGTCGATTGCCACCACCCACGTGGGGAGTTTGCCGCGTGGACCCGAACTGACACCCCTGTTGCACGCGCGCGACCATGGCGAGCCCTATGATCCCGCGCTGTTTGACGCAACGGTCCAGGCGGCCATCGACGAGGCCGTGGCGCGACAGGTAGAAGCGGGCATCTCGATTGTTTCGGACGGCGAGCTCGGCAAGATCGGCTATTCGACCTATGTCATCGAGCGTCTCGAGGGATTTGGAGGCCATAGCCCGCGCAAGCCGGCGCTGGATCTGGCGCCGCTGCCCGATCTGCGCCGCAAGCTGGCGGCGATCATGGGTGAGCAGGATTTCACGCGGGCCTCCTGTATCGCGCCGGTGCGGCTGCGCACGATGGAGCCGTGTCAGGACGATATTCGCCGCTTCAAGACGGCGCTCGACCGCGCAGGGAAAGGTGCACGCGGTTTCCTGAACGCAGCCTCACCCGGCCTGGTCACGGCGTTCCAGCCCAACCAATATTATCCTACGCACGAGGCTTATCTGGCCGATCTCGTGACGGCGATGCGCCCCGAATATGAAGCGATCATCGCCGCGGGCTTCGATCTCCAATTAGATTGCCCCGATCTCGCCATGTCGCGGCACACCGGTTATCAGGACCTGTCCGACGCCGAGTTTCTGAAGGTGGCGCGGGCGAATGTCGAGGCGCTGAACGCCGCGACGGAAGGTCTGCCGCGCGACCGCCTGCGGATGCACATCTGCTGGGGCAATTATGAAGGCCCGCACGATCACGACATCGATCTCTCGAAGATCATGCCGCTCATCCTCGCGGCGCGTCCGGGGACGGTGCTGTTCGAGGCGGCCAATCCGCGCCACGAGCATGAATGGACGGTCTGGCGCGACACGAAGCTACCGGATGATCTCGTCCTCGCGCCCGGTCTGATCGACAGCTGCAGCAACTATGTCGAACATCCCGAACTGGTCGCCCAGCGTATCGAGCGTTTTGCAGGCATCGTCGGGCCGGAGCGGGTGATCGCCAGCACGGATTGCGGCTTCGGCACTTTTGCCGGTTACGGCAAGATCGACCCGGTCGTGGCGTGGAAGAAGCTGGCCGTGCTGAGCGAAGGTGCGGCGATTGCGGCGGCACGCATCTGAATGGCTTCATCCCTCTCCAGCTTGCGGGAGAGGGGTCAGCCAGCCTTTTTCGCGACTTGCGAGGGGGCGGTCTCGATTAGGAACATGGCGATCAATCCGGATGCGATCGTCAGGCCGAACATGATCCACAGCGGCGCGGAAAGGTTGGTTGCATCGGCCGCCATGCCGGCCAGCGATGGCGCGAATACGCCGCCCAGCACTTCGGCCACGCCCATGGTGAGGCCGAGTGCGGTCGCGACATGGTAGGGATCGACGCTCTCGGATGGCACGGTCGCCATGAACATCGGAAAGATGCCATTGAGCGACCAGCCGATGAAGAACAGGGCGGCCATGGCCCAGGCGGGCCCCTGAAAATAGAGCGCGGCGAGCGGCAGGATGATGCCAACGAAGGGCATGACGATCATCACCGGTCGTCGCCCGATCCGGTCCGACAGGCCCGCCACGACGAAGCTCGCGACGGCCGCGGAGATGCCGAGCGTGCCCATCAGCCAGCCCATCACCTCGGGCGAGTAGCCGCGCACCTGCGTGAGATAGATGGGCATGAAGGCCCAGCAGATGACGAGATAGGAGACCAGCAGCACGCCGAGCACCACGCACACCCAGACATTGCGCTGGAGCAGGATGTCGAGCGTGCGGTGGGTCCTTTCCTGGACGCCCGGCACGGCCCTTGGCGGCGCGACCGGCTCGTCGATCAGGAACCAGATGAGCATCGCGCTCAAGATGCCTGGCGCGCCCGCAAGATAGAAAGCCGAGCGCCAGCCGAAGGCTTCCGCGAACCAAACGAGCAGCACCGGCGCGGCGAAGGAACCCAGCAGGCTCGATCCCAGATTCTGCGCGACGCCCTGCGCGATGCCGCGCCGCTCGGGCGCGACGTCGCTGGCGATCATCGCGTGGCTGATCGGCATGATGCCGCCTTCCGCCGCCCCCATCAGCAGCCGCGCGCCAAGCAGCAGCGCGAAGGTTCCGGCGATGCCGGTCATGAAGGAGCAGAGCGAGAAGGCGACGGTCGCCATTACGAGCAGGCGCTTGCGGCTGCCGAGCGTATCGGAGAGCTTGCCGATGCCGAACGCGGCGAGCGCCCAGCTCAGCGACAGCGCGCTCGCCAGCAGGCCGACCTGCGTGTTGTTGAGGCGCAGCTCCGGCTGCACAAACGGCATCAGGAAGTTGAGCGCGTTGCGATCGAAGAAGACGATGCCGAAATTGAGGCTCAGCAGGCAGACCAGCAGGACCTGGTAACCGCCCGAGCGGCGCGTGGTGAAGGAGGATGCGACGTCCATCTGGGCTTCCTATGCCGCGCGCTTGGCGACCTGCGAGGGCGCCGTTTCCTTGAGGAACAGGGCCACGATCCCCGAGACGATCGTCAGCCCGACCATGATCCAGAGCGGCGCGGCGAGGGTAGAGGCGTCGGCTGCGGCGCCGGCGATGGAAGGCGCGAACACGCCGCCCAGAATCTCCGCTGACCCCATGGTGAGACCCAGCGCGGTCGCGGCATGGCGCGGGTCGACGCTTTCCGAGGGGACGGTCGCCATGAACAGGGGGAAGATGCCGTTCAGCCCCCAGCCGAAGAAGAAGATAGCGGCGAGGCCCCAGACCGACCCGGTCCAATACATCGCGCCCATGGGCAGGATGATGCCGATGAACGGCATGGCGATCATCACCGGCCGCCGCCCGATCCGATCCGAAAGTGCGGAGGTGGCGAAGCTGCCGATCGTGGCCGAGATGCCGAGCGTGCCGATCAGCCAGCTCATTTCCGTGCCGGTATAGCCGCGCACGCTGGTCAGGAAAATCGGCATGAAGGTCAGGCAGACCACGAAATAGCTGACCATCAGCACGCCGAGGATCACGCAGATCAGCACGTTGCGGTTCTTGAGCGCATCGATGATGCCGTATTTCTCGCCCTCATATTCGACGCCCGGCCGGGGCGGGGCGGGCGGCTCCTTGAGGCTGAACCAGATGATGATCGCGCTCACGATGCCTGGCACACCCGCGAGATAGAAGGCCTCGCGCCAGCCGAAGACCTGTGCGAACCAGACCAGCAGCACCGCGCCAGGAAGGAACCGAGCAGGTTCGATCCGAAATTCTGCGCGATGCCCTGTGCCAGGCCGCGATGCTTGGGGTCAACTTCCGTGGCAACCATGGCGTGGCTGATCGGCATGATTCCGCCCTCCGCCGCGCCCATCAGCAGCCGCGCGGCGAGCATGAAGACGAAGCTGGTCGCGATGCCGCTGACAAAGGAGCAAATCGAGAAGCCCAGCGTCGAGAGGACCAGCAGCAGCTTGCGGTTGCCGATCGTGTCGGAAAGCTTGCCGATGCCGAAGGCGGCCAGCGCCCAGGTGAAGGAGAGGGCGCTCGCGAGCAGGCCGATCTGGGTGTTGCTGAGCGCCAGATCCTGCGCGACCGAAGGCATGAGCACGTTGAGCGCTTGCCGGTCGAAGAAGACGATGCCGAAATTGATGCTGAGCAGGCCGACCAGCCAGGCCTGATAACCGGCGCTGCGACGCGCCACACCCGAGGGCATGCCCCCTAGACCCACATTCATTCAGCGCCCCTCCAAGCTCAGGCAGTCCTCTGCTTCTGACTGCCTGTTTAGCCTGATTTCGCGCTTTGACAGCCCCTATTTGTTGAACATGTCCCGAATTTGATCCGGCACGCGCTCGGCCCGCATCCCACCGGGACGTTCGGCATCGCGGACGGTCCAGACGCGCTTCTCGATGCCGGTGACACAGACGTTGCCATCCTTGAGCAGGCGGTGCGCGATGGTGAAGCTGGAATTGCCGAACTCGGGCGCGGCGGCTTCCAGCACAACATCGTCGCCATAGGCGGCGGGGCGCATGAACCTGGCCGAGACGTCGACCATCGGGAAGCCGACCACGCCATGGCCCTTGAGCATGTCCCTCTTGCGCACGCCCAGCGCCTTTTCGAAGAGCATGATCGTGCTCTCGCCGAACATCTCCAGGAAGCGCGGCGCATAGACGATGCCGGCCGGATCGCAATGGCCCCATTCGATGCGATAGGGGCGCGAAAGGAAGGCGGTGAAATCGTCGGGCGTGGTCTCGGTCATGGCGCGAAGTCCAGGCCGCCGCGTCGCTCGGCGAACCGCCAGCCTTCGGCGGTCTTGCGCAGGCGGTCGTTGAAATAGCCGATCAGCGGATCGGCCGGATGATGTGCCGGCAGGCTGCCGTCCCCGGTCGCCTGACCGCGATAAAGCAGCATCACGCTCGATGCGCGGGCCTCGGTCTCGCTCTCGACCTCGACGATGATGTTCGAGACGACATGGCGGGTCTTCGTGCCGGCCGGCCGGGCGCGGAAGCCAGCGAGGATCGCGTCGCGGCCGACGATCGGCTGATCTGGCATGGTCGGCCGGGCGAGGATGCCATCCTCGGTGAACAGTGCTGCGACGCCGTCCGCGTCGCCCGCGTCATTGCGCAGCATGTAGAGGTTGATGAGGGTGGCGCAGTCCCATTCGATCGCGCGGCGGGTCTGGTCGTCGATCATGCTCATGCCTGGGCCATTTCCTCGGGGAGCAGCTCGGTGTCGATCTGCGCCTGCACCGCCGCATTGTAGCGCGGGCCGGCGACGGCGCCGGGCGCGAAGATGGCGTCGATCGCGGCGATCGTCTCGGGCGAGAGCGTCACGCTCGCCGCGCCGAGATTGTCCTCCAGATGCGGGATGGTGCGCGTGCCGGGGATCGCGATGATGTGCGGCCCGCGAGCCAGCACCCAGGCCAGGCTGAGCTGTGCCGGCGAGATGTCGAGATCCGCCGCAAGCGCGTTGAACCGCGCGGCGAGCTTCAGATTGACGCTGAAATTCGGCTCCTGGAAGCGCGGCATCGGAATGCGGATATCGCCTGCCACGAAATCGTTGCTGGTGATCGAGCCGGCCAGAAAACCGCGTGCCAGCGGCGAGAAGGCGACGAACGCGACGCCCAGTTGCGCGCAGGCGTCCAGCACTGCCACCTCGGGATTGCGCACCCAGGGCGAATATTCGGACTGCATCGCGGTGATCGGATGCACGGCATGGGCCCGGCGCAGCGTCTCGGCCGACATTTCGGACAAGCCGATGGCGCCGATCTTGCCGGCCTCCTTGGCGCGCACCATCGCGCCCATCGACTCCTCGATCGGCACGTTCTTGTCGAGCCGGTGGAGATAATAGAGATCGATATAGTCGGTACCAAGCCGCTGCAGCGAGCGTTCGAGCGATCCGGCGATCGTCTCGGGCCGTCCGTCCAGCACGCGATTGCCGTCGATCTGGTCGAGCACGCATTTGCTGGCGAGATAATAGTCCTTGCGGCGATGGCTGACGGCCTTGTTCAGCAGCCGTTCGCTGCCGCCGCCACCATAAAGCGCCGCGCTGTCGAGATGCGTGACGCCGAGGTCCAGTGCGCGATTGAGTACACGGGCGCCGTCCTCCTCGCTCGGCGGCACATCATAGGCGTGCGAGAGATTCATGCACCCGAAGCTGATCGCAGAGATGGCACTCTGTCCGATAGGCCGGGTGGGGAGGGGGGTAGCGGGTAAGGTCATGCCGCGCTCATGTCTCGCCGCACATCAAAAATCAATCGGGAGATGCGCCTCGCGGACCCGCATGCCGCAACATCAGCGTCTATGGCCGAGTTCACGCTCGACCCACTGCCAGAAGGCCCCTGAGCGCTCAGCCACTGGCCGGCAGGCGTCTTTGTAACCTTCCGGATTGTCACGGACGCGAATGGCGGGCCAATCGGCCTGATTGATCGAATTGGCGGCCCGGAACGCCGAGAAGAGCCGCGTGACCTGAGTCATCTGGTCCGGATTGGCCACGAGGTAGGGATCGTTGCTCAATGCCATGCCGAGCTTGGCGAACTCCATCACCAGATCGCGGCGCATATTGACGAACTCGGCAGCCTTGGTGGGGTCCGCGCGCTCGCCGAGTGCGACAATCTCGCGCTCTACGGCGACAAAGGACCGTAAGGCCCCTTGGAGTTCACTCCCGATCGGCATTTTCTTTCCTCTCCAGCGCCGGCCTGTCTTCGTCCGACGATGTACTGTGCGTCCGGCTTATATCTTATGGAAAACATCTATACTTGAACGGCGGCGGCGCAAACCGTTTCGAATGTTCGCGCTCGACGATGCCGCGCCATAAAAGCAAAGCGTTGCGAAAAGCCTTCGACAAAGCTCTTCATTTCACGACGGATGGCCCGGCAGTTCGCAACGGGCAACGCGCAGTTCGCGAAGGCCCATCGGGTGTTGGTGATCGCGCCCGCGAAACCGCGGACTTTCTCATTTTGATGTGCAGGAGCAGCGCTGGCCGTCAGCCCCGGTTGACGCCGAGATGCTCGCCGCACCACTGCCAGAACAAGCGGGACTTCTCCTGCACGTCCCGTGCCGAGGCGCGATAGGCAACCGGATCCTCATCGATCCTGACGGCCGGCCAGCTTGCCTGGTGCAATGCCAGGCCATAGCGCATCGCCGTGAATCGTTTGCTGAGCTCGCGGTGCATGTCGAGATTCCGGGTCAGGTCGGGGTCCTGATCGATCAGCGGGCTCAGCAACCCGATCTGTTCGGAGAGCTGGCGGCGCCAATGGACGAGCGCCTGCTTACGCTCCTGGTCGGTGCGCAGGCCGATGGCTTCGAGCTCCTTCTCGATTGTCGCATAACGCGCGAGCGTCTCACGCAGTCGTGGCGAAACCTTCATCGACTCGATTCCCCAATGACGCACCTATGGAAGGATACTTAGCGCCCAAGCGGCAAATTCGCGATTGGTCTTGATAATTGCGTCGGCGGAGGTGCGAAATTCGTCATTGCCGTCATCGAGCAGCACGGCGGGCCACTTGGCCTGATGCAGCGCGATGCCGGAGCGCATCTGCGCGAGCCGCTGACGAAACTCCGCTTCCAGGGTGGGGTTGGCCCGCAGGCCAGGGTCATTGCCGGCCGCTTCGGCAACGGCAATGACCTGTTTGGCGAAGGCCCGGCGCATTGCGATCAGCGCGGGCTTCTGGGAGGCGTCCTTGCGTGCGGCATAGGCCGTCTCGCCCATCTTGCGCTGGATGTCGACCATCTCCTCAATGAGGGTGCGCAAATGGGCCATCTACATCAGCTCTGGCTCTCGAGCTGCTTCTCCAGCTCACCCAATACGCGGTAGCAATCGAGCACCTTGGCGACGGACGAATTGGGCTCGCGGCCCTCGCGGATCGCGGCGATGAACTCGCGGTCCTGCAGCTCGATGCCGTTCATGCTGACGTCCACCTTGGACACGTCGACAACCTCCTCCTTGCCGGTCACCAGATCGTCATAGCGTGCGATCCAGGTGCCGTTGTCGCAGATATAGCGGAAAAAGGTGCCGAGGGGACCATCATTGTTGAACGACAGGGACAGCGTGCAGATGGCGCCAGTTTCGCTGCGGAGCTGGATCGACATGTCCATGGCGATACCGAGCTCGGGATGGATCGGGCCTTGCACGGCGTTCGCCTGCACGATCTTGCCAGCCTGATAGGCGAACAGGTCGACCGTATGCGCGGCATGATGCCACAGCAGATGGTCGGTCCACGAGCGCGCCTCGCCCTTTGCGTTCATGTTCTTGCGGCGGAAGAAGAAGGTCTGCACGTCCATCTGCTGGATCGACAGCTCGCCGGCCTTGATCTTGTTGTGGATATACTGGTGGCTCGGGTTGAAGCGGCGCGTGTGGCCGACCATGCAGACGAGGCCGGTTTCCTGCTGCACCTTGAGCACCGCCTGCGCATCCGCCCAGCTGTCGGCGAGCGGAATCTCGACCTGGACGTGCTTGCCCGCCTTCATGCAGGCGATCGCCTGCTCGGCATGGAGCTGGGTCGGCGTGCAGAGGATGACGGCATCGACATCGTCGCGGACAAGGACTTCGTCCAGCTCCGTGCCGCTATGTTTCGCGCCATATTTGGCGGCGACTTCGGCGGCCTGCTCGGCGCGGCGGCTGATGACCGAGGTGATCTCGACGCCGTCGATCAGCTTGAGGCCGTCGAGATGCTTTTCGCCGAACGCGCCGGCGCCTGCGAGGGCTATTCTCATGGGGAGCGATCCTTTCCAAAACTCAACCCCTCCCTTTCAAGGGAGGGGCAAGGGGTGGGTGAGGAGCGGCGGGGCTCAATGCCCCGGCGCGAGTTTTTCTGGGCGAGCTTGAACCCCACCCCAACCCCTCCCCTGAGCCGCAGGCGAGCGGCAGCTCAACGGGAGGGGCTAAGTCAACCGTCAGGCGCCGGCGAGGCTGTGCCCGCTCATCACCTTACGCGGGTCGAGCGCGGCGCCGGCCGTCTCTTCCGGCTGCAGGATGAGCGCGCCGAGCGCGGTGTTCGAGGCCGGGATATGGTAGAAGGTATAGAGATCCTTCACCTTGTCGCCCAGCGCGCCGCGCATGATGAGCCACATAACCAGCTCGATGCCTTCCGACCCGGCCTCGCGCAGATACTGGATGTGCGGCATCTTGCTCAGCGTCTCGGGATCCTTGATCAGCTGATCGATGAAGTTCAGGTCGAACTCCTTGTTGATGAGGCCCGCGCGCGGACCCTGCAGCTGATGGCTCATGCCGCCGGTGCCCCAGACATGGACGTTGAGGTCCTCCGGGAAGCTCTCGACCGCGGCGCGGATGCTGTCGCCCAGGTTGAAGCAGCGGCGGCCGGACGGCGGCGGATAGGTCACGACATTGACCGGGAAGGGAATGACCTTGCACGGCCAGGCCTCGGGCTCGCCGAAGATCATGCTCAGCGGCACGGTGCAGCCATGGTCGACGTCCATGTCGTTCATGATGGTCATGTCGAACTCGTCGAGGATCAGGCTCTGGGCGATGTGCCAGGCGAGGTCCGGATGGCCGATGACATCGGGCACCGGGCGCGGACCCCAGCCTTCGTCGGCTGGCTTGAAGCGCTCCGCACAACCGATCGCGAAGGTCGGGATGATGTTCATGTCGAAGGCTGATGCATGATCGTTATAGACCAGGATCACGACGTCCGGCATGTTGCCCGGCTGCTTGATCCATTCCTTGATCGGCTCATAGCCCTTGAACACCGGACCCCAATAGTCGTTGTTCGACGTGTGGGTCTGCAGCGCCGCGCCGAGCGCGGGAATGTGGCTGGACGTGATGCCCGTGGTAACGCGTGCCATATTCAGTAGCCTCCCTTGATCGAGCGCACGCCCTCGGGCGAGCGGCCGCCATCGATCATCATCTGCGCATATTGTTCCTGGGTCATGCCCGTCATCGAACCGGCCGCGAACTGGAAGCTCTTGCCGTCGGTCGAGAAGAGCTTGGAAAGGAAATAGACATTCCCGCCCTCGTCGATCATCGCGTTATAGTCGCGGGCCAGCACGGCCGCCTTGGCGGCGGGCGTGAGGTTCCACTCGTCGAGATAGGCGCTTTCGTCAGCCTTGAAGCGCTCGCGATTCTCCGCCTTCATCAGGCTCATCGCGAACTGGTTGAGATTATAGCCCTTGCGCGCGCGCTTGGCGGTGAACACGCGGGTGCCGGGAATGTCCTCAAACTCGGCCAGATAGGCGTGAACGTCGATTCTGTCTTTCTTGTCGGTCATGTTTCGCTCCAGCGGCTATGGCTCAAAGACCACGAGCCTTCAGTTTTGCATCGAGGCGGGGAAAGACCCGCCTCGTGTTACCCTCGAAAATGGCGTGACGCTGTTCATCGGTGATGGGAAGCGCATCGATGTAGCGCTTGGTATCGTCGAAATAGAAGCCGGTGGTTGGATCGATGCCGCGCACCGCGCCCACCATCTCGCTGCCGAACAGGATGTTCTTGGTTTCGATCACCTCGTTCAGCAGGTTGATGCCCGGCTGGTGATAGACGCAGGTATCGAAGAACACGTTGTTCATGAGGTGCGTGTCGAGGCTTGGCTGCTTGAGCATGTCGGCAAGGCCCCGGTAGCGCCCCCAATGATAGGGCACGCCGCCGCCGCCGTGCGGGATGATGAAGCGCAGCGTCGGGAAATCCTTGAACAGATTGCCCTCGAGCAGCTGCATGAAGGCGAGCGTGTCGGCGGCGATATAATAGCCGCCGGTCGCGTGCATGGCCGGGTTGCAGCTGCCCGAGACGTGGATCATTGCCGGCACGTCCAGCTCGACCATCTTCTCGTAGAAGGGGTACCAGAACTTGTCGGTCAGTGGCGGCTGTCTGAAATAGCCGCCGCTGGCATCGGGATTGAGATTGCAGCCGATGAAGCCGAGCTGGGTCACGCAGCGCTCCAGCTCGGCGATCGAGCTGGTCATGTCCGCCTCGAGCGATTGCGGCAGCATGCAGACGCCCGCGAAGACCTCCGGGAACATCGCCACGACGCGCGCGATCAGATTGTTGCAGGCCTGCGCCCACGGCACCGCCACCGACTGGTCGCCGACATGCGGCGCCATGGCGGAGGCGCGGGGCGAGAAGATCGTCATGTCCGCGCCGCGCTCTTTGATCAGGCGGAGCTGGTTGGACTCGATCGTGTCGCGAATCTCGTCGTCCGAAATCTCGGGATAAGGCGGCGCGGCCTCGCCGGCCTTGAACGCGGCGGTCTGCTGCTGGCGCCACTCGTCATGCGCCTTGGGCAGGACCGTATAATGGCCGTGGCAATCGATAATCATCGTCATGCGGCGTCAGCCTTTCCTTGCATCTTCTCTTCTTGTTTCTTGGCGATAAGCGCGAGCTTGGCAGCCAGGTCGCCCGGCATGTCCGCGCCCTGGAGCAGGTTGCCCATCGCCCGCTGACGCACGACCGTGCCCGTCGTCATGAGCGGCTCGACGCCCAGCTCATTGAGCGTGGCGACGACTTCCTCCATCTCGGCCGCACGGCGCGCGCCGTGGGCGAGCATGCGGTCGAGATTATAGTCGGCCTTTTGCGGCCAGTCGCCGCCAAGCGAGGCGAGCACCGCTTCGGTGACGCCCGCGGCTTGCGCGGCCAGCAGCATCTCGGCGGTCAGTGCCTCGATGCCCTTGACCATGATGGAGCGCACCATCTTGGTCGCGCTTGCCGCGCCGATTGCCGCGCCGGAAAATGTGATGTTGGTAAAGCCGATGCTGCGCAGCATCTCCGCAGCGGCGGCGGCGGAGCGCCCGCTTATGAGCAGCGGCACCTTGAGCGCGGCCGGCTGGACCGGCGCCATGACGGCGACGTCGACATAGTGGCCGCCAACCGCCCAGATGACTTCGGCATTGCGCTTCTTGGTGCCCGGCGAGACGCTGTTGAGATCGCAGAACAGCGCGCCCCTGGGCAGCGATGCCGCTGCCGCCTGCGCCGCGATGGGCGTCTGGTCGGCCGTGACGAGGCTGAGCACGATCTGCGCGCCATCGAGCGCGTCGCCGAGCGTCTCGCAGCCGGTGACGCCCGCAGCGGCGTAGGCCGCGCGCATTTCGTCCGCAGTGGCATCGTTCAGGGTCTTGGCGTCGAACACGCGCACGGACTGACGCCAGCCGGCGGCCGTGGCAAAAGTGCGGCCGGCCTCTCCGAAGCCGATCAGGGCGATCCTCTGACTCATCGCGTGTCCCTTGCGCCTGCCTGCTCCGGATCGCAAATTTGATCGCGCCCCGGGCTATAAGGTGAAGCGAATGGTTCTGCCGCTGGTCCCGCTGCGGCGGCGTCCAGCTCGGCGATGAACGCGGCCTGCGCGGGGGAAGGGCGCCACTGCGCGCGCGTCGTGATGCCGATCGTGCGTGCAAAATGCGCGGGTGGCTCGCCTAGCGAAACGAGCCAGCCAGCCTGCTGCTCGACCGTCACCTGTTCGGGGGACAGCAGGGTCAGGAAATCGGTCTGCATGAGGATTTCGCGGACCATCATCACCGACCCACACTCGATCGGCACGGCCGGCGCCAGTCCGGCGTCGCGAAACATGGCCTCGAAACCGGCCCGCAAGGGCGCGCCGGCCGAGGGAAGGATCCAGAGATAGCGGGCGAGGTCGGAGAGGGGGATGCCCTGTTCCTCCTTCCCCGAGCGGGAGGGGCCCAGGGCGCGGGCTTCCGGCGCCGAGTTGGTGAAAGACGGCAAGGCCGAGTGCGCACCCCCCGACCCCTTCCCGCTGACGGGAGGGGGGGCGAGTGCGGCCAGCGGATGCCCGGCCCGCGCCAGGATGATGACCTGATCCTCGAACAAGGCCCGCTGCACCAGATCCGGCCCCGGGTTGGCGTCGCGCATGGCTCCGATCATGAAATCGATGCTGCCGTCCCGCAGCGGCTCGGCCAGCTCGCTGTGGGATCCCTCGACGATGACCAGCTCCACCTCCGGCCAGGCCGCGTTGAACCGGGCAAGCGCCAACGGCAGCACGCGGGCACGGGACAGCGGCATGGCACCGATCGTGATGCGCGCCGGGCCGCTCCGGGCCTCGCCAAGCGCTTCGTTGAGCCCGGCCTCCAGCTCGGCGCGGGCGAGGCGGAAAGCGCGCGCGGTGCGTTTGCCCGGTTCGGTAAGCGCGATGCCGCGTCCGCGCCGCTCCACCAATGTCCGGCGCAGAATCAGGGCGAGGTCGGAGAGGGCGCGATGCAGAGTCGGCTGCGAGAGCCCCGTCCGCGCTGCCGCAGCGGCATAACTGCCGCTGTCCGCGACAGCCAGAAAGGCGCGCATCTGCGCCATGGTCACGCGCCGCGACCCGATCAGGCCCAGCGCCAGCTCGGCCCGCGCAGCCAGCGCGCGCGCCGGAGGCAGCGGCGTCATGCCGTCTGTCCGACGCTCGAACAGTTGCAGGCCGAGCAGCGCCTCGACCCGCGCAATCGCCTGGGTGACGGCGGGCTGGGTCAGGTGCACGGTGCTGGCGGCGGCTGAGACGCTGCCGCGATTGACCACCGCCGCGATCGCAGCCAGATGGCGCAGGTTGAAAGACCAGGGCGATGGGCTTGGCGACAGCATCGCCGCAGACTTAGCAGGAGCTTATGGTCAGGGCAAAGTTCCGCGTAGATCAATCGCTATGCTTGCCCCTATTTTAGGGGCAGTCAACGTTTCGAAGGAGAGCAGCATGGGTGTCGTCGTCCAGAATATCGAGCGGGCCGACCCGGCTGTCATCGATGGCCTCGCCGCCTGCGGCGTGGCGACGGTGCACGAGGCGCAGGGCCGCACCGGCCTGCTCGCTTCCTATATGCGCCCCATCTATCGCGGTGCGCGCATCGCCGGCAGTGCCGTCACGATCAGCGCGCCGCCGGGCGATAACTGGATGGTGCACGTCGCCATCGAGCAGCTGAAGGCCGGCGATATCCTGCTGCTGGCGCCGACCAGCCCCTGTGAGGATGGCTATTTCGGCGACCTGCTGGCGACCAGCGCTATTGCGCGTGGCTGCCGCGGCCTTGTGATCGACGCTGGCGTTCGCGATGTGCGCGACCTCACCGAGATGGGCTTCCCGGTCTGGTCCAAGGCGATCTTCGCGCAGGGCACGGTCAAGAACACGCTCGGCAGTGTGAATGTGCCGCTGGTCTGCGCCAGCGCCTTCGTCAATCCCGGCGACGTGATCGTGGCGGACGATGACGGCGTGTGCGTCGTGCCGCGCGCCAATGCCGCCAAAGTGCTGGAAGCCGCGCAGGCGCGCGAGGCGAACGAGGGCGACAAGCGCGAGAAGCTCGCGGCAGGCGTGCTCGGCCTCGACATGTACAAGATGCGCGAGCGGTTGGAGAAGGAAGGGCTGAAATATGTCTGACATGTCCGCACCAGCCATGTGGATGCGCGGCGGCACGTCCAAGGGCGCCTTCTTCCTCGCCGACGACCTGCCACAGGACATCGCCGAGCGCGATGCCTTCCTGCTGCGCGTCATGGGTTCGCCCGACGAGCGCCAGATCGATGGCATGGGCGGCGCCGATCCGCTGACAAGCAAGGTTGCGGTGGTCAAGCGGTCGCAGCGCGAGGGCGTCGACGTCGACTATCTGTTCCTGCAGGTGTTCGTCGACCAGCCGATCGTCACCGACAGTCAGAATTGCGGCAACATGCTCGCCGGCGTCGGCCCGTTCGCGATCGAGCGCGGCCTTATCGCGTCGCGCGGCGACGAGACGCGCATCGCGATCTTCATGGAAAATACCGAGCAGGTCGCCGTCGCTACCGTGCAGACACCGGGCGGCCAGGTCACTTACAAGGGCGATGCCTCGATCAGCGGCGTGCCCGGCACCGCCGCGCCGATCCCGCTCGCGTTCCGCGACACGGCCGGCTCGTCCTGCGGCGCGCTGCTGCCGACCGGCAACGGCGTCGACGAGATCGACGGGGTCAAGGTTACGATGATCGACAATGGCATGCCCTGCGTCGTGTTCCTGGCGTCCGATGTCGGGGTCACCGGCTATGAGGACCGCGAGACGCTCGACGCGAATAGCGAGATGAAGGCGAAGGTCGAGGCGATCCGCCTCAAGGCCGGTCCGCTCATGAACCTGGGTAACGTGAAAGAAAAGAGTGTCCCCAAGATGATGCTCGTCGCGGCGCCCAGGGAAGGCGGCGCGGTCGCGGTGCGCTCGCTGATCCCGCACCGGGTCCACGCTTCGATCGGCGTGCTCGGCGCGGTGAGCGTGGCGACTGCCTGCCTGATCGAGGGCTCTCCGGCGGCATCGGTGGCGGTGGTGCCGGAAGGCAGCAACAAGACCCTCGGCGTGGAGCACCCGACCGGCGTCACCGAATGCGTGGTGACGGTGGATGCGGACGGCAGGCCCATCGAAGCCGGCATGCTGCGCACCGCGCGCAAGCTGATGGACGGCGTGGTCTTTGGCTAACCGATCCTTGCGGTCCCCCGGCAAAGGCCGGCGTCCAGACTCGACGCAAAGCGCCGACCCGCGCTCTCGCGCGGCAATTCGTTAAGGGCTGGACCCCGGCCTTGGCCGGGGAACATGGAGTGATAAATGACCGAAGACCGCATCCTTTCCTGGCACAGCAACCCGTCCAAGCCGCGCTACACGCCGCCGCCGGGCGCGGTTGACGCGCATTGCCACGTGTTCGGTCCGATGGCGCAATTCCCGTTCAGCGCGAAGGCGAAATATCTGCCGCAAGACGCCGGGCCGGACAAGCTGTTTGCCCTGCGCGATCTTCTCGGCTTCGAGCGCAATGTCATCGTGCAGGCAAGCTGCCATGGCACCGACAATGCCGCGACGCTGCACGCCATCAAGGCCTCGGACGGCAAGGCGCGTGGCGTCGCGGTGGTCGATCCGGCCATCTCCGAGGAGGAACTGCATGCGATGCACGAGGGCGGCATGCGCGGCATCCGCTTCAATTTCCTCAAGCGCCTCGTCGATGACGCGCCGAAGGACAAGTTCATCGAAGTCGCCAAACGCCTGCCGGCCGGCTGGCATGTCGTCATCTATTTCGAGGCGGATATTCTCGAGGAGCTGCGCCCGTTCATGGATGCCATCCCGGTGCCCATCGTCGTCGATCATATGGGCCGGCCCGATGTGCGCCAGGGTCCGGATAGCCCGGATATGAGGGCTTTCCGCAAATTACTCGATTCGCGGCCGGACATCTGGTTCAAGGCCACCTGCCCGGACCGGCTGGAGGAGCCGAACGGACCGCCCTGGGACGATTTTGCTCGCGCTGTCGCGCCGCTCGTGGCAGATTATTCGGACAAAGTCATCTGGGGCACCGATTGGCCGCATCCGAACATGCAGGACGCGATCCCCGACGACGGGGCGATCGTGGACATGATTCCGCGCATCGCGCCGACGCCGGAATTGCAGCAGCGGATGCTCGTGACCAACCCGAAGCTTCTATATTGGCCTGAAGAAATTTGAACTGGGTCATAGCCAGGGGGGATTGAACCGCTCAGACTGGTGGCACAGAAACTGGAGAGTGCGATGCCATTTCCCGCCACCCTGGACTATATGGGCCTCAACAAGCCCGTCGGCCAGGAAGTCTCGATCAAAGGCCTGAAGCCCAGCGAGGGCACGATTCCCGCCGATGTCCGCGGCGCTTTCTTTCGCGCGGTGCCCGATCCGCAGTTCGAGCCCTTTTTCGTACCGGATACGGCTCTCTCCGATGACGGCATGATCAGCCGCGTGCTGTTCAACGAGGACGGCACGGTCGACTATGACATCAAATATGTCCAGACGCCGCGCTGGAAGGCGGAGCATGACGCCGGGAGGCGCCTCTTCGGCCGCTATCGCAATCCCTATACCAACGATCCGTCCGTCGAGGGCGTCGAGGGCACCGTCTCCAACACCACGCCGATCTGGCATGCCGGCACCTTGCTGATGACCAAGGAGGACGGGCCGGCGATGCGCATCGATCCGGCCACGCTCGACACGATCGGCGCCTATGATTTCGGCGGCGCGCTCAAGTCGAAGACGATGACTGCGCATGTCCGCGTCGATCCCGAGACGAAGGAAATGTTCGTCTATGGCTATGAGGCGGATGGCCTCTGCTCCAAGACCATGTCCTATTGGTGGACCGACGCGCAGGGCAAGCTCGTCAGGGAGCAATTCTTCGAGGCGCCCTTCTGCAGCCTCGTGCATGATTTCACGATCACGCAGGACCATGCCATTTTCCCGCTCCAGCCGACCACGGCCGATCTGGAGATCGTCAAGGACAAGGGGCCGCACTGGGTCCACAAGCCGGACCTCGAATATCATCTGGGCGTGATGCCGCGTTATGGCGACGTCTCGGACATCCGCTGGTTCAAGGGGCCCAAGGGCGTCTCCAGTTTCCACATGATGAATGCCTTCACGACGCCCGACGGCAAGGTCCATATGGATCATCACGTCACCGACACGATCGCCTTCCCGCATATCCAGGCGGACAGCGGCATCAACGTGCCTCCATCAATGCTGGGCGGCGGCTTCCAGCGCTGGACGGTGGACCTCAGCAGCGACAGCGACACGGTCGAGGTGACCCCGCTCGGCCCTCCCGGCGACATGCCCCGCATCGCCAAGAAGGACGAGGGCCGCAACTACTCGATCGGCTATTATTGCAGCATGGACCCGCAGATGAAGGGGCCGCCGGTAATGGGCGGCGTTGTCGGCGCGATGTTCTCGGCGCTGCTGCGCAAGGATTTCGTGACCGGCGCGATCAGCGGCTACAATCTCCCGCCCGCGCACGGCATGAGCGAGACAGTGCATGTCGCCTCGTCCGAGCCAGGCCATGAGGGCTGGCTGGTCGCGATCGTCGACCATGAACTCGGCCCCGACCGGTATGAGCATGCGGTCTGGATCTGGAACGCCGGCGATCTGCCCGCAGGCCCGGTAACGAAGATCCCGATCCCGACCCGCATGCGCCCGCAGGTCCATGGCTGGTGGGTGCCAATGGCGGAGTATCGGACAGCGACGGCGGCTTGAGCCACGCTGATCGGATGCTAACCAATGCCGCCTAGCGGGGGCATTCATGAGCGACGACGTCCAACCTGATTCGATCGAAGAAGGTCCCGCGCCCGGGAAGCCCCTGCGGCCGCTCTGGCAACGCATCGTCGCCGCGATCGGCATCGCGGCCCTCATGGGCCTTGGCGGCTACGCGCTCATCTCCGCCGTGGGCTCCGGTTCGGGCGCCCTGATCAGCTTCACTTTCCTGCTGATCCTGCCGGCGGCGATCTGCGGCCTTGTCTGCTGCGTCATCGATCCGCGCGGCCAGCGCAGCGGCGGTTTCTACCTGATGGTGCCGGTCTGGATCCTGCTCGCCGCCATCATATTGGGTGCAGTCGTCCTTCGCGAGGGCGTTATCTGCATCATCATGCTCACGCCGCTCTGGCTGATCAGCGGTGCGATCGGGGCGGGGCTGGGCTACCGGCTCACGCATCGGGCCACCCGCGAGAACCGAGCCTATTCGATGGCCCTGTTCGTGGCGCCGCTGGTCGCGATGCAGGTAGAGCCGATGATCCCCGTGCCGCAGACCTACGCGACCGTCACGCGGACCATTGTCGTGGCTGCGCCGCCGGAGCGCATCTGGCCGCTGTTGCGGGGCATACCCGATGTGCGTCCCGGCGAGGGGCGTTGGAACATCTCGCAGGATCTCATCGGCATTCCCCGGCCACTGGGCGCGCGGCTTCTTGGCCAAGGCGTGGGCGCCGAGCGCCTCGCCAACTGGGGCCATAATGTCCGCTTCCGCGAGCGGATCACGCAATGGCGCCCCGGTCGGCGGATCGGCTGGCGCTTCGTCTTCGACGATATTGCCGGTTGGGCCTATACTGACCGCCATCTCATGCCGGACAGCCGCTATTTCCGCGTCATGGATGGCGGCTATTCGCTCGACCGCATCGACGCGCACCGCACCCGGGTGACGATCGATACCCGCTACTGGATCCAGACACCGGTCAATGGCTATTCGAGGCTCTGGGGCGAGCTGCTCCTCGGCGATCTCGAGAATAATCTGCTGGCGCTGGTCAAGGCGCGCGCAGAAAGCGGGGCGCGGACGGCAAGCTAGCCCGCGCCCCGGTCGCTCAATGTCCCGCCAGGGCGGCGACCATCTGGTCGAACCGCCCGTCGCGCTCGGCGTTGCGCAGCGGCAGGACATTCTGGACCAGGATTTCGCTCGGCGTCGGCACTTGCTGGAACAGGTCCATCACCTCGGCGGCATAATCGTCGAGCGGCATATAGGCCTCGACCTCCGACTGGCCGGGGGTCAGCTCGGTGCGCACGCCCGGAGGTGCCAGCTCGATCACCTCCACCTTGCCGGCAAGCTGCGTGCGCAGCGACACCGTCCAGCTGTGCAGCGCCGCCTTGCTGGCCGAATAGCTCGGTGTGGAGGCGAGCGGCACGAAGGCGAGGCCGGAAGTGGTGTTGATGATCGCCGCATCCGCCTGAGCGGCGAGATGGCCGATGAAGGCATTGGTCAGGCGGATCGGCCCGAGCACGTTGGTGACCAGCGTCTCCTCGGCAATGGCTGTGTCGCCGCCGTGTGTCAGGTCCTCTCGCTTCATGATGCCGGCGTTGTTGATCAGCACGTTGATCTGCGGGAAGCGGGCGATGGCCTCCTTGGCGAACGCCGCGATGCTGCCCGCATCGCTCGCGTCGACCGTCAGCACATGCATGCGCGCGCGGCCTTGGGCGGTTTCCTCCAGCGTCGCGGTAGTGCGCCCCGCGACGATGACGGTGTTGCCCAAGTCATGGAAGCGCTGCGCCAGTTCGCGGCCGATGCCGGAGCCGCCGCCGGTGATGAGAATGGTGTTGCCGCTGATCTTCATGGTTCGTCTCCTTGAGGGGTATAGACGAGCGCCTATGTATCGCGTAACTTTCGAATCGAAAGAAGGCACTGAAAAGATTTATACTAACCAAAAAGAGAGTGTGAAATGGCGACCGATCCGCAGATGCGCAGCCCCGAGACCTATGGCGAGATCGATCCGCGCATCGAGGCGCTGGTCCACGACCTGATTGCCCAGGTCGCGGACAAATGGACGATGATCCTGATCGAGGTGCTGCACGATCATGGCGAGCAACGATTCACGCGTATCGCTGAAAAAGTGCCGGGCATCAGCCAGAAGATGCTGACCCAGACGCTGCGCCAGATGGAGCGCAACGGCCTCGTCGTGCGCACCATCCATCCAGTCGTCCCGCCCAAAGTCGAGTATCGGCTGACCGATCTCGGCGTCAGCCTGGGCGAGGCCTTCTGCGGGGTATGGACCTGGGCGGAGGATCATCTGGAGACGGTCGAGACCGCGCGGCGCGGCTTCGATGGGCGGGCGACGGCGTAACCCAGCCCGCCCTACAGCAGGAGCAGCGAAAGCGGGACGATCGTCCCCGCGACCAGCAGGATCACTGACGTGCGGCGCGTCGTGCGATTGACGAGCGCGATGGCCATGCCCAGCAGGGTGGAGATCATCAGGCCGATGGCGAGCAAAGCCACGAAGATCTTGAGCGGGAGCATCCATCCCTTTTTCGGCCCTGCCGGCTTGGGCGCTCCGGTCATCGGCGCCTGCGCCTTCCCATCCGGCGCGTGGCTCGCCTTTTCCGGTTTCGGCCGTGGCAGCGACTGGTCCTTGTGGACGCTGGCCATCCAGACGATCCAGCCGGGCGGCGGTCCGCCATAGCCCTTTTCCTCCTGCAGCCGGAACGTCTGCAGCGCGCCGCTCAGGCTGAACAGCAGGATCGCGGGCGCCAGGAACAGGCCGACATAATGGTGGAGCTGGCGCAGGCGCCGCATCGTTCTTGCATTCATGGCTGCGCAATATGACGGTCGTCCAAGCTTCGGCAAGTGCTCGCTTCAAGGTGTAAAATGCACAGCAGGTACGCCGGCATTCATTGCCCGATACCTGCGGGAGGCGTAGTTTCCCTGCGCCGGACGCGCGGTGTCCGGTGCGGTCCTGGGAGGGCTTATGCTTCGGAAACTTGGTGCGGAATTTATCGGCACGGCCTGGCTCGTGCTGGGCGGATGCGGTTCGGCGGTGTTGGCGGCGGCATTTCCCGGTCTCGGGATCGGCTTCGTCGGCGTGTCGCTGGCGTTCGGCCTGACGGTCGTCACCATGGCCTATGCGATCGGGCATGTCTCGGGCTGCCATCTCAATCCGGCGGTGTCGGTCGGCCTTTGGGCTGGCGGGCGCTTCAGCGCGAAGGAGTTGCCGGCCTATATCGCCGCGCAGGTGCTGGGCGGCATCGCTGGCGCGGCGCTGCTCTATCTTATCGCCAGCGGCAAGGCGGGCTTCGATCTGTCGGGCGGTTTCGCCAGCAACGGTTATGCCGAGCATTCGCCGGGCGGCTTCTCGCTGGCGGCGAGCTTCCTCTGCGAAGTGGCGATGACCTTCGCCTTCCTCTTCGTGATCATGGGCGCGACGCACGGATCGGCGCCGAAGGGCTTCGCACCGCTCGCGATCGGCCTGTGCCTCACGCTCATCCACCTGATCAGCATCCCGGTCACCAACACGTCGGTCAATCCGGCGCGTAGCACTGGGCCGGCGCTGCTGGTCGGCGGCTGGGCGATCCAGCAACTCTGGCTGTTCTGGCTCGCCCCACTCATCGGCGGCGCGCTCGGCGGCATCGTCTATCGCTGGATCAGCGCGGATCAGCCAGCCCCCGTCGCGGTGGCCGGGGACTGAGAGCGCTACCGGCGGTCAGTCCGGATCGGGCGCGCTGATCTCGACGCTGTCGGCCGACTTCCTGAACGGACCGTGATAGACGAACTCGATATTGTTGCCGTCGGGATCGAGCAGAAAAGCTGCATAATAGCCGGGATGATAATCCCGCTCGCCGGGCGCGCCGTTGTCCCGGCCCCCGGCGGCGAGGCCCGCCTTGTGGCCGGCGTCGACCATTTCGCGATCGACCGCCTGGAACGCGAGATGGATGCGCGAGCCTTGCTCGCCATGGTCGATCCACAGCTCGTCGGCTGCGAGATGATCGTCCGTCACCTGCGCTTCGATGCCGACCACGTCGAGCAGCGCCCTGTAGAAGCGCGCTGAAGCCGGGAAATCCGTCGCGCGGATATGGACATGATCGATCAGGCGGCCGCGATGCAATTTCATGGCGGAACTTCCAGGAGAGGTCTGCACGCAACGAGAGACAAGCGAGGCGGTTCCGTACCACCGCCCCGTTCCCGCGCTACCCGGTGCTCCTGCTTTCGCAGGAGCACTGATTGCTTCAATCCAAATGGAATAAACTCTCGGAGCCCCGGCCGTTCTGATGAGCCACCGGTCGGGTCTGCCTTTAACCTGCCGGCTTGCTGCAGGCGAAGCTTCCGGCGCGCTTCTCGTCGCCGCCCGTATAGCGCGCATAGCTCGGATAGGGGCAGAGCGGGCGCTGGTCGGGATCGGGGCCGCGCCGGCTGGCGGTGATCGCCTCGGGCGCCTTGCCGGTCTCGACCCAGTCGACCAGCGACGAGAGCATGTCGAACTGGTCGAAGCTGTTGCCGCCCGCACAGTGCAGCATGCCCGGCACCATGTAGAAGCGGCTGGCATCGGTGAACGCCTTGCCATTGTCCTTCGCCGCGCGCTCATAATAGTCCCAGGTCGCGAAGGGCGAGAACCAGAAGTCCGAGACGCCGTGATAGAAGATGATCTTCCCGCCGCGGTCGAGATAGGTGTTGAGGTTGGTCCAATAATTGGTGTCGGTCAGCCGCTGCTGCGCATTGTTGCGGATGTCGTGGATGCGCGCGTCAAGATCGATGCTGGTCGCCTGGCTCGGCGGGCCGAGCGGGCCGGGAATGCCGGAGGGCAGATAGCCCATCGGCGTCGCGACGATGCCGGTATCATAGGGCACCGGCGCATAGATCGGATAGCCCGCCTTGTCCTTCGGTCCCTTGAAGCCCTCGACCAGCGCGTTGACCTGCCCGGCGCTCAGGCACCCGTCCTGCTTGCCGCGCTTGCACTGAAGCAGCCTGGCATCGAAGCGGCACTGCGCCACGGCTTCGATCATGCCGTCCTTGAGGCCATCGATCCCGTCGCACTGCGCGAGCAGCCCGTCGAGGATGGTCTTGCGATCGGCTGCGGTCAGGACTTGAGCCAGAATGGGCTTGCCGTCCTTGTCCCGGGGCGCGGCCTGGTTGAACAGCACGGTGGTGAACTCGACGCCGAGATTGGAATCGCCCGTGCGCATCGCCGGAGCGCCGACGATGATGCCGTCGAACAGCTCGGGATAACGCTGCGAGGCGAGCATGCCTTCGCGCCCGCCGGTGGAGCAACCGGTCATGTAGCTGTGCGCGACCGGCCTGCCATAATAAGTGGCCGAAATCTGCTTGCCGAGCAGGGCGACGGTGCGGACCGAGGTTTCGGCGAAGTCGAGCGTCGCACGCTGGTCGGCCATGAAGCTGTTATCGAACACCGGTCCCTTATGGCCGCTGTCGTGCGAGAGCACCGCGAAGCCGCGCGCGAGGGCGGGAGTCCCACCCGCCGCGACCGGGCCGATCGGCGGCGCAACGCTGCCATTGAGGCCGCCGCCGCCCATCAGCAGGAAGCGGCCGTTCCAGTCGTCAGGCAGCGCCAGCGCGAAGCCGATGCCGTAGCGCTTGCCGTCCTTGCCAGTGCGGTCATTGATGATGCCTTCGACCTTGCAATGGCCGGGGAGGGGGATGGACTGCGCGGCCTGGCCCGGCGCGGCGGGCAGGGCCATCGGGCCGGCCGCGACATGCACGGCGGCGCTGATCCGGACGTCCGCCCCAAAGGCCTGGTTGGCGAGGGCGGTGCATTTGTCCTGGGCATGCGCGGCGCCCGGCAGAGCGGCCGTGCCGACGAGCAGGGCCAGAGCGATCAGTTTCTTCGGCATGTCTCTCTCCTATCCTTTATAAAGCCCCTCCCCTTCAGGGGAGGGGTTGGGGTGGGGAATGCTGCGTTGCAGATCGCTGCGCGACACCCACCCAGCATCAGGTAAATAGCGCCCCGTGCTATTTAGGTCATGCCGGGGGCATGACCGACCTGATGCTCCCTCCCTCGAAAGGGAGGGGTGATCAAGGCCTCACGTCAGATCATTGATCGAAATCTTCGCCCCTTCCAGCGCGGCCTTGTTCGCCGCCCGGCGCAGCCGCTCCACCTCCAGCCGCTCGGGTGGGGCGACCTCGTCCGGCAGCGCGGCGAGGCTGGTTTCGTAAATATCCTTGAAGTCCTCGGCGAACTCGGGATGCGTGAAGATCAGCCCGCGATTCTCGGTCATCCCTCGCAATATCTTCTCACCCGCCTCGAGCGGGTCCATGCCGTTGGCGAAGATCGAGGCGAAATTGTGCAGTTCCCCTTCATCGACCGGCGCGAAGCCGCTGCCCGCGAAACCCTCCGGCCGCTTGAGCGCGCTGAGCCCTGCGTCGGTCGCGACCAGCGCGGGACAGACGAGCGACACGCCGATACCATAAGGCACGAGATTGTAGCGCAGCGATTCCGTGAGGCCGCGCACCGCGAACTTGCTCGCCGTGTAGATGCCCGCCTGCGGCCCCGAGAGATAGGCGGCCATGCTGGCGACGTTGACGACATGGCCGCCTTCGCCGGTCGCCTTGATCTTGGGCAGGAAGGAGACGAGGCCGTTGACCACCCCGCCGAAATTCACCCCCATGATCCAGTCATAATCGGCATAGCTCGCCTCGTCGGTCGGGCCGAACACCGAGACGCCGGCATTGTTGACCAGCACATGGCATTTGTCGAAATGATCGATGACTTTGTCTGCGGCGACAGCGAAGGCGTCGCGGTCCGTGACGTCGAGCTTGATCCACAGCGGCACCTCGCGGCCGCGCTCCTCGAACCAGGATGTGCAGCGCGCGCGTTGCGCTTCGTCGCGGTAGGAGAGGGCCAGGCGCATGCCCGCATTGCTGAACGCGCGGGCGACGCCGAAGCCGATGCCCGTCCCCGCGCCGGTGATGAAGGCGACCTTGCCGGCCCAGTCCGCAGTGCTCACGATGACTTTTTCCTCTCGCTCAAGCCGATTTCCTTTGTTAGCGCCTCATACAACTTAGGAGAGAGGAGTCGAACATGTCTGACGTGGAAACCCGCCTGGCTGATCTGGAAAGGAAGGTCCAGGAGCTGGAGGATATCAACGCGATACGGCGGCTCCAATGGGCTTATGGCTATTATATCGATTATAACCGTCCGGAGGAGGTCGCGGGCCTTTTCGCCAGGGACGGCGTGGTCGTGTTCCTGTCCGGCGAATATGTCGGATATGAAGGGGTTATGCGCCTTTACGGCACCTGGTTCCAGAACCTCTTTACCGGCGGCAAGCGCGGCCCGATCCACGGCCTGCTGCTCGACCATTTCCAGCTGCAGGACGTCATCAGCATCGCGCCCGACGGGCAGACCGCCAAGGGGCGTTTCCGCGGCATCCTGGCAGGGGGCTGGCATGACGACGTGCTCAAGGACAAGCCCGCCGAAGTGCCGCAGCAATTCTGGGAGTCCGGCATCTACGAGAATGACTATGTCAAGGAAGACGGCGTCTGGAAGATCAAGCGGCTCGACTATATGATGCAGTGGCAGGGCGACTATGAGACGGGCTGGGCGCATACGGTCGCGCACCTCCAGCCCGCCGTCGTCTGCTATCCCGAAAACCCGGACGGCCCGGACCGCATCCTGCCCGAGAAGGAAGTGCGCCAGACCTGGCCGCACCGCTACGAGGTGCCGATGAGCTTCGCCCATCCGGTGCTCGGCAAGGCGTTTGCGGTCGAGAATTTCACGCCCATGATGACCAAGAAGGGGCGTCTGGGGTGAAGCGCCTGCGCAAGATTAGGTAGGCCGCGCGCCCTAACCGTCACCCCAGCGAAAGCTGGGGTCTCAGGCGGTGGGGGCGCGCTGCAGGCGAGACCCCAGCTTTCGCTGGGGTGACGAAGGGGAGGAAAGAGGAATGGCACCGAAATGGATCCTGGTCGCGTTCGCCCTGTCGGCCATCACCGCGCCAGCCCCCGCCGCGGACACCAAATGCGGCATGACCGCCGTCGAGATCGTCACCAAATTCAGCCAACTCTTCTTCGTCGAGAAGAAATGGCGCGAGGCGTTCATGACCTACGTCGCCGAGGATTATACGCAGCATAATCCCATGGCGCAGGACGGGCGCGAGGACGCGCTGCGGCATCTCGGCCCGATCTTCGATGCCAATCCGGACCTCAGGATCGAGATCAAGCAGATCTTCGGCGACGAGAGCCGCGTCGCGGTCCATTATCTCTCGGTGATGAAGCCGGGTGCGCGGGGCTCCGCCGCGGTGGACATGTTCCGCGTCAAGGATTGCAAGATCGTCGAGCATTGGGACGTGATCCAGCCGATGCCGGTGAAATCAGCGAATCCGCATCCGATGTTCTGAGCTGGACTGACGCCACCCCCGGGGACGGCGAGGTCGCGATATACGACCGGATGGACCTCCCGACCGAGCGCGAGGCCATCTTGATGCAGCATCATGCCCAGCAGGCATTTCGCTTACCGCAATAGCTATGCAGGATAGCTATATAGGTAGGAATTGATGCATTTGTCCCACAGTGAATGATGGAAAAATGCTTCTTATCCGGTGCTGATCGCACATAACGTTGATCATGTCCGATTTGCCCGGCTATAGCATGCGGGCGGCATGAATCGTGGGACGCGGCTGGCGTCATAAAATCCGGACATGCGGCGAACGAGAACAAGGCGTTATCCAGGAGAGGAGCCCTTCGCATGAATCCCAAGAGCATTTCTGCCCGCAGTTTCCTGTGCGCGGCGTCGATGTCGGCGCTCGCGCTCGGCCATGCCGCGCCATCATTTGCGCAGCAGGCGCCCGCCGATGATCAGGCGGCGGCCACCAGCGCGGACGACACGAACCGCGACATCGTCGTCACCGCCCAGTTCCGCTCGCAGCGCCTGCAGGATACGCCACTCGCGATCACAGCCGTGGACGCCGCGACGCTTGAGGCGAAGAGCCAGACCAACCTGGCGCAGGTCGGCGATTCCGCGCCAAACGTGAGCCTCAAGCCGCAAGGTGCCTCGTTCGGTCCTTCCGTCGCGGTCTCCATCCGCGGCATCGGCCAGGGCGACTTCAACCCCGCCTATGAGCCGGGCGTCGGCATTTATATCGACGATGTCTATTATCCCCAGCTGATCGGCGCCGTGTTCGATCTGCTCGATCTCGACCGGGTCGAGATTCTGCGCGGCCCGCAGGGCACGCTGTCGGGCCGCAATTCGGAAGGCGGCTCGATCAAGATGTTCTCCAAGAAGCCGTCGGGTGAGAATAGCGGCTTTCTGGAAGGCACGTTCGGCAGCCGTCAGCGCATCGGCCTTCGCGGTGGCATCAACTACCAGCTCACCGACAGCCTGTCCGGCCGTATCTCCGGGGTTTACAAGCATCAGAACGGCTATGTCGATCAGCTCGATTTCGGCTGCGTCTATCCGGCGGGCGGCCCGGCGACGTTCAAGGCGAATGACGGAACCACAAAGCAGGTGAATCCCACCGGCGGCATTCCCGCTCTCCAGCCGGCCGGCAGTTGCCGCATCGCGCGCCTTGGCGAGGTTGGCTATCAGGCCATTCGCAGCGCCCTGCGCTACAATCCGTCCAGCGACATCGATATCAACTTCACCGCCGAATATGTTCATGACGAGCATACCGCGGCCGGCGAAGTACTCGCCGCGACGGATCTGATCAACAATGGCAACACGAACATCGGCGGCGTGCCGTACGACAATCGCTTCATCTGCGGCAAATTCTGCAACTTCTCGTCTTACTCCTCACCGGCGATAACCTACCAGGGTGTTGCCGTGCCCCCGGGCGGCGTGCCGCTGCTGGCGACGCAGCGCAGCAATCGCAGCAGCTATGACGGCTATAACCTGGCGATGAACGCGCATTTCGCGCTCAATGACATGTTCAGCATCGACAATATCCTGGCCTATCAGCACTGGATATCGGACTTCGGCGTCGACGACGATCTTTCGCCGATCGCGCTGTCGGGCGGTTCCAACCATCTGACCCACTATAACTGGAGCGAGGAGCTGCGGCTCAACGTCAAGGTGAACGAGGCGATCGGGCTGGTGCTCGGCGGTTATTACTTCAAGCAGCAGACCAATTATTTTTCCTATCAGGACCTGCGCTACATCAACACCAGCAACGGCACCTATGCGGCGCCCGGGCTCGGCGTCTTCCCCCTGCAGTTCGTTCAGCCCGACCAGACTCCCGCCGACGCAAAGGCGCTGTTCGCCAATGCCAGCTGGGAAATCGTTCCCAATCTGACTTTCAACGGCGGCGTGCGTTACACCGAGGAGAGCAAGCAGTATCGCTACGCCCGCCTGTACCCGAATGGCGGCATCAATCCATTCCTCGATCCGGTCGGCGCGGCGAACGGTGCCGGTGCCCCCGGCGCGTTGACCGGCTTGGTCGCCAATTATGAAGGCAGCCGGTGGGACTGGCGCGCGGCGATCGACTATCGTTTTTCACCCGAGCTGATGGCCTATGCCAGCTACTCGACCGGCTTCAAGGGCGGTGGCACCAATCCGCGGCCATTCTATGCCAGCCAGGCGATCAGCTTCAATCCGGAGGTGCTGACCAACTATGAAGCGGGCATCAAGTCGGACCTGTTCGGTCGCAAGCTGCGGCTCAACCTGACCGCCTTCTACGGCAAGCTCAAGAATGCGCAGATCGGCGTGTCGGTCTGCCCGGACGGCACGACGCCGTGCGCCGCGCTCGTCAACGCGGGCGATGCGGAGGAGAAGGGCTTCGAGGTGGAAACGACGCTGCGGCCGGTTCAGGGCCTGAGCATCGACGGATCGCTGAGCTATATCGACTTCAAATATACGCGGCTCTCGCCCGCTGTGACCACGACGGCGCTGACCGATCCTCGTGCTGGCCTGCCGACCTGGAAGTGGACGCTCGGCGCCCAGTATGAGCTTCCGGTCGACAATATCGGCTCGTTCACGGCGCGCGTGGACGCCAATTATCAGGACAAGACCTATACCGGCAGCAAATATCTGACCGTGCCGCAATATATCGGCGCTTACACGGTCGTGAACGCCCGGCTGACCTGGCGCAATCCTGCTCGTGACCTGTCGGCCTCGCTCGAAGTGACCAACCTGGGCGACGAATATTATTACGTCACCCTGTTCGATCTTCGCGGCGCTGGCGCCGGTCTCGACAAGGCACAGCCGGGCCGTCCGCGCGAATGGGCGGTGACGATCAAGAAGAACTTCTGATCATATCGGAAAAAGGGGAGGGCGGCGTCGCGGCGTCGCCCTTCTTGGTATCACGACCAGCCGATCCGGGCCGGGCAGCGCCAGGCCAGGACCAGCTGGTCGCATCGGCGCCCCGTCTGGAAGCCCTGTTGGCACGGCGCCGGCCGTGCGCTAGCAATTGATCGAGTCCAAAGGACCGTCAGGAGAGAGATTGATGCAGCTTACATTGCCGCCCGGCCTGTCGCCGCAAGCGTTCGATGCCGCGGTGAAGGCGCTGCAGGGTGCCGTCGGCGCCGGCTGGGTGATGACCACCGACGAAGATCGCGACGCCTATGCGGACATCTATGCGCCGGGGCCCGAGACGCTCTGGGGCGCGTCAGGCGCGGTGGCCCCGCAGACCGTGGAGGAAATCCAGGCGATCGTGCGCATCGCCAACGAGCACAAGCTGCCGCTCTGGACCGTCTCGCGCGGCAAGAATCTGGGCTATGGCACCGCCGCCCCACGCATGCCGGGCTGCATGGTCCTCGACCTTGGCCGCATGGACAAGATCATCGAGCTCGATCCCGAGCTTGGCTATTGCGTGCTCGAGCCGGGCGTCGGCTTCATCGATCTTTACGAGCGCATCCAGCAGGACAAGCTTCCGCTCATGATGTCGGTCCCCGGTAATGGCTGGGGATCGGTGCTCGGCAATGCGCTGGAGCATGGCATCGGCTACACGCCCTATGGCCTCAACGCCAAGAATCTCTGCGGGCTGGAAGTGGTGCTGGGCACGGGCGATCTGGTCCGCACCGGCATCGGCGCGATGGAGAAGAACCAGGCGTGGA
The DNA here is from genome assembly GCF_018603885.1 of Sphingobium nicotianae. Lineage (GTDB taxonomy): Bacteria > Pseudomonadota > Alphaproteobacteria > Sphingomonadales > Sphingomonadaceae > Sphingobium > Sphingobium nicotianae. The sequence goes on from NZ_JAHGAW010000005.1 coordinate 124,969, forward strand.
ACCTCTTCCCGTTCGGCTACGGCCCGACCTGGGATCTCATGTTCAGCCAATCCAATTTCGGTATCGTCACCAAGGCGGGCATGTGGCTGATGCCCGAGCCGGAGACCTCGCTGGAGCTCAATCTCGATATTCCCAAGGCCGAGGATATCGGCTGGGTGGTCGACACGCTGACCCCGCTCAAGCTGCACGGCATTATCGACCAGTCGATCTTCATCCCGAGCTGGCTCGGCAAGATGGTGATCCTGGGTCAGCGCCAGGACTTCTGGGACAAGCCGAGCGCCATCCCGGAGTGGCGCGTGCAGGAGCTGCTCAAGGAGCACAAGCTCGGCTACTGGAAAGTTCAGATCCGTCTTTACGGCGACGAGACCGTTAACAAGGCCAAGGCGGAAATCGTCAAGGCGGCCTTCAAGAAGCATATCGACACGCCGATGCAGGAAGTCTGGTGGCGCCGCGGGGACCCGACCAACGTCATGGACCTGACACTCGGGGTGCCGTCAGCCGTGCCGCTGCAGATGGGCAACTGGGTCGGCGGCAAGGCCGCGCATATGGGCTTCTCGCCGGTGGTGCCGGCGACCGGCAAGCATGTGCTCGATCAGATGACGCGCAGCCGCAAGATCATCGATGCGCATGATGTCGATTTCTATGCCAGCTTCACGATCGGCGGGCGCTTCTGCAACAATGTGAACATGCTGATGTACGACCGCGACAAGCCGGAGCAGGTCGAGGGCATCAAGAAGCTGTTCAACGCACTGATCGCCGACGCGGCCGCCAATGGCTATGCCGAATATCGCACCCATCTCGGCTGGATGGACGCCATCTCCGACACGTTCAACTTCAACGATCATGCCCTGCGCAGGATGAACGAGAAGGTGAAGGACGTGCTCGATCCCAACGGCATATTGTCGCCCGGGAAGCAGGGCATCTGGCCGACGGCCTATGCCGCCCAGCGCGGGAAGAACCTCGCATGAGCCGCGCCAAGCCACTGAGCCAGATGCTGGGTCTTGGCCTCGCCCTCGTCGCCGCGCTCGCCGCCTCGGGCTGCAAGCTGGTCGACACCGACAACAAGGCGGCCGCGCAGGGCGGTCCTCCGGCGGGCGGCCCGCCGCCACCGCCGCCCTATCAGATGCGCGCCAAGATCGAGGCGGGCGACCGCCTGCACACGAGCGTCACCGGCGCCGATCTCTTCTCGCACCGCTGCGGCGCCTGTCACCTCACCTGGGGCATGGGGACCAACCTGCTCACCGCCCAGCAGGTCGCGGCGGGCAAGACGCCCGACAAGGGCCTGCTCGCCAACCGTGACGATCTCACCGCCGACTATGTCAAATCGGTCGTGCGCATGGGCAAGGGCGCCATGCCGCGCCAGACCAGGGTCGATGTCACGGACTCCGAGCTGGACAAGATCGCGGCCTATCTGGGGAAGGGCAAATGAGCGTCTCGCGCAGGCAGGTGCTCGGCGGCGCGGCTGTCCTCGGCGCGGCAGGCGCGATCGGCGTGCAGCGGATGACGGGGCCGGGCAAGGTCGCACACGTCGTCCTCTTCGACAGCCGCAAGCCCGCCAGCCTCGCCTTCGCCCGCACCCGCGCCGGCAAGCGCCAGCTCGACCTCGCGCACACGGCAAACTGGTCGGCGATCCGGACGATCGACCGCAAGGGCGCGGTCGCCGGCATGACGAGCTGGAACGACTATGTGTCGGCGCGCCAGTGGCTGGAAGAGCGCGGCCTGCGGGTGCAGAGCGAGCGGCACGACAAGACGCATGACCTCATTGAATGGGTCATGGCGTAAAGCGTTCGCTCTCATCCCAGCCGTTCGGTTCGAGCGGCCGTCGAGCGAAGTCGAGACGGCTGTCGAGAACGTCGCCATCGGGCGGACTTCTCGACCCCGGTTCTCGACTTCGCTCGAACCTCCGCTCGAAGCGAACGGTGAGGGGAGGGGGAAGACGGAAGGTCACTGCTGCGCAAAACACCCCAAAACAATGCGCAAATTGACTATGTCCAGATGATCTTTCTCGCCTATGAGATAGGCAAGGATCCCGGGCGGGGACTCCATCCGAACGAGAGGACAAGCCGATGAGCAGCGATCTCACTCTCTATCATTGGGAGCCCAACGCCAATTCGGGCAAGCCGATGCTGACGCTTGTCGAGAAGGGTGTGTCCTTCAACAGCCACTATATCGATCTGCTCGCCTTCGATCAGCACAAGCCCGACTATCTGGCGATCAACCCGATGGGCACGATCCCGGCGATGACCCACGGCAGCCGCCTGCTCAACGAATCCACCGCGATGATGGAATATGTCGAGGAGGCTTTTCCCGGTCCCGCGATGATGCCGGACGATCCGGTCGATCGCTGGCGGGTGCGCTGGTGGATGAAGTTTCTCGACCAGTGGCTATGCCCCTCGTTCAGCATGATCGGCTGGAGCATCTTCATCGGTCCTCAGGTGCGCGCCCGCGATCCCAGGGAGCTGGAGGCCGCGATCGAGCGCATTCCGCTGCCCGAGCGCCGCATCGCCTGGCGCAAGGCGATCTACGGCCTGTTCAGCGCGGAGGAGCTGGCCGAGAGCCGCCGCCGCGTCGATCTCGGCATCGGCATGCTGGAGGATGCGCTGGCGAAGCGCGAATATCTCGGCTCGAACCAATATTCGCTGGCCGACATCAATCTGTTCAATTCCGCCTACGGCCTGCCCTCGCAGCAGCCCGACGACGTGAACGACGAGAAGACGCCGAACATCATGCGCTGGCTGCGCAGCGTCGCGCGCCGTCCCGCGGTCAAGCAGACCTGGACGTACAGCCGCGTGCCGCGCTTCGCTGAGCGCATCCTTCCCCTCATCGAGGAGGCCACCGCATGACGACGCTCTTCCTCTATCATGGCGAGCCGACCGGTCCGTCCTTGACCGTGCTGGCCGCCCTGTTCGAGAGCGGCCTTGCGGCGGACCTGCTCCATATCGATCTCGCCATGGCCCAGCGCCATGCCGGCGAGGTGCCGCTCGGCTTCGAGGCGAATTACAGCGTCGAGGGGGAAGGGCCGGTGCTCGTCGTCGATGGCGAGCCGACCGTGGACAGCGTCTTCATCGGCTGCCTGCTCGACGATCTGGCGCCGCAGAGCGGCCTGCGCCCGACGGATCCCTATCTGCGCTGGGAGATGATGGCCTGGTGCCGCTGGATGATCGAGCGCCTCGCGCCCGGCGCCGCCGCGCTCGCCAACATCGCCTGGACGACGCCGCGCCTCGCCGCGCTCGACGATGCCGAGTTCGAGGGGCTCGTCGCCCCGATCGAGGCCGATGATCTGCGCGATCGCTGGCGCCAGACCCGCGCCGGCCTCCTGTCCGACGATCACCGCAAGGCGAGCGAGGCCCGCGTCCACGAGGCGACCAAGAAGATCGACGACCGGCTTGCCGACCGCGACTGGATCATGGGCGATTTCAGCCTCGCCGATCTGGAAAGCTATGCCTGGGTTGCGCCGATGCGCGATCTCATCCCCGCCGCCTTCGAGGGCAAGCCACGCCTCGCCGCCTGGCTGGAGCGGGTCAAGACCCGGCCGAGCGTCGCCAGGGCGCTCGCCCAGGCCCAGAAGCCCGAGCCCGCCCACGGCTTCGCGCCCGGCCCCGAAATCAACCGCTGGGGCTGAGATCGGTGGTGAACATGGACATTCCCGTCATGCTGAAACAAGTTCAGCATGACGCTTGCATGAGGGGCTGAGGCTGCGATGCGCTCGATCGACTATTTCGACAAACGGGTCCAGTTCCACCCGGATCGGCCGATCCTGATCTCGGACGAGGCGCATTACAGCTATGGCGAGATGCACCGGCTGACCCATCGCCTGGCCGGGGCGATGCTGGCGGATGGCCTCAGACATCAGGAGCCGGTAGCGATCATGTCGCCCAATCATGGCGCGATCCTGACGACATTGCTCGGTCTGTGGCGCGCGGGCGCAGTGTGGATCCCGGTCAATACGCGCAACGCCCTCGACGCCAATATCGCCTACCTCAACTATGTCCGCGCCGGCTGGCTCTTCTACCATTCGAGCCTCGCGGCCGAAGCGCGGCAGGTGCAGGCACAGGTGCCGAGCATCCGCAAGCTGATCTGCCTCGACACGGATGACGGGGAGCATCCCTCGCTCGACGCCTTCATGCTTCCCGCGGATGCGCCGGACGCGCCCGATCTCGGCGATCCCGTCGGCAATGGCGAGGAACTGACCGCGATCATCGCCACCGGCGGCACCACCGGTCCGGCCAAGGGCGTGCGGATCATGAACCGCAGCTGGGGCGCGCTCATGGAGACGATCGGCAATCTCATGCCCGCCGAGAATCCGGTCTGCCTCGCCACCGCGCCGCTGACCCACGCGGCCGGTCCGGTCGCCATGGCTGCTGTTGCGATGGGAGCGACCATTTCCGTATTACCCGGATTCGATGCCGAGGCGGTGATGCGCGCCATCGAGCGGGATCGCGTCACCCACATGTTCCTGCCGCCGACCGCGCTCTACACGATGCTCTCGCATCCCCGCGTGCGCGATTACGACTATTCGAGCCTGCGCTATTTCCTCCTGGCGGGCTCCCCGGTCTCGCCGGACAAGCTGCGGCAGGCGGTCGAGATCTTCGGCGAATGCATGTGCCAGAGCTACGGCCAGACCGAATGCCACATGATCGCGACCTGGCTCCCCCCGCACGAGGTCGCGGCGGCCGCGCGCGGCGAGCATCCCGAGCGGCTCGCGAGCTGCGGCAAGGCGAGCTATTCCGTCCGCATCGAGCTGATGGACGACGACGGTAACATCCTCCCCACCGGCGAAGTCGGCGAGATCGTCGCGCGCGGCGGCATCGTCGGCGGCGGCTATTTCGAGATGCCCGAGGCGACAGCCGAAGCAACCGCGCACGGCTGGCATCATACCGGCGACGTGGGCCGCCGTGACGCGGACGGCTATTATTACATCGTCGATCGCAAGAAGGACATGGTCGTGACCGGCGGATTCAACGTCTATTCGGCCGAGGTCGAGGGCGCGATCATGGAGCTGGAGGCGGTCGCCGAGGCCGCGATCATCGGCCTGCCGCACGATCATTGGGGCGAGCAGGTCCACGCCGTCGTCGTCGCGCGCGCGCCGGTCGAGGAAGCCGCGATCATCGCCCATGTCAAAGCCCGTCTGGGCAGCGTGAAAGCGCCCAAGACCGTCGCCTTCGTCGACGAAATCCCCAGGACAGCGGCCGGCAAGATGGATAAGAAGGCCCTGCGCCAGCCTTATTGGGGGGATCAGGCGCGGATGGTGAATTGAGTTAGCCCCTCCTCTTCAGAGGAGGGGCCGGGGGTGGTGGCGATGCGAAGCAGCGCTCGCGAAAGCGAGATTGCGGACGCACAGTCCAACACCACCCCAACCCCTCCTCTGAAGAGGAGGGGCTAGAGTTAGAGGAAAGGGGATCGATGAAGGCATTTCTCGCGCTCGCGTCACTGGCCTTGCTCGCCGCCTGCACCGGCACCAGCGAGAAGGCGGATCTGCCACCCGGCGACGGCGTCGACGGCGCAGCGATCGCGCAGGGCAGGGACGGGGAGTGGCTTTCCTACGGCCGCACCTATGACGAGCAGCGTTATTCCCCCCTCGACAAGATCAATACCGGCAATGCGGGTCAGCTGGGCCTCGCCTGGTCGGCCGATCTCGACACCGCGCGCGGCCAGGAGGGCACGCCGCTGGTCATCGACGGCAAAATCTACATCTCCACCGCCTGGTCCAAGGCCAAGGCTTATGACGCCGCGACCGGCAAGCTGATCTGGGACTATGATCCCAAGGTGCCCGGCGAGACCGGCGTCAAGGCCTGCTGTGATGTCGTCAATCGCGGCCTTGCCGCCTGGGGCGACAAGCTCTTCCTCGGCACGCTCGACGGTCGCCTGATCGCGCTCGATCGCGCCACCGGCAAGCAGCTCTGGTCGGTCATCACCGTCGATACGAGCAAGAATTACACGATCACCGGCGCACCCCGCGTCGTGGGCGGCATGGTGATCATCGGCAATGGCGGCGCCGAATATGGCGTGCGTGGCTATGTCACGGCCTATTCGGTCGACACCGGCCGGCAGATCTGGCGTTTCTACACCGTCCCGGATCAGCCGGGCAGGAACGCGCCCGACTATCTCAGGAAGGCCGAGGCGACCTGGCATGGCGACTATTGGAAGCTCGGCGGCGGCGGCACCGTCTGGGACAGCATGGCCTATGATCCCGCGCTCGACCTGCTCTACATCGGTGTCGGCAACGGCTCGCCCTGGAACCAGGCCTATCGCTCGCCCGGCGGCGGCGACAATCTCTATCTCTCCTCGATCGTCGCGATCCACGCGAAGACAGGCGAATATGCCTGGCACTTCCAGGAGACGCCCGGCGAGACCTGGGACTATACCGCGACCCAGCCGATCATGCTGGCTGACCTCACCATCGACGGCAAGCCGCGCAAGGTGCTGATGCATGCGCCCAAGAACGGCTTCTTCTACGTGCTCGATCGCACCACCGGCCAGTTCATCTCCGGCAAGAATTTCGTAGCCGTCAACTGGGCGACCGGCCTCGACAAGAACGGCCGGCCGATCGAGAACCCGGCCTCGCGCTACGACAAGACCGGCAAGCCCTGGATCGGCTCGCCCGGCCCGGGCGGCGCGCATAGCTGGCACCCGATGGCCTATGATCCCAAGGAGGGGCTGGTCTTCATTCCCGCGCAGATCACCTCCTTCCCGTTCATCCCGGAGGCGGGCTGGAAGCCCTCGGCGATGGGCTTCAACACCGGCGACAATTTCGGCGCGGGCGCGATGCCGGCGGACACCGCCGTGCGCAACGCCGCTTTGGCGGCGACCAAGGGTGCGCTGATCGCCTGGGATCCGGTCGCGCAGAAGGCGCGCTGGCGGGTCGATTATAAAGGCCCGTGGAACGGCGGCCTGCTCGCCACCGCCGGCGGCCTCCTCTTCCAGGGCACAGCGGCGGGCAACTTCGTCGCCTACACCGCGAAGGACGGCAAGCCGCTCTGGACCTTCGATGCGCAGACCGGGATCATGGCGCCGCCGGTGACCTACAGCATCAAGGGCGAGCAATATGTCGCGGTGCTCGCCGGCTGGGGCGGCTCCTATGCCCTCTCGCCGGGCATCATCTCGGGCACCTCGGGCAATCTGCGCAACATCAGCCGGCTGCTGGTGTTCAAGCTCGGCGGCACCGCGAGCCTGCCCAAGGCGCCGCCGGTCGGTCTGGCAAAGCTCGATCCGCCCGCCGACACCGCCTCGCCGGAGGTCGTCAAGAATGGCGCATATATTTATGGCCGCTATTGCGGGGTCTGCCACGGTGACGCGGCCATCTCGGGCGGCGTCACGCCGGATCTGCGCCATTCCGCCGCGCTCGGCGACACCAATGGCTGGCAGGCCATCGTCCACGACGGCGCGCTCAAGGACAATGGCATGGTGGGCTGGTCGAAGATCCTGACGCCCTCGGACGTCGACTCGATCCGCGCCTATGTCATCCACCGCGCCAACGAGGACATGGCGCTGGAAGCCGCAGGAAGCAGCAAGTGACGACCGACCTCTCGTCATTCCCGCGAACGCGGGAATCCAGGCCCAAGCTGCGCGATCTTGCATTTCTGGATTCCCGCGTTCGCGGGAATGACAAAGGTCGAGTTTTCAAGACAGGACTTCTAAGCAAGATTGATATTTTCCAAGGAGTTGGACAATGAACCAGATGACGAATGTGAAGTTGGAGCAATTCCCTTACTCGGAAGCGGTCAAGAAGACGCTCGCCCGCAAGCCGGCGCTCTTCATCAATGGCGCGTGGGTAGACTCCACCGGTGGCGAGACTCTAGCGGTCATCGATCCGTCCTCGGGCAAGGAAGTCAGCCGCTTCGTCGACGCCACCAATGACGACGTCGACAGGGCCGTCGCCGCCGCCCGCCGCGCCTTCGACGACGGCCGCTGGTCGGATCTGCCGCCGATGGTGCGCGAGGGGATCATGCACAAGCTCGCCGATCTGCTCGAGGCCCATGCCGACGAGCTGGCCGAGCTGGAAGCCATCGACAATGGCAAGCCCAAGGGCATGGCCGGCGCCATCGACGTGCCAGGCGCGATTGGCATGATCCATTATATGGCCGGCTGGGCGAGCAAGCTCGGCGGCGAGACGATCGAGCCGAGCGCCACGCCGCGCGGCGCTTTCCACAGCTACGTGCGCCGCGAGCCGATCGGCGTCGCCGCGCAGATCGTGCCGTGGAACTTCCCGCTGCTGATGGCAGTGCTCAAGATCAGCCCGGCGCTGGCCGCCGGCTGCACCGTCATCCTCAAGCCCGCCGAACAGACTTCGCTCACCGCGCTGCGCCTTGCCGATTTCCTTAACGAGGCCGGGGTGCCGCCTGGCGTCGTCAACATCATCACCGGCAATGGCCACACCGCCGGTGACCGGCTCGTGCGCCATCCGGACGTCGACAAGGTCGCCTTCACCGGCTCGACCGAGATCGGCAAGCTGATCAACCGCACTGCCACCGACAGCCTCAAGCGCGTCACCCTGGAGCTCGGCGGCAAGTCGCCGGTCATCGTCCTGCCGGATGTCGATCCGGCCGTCGTTGGGCCGGGCACCGCGCAGGCGATCTTCTTCAACAGCGGCCAAGTCTGCGTGGCGGGATCGCGCCTCTATGCGCACAAGAGCGTGTTCGACAAGGTGCTGGAGAGCTTCTCGGAAGCCGCCAGTTTCTGGCAGCCGCGCGCCAGCCTCGATCCCGCCGGCCATATGGGGCCTCTGGTGTCGGACGAGCAGCTCAACCGCGTCATGGGCTATATCGAGGAGGGCAAGAAGGCCGGTGCCAGCGTCGCGCTCGGCGGCGACAATCCGGCGTCCGAAGGCGGCTATTATGTCAACCCGACCGTCCTTGTCGACGTGACGCCCAACATGAGCGTGGTGCGCGAGGAGATTTTCGGCCCGGTCGTCGTCGCCCAGCGCTTCGACGATCTGGACGAGGTCGCCCGCCAGGCCAACGACACCAGCTTCGGCCTCGCCGCCGGCATCTGGACGAACAATCTCTCCGCGATGCACAAGCTCGCCGCCAAGCTCAAGGCCGGCACCGTCTGGGGCAATTGCCACGGGATGATCGACCCGGCGCTGCCCTTCGGCGGCTACAAGGAAAGCGGCCTCGGAAGAGAGCAGGGCCGCCAGGGCGTCGAGGCTTACACCGAGCTCAAGTCGGTGATCATCGCGCTGTAGGCGGACAGGAAGAGAAAAACCGTTCGTCCTGAGTAGCCATTGAGTAGCCGCGTAGCGGGGTATCGAAATGGCGTATCGAAGGACCAGTGCGCGACCCTTCGATACGGGTCTTCGCTACGCTCCTCCGGAGCTACTCAGCCCCTACTCAGGGTGAACGGGCGTTTGTTTAATAAGCCCCTCCCTTTCAAGGAGGGGTTGGGGTGGTGTCGCGAAGCGATTAAGGTTTGTAGGACCAATGGTGCAGAATGGCCCAACGAGTGATGGTTTTGAGGGTGGAAAACGGGAGGACCGGTTTCCAGACCAATCCTCTGGCTATCTGGCTGGCCTTGCAGCCATCCCAATTTTCTTTTTCTTCGCAGCTTTGTGGGGAAATGAAAAAGGTGCCGTTGCTGCGGACGTATTTGCATCTCTGCTTTTGTTGGCGCGAGCCAAGTGGAGTCTGAGTGCGCACGGCTTTTTCTGGGTCATTATTCTGGCGCTTTTCGTTGCTGACTTATCGCTCCTTTATTTCATGCGACTGCGCAGTGACGCTGAAATCTTGTTGGGAGCTGCAGGCTTAATTCTGCAATTTTCGGTCGCTTATCTGATCCTGCCCAAGGTTTTGAACTAGGTATCACCGCGAGATCGCTGATTTACAAGGAATCCCATGCCCATCGACCCCACCAAAGTGAAGGCCATCGACGTCCACGTCCACGCCGAGGTCAGCTGCCATGATCCGGAAGACCCGGTCATGGCGCAGTTCTTCGACGCCGCCAGCACCTATTTCAAGGCGCCGCGCGAGCGTCCGAAGATCCCCGAGATCATCGATTTCTACCGTCAGCGGCAGATCGCCTTCTGCCTGTTCACCGTCGATTGCGAGAGCGCGGTCGGCGCAAAACGCGTCTCCAATTACGAGATTGCCGAGCTGGCCGCCGAGCATGACGACATCGTCATCCCCTTCGCCTCGATCGATCCGCACAAGGGCAGGATGGGCGCCCGCGAGGCGCGCGACCTGATCGAGAATTATGGCGTGAAGGGCTTCAAGTTCCATCACCTCATCCAGGGCATCCACCCCTCGGACCGGACCGGCTACCCGATCTACGAGGTGATCGCGCACTACAAGCTGCCGGCCATCTTCCACACCGGCCATTCGGGCATGGGCACCGGCATGCGCGGGGGCGGGGGCATCCGCCTCAAATATGGCCAGCCCATGCTGGTCGACGATGCCGCGTCCGACTTCCCGGACATGAAATTCATCCTCGCCCATCCGAGCTGGCCGTGGACCGACGAGAGCCTGTCGATGGCGCTGCACAAGGACAATGTCTTCATCGACCTGTCCGGCTGGAGCCCCCGCTATTTCCCGCCGCAGATCATCACTTATGCCAACACCCAGCTGAAGCATAAGATGATGTTCGGCAGCGACTTCCCGCTGATCACGCCGGAGAAATGGATCGATGCGGCCAAACAGGTCGGCTTCAAGGAGGAGGTCCTCCCGCTGATCCTCAAGGACAATGCCGCGCGTGTGCTGGGGCTGGGGTGAGAGGGCGGGCGTGAAAAGCATATCATCCGCCCGGTGAGTGGAAAGGGTAAATTCTGTCCTACTTTCGTTGGATCAACTAAGAAGGAGCAAAGTAAGATACTGAAATATAAGAACTTTTATCCGATCATATTGCTCATATGTGTGACCTTCACGATGTTTCGGAGAGATGGCATGACATTTCAAAGACTTGCCCGATGACCGACCCGGACGATCTTCGCAATTTCGTGCGCCTTGACGACCGGATTACCACGTCCGGTCGCCTTCAGGAGGGCGATCCCGCCCGTCTGGCCGCCATCGGCGTGCGCCACGTGATCAATCTGGCCCTCGATGACCATCCCGAGGCACTGCCCGACGCGGCGACTCACATGGCGCAGGCGGGCCTGCGCTACACCCACATCCCGGTCCCCTTCGATCGCCCGACCGACGCGCATTACCGCGCCTTCGTCGCCGCGATCGAGGAGGGCGACGACCCCGTTCATGTCCACTGCATTGCGAACTTCCGTGTCTCGGCCTTCTTCTACCGCTATCATCGCGACGCCCGTGGCATGGACGATGCCGAGGCGCGGGCGATCATGGAGCGGGTCTGGACGCCCGAGACGATCGAGATCCCGCACGCCCGCGTCTGGGCCGCGTTCGTTGCGCCCAAACAAGCAGGAGAGACAGCATGACCGACTTCGCCGGACGCCATATCATCGTCACCGGCGCCTCCAGCGGCATCGGCCTCGCCACCGCGCGGATGCTGGTCGCGCGCGGGGCGAAGGTCTCGATGATCGCCCGCCGCATCGAGGCGTTGACTGCCGAGGCGCATAAGCTCGGCCACAATGCCGCGGCCTTCGCCGCCGATGTGAGCGACCGCGAGGCGCTGGAAACCGCGCTGCATGCCGCCGCCGGCTATTTCGGCCCCGCCTATGGCCTCTTCGCCAATGCCGGCCTCGCCGGCAATTTCGCGCCCGCCATCGACTATGACGGTACGCTGTTCGAGCAGGTGCTGACCGTCAATCTCACCAGCGTCTTCTGGGCCATGCAGGCCGTCCTCCCGGCGATGATCGAAGCGGGGGAAGGGAGCATCCTCGTCACCGGCTCGATGGCGAGCAAGCGCGGCATGGCGATGAACCCGGCCTATGTCGCCTCCAAGCATGGCGTGCTCGGCCTCAGCCGCGCGATCGCCGTCGAGATGGCGCCCCACGGCGTGCGCTGCAACTGCGTCATCCCCGGTTTCATCGAGACGCCGGCGTTCGATCTGATCCCGCCCGATCAGGCCGCCAAGATCAATGACCGTGTCCCCCAGCGTCGCATGGGCTCGGCCGACGAGCTGGCCGAGGTCGCCTGCTTCATGCTCTCCCCGGCCGCCAGCCATGTCACCGCGCAGAGCTGGGCGGTGGACGGCGGCGTGCTGGATACGCTGGAGGTTTAGGACAACACAAAGCCCCTCCCTTTCAAGGGAGGGGGAGGGGGTGGGTGTCGCGAAGCGATCTGGACCGTGATGAAGGCATCACCCCAACCCCTCCTCTGAAGAGGAGGGGCTATGAGAAGGAGAGAGACATGACCCTCAAATATTACCACGCCGAACCGCTGGCGAACTCATTGAAGTCGATGATCCCGCTCAAGGAAAAGGGCCTCCCCTACGAGTCCATCTATGTCGACCTGCACAAGTTCGAGCAGCACAGCGACTGGTTCGTGGCGATCAATCCCGAGGGTCAGGTGCCGGTGCTCGATCATAACGGCGCGATCATCACCCACACCACCGTCATCAACGAATATCTCGAGGACGTCTTCCCCGAAATCCCGCTGATGCCGCGCGATCCGGTCGGCAAGGCGCGGGTGCGCTACTGGAACAAGTTCGTCGACGAGCATGTCATGAACCATGTCTCGATGCACGGCTGGCACCGCCTCGTCGGCGTCATCGCGCGCAACATCGAGAGCGGCGAGTTCGAGAAGCTGCTCGAGCATATCCCGCTGCCCGATCAGCGCAGGAAATGGGCGACGGCGCGCTCCGGCTTCTCCGAGGCGGACCTCGCCAATGCCACCGACAAGATCGTCTACGCGCTCCGCAAGATCGAGACCCAGCTCGGCGAGACCGCGCATCTTGCGGGCGACATGTACACGACGGCCGACATCAACTTCTTCAGCCATTGCGGCGCGATGGTTGAGCGCATGTTTCCGGAGATGGAGGTCGCGAAAAACTACCCGCGCCTCGTCGATTGGCGCGAGCGGGTGAAGGCGCGACCGGCAGTGGCGGAGGCGCTGGCGAGCGAGGATCGCACGGCGCCGGGCCTGCGCACCTGGTCGGGCGATCGATAGGCGTGAGGAACGAGTCGATCCTGGTCAGCCGCATCCCGCGGAAGGGGCTCGGGCTCGCCGGGACACAAACGCACTTGGAAGCGGAATCGCGCGCAAAACCGGGGCTGGCGGGGTCATTTCGGTGCATGAAGCTTGCCTGTCCCGCCCTATTTGCTATTTCGCTGTGTGAAAGAAGAGCGACCGGAAAACGGCGCCTGTTTCAGGAGAGAGAAATTGATCGAGCGAAAGGTCAAGACCGTGCGGGCGCTTGAACGCGGCCTGCAGGTCCTGTCGGAAATCGACCGGCGCCACGGCGCCAATCTGCATGAACTGCATCTGGCGCTCGGCTTGCCCAAGGCGACCTTGCTGCGCATGGTCGTCACCCTCGGCAAGCACGGCCATATCTGGCAGCGCCTCGCCGATGGCGCTTTCCTGCCCAGTGCCCGATTGGGTCCCGGCGGCTCACCGGACATTTCCGGGGATGAGATTGCCGAGGCCGCCTCTCAACGGCTGGTCAAGCTGTCCGAGCAGGTTGCATGGCCTTCGGCCATCGGCGTCCCGCGCGCGGATGGACTTGAGATCGTCGAGACTAACAGTCCCTTGCTGCGCCTCGACGCGATCAATCTGGGGCCGGTCGGCATGCGCCTCTCCTATCTCCATACCGCGACCGGCCGCGCCTATCTGGCTGCCTGCGATGGGGACGAGCGGGCCGCCATCCTCGATCGGCTGCGCCCGGCGCAAGAGGATCCCGCGGGCGAACGGCTGTTGGAGGAGCTGCTCGGGGTAACCCGCGACCGCGGCTATGCCCTGCGCGAGCCCTTCCATCCCTGGCCGGACCGCAACTGGCAGGCGGTGCGGCAGGATGGCCGCCGGTCGATGGCCGTGCCGGTGATGCTCGCCGGCCGGCCCGTCGCGTCGATCAACATCACCTGGCTGCAGCGCCGCACCGAGACCGCGACGGTCGTCCAGCGCAACTTGGGTGCCCTGCGGCGCACGGCGGAGGCGATCTCCGCCGATCTGGCAGCGAGGCGCGGTTTGGCGGCGGGTCGTGCTGGCACATGAGATGCGAAGGCTTGCGGTGTTGGCGCCGCGAGCTATGGCATAGCTTGCTAACGAATTCTGGAGGGACTGAACAATGCGGGCATGGCAATTGGCGGCGGGTGCGACGTCGCTCGATGATCTCCACCTCGTGGACCTCGACGATCCCAGGGCCGGGCCGGGACAGGTCGCGATCCGGGTCCATGCCTGCTCGCTGAACTATCGCGATCAGGCGATCGTCAAGGGCCGCTACATGGGCGGCCCGGTCCCCGCACCCATCGTGCCGCTGTCGGACGGTGCGGGCGAGGTGATCGCGGTCGGGGAGGGTGTCTCCCGCTTCAAGGTCGGCGATCGCGTCGCCGGCACCTTCTTCCAGAGCTGGCCGGACGGGCCGCCCAATCCGCATATGGGCGCTGCGCTGGGCGCGGCCGGTGCACCGGGCATGCTCGCGCAGACCGTCGTGCTGCCCGAGAGCGGTGTGGTCCACATTGCCCAATCGCTGAGCTATGCCGAGGCGGCCTGCCTGCCTTGCGCCGGCGTCACCGCATGGAACGCCCTGTTCGAAGGGCCGCGGCCGGTCAAGCCGGGCGACAAGGTGCTGCTCCTCGGCACCGGCGGCGTCTCGATCATCGCGCTGCAGCTCGCCAAGGCGGCCGGCTGCGAGGTCATCATCACCTCCTCCGACAATGCCAAGCTCGAACGTACGAAGGCGCTCGGCGCGGACCATGGCGTCAACTACAAGGATGTCGAAAATTGGGGCCAGCATGTCGGGGCCGGTCTCGGCGGCGTCGACAAGGTGGTCGAGGTCGGCGGCGCGGGCACGCTGCAGCAGAGCTTCGCGGCCCTGCGCCACAGTGCCGAGGTGGCGCTAATCGGCGTGCTCAATCCGGTCGGCGGGCCGAACCCGGCGGGCCTGATGATGACGGGCAGCATCCTGCGCGGCATCTTCGTCGGCTCGCGCCGCATGGCCGAGAAGCTCGCCGGCGCGATCGACGCCAATGGAATCAAGCCGGTGATCGGCGCGCGCTTCGCCTTCGAGGATGCCAAGAAGGCCTATGACTATACGACGACATCGGACCTGTTCAGTAAGGTTGTGATCGACACCGCCTGACGGATTCCGGCCGATGGCGAGCTTCCTCCTGATCCACGGCGCCTGGCACGGCGGCTGGTGCTTCGATCGGCTGCGTGGTCCGCTCGAGGCGACCGGTCATGTCGTGGCGGCGCCCGATCTGCCCGGCATGGGCGGCGACGCGAGGGCGCTCGGCGCGGCGTCGCTTTCAGGCTGGGCGGCCTTCGTCGCGGAGGAGGCCCGCAAGCTGCCCAGCCCGGTGATCCTGTGCGGCCATAGTCGGGGCGGGCTCGTCATCAGCCAGGCGGCCGAGCATGCGCCGGAGCTGTTCAGTGATCTGGTCTATATCACCGCCGCGCTCGTGCCCGATGGCAAGAGCCTCTACGACGTCATCGGTGCGGCGATGGAAGGCGATGATTTCGGCACCGCGCTCAGCCCGGTCGCCGATGGACTGGGGCTGGTCTTCGATGCCGAGGCCGCCATTCCGGTCTTCTACAACCAGTGCGCTCCCGCCGATCAGGCCGCGAGCGCCGCGCGTCTCGTCGCCGAGCCCGTCCGCCCACTCGGGACGCCGCTGTCGCTCAGCGCTGCGCGGTTCGGCAGCCTGCCGCGCCATTATATCGAATGCGCCAACGATCAGTGCTTCCCGCTCGCCGCCCAGCGCGCCATGCAGGCAGGCATGCCGTGCGACACGGTCGTGACGCTGGAGAGCGATCACAGCCCCTTCGTCTGCGTGCCTGAGCAACTGGCCGGGGTCCTTATCGAGATAGCAAACAGGAGAGAGACATGATCCGGAAAATGCGCTTCGGCGGCGAGATCGGCACGATCTGCCAGATGGCCTATGTGGTGAAGGATATTGACGAGGCGATCGCCTGGTGGGTCGAGAAGATGGGTGTCGGCCCATGGTTCGTGCTGCCGAGCTTCGGTGGCGAGGGTCATGTCTTTCGCGGCAAGCCCTGCACCAGCTACGTCAAGATCGCGATGAGCTTCGCCGGCTCCATGAATATCGAACTGCTCCAGACGCTCGACGACGAGCCGTCCGTCTATAAGGAGACGATCGACAGGGTCGGCTATGGTTTCCATCATTTCGGCTTTGCCATCGCGGGCGACGAGATCGAGGCGGAGGTCGAGCGCCGCGTCGCGAGGGGGGAAGTTCTGGCTCATCGCGCGCCGGTGCCGACCGGCGGCAAGGTTGCGTATTTCGAGGGCGGGGCAGGGGCGCCCGGCTTCGTCGAGCTGATCCCGGCGACCGCAGGAATGGACGAGGGCTTCACCCGTTTCTGGGAGCAGACCCGCGAATGGGACGGCAAGGATCCCATCCGTCCGTTCGCCTGAGCGCGCGAAACTGGCAGCTTTTGCGTCAATCCGTGCGCCGTGATCGATCATCAGATCGTCGCGGTAGCGGGCCAAATTCATGCTGCATCGCAGCGCAAGATTTCGTTTGTGTAACATACGAATTTCCGTATGTTCCGCCGCACCTTTGATTCGGCGCTTTCCTGGAAAGCTGAACTGAACCTCGCGATGTTGATCAAGGAGAGGACTACTCATGTCGACCCCTACCAATCTTGAACAAGTGCTTGCTGCCGCCGGTAACACGGTCGAGCTGCTGCGCAACAGCCAGATCGGTGCCTATGTGTACCCGGTCGTGGCTCCGGAATTTTCCAACTGGCGCACCGAGCAGTGGGCCTGGCGCCACAGCGCGGTCCTGTTCGACCAGACGCACCACATGGTCGACCTGTACATCCGCGGCAAGGATGCGCTGAAGCTCCTCTCCGACACGATGATCAACTCGCCCAAGGGCTGGGAGCCCAACAAGGCGAAGCAGTACGTCCCGACGACGCCTTATGGCCATGTCATCGGCGACGGCATCATCTTCTACCTCGCCCCGGAAGAGTTCGTGTATGTCGGCCGCGCCCCGGCCGCCAACTGGCTGATGTATCATGGCGCTACCGGTGGCTATGACGTCGACATCGTCCATGACGACCGCTCGCCGAGCCGCCCGATGGGCAAGCCGGTGAACCGCATCTCCTGGCGTTTCCAGATTCAGGGTCCGAACGCCTGGGCCGTGATCGAGAAGCTGCATGGCGGTCCGCTGGAGCAGCTCAAGTTCTTCAACATGTCGACGATGAACATCGCCGGCGAGACCATCCGCACCCTGCGTCACGGCATGGCCGGCGCACCGGGCCTGGAGATCTGGGGTCCTTACGAGACCCAGGAGAAGGTCCGTAACGCGATCCTCGAAGCCGGTGCCGAGTTCGGCCTCATCCCGGTCGGTTCGCGCGCTTATCCGTCGAACACGCTGGAGTCGGGCTGGATCCCGTCGCCGCTGCCCGCCATCTATACCGGCGAGAAGCTCAAGGCCTATCGCGAGTGGCTCCCGGCCAACAGCTATGAGTCGGCCGGCGCCATCGGCGGTTCGTTCGTCTCGGACAACATCGAGGATTATTACGTCAATCCGTACGAGATCGGCTACGGCCCGTTCGTGAAGTTCGACCATGATTTCCACGGCGCCGACGCGCTGAAGGCGCTCGACACGTCGACCCAGCGCAAGAAGGTCACGCTGGCATGGAACGGCGACGACATGGCGAAGATCTATGCTTCGCTGTTCGATGCCGATGCGGACTCGCACTACAAGTTCTTCGACCTGCCGCTGGCCAACTATGCCAGCACCAATGCCGACGCCGTCCTCGACGCGGCAGGCAACAATGTCGGCATGTCGATGTTCACCGGCTACTCTTACAACGAGAAGCGCGCGCTCTCGCTCGCGACAATCGACCACGAGATCCCGGTCGGCACCGAACTGACAGTCCTCTGGGGCGAGGCCAATGGCGGCACGCGCAAGACCACGGTTGAGCCGCATAAGCAGCTTGCGGTTCGCGTCGTCGTCAGCCCGGTCCCCTACTCGGTGACTGCGCGCGAGACGTACCAGGGTGGCTGGCGCAAGGCGCCCGTCACGGCCTGATCTGATTTGGCTTCGGGCGGCCGCTCCATTGGAGTGGTCGCCCGCGGCAACCCGTTTCAGGCTCTTCGTTTTTCCTGTGTGATCATCAGGACGCACGAATGGTCTGATACAGACGCGCTCACACAGAGGCGAGGAACCGATGGCTACTGCGACCCTAGACAAGACAGCGCTCTCCACGCTGTTCACCGATTACTCGCTCGAGATCACCCCCAAGGACGTGGAGGCGCTGCAGAATGCCGCGCACATGATTCCGCAGGGCACGCTGATCTCCTGCACCTTCCTGCCCGGTGCCGAGTTCGAGGACCGCGTGGTCGCGGCGCGCGCCATCCAGGATCTGGGTTTCAAGCCGGTCCCGCACATTTCCGCGCGTCGCCTGCTGACCAAGGACGACCTCAACCGCTTCCTCGACATGCTCGCGGCACAGATCAGCCTGAAGCATGTCTTCGTCATCGCCGGTGATCCGTCCGAGCCGCTCGGGCCCTATGACGATGCGCTCGCGGTCATCTCGTCGGGCACGCTGAAGGAATATGGCATCGAGCATGTCGGCATCTCGGGCTATCCGGAAGGTCATCCCGACATCACCAACGAGACGCTGGCCAAGGCGATGCACGACAAGGTCGCAGCGCTCAAGGATCAGGGCATCGATTATTCGATCATGACTCAGTTCGGCTTCGATGCCGATCCCGTACTCGACTGGCTGAAGCAGATCCGCGGTGAAGGCATTGACGGCCCGGTGCGCATCGGCCTCGCCGGCCCGGCCTCGATCAAGACGCTGCTGCGCTTCGCGGCGCGCTGTGGCGTGGGCACCTCCGCCAAGGTCGTCAAGAAATATGGCCTCTCGATCACCAGCCTGATCGGCAGCGCCGGTCCCGATCCGGTGATCGCGGACCTGATCCCCGCCCTCGGGCCGGAGCATGGCAAAGTGCATCTGCATTTCTATCCCTTCGGTGGTCTGGTGAAGACCAACGAGTGGATCGTGAACTACAAGGAAAAGCAGGGCATCTAAGCGCGCAAGCGCCGCCCTGCGCATAGACGGATACCCGGGCCTTCACGCCGAACCGGCCCGGTTCTCACAGGAAGGACGAGGACACATGGCTCAAGGCTCTGATATCGAGGTCGCGCGCGCCGCGAAGATGCAGAATATCGCCGACGTGGGCGCCAAGGTCGGCATCCCGCAGGATGCGCTGCTGAACTACGGTCCCTACAAGGCCAAGATCAGCTGGGACTTCATCAACAGCGTCCAGGGCAACCCGGATGGCAAGCTGATCCTCGTCACCGCCATCAACCCGACGCCGGCCGGCGAGGGCAAGACGACGACGACCGTCGGCCTGTCGGACGGCCTGAACGCGATCGGCAAGAAGGCCATGGCTGCGTTGCGCGAGCCATCGCTCGGCCCCTGCTTCGGCGTCAAGGGCGGCGCGGCTGGCGGCGGCTATGCGCAGGTCGTGCCGATGGAGGACATCAACCTCCACTTCACCGGTGACTTCCATGCCATCACCTCGGCGAACAACCTGCTCGCCGCGCTGATCGACAACCATATCTACTGGGGTAACACGCTCGGCCTCGATCCGCGCCGCATCGCCTGGCGGCGCGTGCTCGACATGAACGACCGCGCGCTGCGCTCGATCGTGAACTCACTCGGCGGCGTATCGAATGGCTATCCGCGCGAGGATGGCTTCGACATCACCGTGGCCTCTGAAGTCATGGCGATCCTATGCCTCGCCTCGGACCTCAAGGATCTGGAGCGTCGCCTCGGCAACATCCACGCCGGCTACACGCGTGACCGCAAGGCGGTGACGGCGGCCGAGCTCAAGGCGTCGGGCGCGATGACCGTGTTGCTCAAAGATGCGCTGCAGCCCAACCTCGTCCAGACGCTGGAAAACAACCCGGTCCTGATCCACGGCGGCCCGTTCGCGAACATCGCGCATGGCTGCAACTCGGTGCTCGCGACGACGACGGCGCTCAAGATCGCCGACTATGTCGTGACGGAAGCCGGCTTCGGTGCCGACCTCGGCGCCGAGAAGTTCTTCGACATCAAGAGCCGCAAGGCCGGCCTCAAGCCGGCGGCGGCGGTGATCGTCGCGACGGTCCGTGCGCTCAAGATGCACGGCGGCGTTGAGAAGGCCGATCTCGGTACGGCCAATCCGGACGCGGTACGCAAGGGCGGCGTCAACCTGGCCCGCCACATCGAGAATATCCGCCAGTTCGGCGTTCCTGCGGTGGTTGCGATCAACAATTTCTACACCGACACGCCGGAGGAAATCGCGGTCGTCAAGGAAATCGCCGCCGCTGCCGGCGCCGAGGCCGTGCTCTGCACGCACTGGGCGAACGGCTCGAAGGGCACCGAGGAACTGGCCCACAAGGTGGTCGAGCTCGCCGAGAGCGGTTCGGCCAACTTCGCACCGATCTATCCCGACGACATGCCGCTGTTCGACAAGATCGACACGATCGCCAAGCGCATCTACCGCGCGACCGAGGCGACGGCCGACAGCAGCGTGCGCAACAAGCTGAAGGGCTGGGAGAAGGACGGCTATGGTCATCTCCCCATCTGTATGGCCAAGACGCAGTACAGCTTCTCGACCGATCCGGCTCTGCGCGGCGCGCCGACCGACCATGTCGTGACCGTCCGCGACGTGATCCTCTCAGCCGGTGCCGAGTTCGTGGTCGCGGTCTGCGGCGACATCATGCGGATGCCCGGTCTGCCCAAGACTCCGTCGGCGGATTTCATCCGCCTCGACGAAAAAGGCCAGATCGAGGGCCTCTTCTAACCCACAAAGCGCCACCGCGCTGACGAGGGGGCTCGGACCGGTTGGTCCGGGCCCTTTTCGTTTGTGCCGTAGCGTTCGAGCGCTTCGCCCGAGGTTTGTGCGCAGTTGCAGCGCCCCACCACGGGCGGTCTTTTCTGCGGGACGTACGTCGTATGGCGTATTCATCTCCCCACACCCCCGGAGCAACATAGGTGATCGGTCGAAAAGCCGAACTAGGTATCTATCTGAAAATTCAAGAAATCAGGAGAAATCTAGCGGAGAGGATGGCGCAGGCAAGAAAACCACAAGGGGGCCATATGCGACATCTATCGACTATTTCGCGAGCGACGCTCGCCATCGCGCTCGTCTTCGGGGCGGCCGGAGAGGCCTTCGCCCAGGCCGACGCGCCGCAGGACGCCGAGGCGGAACCGCAGGACGCGATCATCGTGACCGGCACTCGCGTCACCGGTCTCAAGGCGTCCGACAGCCCGACGCCGGTTCAGGTGCTTGGTGCCGATCTCCTCAAGCGCGTCGGCCAGACCGATCTCATGCAGGCGCTCGGCCAAAACCTGCCGAGCATCCAGGTGCAGGCCTTCGGCAATGACCAGACGGCCTTCCATCCATCGATCAAGCTGCGCGGTCTCAATCCGAACCACACTTTGGTCCTCGTCAACGGCAAGCGCCGTCACGGCACCTCGAATGTCGTCGTCACCAACGCGCTGTGGACGGGCGGCGCGGCGCCGGACATCGGCCTCATCCCGCAGGATTCGATCGAGCGCCTTGAGGTGTTGCAGGACGGGGCGGCCGCCCAGTATGGCACGGACGCCATCGCGGGCGTCGTCAACATCATCCTCAAGAAGAATGCTTCCGGCGGCGTGATCAACGTCACCGGCGGCAAGTATTTCGCGGGCGATGGCCTCAACCAGAGCTACATGGGCAATGTCGGCTTCGCGCCGATCGAGGACATGTATGTCTCGGTCACCGCCGAACATAAGGTCCATGACTACAGTTTCCGCGGCGACGTCGATCCCCGTGTCGTCGATACCGGCCAGAGCGGCTCGGCCAACACCGGCAGTAATGGCGGCCGTACCATCCTCGCCCGTTATCCCGGCGTGAAGAATTTCCCGAACTATCCCTATGTGAACCGCATTTTCGGCGATGGCCGGATGATCCTCACCAATGTGATGTACAATGCCGGCTATACCGGCATCGAAGGTATCGAGATTTACTCGTTTGGCACGCTCTCCCGCCGCGTGGGCCGCACTTACCAGAATTACCGCCTGCCCAACGTGGTCTATGGCAAGTCGGCCCAGGCGTCGGTGAACACGGCCAACCCGACCGGCGATATTCCGTTCAAGGCCGGTTTCTCGCCGCAGGAAGTGCTGCGCGAGCTCGACTTCGCGATCACAAGCGGTGTCAAGGGCGAGTTTGGCAACACCACGGTCGATGCGAGCCTGACCTATGGCCGCGACACCAACAAGGTCTATGTGGAAGGCTCGGCGAATGCCGCGCTCTACTATGACAGCTCGACGCTTACTCAGAACGGCTATTCGCCGAGCGATGTGCATGACGGCGACTTCGTCGGCTCGCAGTGGGTCGCCGCACTCGATCTCACGCATGAGCTGGACATCGGCATGGCCCAGCCCCTCAACATCGCCGGGGGTCTGGAATGGCGCCGCGAGCGCTATGAACTGGTGGCGGGCGAGCCGGCCTCCTATTACGTCGGCAGCGGCTTCCTCCAGGGCGGTATCCAGTCCTTCTTCGGCTACTCGCCGGCCAACGCCAGTGCGCATACCCGCGAGGATTTCTCGCAGTATCTGGACCTCTCGATCAAGCCGATCGATCCGCTGCTGATCGATGCGGCCGTGCGTCACGAACATTATACCGACTTCGGTGATACGACCGTGTTCAAGGGCACGGCTCGTTATGACATCACCCCGACCTTCGCCATTCGAGGCACGGCCTCGACCGGCTTCCGGGCACCGACCCTGGCCGAAGGCTATTATTCGGGCATCAACGTCAGCGTGTCGTCCCTGTCCGGCATTTTCGCGCCGAACTCGGCCGGTGCGGCTTTCCTTGGGCTGTCTGGCCTCAAGCCTGAAAAGTCGACCAACTTCAGCGCGGGCGTCGTTGTCCGTCCGTTCGATGGCATGACCATCACGCTCGATGGCTACTCCATCTATCTGCGCGATCGGATTGTGCAGTCGGCGGGCTTCACCGGCTACTCCAACAACTGCAAATATCTGCCCGGCGGCTACACGCAGGGCATGGATGTGAATGCCGCCAAGGCCGCCTTCACCGGCACCTGCACCGGCTTCATCTCGCCATCGGTGCTTGACGCGCTCGCCGCCAATGGCGTGCCGATCATCCCGGTCATCACCGCCATCAATGGCGGCGCGAGCGGATCACTGAACGTCAATGCCTTTGTGAACGGCCTCAATACCGTGACCCAGGGCCTCGACTTCCTGGCGACCTACACGACGGACTTCGGCGACTGGGGCCGGGTCGATTGGTCGGTCGCCGCCAACTACAACAAGACCCGGGTCTCGTCGATCGGAGCGCCGCCATCCAAGGTCAACCAGCTTCAGGGCATTTTCGACAGATATGCCCAGTCGGCTGTGACCGATGCGTCGCCCAAGTGGCGTCTCAACTATGGCATCTTCTGGCAGAAGGGCATCTTCAGCGTCAGCCTGCGTGAGTCCATCTATGGCAAGACCAAGCTGTTGGCCTCGCGTCCCGCCAATGCTAATATCGACTATTATCAGCATGTTGGCACGAAGGGCATCACCGATATCGAAGTCGGTATCGAGCCCAAGAAGGGCCTGAAGCTGGCGATCGGTGCGAACAACCTGTTCGATATCTATCCTGACAAGCTGCCGGCCGATATTCGCCAGGAGCAGTACAACCTCAGCTCCACCGCCTACATCAGCCAGTATCCGTCCTTTTCGCCGATCGGCATCAACGGCGGCTATTATTATGCGCGTGTGACAGCAAAGTTCTGATCATCCGGGTCATCGCGAATAAGGGGAGGGGCGTCCTGTGGGGCGCCCCTTTCTTCGCATCGGCAACAGGGCGGTCACGTCGCATGGCGGGCAGCCTCGCGAGCCTTGGCATAGCTGGCCCGGCGCATCGTCTCGAAACCGGTGCGCTGCTCGAAACCGGGATCTTCCGGATAGTCGCGAAAATCGCCCAGTGTTTCCTCAAACAGCCCGGCCAGCTCATCCCTGAACTCCGGGTGCGGGAAGATGTGGGTGCGGTTCTCGCGCATCCCGTCCAGCACGCGCGCGGCAATGACGTCCGGCTCCATGCCGTGCTGGTGAAGCTGCTCCATCCGCGTGACGCCAGCCTCGTCGACCGGCTTCATCGCGCCCTTGAGGGCATCGGGGCGGACCTCGTCGCTGGCGAAGATCTGGCTCTTCACCAGCCCCGGGCACAGCACCGACACACCAATGCCGTGTGGCGCGAGGCTATAACGAAGTGATTCCGAGAGGCCGCGGACGGCGAACTTGGTGGTGTTATAGATGCCCGGCGCGCCGGCGGCGAGGAAAGAGGCCATGGACGCGGTGTTGACGATATAGCCGCCCAGGCCCCGCGCCTTCATGCGGGGCGCGAAGGTCATGACGCCGTTGATCACGCCATGGAGATTGACCCCCATCACCCAGTCCCAATCGTCGAAGCTGGACTCGTCGATGGTCTGGAAGAGGTTGATGCCGGCATTGTTGAAGAGGAGGGAGACCGGGCCGAGCCGCTCCTCCACCTCGTCGGCGACGCGCGGCCAGTCGGCCCGGCTGGCGACGTCGAGCTTCACGCCCATCGCTTCCTGGTTGTCGAAGCTCTCCAGCGCCTTATCGATCGCATCCTGACGGATGTCGGCGATCGCGACCTTGGCGCCTTCGGCAAGGAGGGCGCGCGCGATGCCCAGGCCGACGCCATTGGCGCCTCCGGTGATGAAGGCGGTGCGGCCGGCGAAATCGATCATGGACAGTCCTTCATTGGTAGCTGGGCTGGGGTTGTTTTGTTCGCCAGCCGTGGCGTTGTGGCATCCATCGGCGCATCATTTTCTTGCGAAGTTCACGAAGGTCACGGGGCAAACGGAATTTCAGAAAGTGTTCTGGCGAGTCGTGGATGTGATCCGCGCCTCGCCCCGGGGGCAGCATGCCTGGGTCCGGGCAAAGTAGGACAGCGGTTTTTTGCTCCCTTCCGGCCGGCATCGGGCTCATCATGATCACGCGGCTCTGGCCTCTCCCTGGTCCGTTCCGCCGCATGAGGCCTGATGAAATGGCCCGGGCTTGCGCGGCACTTGCGGATCGTCTCTAAAGCATGGCAATGGGGCAGTGCAATAGTTGGACAAAATCAACGTTGCGTGTGAATCGGGTCAAAGGGGTTGGTCGCCGGTGAACGTGCGGTCGCCGTCAGGGTCAAGAAGAGAGGACGTAATTTCATGGCAATCGCACCCTCGATGGGGCAGGCGGCGCCGAAGACCGGCGCGGGCGATCAAGGGCATCAATGGCCGTCCAGCCCAGCCGCTTATTATGGCCTGGCGGTCATTATCATCGCGACATTTCTGAGCTTCTTCGACGCCACCGTGTTCGGCATGCTCGCGCAGCGCATCAAGGTCGACTTTCAGCTGACTGACGAGCAGCTCGGCATCCTCGGCGGGCCGGCCAGCATCATCTTCTACGTTTTCGTGGGTGTGCCGCTGGCGCGTCTGGTCGACCTTTATCCGCGCAAGATCATTCTGGCGATCAGTGCCGCAGTGACCGGCAGTGTCACCATGTTGAGCGGCCTGGCGCAGACTTACCTGCAGTTCATCGCGAGCCGCATGTTCCTGGGCGCCGGCGGCGCGGCACACGCGCCGGGTTCCTATTCGCTCATCGCGGACATGTTCCCGCCCAAGAAGATTCCCATCTCCTTCGCGCTGCTCCAGTTCGGCTTCATCGGCGGCTCGACGCTGGGCCTGTGGCTCGGCGGCGAAATGATCGCGGCGACGGCGAGCTGGGGCATCAGCACGGTCATGGGCCTCAAGATCCACAGCTGGCAGTGGATCCTGGTCGGCCTTGGCACATTGTCTTTTCCGGCCGCCCTAATGTTCCTCTTCATCAAGGAGCCGCCGCGCCGCACAGCGGCTGCCGATACGGTGAAGGCCCCCGAAGATGCCGGTCTGGCGCGCACGATCGCGACATTCATGGGGTTCGATGCGCTCAAGGCGATCCATGCCCAGCGCCGCGTCTATTATCCGCTGTTCATCGCACTGGCCCTGAGCGCCACGGAGAGCGCGGGCTTCGGCTTCTGGCGCGTGCCATTCCTCGTGCGCACCTATGGCGTGGACGAGGCGCATATCGGCCGCGTATTCGCGTCCATGTCGCTGGTCGCCCAGCTCATCGGTCTCGTGCTCGGCGGTATCATGGTCTCCCATTTCGCCAAGAAGCATAAGGACGCCAATGTCCGCACGGCAGCCATCTGCTTCTCGATGACGACGATCCTGACCATCGCGGCACCCCTGATGCACGCCGCCGAGGCCTCGATGGCCTGCATGGCGCTTGCCACCATGTTCGGTCTGGCCGGTGCGCCCGCCCAGAACGCCGCCGTGCAGCGCGTCGCTCCGCAGTCGATGCGCGGCCAGCTCACCGCCTTCTACCTGTTCATGTTCACCTTCTTCGGGGCCATGGGCAGTGCCGTCATCGGATCGGTCGCGCAGCGCGTCGTGGGCAACGAGGCCGAGCTCTGGAAGGCGATCTTCTATACCGCCGTCGTGCTGCTGCCGATCGCGACGATCTTCATGTGGCGGGCCTGCAAGCCTTATCGCGAGGAGATCGAGCGGCTCGAGGCGATCGAGGCGGCGTCCGCGGCCGCCTGAGGCGCGCGAACAGCAGTTGACGACTCACCAACTTGTCCCGACAGGGATGATGTGAAATCCGGGCCGGCAGCCGATCAGTCTGCCGGTCCGGCTTCCTGCATTTCGACTTTCGGAGAGGACCGACATGACGAGCTATCCGGCGCTGCACATGATGATTGACGGTGAGGCCGTCGGCGGCGGCAGCCGCCGTACCCAGGCGATCGTCAATCCCGCCACCGGCGAAACGCTCGGCCACCTGCCGATGGCCGACACGGCCGATCTCGACCGCGCCCTGGAGACCGCGCAGCGTGGCTTCGTGCGCTGGCGGAATTCGACGCCGCAGGAGCGCGCCGCCGTGCTCTCCGGCGCCGCGCGCCTGCTGATCGAGCGGCAGGAGGATCTGGCCCGCATCGCGACGATGGAGCAGGGCAAGACTCTCGCGGAGAGTCGCATCGAAGTGATGATGGTCGCGGGCCTGTTCAATTTCTACGCAGGCGAGGTGTTCCGCCTCTATGGCCGCGCGCTGGTGCGCCCGGCGGGCATGCGCTCGACGGTGACCTATGAGCCGGTCGGCCCGGTCGCGGCGTTCAGCCCCTGGAACTTCCCGCTCGGCAATCCCGGTCGCAAGCTCGGCGCGCCGATCGCGGCGGGCTGCTCTGTGATCATGAAGTCGGCCGAAGAGACGCCGGCTTCCGCGCTCGGCGTGCTGCAATGCCTCTATGACGCCGGCCTGCCCAAGGAGGTCGCCCAGGCCGTGTTCGGCGTGCCGGACGAGGTCTCGCGCTATCTGCTGGCCTCGCCGATCATCCGCAAGCTGAGCTTCACCGGATCGACCGTGGTCGGCAAGCATCTCGCCAAGCTGGCGGCCGACGACCTCAAGCGCACGACCATGGAGCTGGGCGGCCACGGCCCGGTGCTGGTGTTCGACGATGTTGACGTCGATCATGTGCTGAACGTGATGGTCGGCCACAAATATCGCAATGCCGGTCAGGTCTGTGTCTCGCCGACGCGGTTCATCGTGCAGGAAGACGTGTTCGAGAAGTTCCGGGACGGCTTCGCAGAGCGGGCCAAGGCGCTCAAGGTCGGCAATGGTCTGCACGACGGCATCCAGATGGGGCCGATGGCCAATCCGCGCCGTCCCGACGCGATGGAACGCATGATCGGCGGCGCGGTGAAGGCGGGCGCCAGGCTGCATGCCGGCGGCGAGCGGCTGGGTAACCAGGGCTATTATTATGCGCCCTCGGTGCTGAGCGAAGTGCCGCTCGATGCGGAGATCATGAACGAGGAGCCGTTCGGCCCGGTTGCGCTGATCAATCCCTTCGCCAAGGCGGAGGACATGTTCGCGGAAGCCAATCGCCTGCCTTATGGCCTTGCCGCCTATAGCTGGACCAACGACGTCAAGATGCAGCGCCGCATCGCGCGCGAGGTCGAGACCGGCATGCTGGGCATCAACAGCGTCGCCATCGGCGGGGCGGATTCGCCCTTCGGCGGCGTCAAATGGTCCGGCCACGGGCATGAGGATGGCAGCGAGGGCGTGCAGGCCTGCCTCGTCACGAAGGTCGTACACGAGGCTTGAACATTCTCCGTCACCCCAGCGTAAGCTGGGGTCTCTGGCGGCAACAGACCCCAGCTTACGCTGGGGTGACGAATGAATCAGGGTTTGGGAGAGAGAAACGTGACCCACGAACTGAAGACCGGCGGCGACCGGGGCTATCTGCGCATCGCGACGGAAGAGGCCTTCGCCACCCAGGCACAACTCGACGCC
This sequence comes from Sphingobium nicotianae, assembly GCF_018603885.1. Classification (GTDB taxonomy): domain Bacteria; phylum Pseudomonadota; class Alphaproteobacteria; order Sphingomonadales; family Sphingomonadaceae; genus Sphingobium; species Sphingobium nicotianae. Next base: position 153,369 of record NZ_JAHGAW010000005.1, read on the forward strand.
TATCTGCGCCTCGTGCGCGAGGGCAGGGCGGACAAGGCGACGACCTCGCTCTGGGGCTTTTACGGCACCTCGCCGTCGGAGCGGACCCGGTTCATCCGCGACCGCCTGCTGGACCTGGACACGCTTCGCCTGCAGGCGATGGACGAGACCGGCATCGACGTCGCCATTCTCTCGATGACCTCGCCGGGCGGTCAGGTGTTCGAGGCGGACGAGGCCAAGGCACTGGTGAGCGACGCCAACGACCAGCTCAAGGCCGCCTGCGAGCGCCATCCGACGCGCTACGTCGGCATGGTCTCGATCGTGCCGCAGGACGCGGCCTGGTCGGTCGCCGAGATCGCGCGCGGCAAGAGCGAGCTCGGCTTCAAGGGCGTGATGGTCAACAGCCACACCAAGGGCCATTATCTCGACGAGGAGCAGTTCGACCCGATCCTGCGCGCCTGCGTCGACAATGACCTGCCGCTCTACATCCATCCGCAATCGCCGCCGGACGCGATGATCGCCGGCATGGTCGAGGCGGGGCTGGACGGCGCGCTGTTCGGCTTCGGCGTCGAGACCGGCTATCATCTGCTGCGTATCCTGACCTCGGGTGTGTTCGATCGCTATCCGGGCCTGACCGTGTGCGTCGGCCATGGCGGCGAGGCGATCCCCTACTGGCTGTTCCGCGTGAATTATATGCACCAGGCCAGCGTCCGCTCGCAGCGCTACCCGCGCCTCAAGCCGCTGCAGCACGACATGTTCCATTACATGCGCAACAATGTCTGCGTGACCACCAGCGGCATGGCTTGCGAGCTGGCGATCAAGCTGTGCATCGACCAGCTCGGCGAGGACCGCGTCATGTATGCGATGGACTATCCCTATGAGTTCGTGGCGGACGAGGTGCGCACGCACGACAATCTCGACATATCGCCCGCGACCAAGAAGAAGCTGATGCAGACCAACGCCGAGCGGGTCTTCAAGCTGTGAGCGGTGACCCGGTGGCGCGCCCCGCTGCCACCGGCAGCTCTCTTGCCCCAAGCGTCACCGGCACCGCCTGGTACGCGCTGGCGCTGGTGTCGCTCAGCAACGCCATGTCGCTGCTGGATCGCAATATCCTCGCGATCCTGGCGCCGCACATCAAGGCGGACCTCAACATCGGCGATGCGGAGATGGGGCTGCTCTACGGCACCGTCTTCGCGCTGTTCTACGCATTGTTCTCGCTGCCGCTCGGGCGCCTGTCCGACGGCTGGTTGCGCAATCGTATCCTGTCGATGTCGATCCTGTTCTGGTCGCTGGCGAGCGCACTGGCGGCCTTTGCCAATGGCTTTGCGATCCTCATCGTCTCGCGCCTCGGCGTCGGCATCGGCGAGGGCGCGACATCGCCGGCGGGCACCTCGCTGCTGTTCGACTATTTCCCCAAGCAACGGCGCGGCCTCGTCATGGGTGCGATCGCGGCGGCCATCGCGGTGGGCCTCGGCGGATCGAACGTGATCGGCGGCCTCGCGGCGCAATATTGGGACGCGCGCTATGCGGCTGGCGGTGCGCCGTTCGGCCTGCATGGCTGGCAGTTCGCCTTCCTCGTCGCCTCGGCGCCCGGCGTGTTGCTCGCGGTCCTGCTGTGGTTCCTCAGGGAGCCGAAGCGCGGGGCCATGGATGGCATCGAGACACCGCGCGATCCGGCGCCGTTCCGTGCCAGCTTCGCCCTGCTCGGATCGGTGACGCCCGGCGTCAATTTCCTGACTCTCGCTGCGCGTGGTGCGACCGGCCGCAACTGGGCGGCGAGCTTCGGCTTCATCGTCGCGGTGGTTGTCGTGATGGGCGTGATGGTCCAGCTGACCTCCACCTTCTCGCCGCGCCCCAGCCTCGAATTCGGCGGCGTGTCGGTGAACCCTCATCTGCTGCAGTGGGGCGTCATGGGCTTCGGCGCGGTGGTGATCTTCAACCTGCTGCAGGGCCTCTCGCTCACAGACCGGTCGACCTTCGCACTGATCGTCCGCTCGCCTTCAATGCTGATCGCCATGGCCGTCGGCGCGCTGCAGACGGTGATCAACTATGGCATCATGGGCTTCACGCCGAGCTTCATCATGAAGATCTATGGCGAATCCCAGACGGCGACCGCGGTCAAGTTCGGCACGCTGTCGCTCGTCATCGGCGTGATCGGACCGCTCATCGCCGGTCCGCTCTCGGACTGGTTCGATCGCACCATGCCCGGCCGTGGTCGGGTGTGGCTCACGCTCTTCGCGCTCGGCGTCTCGCCGTTCGTGGGCATCTGGACCTATCTCGCTGAGGATGCCGGCAGCTTCTACACGCGCTTCATCCTCTACAGCGTCATCCTGACCTGCTGGATCCCGCCGCTCTATGCATTGATGTATGGCCTGGTGCTGCCGCGCATGCGGGGCATTGCGGCGAGCACCTATCTGATCGTCTCGACCATCTTCGGCGTCGGCATCGGTCCCTATCAGGTCGGCATCGTCTCGGACGCGACGGGTGGCGATCTGCGCATCGCGATCCTCAGCACAAACTGGGTCGCGGTGCCGATCGTGATCCTGCTGCTGATCCTCGCCATGCGGGTGCGCAGGGATGAGGCGATGATGCTGGAGCGGGCCCGGGCGGCCGGCGAACCGGTGTAGGAAAAGCGCCGTCCGGCGCGTCGCGCCGATCGTTTGTTGACTTTGTTCGAAATGCCGCCTTGTATCGGCGGGAACGAGTCATAAGCCGCGCGCACGGGTCGTGTCGGAGCGGCGAGGAGGGAAGACAAGATAATGGCTGATGAAATCACCGTCGATTATGTGATCGTGGGCGCGGGCAGCGCGGGCTGCGTGCTCGCGAACCGCCTCTCGGCGGATCGCCACACCGAGGTGGTCGTGCTGGAAGCCGGCGGTGACGATCGCCCGACGCGCGAACTCGGCCAGTTCTGGTCGAACATGATGATCCACATCCCGATCGGCTTCGGCAAGACGCTCAACGATCCCAAGGTCAACTGGCTCTACGAGACCGAGGTGGATCAGGGTTCGGGCGGTCGTCCGCACAAATGGCCCAAGGGCAAGGTGCTCGGCGGCTCGTCGTCGCTGAACGGCCTGCTCTATGTGCGCGGCCAGTCCGCCGACTATGACGGCTGGCGCCAGATGGGCAATGAAGGCTGGGCGTGGGACGACGTGCTGCCGCTGTTCAAGAAGAGCGAGGACCAGCAGCGCGGCGCGATCCCGGCGCATGGCGTGGGTGGCGAGCTTGGCGTCTCCGATTTCCCCGAGCACCATCCGGTCAGCAAGGCACTCATCGACGCCTGCGTCGAGGCGGGCATCGCCTACAAGGACGATCTCAACGACGGCGATCAGGAAGGATCGAGCTGGTTCCAGATGACCGCCCGCAACGGCAAGCGCTGCTCGGCGGCGGTCGCCTTCCTGCATCCGGTCATGGGGCGTCCGAACCTCACCGTCGAATTGCGCGCGATGACGACGCGCATCCTCTTCGAGGGCAAGCGTGCGGTGGGCGTGGAGTTTAGGCAGCACGACCGTATCCGCGTCGTGAAGGTGCGCAAGGAAGTCATCCTCGCCGCCGGTGCCGTCGAGAGTCCGAAGCTGCTGGAGATCAGCGGCGTCGGGCAGGGCAGCCTGCTCCAGTCGCTCGGCGTGAGCATCGTGCATGAGCTGCCCGGCGTCGGCGAGAATATGCAGGATCACTACATGATCGGCTGTCAGGCGCGGTTGAAGCCGGGCACGCCCTCGGTCAACTCGATGGCGAGCGGGCTTCCGCTGGTCGGCCAGGTGCTGAAATATGGCTTCACCCGCAAGGGCCTGCTGTCCTACGCCGTCGCGCATGGCTGCGCCTTCGTGCGCTCGCGCGAGGGTCTGGAGACACCGGACATCCAGATCCACACCATGGCGGCCTCGATGGACCTGGAAGTGCTCAATGCCAAGCAGCAGCTAGCGCTGGAGAAAGAGCCGGGTCTGGCATCCAACCCGTGCCAGGTTCGCCCGGAATCGCGTGGCAATATCCACGCGCGCTCGCCTGACGGTCTGGTCGCGCCGAAGATCGTGCCCAACTATCTCGATGACAAGATCGACCAGCAGATGGCCGTCACGCAGCTCAAGCTGATCCGCAAGATCTGGCAGCAGCCGGCCGTCGCCAAATATCTGGAGTCGCCGACCGATCCGTTCGGCGAGACCGATGACCAGATGTTCTTCTATGCGCAAGTCGCCGGCGGCACGCTGTATCATGCGGTCGGCACCTGCCGGATGGGCAGCGATGCCAAGGCTGTGGTCGATGCGCGCCTGCGCGTCCACGGTATCGAGGGCTTGCGCGTGGTCGACGCCTCGATCATGCCCAAGATCGTCTCGGGCAACACCAATGCCGCCTCGATCATGATCGGCGAGAAGGGCTCGCAGATGATCCTCGAGGATGCGAAGGAACTCGCGCCGGCTTGACCTGACGGAAGTTGGGCAGGCGCTCCCTGTCCAACTTTTCAAAGCCTCCCGTTCGTGTCGAGCGCAGGATCGGCGCGGTTACACGGCGATCAGCCCCACCGCATCGACCTCGACGAGATAGCCGTGATGCAGCTCCGGCACCGGTACGACCGTCCGCGCTGGCTTCGCGTCGCCCATCATCTCCGCATAGACGGCGTTGAAGCGCGGCCAGTTCTCGATGCCGACGATATAGGCCGTGACTTTGAGCAGATGGCGCGGATCGCCGCCCGCCGCTTTCAGGATGGCGAGCAGGTTGCCGATCGCCTGCCGCGCCTGGTCCTCGAACGAGGCATCGGTCCGGTGGACGCGGTCCGCGCCGATCGGCAATTGGCCGGCGATATAGACCGTGCCGTTGCCGACGATCGCTTGCGAATAATGGCCAGCGGGCTGCGGCGCATCCACCGTCGAGATGATCCTGATGGGGTCGTCGCTCATCACCAGCCTCCAAAGCGCGGCCACTCGGCCTCGATCACGTCGCCCGTGCCGCGCACCACATGATAGCGGTCATGCTGCGCGCCGGTCGCGCAGGCATGATTGGGCAGGATGCGGACCCTCGCACCGACGGGCAGTTCGGGTAGCACAGCGTTCGAACCGGGCCGCACGGCGATGATGCCATGCTCCTGATTGGCGTCGATGACGATCAGATCGTCATAGGGATTGCCGGCCGCGTCGCAGACCAGCCCGTAGCCCTGGTCGACCGCCTGCGCTTTGGTGCCGCGATCGCGCGACATGGCCATCCAGCCCGCATCGACCAGGATCCAGCCCTTGTCGCGCTGATGGCCAATGACGCTGGCGAGCACCGAGATGGCGATGTCGTCGATGGCCTGCGTGCCGATCCCGGCGATCACCAGATCGGAGAAGACGAAGACGCCGGCGCGCACCTCGGTCACGCCGTCGAGCGTCTGCGCGGCGTGGGCGGTGGGCGTCGAGCCGACGCTGACCACGGGGCAGGGGAAGCCGGCCTCGCGCAGCACCGTGGCGGCATCGACGACGGCGCGGCGCTCCTGCTCGGCGAAGGCGCGCAGGGCCGCCTCGCCGCGCACGCCATAGCTGCCGCCCGCATGGGTGAGGACGCCGCGCAGTTCCGCGCCTTCGGTCAGAGCGGCGCCGATGGCCAGCAGTCGCTCGGCGTCGCTCGGCGCGGCGCCCGCGCGGTGCCCGTCCGAATCGATCTCGATCAGAGCCGGGATCGCCAGGCCCGCCGCGCGCGAGGCTTCCGCCACGAACCTTGCCTGCTCGACCGAGTCCAGAATGACCGCGAGGTCCACGCCCTGCGCGCGCATGGCAAGCACGGTCGGCAGCTTGTCCGGCGTGATGCCGACCGCATAGATGATGTCGCGCACGCCGGCATCCGCGAAGAGCCGGGCTTCCTTGAGCGTCGAGACGGTCGCCGGACCGGCCGGGCTCTCCATCATCGCCTGGCGACGGGGATCGACTTGGCGGTCTTGAGATGAGGACGGGCGGTGACGCCGAGCCTGGCGAGATGTGCCCGAAGCCGCGCGATGTTGCGCTCCATCCGCGCCGCATCGAGGATCAGGCAGGGCGTTGCGAGATCAGTCAGGGTCGTCGGTTCGCTCATGCGTGCCCCTCGTTGTTGCGTCGCAGCATAGTAGCTGGACGGTCGGGGAGGGCAATAGTTTCAGGCGTCGACTTCGAGGCTGGCGAAAGCCTCCGCGATCAACGCGACCGATCGTTTGCGGGCGTCGAAATCATAGGCCGGGCTGTGGACGATCACTTCGTCGACCCCCGTGCGCTTGATGAATTGGCGAATGCTGCGCGCCACCTCCTCGACCGTGCCGAAGGCGCTGCATTGCAGGGCCTGGCTCAGCGTGGCGGCAACGTTCATCGGCAGGCGTTCGAGATAATTCTCGACCGGCCTGGGGAGCTTGCCGGGGCGGCCGGTGCGCAGCGCCACGAAATTCTGCATGATCGAGCTGGCGATGAACACCGCTTCCTCGCTCGTGTCGGCGGCGACGGCGCTCATCGCGGCCGCGCAATACGGGGCTGACAGCCATGCCGACGGTTTGAAGTCGCGGCGGTATATCTCCAGCGCTTCGTCGAGCAGGTCGGGCGCGAAGTGGGACGCGAAGGCATAGGGCATGCCGAAGGCGGCGGCGAGCTGGGCGCCATAGAGGCTGGAGCCCAGGATCCACATCTCGATGTCTGCACCCCGGCCCGGCACCGCGACCAGGCCGAGGTCCGGCTCGCCGGTGAAATGCGCGCGCAACTCGACCACGCCGCGCGGAAATTCCTCCGCCTCGTGCCGCTGATCGTGGCGCAGTGCCTGGGCGAGGCGGCCATCCGCACCTGGCGCGCGGCCGAGGCCGAGATCGACCCGACCCGGGAACAGTGCGTCGAGCGTGCCGAACTGCTCGGCGATGATGAAAGGCGAGTGATTGGGCAGCATGATGCCGCCCGATCCGACGCGGATATGGTTCGTGGCCCGGCCGGCTTCGGCGATGATGAGCGCGGTCGCGGCGGCGGCGACGCCCACCATGCCGTGATGCTCGGCGATCCAATAACGATGAAAGCCCAGCGCCTCGACGTGCGCGGCCATCGGGCCGACCCGTCGGATCGCGTCGCCGCTGGTTTCACCATCGATGACATTGACGAGGTCGAGGAAGGAGAGCTTGGTCATGATGTGAAGATGGGCTGTTGCGTAGCGTTTCGCAACCAGCTCAGCGCACTTCCTCTTCGGAGGACGGCGCTCACGTCACCCGCCAGACCCAGAGCTTGATGCCGGCCGCATAGCGCGCGCCCGAGCAGACGAAGATGCTGCGGTTCATCCATTCGTAGCGTCCATTGGGCGCGATGAACTCCGGCACCGTGCGGAAATAATAGTCGGCCGGGTCGACCGCCTCGCCTGCCGCGAGCCGGGCCATGACTTCCGGGGGGCCATGCCGCAGGCCGCGATTGCGGATCTGGATGACGACATCGTCGTCGGTGCGGATCGCGTAGAGGGCGTCCGCGACAGTTACGCCGTCGTGGCGGGTGAGCTGCCAGTCCGAGGCATTGCCGATCAGGCTGCCCCGGATCAACGGCCCTTCGACCCGTCCGCCGGTCCGGATCGGGATGATCCGCCGGCTGCCGTCCATCGTCTCACCGATCGGGATGGGCGGATCGAGCGCGCCCTCCGCCTCATAGACGAATTCGAGGCCGGGTTGAATCATGGCGCGCTCCTGTCAGCGTTGGGCAGTGATCGCCCTGAAATAGCGGATCGTTTCGGCATTGACCTGCGGCGGCACGTCCGGCGGATGATAGCTGAGCTTGACGATCACCGTGCGGGTCGCGGGATGGACGTAGATCATCTGCCCGGCAAGGCCAACCGCGGCGAAGGCCCCTGGCTCGTCATCGACCTGCCAGAATTGCAGGCCGTAGCCGGGTCGGGCGTCGACGCCGGTCGGGAGCATGGTGGTTGCCTGGCGCATCCAGCTTGCCGGCACGATCTGGACCTTGCCGCGCTTTCCCCCGGCGAGCATCAGCATGCCGAGGCGACCGAAATCGCGCAGCGTCGCATTATAGCCCATGCCGGAGAGCTCGCGGCCGACGCCGGCGGGGCCGTCCGCGATCCAGTAGCCGTCGGCCTCGGCGCCGAGTGGACCCCAGAGATTGGCCTGCATGAAGGCGGCAAGCGGCTGCTTCGTCGCCCGCTCGAGCGCCCAGCCGAGCACGGCGGTGTCGATCGTCGCATAATTGAAGTGCGTGCCCTGCTCCCATTTGTGGCCGATCGTCCGCGCCGAATCGGCGAAGCGCACCTTGTTCAGCACGATGGCATTCTCGTGATTGATCGCGGCCGGGCTCGGATGGGCGCCGAAATCATAGCGCTCCTCATAGTCCACGCCCGATCGCATCTGCAGGATGTGGCGCAGCGTGACGCCGTCATAGCCGCCGCCCTTGAGCTCCGGCACGTAGGCGGTGACCGGATCGTCGATCGACCTGATCATGCCCTTGTCGAGCGCGATGCCGAGCAGCATCGAAGTGATCGACTTGGCCATGGAGAAGCTGATGAAGCGCGTGCTTGCGTCCGAGCGGTTGCGATAATCCTCGAACAGGATCTTGCCGTCGCGGATGACCAGCAGGGCATTGGTGTAGCTATGCTCGGCCCAGGCGTCATAGCCGGGGGGCATGGTGAAGCCGGTGGCGCGGGGCAGTTGCCAGACCGGCCCGGCGCGCCTGACCGGGCGGGTATCGAACATGCGGGCATTGTCGCGGAACGTGAAGCTGTTGATGGCCGGATTGAGCCATTCCCGCCGCATGGCGATGACGGCGGGAGAGGGGGAGGTGGTGCTGGGGGCTGGCGTGGCGGGCTGGGCCGGCACTGGCGAGCCCTGTGCCGCCAGCAATGCCATCGGCAAGGTCAAACGTGCGATCCGGCGCATCTCTCTCTCCTCGTGTTCGGGGAGGCGCTCTGTCGGCTCCTCTCCCCTTGTGGGAGAGGATAGTGCAGCTTGCTGACGATGTTGGCTAGGGGAAGTTGGCTAGGGGAAGTTGGGGAGGGGAATGGACGCGAGGTAGCACCCCCCTCCAGCTTCGCCTCACGAGCACGCTCGCAAGGCCGGGTATCCTCTCCCGCAAGGGGAGAGGCGTGTGCATGGCTACGCTGCCAGCCCGATTTCCTCGGCATTCGCCCAGTTGCCGTGCAGGCCGAAGCGCAGCGCGAAGGGAATGTGGACCGTGGCGACCGGACCCTTCTCGATCTTGAGCGCTTCGAAGATCAGCAGGTCACTCTTATGCTCGTCGAGCCGGTTGCAGACCTGGACAATCCAGCCGTCGCCCTCGGGCGCATCCTTGCTGCGCGGAATGAAGGCCGGCTCCTGCAGCGAGCTTGTCGGGCCGCACCACCAGTGCTGCTCCTTCTTGGTTTCGTGATCGATCAGGAACAGGCAATTCATCAGGAAGCCGCCCGCCGAGCCGCCCTTGAGCTCCACCGGCCGCTTCATGTCCATTTCCAGCATCCAGCCGTAGCGATAGGGCAGGCCGGTCATGCGATCGTCGATGCGCGGGAATTCGCCGGCCGTCTCGGTGAGGCGGGTGACGCTCTCGAAGGCATCGGAATTGGAGGCCATGTCGACGGTCCAGCGGGTGAGCTTGCTCATCGCCTGCTGGGGATTGAAGGGCGCACCGTGCACGTCCGGGAAGAAGGGGAACATATTGTTCTCCGCCTCGGGCACGTCGATGCTGACCTTGGTTCCGTCCTGGAAGGCGTTCATGACATGGCTGGCGAAGCAATTGTCGCGCTTGAACCAGCGAATATCCTCCGCCTTCACGTCGTCGCGGCGCGGAATGATGCCGAGATAGACGGGCAAAGTGGTGTCGAAGCCGAAATGGGGCAGGCCCTTCTCGAGTCGCTCCCAGCTGCCGATCGACGGCACGATGTGGAGGACGAGATAGTCCTGCGTCACGCCGAAGTCGTGCATCATGCAGTAATAGGGCACCTTGAACCAGACTTCGCGGATGAGATCGCCTTGCGGGCTGACCTCATAATAGCAGACATCGTCGGTGCAGAGACCCGAGGCGGCATAGCCGATCGCGATCATGTTGCCCGTCGCGGGGTCGATCTTGGGATGCGCCGTGAAGGTCTGGCCGGTCATCTTGCCGCCGAACTTCTCGAAGCCGATCGTCTCCATCGTGTCCGGCTCCATGACCAGCGCCGGGCTGTCCTCCTTCATCGCCCAGAGCTTGCCGGCATGGATGAAGGCATTGGTGTTGGCGGTAGAGCGAATCTGGCCCTTGACCGACTCGTCGTCGGTCAGCGGGTTGCGATAGGCGCCGAACAGGCCCTTGTTGGCGGCATTCTCCAGCTTCCACTTGTCGGTCTTGGCCCAGCGCTGGCGGATGTCGCACTGGCCGTCGTGGATGTGGAAGCGGGTGATCATCCCGTCGCCGTTGAAGCTGATGTCGTCACCCAGCCGCGGGGGGAATTGCGGATCCGGCTGGACGCGGAAGAAAGCGCCGTTCAGTTCCGGCGGGATCGTACCCTCATTCGCGAGATTGGGGATGTCGCACTCGATCCGTGACGGGGTGTTGAAGCCGGTGAAGGCCGGTGTATCCGGAAAATGTACCATGGCTTGCTCCTCTCGCTCAGATTTGTATGCTATGCTTACGAAATCGGCAAAGTCTTTGCGCTAGATCAATCGGGGAGGCAATCGGTCCTTGGCGGAACGGGATTTGGAAGCGACGGAAAGGCAGCGTTCAGGGCATTCGGCAAACGTCGATTGCGCGAGCGACGCGGAGACGCGCGCGAGCGCGATGACCGGGGACGAGGCCGATCTTGGCGCCATCGACGACATCATCGGCTTTCACATCCGCCTCGCCCATGGCGCGACCTACCGGCATTTCACCGAGACCTTCTCCGAGCTCGGCCTCACCCAGAAGATGGTCTCGGTGCTGTGGCTGATCGACGATCATCCGCACATCGCCCAAGCCGACATCGGCCGACGGCTGCAGATGGACCGTGCCACGACCATGGCGATCATCAACCGGCTGGAAGCCCGCTCGCTGCTCGTGCGCGGCGCATCCACGCTCGACCGGCGCCGGCAGACGCTGACCCTGACCGCGACGGGCCACGAAGCGCTGATCGAGGCGCGGCGCTGCATCGACGAGCATGAGCAATGGGTGCGCTCGCGCTTTACCAAGCGCGAAGCGACGTTGCTCATCGAGCTGTTGCGCCGTATTCACGAATAGGGACGGCGCTCCGCAGAAGCGCGCCAGCAGGAGGGGACAAAGACATGGTCGCGAACGACCCACGGCAGATCATCAACGACAATCCCATGTCCGCACGGCAGTGGATCGTCGTCGTCCTCATGATCTTCCTGAACGCGCTCGACGGGTTCGACGTGCTCTCCAGCGCCTTCGCGGCGCCGGGCATCACCAAGGAATGGGGCATTCCGCGCTCGCAGCTTGGCATCGTGCTCTCGGCGGAGCTGATCGGCATGGGCTTCGGCTCGATCCTGCTCGGCAGCCTCGCCGACAAGATCGGCCGCAAGCTCGACATGATCATCTGCCTCGTGGTGATGGCGATCGGCATGTACATGGCCCATGCCGCCACCGGCGTGACCGAATTGACGCTCTGGCGCCTGATCACCGGCCTTGGCATCGGCGGCATGCTCGCGGCGACCAACGCGGTGACCGCCGAGGTCTCCAGCACCGCCTCGCGCAGCCTGGCCATGTCGCTCTACGTGATCGGCTACCCGCTTGGCGGCGTGATCGGAGGCTTCGCGGCGCAGGGCTGGCTGCTGGTCGAGTATGACTGGCGTGCCGTGTTCCTGTTCGGCGCCGTCGTGACCGCCGTGATGATCCCGCTTGTCATGCTGCTGGTGCCGGAGACGCCGGCCTTCTTCGCCGCGCGCCGGCCCGAAGGGGCGGTCGCCAAGATCAACAAATCCCTTCGCGCTTTCGGCAAGCCGCAGATCAGCGACTTGCCGCCGGTTCCGGAGCAGGCGGCCAAGCCCAGGGTGACGGACATTCTCTCGAACCCGAGGCTGCGGCCGACCACGCTGCTGCTGGCGTTCGGCTACATGTTCCACACGCTGACCTTCTACTACATCCTCAAGTTCGCCGTGCAGATCGTCGCCGATACCGGCTTCAGCCAGCCGCTGGCGGCGAGCGTGCTGACCTATGCCAACATCGGTGGCGCGGTCGGCGGCGCGCTGTTCGGCTTCCTGCTCAAGAAGTGGGACATCAAGGTGCCGACGATCGTGATGTGCATCCTGGGCGTTCTTGCCGTCGCATGGTTCGGCCTGGGCCACGACACGCTCGGGCATTGGCGCCTGGCGGGCTTCTTCACCATGTTCTTCCTGAACGCCGCGATCGTGGGCTATTACGCCGCCTTCGCGCGCGGCTTCCCGGCCTATGCGCGCGCGACCGGCACCGGCTTCGTGCTCGGCGTCGGCCGCGCCGGCGCGGCGGGATCGCCGATCATCGCGGGCTTTCTGTTCGATGCGCTGGGCAAGGATCAGCTGCTCGCGGTGTCGCTGATCATGTGCGCCGGCGCGCTGATCGGCGCGGTGCTGGTCTGGCTGGTGCCGCTGCACGATGCTGACGAGGTGGTCGCGGGCCGGGCTTAGCTAGGCTGGGTCGGGCCGGTCGCTGGAGACTGCGCTGTCGGGTGTAACCGGCATGTGCTCCTGCGAAGGCAGGAGCCTAGGGCATAGCGGCGTTCCCTATCGCCCTGGGCTCCTGCCTTCGCAGGAGCACCGGTTCAGCTTACAGGGTAAGCTCAGGCAGCGCGCGCGGCGATCTTTCCGTCCAGGATCGTCGCAGCCGGGAAGAATTTGCACGTGGCGGGCCGCTTTTTGCCCGCCGTGTCGACCAGCTCGAACTGGCCCTGCCGCAGCTCCAGCACCGCGACATCGGCCGGTGCGCCCGGCGCCAGCGTGCCCCGCCCCTTGAAGAACGTGAAACTACGCGCGGCATTGATCGTCGCCATCGCCACCACCTGATCGAGCGGCACGCCGAGCGCGAGGACGTTCGACATGATCGTCGGCATGTTGACGACGCCGGTCCTGTCGCCCGCGATCGTCCAGTCGGTCGAGACGGTATCGGGCAGGAAGCCCTGGCGGGCTGCCTGCTCGGCAACCTCCCAAAGCACATGCCCATGCGTGCCATGTCCCCAGTCGAAGCGCACGCAGCGTTTGCGGGCGGCGATCGCCTCTGGGATGACCCTGCCGTCGTCGCCGATGATCGCATGCGGCGGCGGAGCATACATGTGCGTCACGATGTCGCCTGGCTTCAGCAGATCGAGTAACTGCCCGAGGGGCGAGAAGGTGCCGCCGATATGGATCATCACGGGCAGGCCGAAGGCGCTGGCGGCCTGCTGTGCACGGCGCAGCACATCCAGGTCATGATCGCCGGCGATCGATCGGGAGAGCCGGGCCTTGACGCCGACGATCACATCGCGATGCGCTGCGATGGCCGCGCGCGCGGCCGCCGCGTCGGCAAGGCTGAGGTCCATCGTCTCACCCGCCGTCGTCATCACGCCCTTGCGACCGATATTGAGCAGGAAGGCGGCTTTCTGGGGCGCGGCGCGCACGGCGGCGATGCCCTGGTCCACCGTCTCGGCGCCTTCCCAACCAGCCTCGATCCAGCCGGTCACGCCCTCCGCGAGCATGAGACCGGCGCTGGCCGGGTCGACGCTCGCGTGGGTGTGAATGTCGATCAGGCCGGGTGTGACGAGCTTGCCGGTCGCATCGAGGATCTGTGCCGCGCCCGGATCGATGGTCTTGCCCATCGCCGCGATTTTTCCTCCGGCGATGGCGACGTCGAGCATCGCGTCGATCCCGCGCGCGGGATCGATCACCCGGCCGCCCTTGATGACGAGGTCATAGCGGGGTGCCGCCGCCCAGCCGTGTGATGTGAGCGCGGCCGCCCCGGCCATCGCGATGAACGTGCGGCGTGCGATCGGCATGGCATTCTCCCGTTTTTCAGGGGCCGATCCTGTCGGAACGAGTGCGTCGTTGCTTGCATGATGCGGAAGAAGCGCAATCCCATGGCATATCGTCATTCCCGCGAACGCGGGAATCCCGGGGCGTTCTCAGTACCCGGTTGCGTGGAAACTGGATTCCCGCGTTCGCGGGAATGACGGTGAGGCAGGGCGATCCGGTCTACGCCGTCACCCGCAGCACTTCGTCGGGCCGCGCCAGCGCAAACAGGCTGAGCCCCGCCGCCTGCGCGCGCGCCGCCGCCATGCTCGTCGGCACGGAGATGGTGACCAAGGTCGTCGCGCCGGCGCGGACCGCCTTCTCGACGATCTCGTAGCTGCACCGGGCGGTGGAGAGGAGGAAGCCACCACCGAGCGGCTGGCCGGCGCGGGCCATGGCGCCGATCAGCTTGTCGAGCGCATTGTGGCGGCCGACATCCTCGCGCACGGCGATGATGCCGCCATCGGGCGCGACATAGGCGGCCGCGTGCATGCCGCCGGTGGCCCGGTTTCCGGGCTGGCGATCGCGCAAACCCTCCAGCGCGCGGAAGATGGCAGCCGGCTCGATCGGTGAATGCGGTGCGACCGGGGGCAGGGGCTTGGCGATCACTTCGAGATTGTCGATGCCGCACAGGCCGCAGCTTGATTCCGCGACGCGGGTGCGCACGCGCTCTTCCAGCTTCTCCAGCGCCAGTGAGGTGATCGTCGCACGGGCGATCCAGCCCAGATCGGTTTCCGCGATGTCGATGCCGGTCACATCCTCGACGCGCGACGCGAGGCCCTCGGTCAGGGCGAAACCGGTGATGAAATCCTCAAGATCGGACGGCGACGCCATCATCACGGCGTAGGAAAGGCCGTTATATTCGAGCGCGACCGGGATTTCCGGCGCGAACGGCCGGTCGACCGGGCGGGCGGTGCCATCCGGTCTCAGGGCTGTGAGCGTTGCGGACGGTGCGACTGAGGGCGCGGTGGCCATCAGGCCCGGCTGTTACCAGGCCGAGGCGGGATGCGCCGCCACATAGGCCTCGACGTTCACCATCGCTTCGGCCGCGATGGGTGTGAGTCCGGAGCGGTCTCCATCAAGCATGGTCTTCTTCATGCGCGGATCCCAGAACTTGTTGATATGGGTCGCGGCTTCCTTGACGGCGACGTCATGGCCCTGCGGCTCGAAGGCGCGCGCGATCTGGTTCGCCATATAGGTGAGGCGGTCGATTTCCATCGCTTATTCCGCAGCCTCCGCCTCGATATGGCCGGCGATGCGGCGCGAGCGGCGGGCCTGCTCCTCATACTCCTCCTGCCAGTCGGTCGGGCCGTTGGAAGGCGAGATCTGTACCGCCGTCACCTTGTATTCGGGGCAATTGGTCGCCCAGTCCGAATATTCGGTGGTGATGACGTTGGCCTGCGTCGCGGGGTGGTGGAAGGTCGTATAGACGACACCCGGCGCCACGCGATCGGTCACCTGCACGCGCAGCGTCGTCTCGCCGGCGCGGCTGGCGAGGCGCGCCCAGTCGCCATCCTTGAGGCCGCGATCCTCGGCATCGACCGGATGCATCTCCAGCAGATCCTCGGGGTGCCAGACGGTGTTGCCGGTGCGGCGGGTCTGCGCGCCGACATTATACTGGCTGAGGATGCGGCCGGTGGTGAGCAGCAGCGGGAAGCGCGGGCCGGTCTTCTCGTCGGTCGGCACATAGTCGGTGACGACGAACCGGCCCTTGCCGCGCACGAAGCCATCGACGTGCATGATTGGCGCGCCGTCCGGGAACTTCTCGTTGACCGGCCATTGCAGCGAGCCTTCGCGCTCCAGCCGCTCCCACGACACGCCGGTGAAGGTCGGCGTCAGACGGGCGATCTCGTCGAGGATCTGGCTGGGATGCGTATAGGTCCAGCCGAGGCCCATGGCATTCGCCATGAGCTGGGTGATCTCCCAGTCGGCATAGCCATTGGCCGGCTCCATCACCTTGCGGACCGGCTGGATGCGCCGCTCGGCATTGGTGAAGGTGCCGTCCTTCTCGAGGAAGGTCGAGCCGGGCAGGAAGATATGCGCATAATTGGCGGTCTCGTTCAGGAACAGGTCGTGGACGATGACGCATTCCATGGCCTTGAGGCCGGCGGCGACATGATGGGTATTGGGATCGGACTGGAGGATGTCCTCGCCCTGGATGTAGATGGCGCGGAACGAGCCGTCGACGGCGGCGTCCAGCATGTTGGGGATGCGCAGGCCCGGTTCGGGGTCGAGCGTGACGCCCCAGTCATCCTCGAACTGCTTGCGCACGCTCGCATCGCCGATGTGGCGATAGCCGGAGAGCTCGTGCGGGAAGCTGCCCATGTCGCAGGACCCTTGGACATTGTTCTGGCCGCGCAGCGGGTTCACGCCGACCCCGCGGCGGCCGATATTGCCGGTCGCCATCGCGAGGTTGGCAATGGCGAGCACGGTCGAGCTGCCTTGGCTATGCTCGGTGACGCCGAGGCCATAATAGATGGCGCCATTGCCGCCGGTCGCGAACAGGCGCGCGGCGCCGCGAATATCCTCGGCCTTGACGCGGGTGACGGGCTCCAGGAATTCGGGCGAGTTCTGCGGCTGGGAGACGAAGTCGGCCCAGGTCTGATATTCGTCCCAGTCGCAGCGCGCCTTGATGAAGGCTTCGGCGGCGAGGCCCTCGGTGACGATGACATGGGCGAGCGCGGTCAGCACGGCGACATTGGTGCCGGGCTGCAGCGGCAGATGATAATCCGCCTCGATGTGGGGGGAGTGCACCATGTCGATCCGGCGCGGATCGATGACGATCAGCTTCGCGCCCTGGCGGATGCGGCGCTTCATGCGGCTGGCGAAGACGGGGTGGCCATCGGTCGGGTTGGCGCCGATGATCAGGATGACGTCGCTGTCCATGACACTGTCGAAATCCTGCGTGCCGGCCGAGGTGCCGAACGCCGTCGAGAGGCCGAAGCCGGTCGGCGAGTGGCAGACGCGCGCGCAGGTGTCGACATTGTTGGCGCCGAAGCCGGCGCGGACGAGCTTCTGGACGAGGAAGCTCTCCTCGTTGGTGCAGCGCGAGGAGGTGATGCCGCCGAGCGCGCGGGCGCCGTGCGTATCCTTGATGCGCGTCAGCTCCGAGGCGGTATAGGCGATCGCCTCGTCCCAGCTGACTTCCTGCCAGGGATCGTCGATCGACTTGCGGATCATCGGGTTGAGGATGCGGTCCTTGTGGTTGGCATAACCCCACGCGAAGCGGCCCTTGACGCAGCTATGGCCGCGATTGGCCTTGCCGTCCTTCCAGGGGACCATGCGGACGAGCTGCTCGCCGCGCATCTCCGCACGGAAGGTGCAGCCAACGCCGCAATAGGCGCAGGTGGTGACGACGGCCCGCTCGGGCTTGCCGATCTCCACCATGGTCTTTTCCTGGAGCGTTGCCGTCGGGCAGGCCTGCACGCAGGCGCCGCACGAGACGCATTCGGACGAGAGGAAATCGTCGCTGGCGAGGCCCGCCGAGACCTTGGAGGCGAAACCGCGCCCCTCGATGGTCAGCGCCAGCGTGCCCTGCACCTCGTCGCAGGCGCGCACGCAGCGCGAGCAGGCGATGCACTTGGAGGGGTCGAAGTCGAAATAGGGGTTCGACGTGTCGGTCGCCAGGCCCATATGATTGTCGCCATTATAGCCGTAGCGCACCTCGCGCAGGCCCACGGCGGCGGCATTGTCCTGCAGCTCGCAATCATTGTTGTCCGAGCAGGTCAGGCAGTCGAGCGGGTGATCGGAGATGTAGAGTTCCATCACGCCCTTGCGCAGCTTCTGGATGCGCGGGGTCTGCGTGTGGACGTTCATGCCCTGCGCGACCGGGGTGGTGCAGCTCGCCGGCGTGCCGCGCGCGCCGTCGATCTCGACGATGCACAGGCGGCAGGAGCCGAAGCTCTTGACGCTGTCCGTGGCGCACAGCTTGGGGATGTTGCCGCCCGCCTCGGCGGCGGCGCGCATCACGCTGGTGCCCTCGGGTACCGTGATCGAGCGGCCGTCGATGGTCAGCGTGACCAGCTTCTCGGCGGTCGAGGCGGGCGTGCCGAAATCGGCTTGCGGTTCATATCCCATGGCGTTCAACTCGCTCCAGGTCAGCAGCAGTGTTTATATTAGCAGGTGCGCGCGGCAATTGCACGGCGCGCGCGGAAATCCGGGCCGCAAAGCCCTTGATGGAGTGTTTTTCTTCCGATTCAAGGATCGCCAGCGCATCGGCTGCGGCATAAGCGGGCCAAAGTCCGACGACCGGAAGGCTCTCCACATAAGCGGGGTAGGGGAAGAGCCGCCCGGTGAGGTCGCCCGGCAGGTCGAAGGCGTCGCAAGGCACGGTCAGCACCGCGGAATAGCCACGCGCCTGGGCCTCCAGGAGCGCCGCCGCGATGCCGGCGAGCGGGCCGAGGCCGGGCGCCGGCTGATCGGGCACGCCGGGGAGGCCCGGATGCTCGCGGCCGACGACGATCATCTCAGCGCATTGTGGGGCGAGCGTCTCGATCACCTGATCGATCAGTGTACGGCCGTGGAGCGTGGCGAGCGCCTTGTCGCTGCCGAAGCGCGTCGACTTGCCGCCAGCGATCACGGCGCCGAGAATGACGGCGCGATCGATGCCGAGCAGGCCGGCGCAGCAGCTCATTCCGCCGGTTCCGGAACCTGGGTCACGCCAAAATCGGCGGGCCAGTGCTTGAGCGCGCTCATCACCGGATAGGGAGTGAAACCGCCGAGCGCACAGAGCGAGCCGAACTTCATCGTCTCGCACAGATCCTCCAGCAGGACGATCTCGTCCTCCAGGCTGCGCTGGTCGTGCGGCGCGTTGTGCATCTGCGGCAGCGTCTCGACCGTGTCGCGGCCACGCGGGGCGCGCTCCAGGATGCGGTCGATCAGCTCCACGCCGCGCGTCGAGCCGATGCGGCAGGGCGTGCACTTGCCGCAACTCTCCACCGCGCAGAATTCCATGGCGAAGCGCGCCATGCCCGCCATGTCGGCGGTGTCGTCGAATACGGTGATGCCGCCATGGCCGATCAGCGCGTCGACGGCCGCATAAGCCTCATAGTCGAACGGAATGTCGAACTGGTCAGGATGCAGATAGGCGCCGAGCGGGCCGCCGACCTGCACGCTCTTGACGGGCCGGCCGCTCGCCGTGCCGCCGCCAATCTCGTTGACGAGCTGGCCGAGCGTGATGCCGAACGCGGTCTCATAGAGACCGCCATGCTTGATGTTGCCGGCGAGCTGGATCGGCATCGTCCCGCGCGAGCGGCCCATGCCGCAATCGGCATAGGCCTGGGCGCCCTCGGACAGAATGTAGGGCACGGCCGCCAGGCTCAGCACATTGTTGACGATCGTCGGGCGGCCGAACAGGCCGACCAGTGCCGGGATCGGCGGCTTGGCGCGCACTTCGCCGCGCTTGCCTTCCAGGCTGTTGAGCAGCGAGGTCTCCTCGCCGCAGACATAGGCGCCGGCGCCCGCGCGCACTTCCAGCACGAAAGGATGGACGAGGTGCGCGCTCTTGCGGATCGCTTCCTGCAGCTTGGCGATCGCGTGCGGATATTCCGAGCGGCAGTAGATATAACCGCGCGTCGCCCCGACCGCGAAGCCGGCGATCGCCATGCCCTCGATGAGCATGTATGGATCGCCCTCCATGACCATGCGGTCGGCGAAGGTGGCGCTGTCGCCCTCATCGGCATTGCAGACGATATATTTCTGGTCGGCCTTGGCGCCCGCCACGGTCTTCCACTTGATGCCGGTCGGGAAACCGGCGCCGCCGCGGCCGCGAAGCCCGGACTGCACCACTTCCTCGACGGTCGCTTCCGGGCCAATCTCGCGAGCGCGCGCCAGGCCCTTCCAGCCGCCGGTCGCCGCATAATCATCGAGGCTGGTCGGCCGCGTCTTGCCGGCGCGCGCGAAGGTCAGGCGCTGCTGGCTGGCGATGAAGGGATGGTCGGCGATGGTGCCGATGCCGAGCGGCGAGCTGCCGTCGACGATCGCGGCAACATCGGCGGGCGTGGCGCGGCCGAAACCCTTGCCGTCGATCTCGACGAGCGGCTCCAGCCACTGCATGCCCCAGCTCGACGTGCGCTCGACGATGTGACCGGCCCTTTCGAAGGCGGCGGCCACGTCATCGGCACCGCAGGCCAGCGCCAGCGCGTCATCGGAAATACGAACGGTTGCCATCACACCATCTCCTTGATGATCGAGGCGAGCTTGGCGTCGTCCAGATAGGCGTAAAGCTTCTTGCCGACCATCGCATTGGGACCGACGCTGCACAGGCCGAGGCAATAAACGGTCTCTATCTCGACCCGGTCGCCCGCCGTCGCTTGCGCATGCGCCACCAGCGCCTCGACGCCGCGCGACTTGCAGGATTCGGCGCGGCACAGCTTGAGCACCGGCTTGTCGGCCTTCTGCGCCTTGAAGTCGTGATAGAAGCTGACGACGCCATGGACTTCCGCGCGGCTGAGGTTCAGCGCGGCGGCGATCTGCCGCTTGGCTTCTTCCTCGATGCAGCCAAATTCTTCCTGAATATCATGCAGGATCGGCAGCAAAGGACCTTCGCGGTCGCCATGGCTCGCGATGATCTCATCCAGCCGTGCGGCCTTGTCATCAGCCATGTGCGTCCGTCTCCAGGGTCGTTCGATCGTTTAAAATTCGTTTGTGTTACTGCACATTTTTTGCGCGAGACGCAAGGGCAAAGCGACGCTGCTGCGCCGGTTCCGGCACAGGCATGATGTGCTTCCGCAGGTGTTGCGTTCAGCCGGTGCGGCGGCCGAAGGTGCGGGGACCGGCGGTGAAAGCGGCCGGGCGCGGGGCCGTCGTGGCGGGCGCGCGCGGCGCCACAGCCTGATATTGGGGCATGGAAGCGGGAGGCGCGGCGTCTCCCAGCAGTTGCAGCGTTTCGACGAAGCAGCCGCGCAGCATCGCGATCTCGCCAGCGACTTCGTCCGGTTCGACATGCTGCTCGACGCAGCGGCGCGCGGTCGTCTCGATCACCTCGGCAATGTCGCCCAGGCGACGCGCGCCGAACTGGCGCGACTCGCCCTTGAGGGTGTGCGCGGGGATGACCATGGCGGCGGCGTTGCGATCGTTCAGCGCTTCTTCGAGCTGGCTGATCGACTTGACGCCGTCTTCGCGGAAATAGCCGATAATCCGCGCCAGTCCCGTGCCCAGCAAGGCGCGAGCCTGGGCCAGTTCGGCCTCGTTCACGAGCGGGATCGAATAATAATAGGACATGGCACCTGGCCTCGAATTCAAAAAAGGACTCTCCAGAGCGGGAGTATCCGCCAGCTCCCGTAAAAACAGGCTTAACACGCTGACGATTCGTTGCTTTTCGCTCTTTGCACACATCGAACGGAGTGAATGCGAAGAGAAGGGGCAAGTGGAAGCGGAAAAAGGAACAAGCATTCAGGACCGGCGCAAGTGAAACTCTGCATACCCGTCGGCCTCCCGCACCTCGATCTCCCAGCCACTGGCCTTGGCCAGCGCCGGGACATCGATCAGCGCGACGGGGTCGTCGGCGAGGAGCAGGATGGCGCCATGCTCGCGCATCGCCCGCGCGGCGCGCAGCACCGGCCAGGGGCATTTCAGGCCGCGCGTGTCGACGCGGTGTGGAGGCACGCCCTCAGTTCTTCTTCTTGTCGAAGGGATTGGCCGCGCTGCGCAGGTTCATGCGGATCGGCACGCCCGAGAAGTCCAGCTCCCGCCGGATGCCGTTCACCAGATAGCGGCTGTAGCTCTCCGGCAGCTGATCGAGCCGGGTGCCGAAGATGACAAAGGTCGGCGGGCGGATGCGCGCCTGGGTGATGTAACGCAGCTTGATGCGCTTGCCGCCGGGTGCCGGCGGGGGATTGGCTTCCAGCGCGCTGTCGAACCAGCGGTTGAGCATGCTGGTGGGCACCCGCTGTGACCAGCGCGCGCGGGTGTCGAACGCGGCCTGCAGCAGATCGTCGATGCCCTTGCCGGTGGCGCCGGAAATGGTGAGCAACGGCACGCCGCGCAGCTGTGCCAGCCCCTCGTCGAGCGCTGCCCGCACGCCCTGGTAGAGCGAGGAGCCATTTTCCGAAACATCCCATTTGTTCAGGGCGATGATGAGCGCGCGGCCTTCCTGGATCACCCTGTCGGCAATGCGCAGATCCTGGGCCTCGAGTCCCAGCGTCGCATCGAGCAGCAGCACGACCACCTCGGCGAAATCGATCGCGTGGAGCGCGTCGGCGACGGAGAGCTTCTCCAGCTTCTCCTGCACCTTGGCGCGCTTGCGCATGCCCGCGGTGTCGATGAGGCGGACCGGGCGCTCGCGACCCTCCCGGTCCCGCCAGGTCCAGTCGACCGCGATGCTGTCGCGCGTGATGCCCGCTTCCGGCCCGGTGATCAGCCGGTCCTCGCCCAATATCTTGTTGATCAGCGTCGACTTGCCGGCGTTCGGCCGACCGACGATGGCGAGCTTGAGTGGCGCATTGTCGTCGGCTTCCTCGTCTTCGTCGAGTGCCGGAGCATCCTCCTCCTCGTCGCGCTCGACATGCGGGCGGATCGCCTCGAACAGGTCGGCGAGGCCCTGGCCATGCTCGGCGGAGAAGGCGACGGGCTCGTCGAAGCCGAGCGAATAGGCTTCCATGAGACCGGCATCCGCGGCCGAACCTTCCGCCTTGTTGGCGAGCAGCACGACCGGCGTCTTGCTGGCGCGCAGCCAGCGGGCGATATGCTCGTCGAGCGGCGTCACGCCAGCGCGCGCGTCGATCATGAACAGGGCGACCGATGCGCCGGCGACGGCCGCTTCGGTCTGCATGCGCATCCGGCCGGGCAGGGTCTGAGCGTCATCTTCCTCGAAGCCTGCCGTGTCGACGATGCGGAACTTGAGGCCGAGCAATTCGGCATCGGCTTCCCGTCGGTCGCGGGTCACCCCGGGCTGGTCGTCGACCAGCGCCAGCCGCTTGCCGACCAGCCGGTTGAACAGCGTCGACTTGCCGACATTGGGCCGGCCGATGATGGCGACGACTGGGAGCATGAATGGAACGGCCTTTGAAAAATAGACGGTGCTCCTGCGAAGGCAGGAGCCTAGGGCGGACCAGTTCGTCGGTTGCGCCCTAGGCTCCTGCCTTCGCAGGAGCACATGCTGTTATCACGAGGACCGCGCGGAGACCAAATTTCGCGCGTATCGTCAAGTGCGCTCACCGATAGGCGATTATGCGCCCTTCGTCGGTCAGCAGGTAAAGCATCTTGTCGGCGACGATCGGCGGCAGCGACACGCCCTGGCCGACTTCGCGCTCGGACAAGGTCTTGCCGGTCGCGGGATCGGCGAAAACGAGCGCGCCCTCGGTCGAGACGAGGACCAGCTTGCCGCCCGCGAGGATGGGGCCGTGCCAGCGGATCGCGCCGGTCTTCTTCTTGGGCTTTTTCCAGGCCGGCAGCTCGCTGATCCAGCGCACTTTGCCAGTCGCGCGCGTGATGCAGAAGAGGCGGGCCTTGTCGGTGACGACGAATACCCAGTCGCCGACCACCAGCGGTGTCGCCACCCCGCCGATGTTGAGCTCCCACAGGCGCTGTCCGCTGAGCAGTTCATAAGAGGCCATGCGGCCGCCTTCGCCGATCGCGAACACGCGGCCGCGGTCGATCACCGGATCGGCGTCGATGTCGGTGAGCGTCGAAACCGAGGTCGAGATGCTGGTCTTGCTGAGCGCGTCGCCCCACAGCACGCGGCCATTCTCGTAGCGATAGGCGGTGAGCTCGCCCGAGCTGTAGCCGGCAAGCACCGAGCCCTGGCCGGCCGAGGGCGCCGCGACGCCGAACACGCCGGTCGGCTCGAGCGTGCCGCCATCGGTCCACAGCGTCGCGCCGTCGGTCTCGTTGAGCGCGAAGAGCTGGTTGTCCTGGCTCATCACATAGACGTTGCCGTTGGAGAGCGAGGGCGATCCGCGCAGCGGGCCGCCGGGCCGCACCTTCCACATCACCTTGCCGTCCGCCACGTTGAGCGCGGCGACGTCGCCGATGCCGCTCGTCGCATAGACGCGGTCGCCCTCGACGCTGACGCCACCGCCGAACTCGACCTTGCCGTTGTCGTCCTTGGACTTGATGCTGCTGGCCCACAGGCGTTGGCCGGTCTTGGCGTCGAAGGCGGAGACGGTGGCGTCGGTGCCGATCGCATAGAGCTTGCCGGCCTGGACGACGGGTGGCGAGGCGAGGCGCATCCGCGAGGTGCCGCCCTGGATGTTGGCCCGCCACACTTCCTGCGTGCCCGCGCCGAGCGCGGCATGGCCGAACGCCTTGGAGGCGTTGCCGCCCGATTGCTCCCAGTCCGCATTGTCGACCGGCTCGGGCACGGTGACCGGGATCGTCGAGATGGAATCGTCCGCCGAGACGACCTCGGCACCGCTCAGGATGGAGGTGCGCTGGCCGCTGACGGGCGTCTTGGGCCCGCCCTTCTTGCCGCCGATCCCGCCGCAGCCGGTCACGAGGAGGGCCATGGGCAGGATCATCCAGCCGCCACGAATTGTCATGCGAACCCTCACCTTGTCATTGTTCTTCATAGTCTCAGCGCGCCAGTGCCGGCGCGGGAGCGGCCGGGGCGGCGGCCCCGAGGGCGCTCGCCATCTGGCCGGCGCGCAGCTTGATCGAATCCGGCACGGCCGCATCGCGCGCCAGGCTGCCGAACAGCTCGGCCGCCAGATCGCGCTTGCCCATCTTGAGATAGGCGATGGCGGTCAGCTCGCCGGCGCTGCCGTACCAGGCATTGCCCGGCACGGCCAGACCCTTGAGTGCGGCCACGACCTGATCGGGCGCCATGCTGTCGAAGCTGAGCGCGGTCTTGCGGATCAGGGCGGCGTCCTTGGCCGGCTGCAGCGCGGCGGGATCGGCGATGATGGCGTCATAGGTGGCCACGGCCTCCTTGTCGTCATTCTTGCCCGCGGCGAGCGCGGCCTTCACCAGCTGCGCCTGCGATTTGTAGCCCGGGCCACCTCCGGCGACCAGCTTGTCATAGACCGGCTGGTCGAGCGAGGCGGCTTCCGCGCTCTTGAGCAGGTCGGCGAACTGCTCGCTATTGGCCTCCGCGACGCTGTTGCGATGATTCTGCCACAGCAGCCAGCCGCCATAGGCGCCGAGCGCGAGAACCACCGCGCCCGCCACGACGCGGCCATATCTGCTCCAGAAGGACAGCATGTCGTCCTGGCGGACGGCATCGTCGACTTCCTTGATCAATGCATCGCTCTGATATGGCGTCAGGGCCAAATCGTGTCTCCAGTGAGAATATGGTCAATGTGAGGGAATTTGTGGCCGCGGACCTTAGCGGGGGCTGAACCCCAAGCAAATCACTTTTTGGATCGATAGAGCTGGTCGTCACCCGGGAAGCTGCGCGCGCGCACCTCTGCGGCATAATCTGCCGCGGCTTCGCCGATTGTCGCGGCGATGTCGGCATAGCGCTTCACGAAGCGCGGCGTGCGCTCGAACAGGCCCAGCATGTCCTCGGTCACCAGCACCTGCCCGTCGCAGCGCGGCGAGGCGCCGATGCCGATGGTGGGACAGGGGACGGCGCCGGTGATCGCGGCCGCGACCGGCTCCAGCACGCCCTCGATGACCATCGCGAAACAACCGGCGTCGGCGACGGCGCGCGCATCCTCCAGGATCTTGTGCGCTTCGGCCTCGTCCTTGCCACGCGGACCGTAGCCGCCGAGCATGTTGATCGCCTGTGGGGTGAGGCCGACATGGCCGCACACCGGAATGCCGCGCGCCGCGAGGAAGGCGATCGTCTCGGCCATGGCCGCGCCGCCCTCCAGCTTGACGCCCGCCGCGCCTGTTTCCTTGAGCAGGCGCGATGCGCTCTCGAAGGCCTGGGCAGGCGAGGCTTCGTAGCTGCCGAACGGCATGTCGATGATCACGACGCTGTGATAGCTGCCGCGCACCACCGCCGCGCCATGCGCCGCCATCATCTCCAGCGTGACCGGCACGCTCGACGGCAGCCCGTAGATGACCTGCCCGAGCGAATCCCCGACCAGCAGCATGTCGCAATGCGGATCGAGCAGCTGCGCCTGCCGCGCCGTGTAGGCGGTGAGCACGACGATCGGCTCGGCGGTGACGCCGTCGACCTTGCGGCCGCGCAGGGCCGGGATGGTCAGCCGCTTCATCGGCGCCGGGGTCGGATTGGCGCGGCTGGTCGCGGTGTCGAGCGTGTAGGTCGTGGACATGGCCGCGCTTTAGCCGATGGCGGGCGAGGGGGCCAGCCCGATGGGAGTGGGACCGGTCGGCCACCGTTCGTCGCAAAATCGGGCCGGAAGCTTAACGAAAATGCCTATCATGATTGACTTGTTCCGGGCCGCAGGGTGACGTGGAGGCCACGGAGATGTGGGTTTGGGTGAACGTGGATTGATCGAACAGGCGTTCGCGGAAGCGCCTTTCTCGGATGATGGCTGGCTTAAGGCACTGGATGTGATGGCGACCGCGACCGGATCGGCGCGCGGGCAGCTCATCTTCATGGGCGAGCGGCATCTGGGGTTCAACTGCGTCACCAACGTATCCGATGACTATTTCGGCGATTTCGTGGCGATCGAGGGTCACCGGCCCGAGGTGAACTGGCGGGTGGCGGCGAGTGGGCGACCGCTCGAAATCATCCACGAGCATCATTACGATGCCGCTCGCGCGGTGCATACCGACGAGCGTTATCTCGATCACGCCCGGCGTTTCGACGCGGAGGACGGCGCGCAGACTGTCCTCGCGACCGGGGCGAGCGGCCTGTTCGGTCTGGCGACGCTACGCGCGCGCAACGACGGCCGGACCGACGAGCGCGCCCGCGCGACATTCGGTTTTGCTGCGCATCATGCGCTGGCGGCGGTGCGCGCCCAGATCGCGCTGGAGAGCCAGGGCGCGGCGCTGGTACGCGGCTCGCTCGAAGCGCTGCGCGTCGCGGCGGTGCTGATCGACGGCAATGGCATGGTTTGCGCGGTGACGCCCGGCGCCGAAACGGTTCTCGCGTCCAACAGCTTCAAACTTGTTGGCCAGCAATTGATCGCGACGGCGAAACAGGATCACATCGCGCTCCAGGCGCGCATCGGCGCCGCGATGCGCGGCATCGACTTTGCCGGCCCGGATATGTGGACGCGCATTGCCGGCGCTGCCTGCCTCGTCGAGGTCACATCTTTGCCGTCGATGCGCTGGAATTTCGGTTTCCGGCCCCGCCTCATCGTGACATTCCGTTTTCCGGTGCCGATCGGAAGGGATGATGCTGCCCGGCTTGCTGCTGCCCTGCCGCTGACCCAGGCCGAGGCGGAAATCGTCGCGCTGCTGGCTGCGGGTCTGCCGCGCACCAATATCGCTGCAGTTCGCGGCACCAGCGCCGAGACGGTGGGCACACAGCTACGCGCCATCTTCGGAAAATGTGAAGTGCGTCGCGAAGCGGAACTTGTCGCGCTGGCAGTATCGCGCCTTTCGCCACGCTGAGCGCTTGTCCCGATCTGGGACGATTGCGGCCCTACCATGATCGGGGGATGCCGCCGCGCGGGAAGCTTTTTAGATCGGGTTCATGACGGCCGCCGCGTCCCTCTGGGTGACGCGGACCGTCAGGCTTGTCGGTTCCCGTGTGGGACGGGTTCCGATGGCTCCCCGGAGGTGCCTCGATGCCCGCGATCCGAGCGAGGCACCTCCCAAGTGGGTTACCGCGAGGCGATCATTGTTTCTTGGCCGCTTCCTGGGCGGCATCGCCCGCCTGCTGCGCAGCATCGCCGACCTGCTGGGCGGCATGGGAAATGGCGTCGTTCTTGTTGGTTTCCTTGCTGATGAGGAAATAGGCTCCCACCGCAATCAGCGCGACAATCAGGATGACGAGCACGGCCGTCAGGCCGTTGCCGCCGGAGCGCTCCACGATGACAGTTTTGGGGTCGTCGGTTGCCATGTCAGTCTCTCCACAATCGTCCGGTATTGCGGGGAGAATGATCGAGGCGTCCGGCAAGTTCCCGTCAGATGATTGCGGGGGCCTGCGTCCCGCGTCGCCGCAGCACCATGCCCAGCAGGCCGAGGCCGGCGATCAGCATCGCATAAGTGCGGGGCTCGGGCACGGCCGCCGCCTGCGCATATTGGCCGGGATTACCGACATCGAACCGGGCCACCGTCTCAAGATGCGGCACGAGCACGCCGTTCTCCAGCGTGTTGTAGGTGGTGAGCGCCACGTCATCGGACTTCGCGCTGCCATAGGCGTCGCCAACCGCCGAGCAGACCCAGCCGGCCGTCGTGGCAACGGCACCCGCCGCGCCGAACGGGCGGTTGCAGGAGGTGCCCGATGCCGGGAAGCCGACCGGATAGGTCACGCTGTCGACGATCGCGCTGGCCGCGTCATGGATGTTGATCGTGTCGTTCTTGCCGAGGTTGGACAGGCTGCCGATCGAATAGATTTTCGCGGACGCGGCGAGATTCCAGAAGGCGCGGAAATCCGTTACGGTCATCTCGGTCAGGATGAGCGATTCGCCGGCCGCGAGGCTGCCGAAAGCGCTGCCGAAGGCGCTGACGTCGCCTGCCTTGTCGTCGTCATAGACCCAGCCGTTGATGTCGACGGTGGTGTTGCCGAGATTGGTGATCTCGAAAAACTCGCGCTTGTCGCCGATCAGCTTGGGATTGGGGGTGCCGTCCTTCTTGAGCTCGACCGTGTTGAGGCCCTTGCCTTCGAACATGATCTCCGTGATCCGCACATCGGCGCGGGCGGCCCCGGCGAGGCAGAGCGTGGCGGCAAGCGCGCACAGGATTTTGCGACTCATGATTCCCCCCTTTTCTCAGGATAGTGCGCGGCGATCCGCGCGTCGGTTTTTCGACCGCGCGGCCCTAGGCATGGTTAATGTCGTTGAGATGACTCCGCGTCAGGCGCGGTGGTCGGGGTTCGGTGGCGTCAGGCCCATTCGGCCAGGCGGCCGCGCAGCTTGTCGAGGGCTGATTTCTTGATCTGGCAGACCCGCGCCGCGCCGATGTCGAGCGTCATGCCGATTTCCTCGAGGTTCATCTCCTCGACGAAATAGAGCTGCAGCACCATCGCCTCGCGTTCCGGCAGGTCGGAGATGCAGGCGGCGATCGCCTTCTTGAGGGACTCGCG
This sequence comes from Sphingobium nicotianae, assembly GCF_018603885.1. Taxonomy (GTDB): domain Bacteria; phylum Pseudomonadota; class Alphaproteobacteria; order Sphingomonadales; family Sphingomonadaceae; genus Sphingobium; species Sphingobium nicotianae. The sequence goes on from NZ_JAHGAW010000005.1 coordinate 182,273, forward strand.
TTCGAGCGCCTCGTCGGCCCGTTCGCCGACGTCGGCGAACCACATCGACTGGTCCGAATAGACCTCGTCCATGCTTTCATGCTGCGCAATATCCGTGCCGTCGGCGAGGTCGCGCCACGCCGCGGGATCAAGGCCGAGATGGTCGGCAACCTCGGATTCCCGCGCCGGACGGCCGAGCTTCTGCTCGAGTTCGCGCTTGGCGGCCTGGATGGTCTTGCGCCGTGCCATGGCGGAGCGGCAGAGCGTCGAATGGCGGCGCAGGTGATCGATCATCGCGCCGCGCACGCGCATTTGCGCATAGGCGGCGAACCCGTGACCGCGATCCTCGAAGCCGTTCGCGGCCTCGACGAGCGCGACCATGCCGATCTGCAGAAGATCCTCGATGTCGATGGCCGAAGAGACCCGGCCATGGACATGCCAGGCAATTTTCCGGACGAGCGGCATATATTGCTGCGCGAGATGATCCGGCGACGAGCCGGCCCCGCGTCCATAGGTATATGCTGCAACCTGGAGCTTTGCGCTTTGCATGCTGGGCGGTCTAACCCAAAAGCCTTAACGGACTTTTTCCAAAAAACTTTAGAGTTGACCGACGTAAATTTTTTTCGCGGCAATTTTTCGTGAGATCGGAGCCTGCACGAGATGTGCGGTTTTTGCAGCGACCTTCGGTCGAACGGGGGACGAACCTGCGGGTTCAGAAAGTCCACCTCGTGGCCATCGGGTCGAATGATACGGAAGCCGCGCGCGCCGATGTGAGGGTGGTGCACCGATGGGTGGTTCGGACGGTTCACAACGCTCCGAATGGCGACTGCTGCGGCATGGCGCGGCGCTGCATTTTCGCTGTCCTACAGGCCGGGAATCATGCCAACTCGACAGCGTTCTTTCTCACCTTGAAAATCGCTTTTTTCGATCAGTCGGTTGCGGGACCGGCAATCGCGCGCAATTTTATGGTGTTTCACCCGTGACCTTCGTGACCTTCGCCCGAAAGTGACCCGTCGTTGATCGATTGCCTCGATCAGGCGGCGAGGCGCTCGACGCGGTTGATCCGGTTCTCGTTGCCGACGACCGCGACGACCTCGACCGGCTTGCCGTCGGGAATCTCGAGGAAGGAAAGCACGGGCGTCTCGGGCAGGTGCGGCTTGAACAGGCGCGAGAGGGCACGGCGCGCGATCGGCGAAGTGACGATGGCGAAGCTGCGCGCCTGGGCCAGCAGCGGCCGGGCCGCCTCGCTCACCTGCTCGATGAGGCGTTGGGCCAGCGCCGGTTCGATCGGATGCTGCGCATCGCCGGCGACGCGCATCGCCTGGGCGAGCAGGCCTTCCAGCTCGCCGTCGAGCGTGATCACCGGCAGCGGCATCTTCACCGGCACGATGTTCTGGATGATCAGCGAGCCGATGCGCGCGCGCACGGCCTCGGCCAGCATGTCGGTGCTCATGTCCGGGCGCGCCACCGTGACCATCGCCTCGGCGATGCGGCGGAAGTCCTTGAGCGCGATGCCCTCGGCGAGCAGGGCGCGGCACAGCGCCGTGATCTGCGCGAGGCTGAGCGGCTGCGGCGAGAGGCCCTCGGCGAGCTGCGGCGCCACTTCCTTGAGCGTGTCGAGCAGCTTCTTGGCCTCGTCCATGCCGAAAATCTCGGAGGCGTTGTGGACGATCAGATGATTGAGGTGAGTCGCGACGACGGTCGAGGGGTCGACGACCGTATAGCCGGCGATGACCGCTTCGCTGCGGCGATCGGTGTCGATCCAGATGGCGTCGAGGCCGAAGGTGGGGTCGCGCGCGGCGCGGCCCTCGACCGTGCCGGTCAGGTCACCGCTGTCGAGCGCGAGCAATTCCTCGGGCCACAGCTCGTCCTCGCCGACGACGACGCCGGCGATGGTGATGCGATACTCGTTGGCACCGAGCGCGAGATTGTCCTTCACGCGGATCATCGGCACGACGAAGCCGAGCTCGCGCGACAGCTGGCGGCGGATGCCGGTGATGCGGCCGATCAGCGGCGCGTCCTTGCGCTCGTCGACCAGACCGATCAGGCCATAGCCGATCTCCAGGCCGAGCACCGCGCCGTCCGACACGTCCGACCATTCGATATGAGCCGGGTTCTCCGGGGCGGCCGGCACGTCGACCGGCGCTTCCTTCGCCGTCTTGGCCGCCTTGCGCAGGCGCCAGGCGACGAGGCCGGCGACGGCGGCCGCAGGGAGGATGATGACATGCGGCATGCCCGGCAGGATGCCAAGCACGGTGAGGATGCCAGCGACCGGGATCCAGGCCTTGCCGACCCCGAACTGCGAGCTGATCTGGCCGGACAGGTCGCGGTCGGACTTGACGCGGGTGACGATCGAGGCCGCGGCGATGGAGAGCAGCAGCGCGGGCACCTGCGCGACGAGGCCGTCGCCGATGGCCAGCAGCACATAGGTCTGCGCCGCCTGGCTGATGTCGAGGCCATGACTGACGACGCCGAGCACGATGCCGCCCACGATATTGATGACGAGGATGAGGATGCCGGCGACCGCGTCGCCTTTCACGAACTTGGAAGCACCGTCCATCGAGCCGTAGAAGTCGGCTTCCGTCGCGACTTCCGCGCGGCGGATCTTGGCTTCCTCGGCCGTTACGAGTCCGGCGTTGAGATCGGCGTCGATCGCCATCTGCTTGCCGGGCATGGCATCCAGCGTGAAGCGGGCGGAGACTTCCGAGACGCGGCCCGCGCCCTTGGTGATCACCACGAGGTTGATGATCATCAGGATCGCGAACACGAAGATGCCGACGACATAGTCGCCGCCGATGAGGAAGTTGCCGAATGCCTGGATGACATAGCCGGCCGCGTCATGCCCGGTATGGCCCTGGACCAGCACGACGCGGGTCGAGGCGACATTGAGCGCGAGGCGAAACAAGGTCGTGAACAGCAGCACCGTGGGGAAGCTGGAAAAATCGAGCGGCTTGGTCGCGTTCAGCGCCACCATCAGGACGGCGAGGCTGATCATGATGTTGGTGATGAAGCCGATGTCGAGCATGATCGCCGGAACCGGCACCATCATGAAGGTCACGAGCGCCAGGATGGCGAGCGGCAGGACCGCGCCTTTGGCCGAGTTCACCCAGATCTTGCCGTTGATGTCGCTGCGGGTCATGTCGGGTTCTTACCTTCCGAAGGTAGCAAGCATGAGATAGGCGAGGCGCGCGGTCTCGGCGCGCGGGGCGAAGGCGGGATAGGGCTGCTGCTGGCCGAGCATCTGCTGGCTGGCGAGCGCTTCCTCGCCGGAGATGGCGTCCGGCGTGTCGATGTCCGTCTCGGGCGCGGCGGCGCGCTGGGCCTGGGCGATGCGCATATAGTCGGCGGGCTGCACCATGTTGGCGCCCTCCGGGATGCCGCCGGCATAGCCGCCGCCCATATCGGCGCTGCTCGCATTGAGGCCGGCCGTCTGCGCGCCATTGGCGAGCTTGCTGGCGAAGCGGTCGCGGATGTCGGCCAGGCTGCGCGCGTTGCCGGTGCGGTCGTAGAAGATCGAGGCATTGGCGCGCGCCGCGGCGGGGAACAGGCTGGCGGCGGGTGTGTCCGGAGAATAGCTCATCGTCGCGAGGAACTTTGCGGCGCCGCCCGCGCCCAGGAAGTGGGCAAGATAGAGATCGGTCGAATCGGCGGGGCGGCCGATGCGCTGCTCAAGATAGGCGCGATTGTCCGAGGCGAGCTCGGCCGCCATGACCGAGGCGGTCTCGGGATGGTTGCGCAGGTCGAGGATCTGCTGGCGCGTCGCGGCGTCGGCGACATAATAGCGCCCGCCCGACTGCTGGATCGCGTCCGACGCCCAGCTCATGCCATATTTGGCGCCATTGTCCTTGACGACGTGGAGCCAGCTCTGGTCGAGAAACTGATAGAGGCCGGTCGCGCTTGAGGTGCCGGCGCGCGCGGTCGGGTTCATGCTCGATTCGAGCTGAGCCTGACCCATGAGATAAGTGAAATCGACGCCCGTCCGGCGGCTAGCCGTGGCGATCGCTTGCGTGACCCGGCTGGGTGTGCCGGCAATAGTGTTGGTCGTCAGTCCATAAGTGGACATGGCTGGCCTTTGACCCCGTGTTGGTACCGGCGGTCAAATCAGCAAGAAGCGTGCCAATATGGGCCTACTATAAGGTCGCGTAATTGTCGTGCGACGACAAGCAGGTAGGGCGCGCTACGGAAAGGGGTGCGAGGATCCCGCTTTCGCAGGAGCGCCAAGATCGGAGGTCAGCGCGTCGGCCGATAAAGCGCTTGCGGCGCGTCCACATTCTGCGCGGCGAAAGCGGCGTGCTTCAGCCCGGCCAGATCGGCGAGCAGGCAGGCGAGCATGCGCGAGGAATCGAGTTCGGCGATCACGGTTTTGACGCGGGCCTTGAGCTCCGCATTGCTGCGCCAGGCGCCAAGGGGCTGGACGGCATCCATCGCCGTGCGAAAGCGGATCATGGCCGTCTCGATGTCGCTCAGATCGGCTTTCTGCATCGCAGCGCGCAAGTGCGCGGCCGCGGCGGAGAGATCATCGATCAGGGCGAGCGACATAGTGCGTTATCTCAGTATTTTTCGACCGGCAGGTCGAGATCGATCATTTTCTCGGCGATCTTGTCGGGATCGACGGGATAATTGCCGGATGCGATGGCCTGCTTGATGCGCGAGATGCGCGCGAGATCGATCGGCGCGCCCTGCGCCGCCATGCGCGCGGCCGGCGTCTGAACCGTGGTCGCGACGCTTTCTGTCGCCGCTGCCTCGATCGTGACCTTGGCGGTCGACCGCGACTGCGCCGTCTCGCGCAGCCTGGCTGCCTCGATTGCGGCGTTCAGCGACTGGCCAACAGACTTGATCATCACTTAATCCCTTTCTGTCCGATCGCATCTATATACGGATCGGTTCAAGAAAGCTTAAATTCCTGGAATACGAACCACACCAATATTTTCGACACGCGCCATGACCGGCGTCGCCTTGGGGTCCTGACGCACACGGATGAGTGCGCCGACCGCGCCATCCTCATCGGCGATCATCATGCGCGAGATCGAGAATTCCTCATTGCCGGCGACGAGCTGGACCGGGTCGCCCTTCTTGATGACGACCGACTGCGGCACCGCGCCGTAAGCCCTAGCAATCTGCGGATTCTGGGCCGGCTGGGCCTGCTGGCCGCCGGGCACGAGCGGCACGCGGATGCGCCAGCCGAGGGCGGCGCAGGAGACGGTCGCGGCGTTCATCTGACCCGCGTCGACGGTCGGCTGCTGCGGACAGGGCGCGAGGCGCAGGCGGCGGTCGATCATCGTCACTGGGCCCCCGGGCTGGCCGCGATTGGCACCCACGCTCATCGCCACGAGGCTGTCGAGCCGGTCGAGATTTTCGAATCCCTGCTGCGCATAAGCGCGCGGCGGCGCGACGATCCCGGTCATGAAGCCGCAGAGCAGCATCAGAAAAGCCGCGAACATGGCGCGGGGTAGAGGGAACGGGCGGTGGGTCATGGTGGCGGAACTCCGTCTATGCACGCGAGAGACGCAGCAAGGAGTGTGCCAGATTGTTTCCCGCTATTTCCGTGAACGCGGGAATCGCGGGCATTCTATTGCGGCTGGGCGAGCGGCTTCTCGACGATCCGGATGATCTGCCTGCCCGGCGCCCTGCCATCGGCATCCTCCGCAAGCCCAGCGATGCGCAGGCGTTGCTGGGGGATGCCCGCCGCCACGAGCGCGCGCGCCACGGCGCCAAGGCGGGCGGCCGCCAGATCCCAGGCATCGAAGCGATGATTGCCGCCGTCCACGCCAATGGACTGAATCTGAATGATTTCCTTCGAGGTTGCGAACGGCTTTGCGGCCTTGAGCAACACAATTTTGCCTTGCATGCTGAGGAACGCTTCGCCCGGCTCGAACAGGCTGCGCGCCTGCAGGTCGGCCTGCGCGGGCGCTTCGATCGCGCCGAAATAACTGCCGATGCCGGCGAGCGCCCGGTCGCGCTGGACCTGGTTGGCCTGCAGCAGCACGAAGAAGCCGAGCAGCAGCAGGCAGAGATCGGCGAAGCTCAGCGCCCAGCGGCCGCGATTGGCGCGGGGGATCGCGCGGCTCATGCGACCTCGCGCGTGATCGATCGGCGCAGCATGCCGGGCTCGCGCGTCGCGATCGCGATCAGCCGGTCGGCAAAGGCCTGCTGCCAGGCCAGCTCGCGCTCGGAGAGGCCGGCGAGGCGATTGGCGATCGGCCCCGCAATGGCGTTGGCCAGGATCATGCCGTGCAGCGTCGTCATGAGCGCGAGCGCCATGGATGGGCCGATGGAGGATGGATCGCGCATGCCGGCAAACATGCCGATCAGGCCGATGATCGTGCCGGCCATGCCCATCGCCGGCGCCGCGTCGGCCAGCGCGTTCCAGAAGGAAATGACGCGGGCGTGGCGCTCGCGCCGGTCCTCCAGCACCTGATTGATCCAGCTGCTGAAATGGTCGACGTCGCTGGCGTTGGCGAGGCTGTTGAGCGCCTGGGCGATGAAGGGATGGTTGGATTTCAGCCGGTCCGTGCGGGCGAGCCCCTTGAGTTCGGCCACCGCTTCGACCTTGAATAACAGGGCTCGCGCAGCATCGCGCTCATCGTCCGGTCGGGCACGGAAAAGCGGGCCGAGCGCGGCAAAGGCGCTGGTGGCGGTTTCCATGCCGGTCTGCATGAGCGCGATCACACCGGCGCCGAGCGCCACCGTGACGAGCGGCAACGGTGCGAAAACATGGCCGATTATGTCCGTCATTCGCCCCGCACGCCCCTTTTTGGCGGATTCCAGCCCCCGATGCCGGCGGCGGATTCCTGCCGGCAATAATGTGCCGCCGACCGGCAAGAATTTGCCGCCCTTGCCGCTCCAACGCCCAGAAAGCGCGGAAATCCTTATCTTAACCATCCGGCAACCGGTCCGGACGGCAAATTGGCACGGCCTTTGCAGATATTCCCTGCGGGCATGGGTCATGCCTGAACCGGGCCAGTTCATCCGGTCAGAACGACCCGGGCCGAAGGACTTTAAGGGGAAGGCACGAAAAAATGTCGTCGGTCGAAGACAGTTTGTTCGGCATTCATGGCAAGGCCCTGGCGCTGCGCTCGCAGCGGCTGGAGCTGATCGCCTCGAATATCGCGAACGCGTCCACCCCGGGCTACAAGGCGCGGGACATCGATTTCGACAAGGCGCTCGCCAGCGCGACCAGCCAGCAGGGCTCGGTCGCCGGCGCGCTCGAGACCGCGATGGGCTATCGCACCCCGCTGCAGGCGAACCCCGACGGCAACACCGTCGAGATCTCGACCGAGCAGACCCTCTTCGCCGAGAATGCGGTCAAGTATCGCACCACGCTCTCCTTCCTGGAAGGGCGGCTGAACACTATTACGCGCGCGCTGCGGGGAGAATGATCGTGGCTAACAAGCCTATGAACATCTTCGACATCTCGGGCCGGGCCATGTCGGCCCAGCTCGTCCGGCTGAACGCCACCGCATCGAACCTGGCCAATGCCGGTTCGGTCTCGGGCACGCAGGCCGGCGCCTATCGCGCGATCCGCCCGGTCTTCTCGACCGTGCAGGAAAAGCCCGGCGTCTCGACCGTCAAGGTCGACAAGGTGCTGACCTCCGATACGCCCGCCACCCGCCGCCACGATCCCGGCCACCCGCTCGCGGACGCCAATGGCGACGTGTGGGAGGCAGGCGTCGACAGCAGCCAGGAGCTCGTCGAGATGGTCGAGAGCGCCCGGCAGTACCAGAACAATGTGCAGGTCCTCCAGACCGCCAAATCCCTCATCCTCGATACGATAAGGCTCGGCAAATGACGACGACCAGCACTGACAACAAGGTCACCAGTCCCTGGACGGTCGACAGCTCGACGGCGGTCACCAACCGCAATCTCGCGCAGACGACGACCAAGGACAATTCAACCATCGACATGAATGGTTTCATGAAACTGCTGACCACACAGATGCAGTATCAGGATCCGTTCTCGCCGATGGACAACAGCCAGATGGTCGCGCAGATGGCGCAATTCTCGCAGCTGGCCTCGGCGACCCAGTCCAACACGCTGCTCGGCAACATCGCGGACTCGGTGGGCGGCGGGCGCCTGTCGGACGCGGCGAGCTGGATCGGCAAGTCGATGCTGGTCAAGAGCAACATCGCCACGCCCGACAGCTCCGGCTCCTATGCCGGCGAGCTGACCCTCGGCGCGGATTCGAACAATGTCTCGGTCGATCTGGTCGATGGCAGCGGCACTGTCGTCAAGACGCTGCAGCTCGGCGCGCAGAAGGCCGGTGCCGTGCCTTTCTATTGGGATGGCAAGAACGAGGCCGGCGAGTTCGCCGGCGGCCAGGCGCTCAAGGTTCAGGTCAGCGGCGCCGCACCCAAGCAGATCGCGACCTGGGCGACCATCGCGGCCATCCAGTCCCCCGCGAGCGGCGCCAGCGCCCAGCTCATCACCGCCCTCGGCAATTATTCCGCAACCGACGCCCTGCGCCTCGGCTGATCCATCCGTTTCTTGAGGAGTTGAACCCATGTCCTTCTATATCTCGCTTTCCGGCCTCAAGGCGGCCCAGACCGACCTCGGCGTGATCGCCAACAACGTCGCGAACGTCTCCTCGGTTGCCTTCAAGAAGAGCAGCGCGCAGTTCGGCGACATCTTCGCCGCGACGGGTGGTCCGGCGGGAGGCAACGGTGTGCGTCTGGTCGGCGTCCAGCAGCAGTTCACGCAGGGCACGCTCGAAACGACGGACAAGACGCTCGATCTCGCCGTCACCGGCGAAGGCTTCTTCACGGTGAAGGGCGCCGGCAATGGCCCGGTCAGCTATACCCGCGCCGGCGCGTTCGGCGTCGACAAGAATCGCAACGTGATCGACTCGACCGGCGCGCATCTCCAGGTTCTGCCGACCGATGCCACGGGCCTGCCGACCGGCACGGCGGCGTCCGATCTCACGGATCTCGTGATCCCCACGGACAATGGCGCCACGCCGCCGGTCCAGCTCTCGGCCATCTCGATTTCCGAAACCGGCCTGGTCGCGGCGACCTATGCCGACGGCTCCGTCAAGAATCTCGGCGTCGTAGCCATGGCCAGCTTCCCGGCTCAGGATGAGCTGCGCCAACAGGGCGACGCGCACTGGATCGCGAGCGGCGAGAGCGGCGCGGCCGTCTATGGCGGGGGCAATAGCGGCATGTTCGGCGCGGTCCGCTCGGGAACGCTTGAGCGCTCCAACGTCGACATCACCGAGGAGCTGGTCGCGCTCATCTCCGCGCAGCGCAATTACCAGGCAAACGCCAAGGCGATCGAGACTGCGACGACCATGACGCAGACCATCACCAACATGCGCACCTGATCGCTGATCCGGCTCACTGAACGAGGACCCTGCAGATGGATCGTCTCATTGATGTGGCTCGCACGGCGCTGCGCGGCACGATGGCACGGCAGACGGCGATTGCGAACAATCTCGCCAATGCCAACACCACCGGCTTTCGCGCGGAAATCGCCAATGCCTCGACACGCTGGATCGGCGGGGGCGCCCTCCAGAGCCGCGCGGAGCAGGTCGACCAGGTCATCGGCGCGGATCTCAAGTCGGGGGCGCTGGTCCAGACGGGCAATCCGCTCGACATCGCGCTGGACGGCGATGGCTTCATCGCCGTCCAGGCGAGCGACGGCTCGGAAGGCTATACGCGCCGCGGCGACCTCAAGCTCAACGACAGCGGCCTGCTGACCACCGGCGACGGTTATCCCGTGCTGGGCGAGGGTGGGCCGATCACGCTCCCTCCCGCCGACAGCGTCAAGATCGCCAAGGATGGCGGCGTCTGGATCGTCCCGCAGGGCGGCCAGATCGACCAGCCGCAGCTCGTCGACACGATCAAGTTGGTCAACGCCAAGGGATCGACGATCGCCAAGGGGACCGACACGCTCTTCCGCGAAGTCAATGGCGGCGCCCTGCCGCAGGATCCGATGGCCAGCGTGACCTCCGGTTCGCTCGAGGGATCGAACGTCAACGCCACCACCGCGCTCGTTCAGATGATCGACGCCAGCCGTGCCTGGGAAACGCAGATCAAGATGATCGATACCGCCAAGGACATCGATAGCGGCGGCGCCAGCCTCATGCGCCTCGACGCCTAAGACACAAGAATAGGGGATCAGAACAATGTCGTCAGCAGCTCTTCAAGTCGCTCGCACCGGGCTCGACGCCCAGGACGTCAAGATGCGCGTCATCTCCAACAATCTGGCGAACGTCAACACGACGGGCTTCAAGCGCGACCGCGCCAATTTCGAGACGCTGGCCTATCAGCAGATCACGGCGGCCGGCGCGCAGGGCGACGCGCAGAACAAGCTTGCGATCGGCCTGAATCTGGGCTCCGGCGTCAAGCTGACCGGCACCGAGCGGATCGATACGCAGGGCACGTTCGCGACGACGGACCAGCCGCTCGATCTCGCGATCGAAGGCTCCGGTTATTTCCAGGTGCTGCGTCCGGACGGCTCGACTGCTTATACGCGCGCCGGCAATTTCAAGACCAGCGCCGACGGCACGGTCACGACCTCGGACGGTCTCCCGCTCGTCCCGCAGATTCAGGTGCCGGAAGGCGCCTCGGCCCTGACCATCGGCAATGACGGCACCGTGTCCGCGACGCTCGCCGGGCAGAGCGAGCCAACCCAGCTGGGCCAGATCGAAACCGCGCGCTTCGTCAATCCCGCCGGGCTCCAGGCGATCAGTGGCAACTTGCTCGTCGAGACGGCCTCATCGGGTGCGCCGCAGGTTGGTGCAGCCGGGCTCGAAGGCCGCGGCACCATCCGTCAGGGCACGCTGGAGCAGTCCAACGTGAATACCGTCGAAGAGCTGGTCGACATGATCGAGACGCAGCGCGCCTATGAGATTTCCTCGAAGATGATCAAGGCGACCGACGAAATGCTCCAGTACGTCAATCAGCAGCTCTGATCATGAAGACGCTCATCACCCTCGGCGCGATCGCCGCGCTCATCGCCACGCCGGCTTCAGCCGGACTCTTCGGCAAGAAGCAGGATCCGATGGCCGATCCGGCCTATCAGCCCACCTTTTCGTCCGAGGAGGCGCCCGCGGCACATGCCAATGGCTCCATCTTCCAGGCCAGCGCCGGCTACTCGGCGCTGTTCAACGGCGCCCGCGCCGCGCAGGTCGGCGACATCATCACCATCCTGCTCGTCGAGCGGACCCAGGCGACCAAGAGCAACAGCGCCAATACGGATCGTTCCGGCAGCATCGGCCTGACGCCGCCGAGCACCGGCCCGTTCAGCAAGCTGTTCAGCGCGAGCGATGTCGGCGCCAGCGGCAGCCAGGGCTTCAAGGGCAAGGGCGACGCCGCCCAGTCCAATGCGCTTTCCGGCGAGATCACCGTGACGATCGCCAAGGTCTATGCGAACGGCACGATGCTCGTGCGCGGCCAGAAGGCGCTGACGCTCAATCGCGGCGACGAATATGTCCAGATTTCCGGGCTGGTGCGCCAGGCCGACATCGGTCCGGACAACCGCGTGCTCTCCACGCGCGTCGCGGACGCCCGCATCACCTACACCGGCAAGGGCGAGATTGCCCGGGCGAGCCGCCAGGGCTGGCTGCAGCGCTTCTTCTCCATGATCAGCCCTTTCTGACGGAGCATCCCGGCATGATTTCCCGCTTTCCTATAATGCTGACCCGGATGCTGAGCTGGCTCGTCGCGCTCGTCATTATCGCCGGCTTGCAACTCGCCGCGCCCAAGGCGCATGCCGAGCGGATCAAGGACATTGGCAATTTCGAGGGGCTGCGCACCAACCAGCTGATCGGCTATGGCGTCGTCGTCGGCCTGGCTGGCACGGGCGACGATAGCCTGGATTACGCCACGCAGGGGGTGAAGGGCGTGATCTCGCGTTTCGGCCTCACGCTGCCGCCCGGGGTCAATCCCGCGCTCAAGAATGCCGCGGCCGTGCTGGTGACCGCCGAGCTGCCCGCGTTCGGGAAGCCCGGCCAGCGGCTCGACGTCACCGTCTCGGCGCTTGGCAAGGCCAAGTCGCTGCGCGGCGGCACGCTCGTGCTGACCCCGCTGCGCGGCGCCGATGGCGAAATCTATGCGATGTCGCAGGGCAATCTGGCCGTGGGTGGCCTCGGCGTCTCCGGCGCGGACGGCTCGCAGCTTTCGGTCAACGTGCCCTCGGCCGGCCGCATCCCGGGTGGCGCCTCGATCGAGCGCGCCGTCGCGACCGGTTTCGAGACCAGCCCGAGCCTGACCTTCAACCTTGCCGAAGCCGATCTCACCACCGCACTGCGCGTGGCCGACGCGATCAATCTCGCGTTCGGCGATCAGCGCGCCAAGGCGCAGGACGGCGTCTCGATCAAGATCGCCGCGCCGCAGGGCGGCGAAGCGCGCATCATGATGATGGGCCTGATCGAGAATATCCTGGTGAAGCCCGCTGATCCGCCGGCCAAGGTGATCGTCAACGCCCGCACCGGCACGGTCGTGATCAACGGCGGCGTGCGGATCAGCCCGGCGGCCGTCAGCCACGGCAAGCTCACGGTCACGGTCAAGGAATCTCCGCGCATTGTGCAGCCGGCGCCCTTTTCCAAGGGGGAGACGGCGGTCGAGCCGTCCAGCGCCATCACGGCTCAGGAAGAAAAGAATCCGATGTTTCTATTTAAGGGTGGGGCGTCCCTGTCCGATATTGTGAAGGCGGTGAATGCCGTCGGTGCCTCGCCATCGGATCTCGTGGAAATCCTCGAGGCACTCAAGCAGGCGGGTGCCATGAAAGCGGAGCTGGAAATCATATGACGCAAGTTTCTGGCATTGGTTCCGGCACCGCGACGCTCGCGACGGCTTCGGCCGGCACGGGCGTCCAGCCGGACGCGCGCGCCCGGGAGCGCGCTGAACTCGCGAAAACGGCCAGGGCGTTCGAGGCGATCTTCACGCGCCAGCTCATGGGCTCGATGCGCAAGGCGGGGCTGGGCGAGGACATCGCCGGCAGCAGCGCCGTCGACCAGTTCCAGGAGCTCTCGGACGCCAAGATGGCGGATGGCATGGCCAGCCAGGGCGGCCTCGGTATCGCCAATCTGATCCTCCAGCAGCTCGATAAGAAGACGCCATGACAGCGACGGATCTTTACGGGATCGGCGTCTCCGGCGCGCGCGCCTATCAGGCGGCGATGGGCGCGATCTCGAACAACATCGCGAACACCGACACGACCGGCTACAGCCGGCGCGGCGTCGAGATCCGGGAATCGCCCGCCGGCTCGGGCACGACGATCTACTATCGCTCAGGCATGGCCTATGGCGGCGTGATGATCGGCAATGTCGTGCGGTATCAGGACGACTATCTCGACGCTGCCGCCCGCAGCACCAGCACCGCCCTTGGCAGCGCGGATCAGCGCGCGCAGTGGATGGGCGACATCGAGACCGCGCTGAACGACGGCTCCCTGGGTGTCGGCCAGCGCATGACGGCGATGTTCTCGGCCGTCGAGCGCCTGGCGTCGAACCCGACCGATACGACCCTGCGCACCAATGTCCTCTTCTCCTTCGAGCAGGTCAACACGGCGTTCAGGCAGTCGCGTACGGACATGGTCGCGGTCCAGGATGGCATCGGCAAGGGCGCCGATAACGAGACCGCAGCCCTCAATGACGCGCTCAAGCAGCTTGCCGCCGCCAACGAAGGCCTGCGCCGCTCGGCGGACGGCACGGCGGCCCATGTCGCGCTGCTGGATTCCCGCGATCAGGCGCTGGCCGAGGTGTCGAAGCGTCTCAACGTGACCGTCGAATATGGCGCGAACGATGTCGCCAACGTCAAATATGGCTCGGATTATCTCGTCCAGAATGTGTCGGCGTCGAGCGTGGACGTCACGCACAACACGGATGGCACGATCCAGTTCTCGGTCGGCGGCACGGCCATCGCCGATCCGACCTCCGGCTCGCTCGGTGGCCTTGTGAGCAGCGCCGAGACAGCGCGCGACCGGCTTACCGATCTCGACAATCTCGCCAAGCAATATGTGAGCGACGTCAACACCTGGCACACCGCCGGCAAGACGGCCGGCGGCGCGGCGGGCCAGCCGATGCTGTCGGGCACGGACGCCAGCAACCTCCAGGTATTGATCAGCGATCCGGCCGATCTCGCCGGTGCCTCGACCAGCGGCGTCGCCAACGGCAACCTGATCAACATCAGCTCGATCCGGGGATCGGGCGGCATGGAAGACAAATGGACGGCCCTGGTCTCGTCTCATGCCAATGTCGTCAACGCGACGCTGGCCGAGCAGACGGCCGCCTCCAGTCGCGACCAGATGGCCCAATCGGCGCGCGCCGACGTCAGTGGCGTGAATCTGGATCGGGAAGCCGCCGATCTCCTGCGCTATCAGCAGGCCTATCAGGCCTGCGCCAAAATCATCCAGGTCGCGAACCAGATCATGGATTCCATCTTCCAGGTCGTCTGACGGCACAAGCGAGAGATACAGCGTCATGGTTTTCATCACCTCCCAATCGATCAGTGCCGAGATCAACCGCCAGCAGCTGATGTCCAAGGAGATCGCGACCGAGCAGGGCAAGATCTCGAGCGGGCACAAGCTCAACCAGGCATCGGACAATCCGCAGGACTGGGTGCAGATTTCGCTCGTCGGCCGGCAGCAGTCGCTCACGACGGCGTGGCAGAGCAATCTCACCTTCGCCGATTCACGGTCGACGAAGGCGAGCGCGAACCTCAACGACATCAACACGCTGATGACCAAGGTGACGGATCTGCTGGTCACTTCCACCTCGACCTCGCAGGGGTCGCCAGGCCGCGAGGCCGTGGCGCAGCAACTGGAAGGCATCCGCCAGACCATCAACGATCTGCTCAACCAGACCGACTATCAGGGCCAGCCGGTGTTCGATGACACCAACACGGTCAACGTGCCGGTGGGCGCCGGCCTGTCCATCGAGGCGGTCGGAACCAGGCAGAGCATCGCCGACAATGCGGTGGGAACGCGCAGTCTCGACCAGGTGCTGTCCGATGCGATCACGGCGGTCCGCTCGGGTACGGACGCGGATCGGTCGGCGGCGCTGGCCGACACGCGCACAGCGCTCGACCATGTCATCGTGGCGCAATCGCTTCAGGGCGTGCGCGCCCAGCGCATCGAGGACATGGGCAATCGCCTGACCGACAACAGCCTTGCGCTGACCGAGCGACGCTCGACGCTCGAGGACACGGATCTCACCGAGACGATCACCAAGCTGCAGCAGAAGCTGACGACGCTGGAAGCGGCGCAGCAGGCCTTCGCGCGAATCAACCGGCAGACGCTCTTCGATCTGATTTCCTGACTTTCAGGATATTTTTCGCATTTTTCTTCCCGGGTGCGCCGGGCCGATCGCGCGATTGGCCCGGTTTTCGGCCGTCTCGGGCAGCCGAAGGGGGTGAAGTCCCCCATATATTTAAAGTCGCGGTAACCCTGAGCCTAAACCCTGTTTGAGGGGAGACGTTCTAGACAGGGCGCAAGCGACCGGTCCGTCCTGGATCGGCCACGGCTCGAAAGCGCGCGGGGAATAGAATGTTCGCAGGTATTGGTCTCGTCGTTCTGATCTTGATGGTTTTCGGTGGGTTCGCCTTCACCGGCGGCGATCTGGAACCTGTCCTTCATGCACTGCCTCACGAAATGCTCATCATTGGCGGTGCCGCCGTCGGCGCGCTGATCATCGGTAACTCGGGGTCGGACCTCAAGGCGCTGCTCGGCGGCTTTGTGAAGGTCTTCAAGGGCCCGCAGTTCAAGAAGCAGGATTATCTCGACTGCATCTTCCTCGTCAGCAAGCTGATGAAGACACTGCGCGTCGAAGGCCCCGTCGCGCTCGAGCCGCATATCGAGGATCCCAAGGCCTCCTCGATCTTCAGCGAATATCCCAAGCTCATGAAGGACAGCACGCTGATCCATCTGATCGCCGACACGCTGCGCCTGGTGGTCGTCTCCTCCGGCACGCTCGATCCGCACGCGGTCGAGGACGTCATGGATAATGCGCTCAAGACCCATCATCACGAGGCGATCAAGCCCGCCGACAATCTTCAGGGCCTGGCCGACGCGCTGCCGGCGCTCGGCATCGTCGCGGCCGTGCTCGGCGTGGTCAAGACCATGGGCTCGATCGACCAGCCGCCGGCCATCCTCGGCGCGATGATTGGCTCGGCGCTCGTCGGCACGTTCCTCGGCATTCTGCTCGCTTATGGCATGGTCAATCCCTTCGCCAATCGCTGCCGCTCGGTGATCGAGGCCGATGCCTCCATCTACCAGGTGGTGAAGCAGATCATCATCGCCTCGCTCCACGGCCATCCGCAGCCGCTGGTCATCGAAGCGGCGCGCTCGAACCTGAACCATGCGAACCAGCCGGCCTTCGCCGAGGTGTTCGACGGGCTTCGCGGTCGCTAAGCGCGGGAACGGGGGACGATAGATCATGGCGCAACCGCCCAAGAAACGCGCGAACGAGCCCGAGCCAAGGCCGATCATCGTCAAGAAGATCATTGCCGAAGCGCATGGCGGTCATCACGGCGGCGCCTGGAAGGTCGCCTATGCCGACTTCGTGACCGCCATGATGGCCTTCTTCCTGCTCATGTGGCTGCTCGGCGCGACCACCGAGAAGCAGCGCAAGGGCCTGGCCGACTATTTTACCCCCACACTCGTCCAGATGAAGATGGACAGCGCCGGCTCCAACGGCCTGTTCGGCGGCGACAGCCTGACCTCGAAGGGCAACCATCCGACCACTGGTGGCGAGGGCAATCTCGCCATCACGATCCCGCGCGACGCCACGGGCGTCAAGGACGTGGGCGGCGAGAACATGAAGAACAGCGATCGGCAGAAGTTCGAGCAGCTCAAGAGGGTCATCGAGAAGAAGATTCTCGAAGAGAAGGCGCTGCGTCGTCTGAAGAAGCACATCAAGTTCACCGAGACGCGCGAGGGCCTGCGCATCGACCTGATCGACGAGGCGGACTTCGCCATGTTCGCGATGGGCACCGACAGGCTGCTGCCTGAGGCGCACGAGCTGCTGGCGAAGGTCGCCCAGGTGATTGCCGGCGTCTCCAACGACGTGATCGTGACGGGCCACACGGATGGGCTGCCCTATTCGGCGGGGCGCAACATGAATAATTGGATGCTGTCCTCATCGCGCGCCGAGGCCACGCGGGCCGTGCTGGCGCAGAATGGCATTGGCAATCAACGCTTCCTGCGCATCGAGGGCGTCGCCGATCGTGAACCCTTCGTGGCCGCGGACCCTTATGACCCGCGCAACCGGCGCATGTCGGTCGTCCTTGCCTGGAGCAAGGGGCTGGACCGTCAGCTTGCCCGGGGCGCCGCAGGCGCGGGCGCGGGCGATCCCAAGGGCGACGAAGCGCAGGTGGAACTCGACGAACGCCGCCGCGGGATGATGCGCGACGAACGTATCGCGCTCAACGAGCAAGCCTTGCGCAAGATCGATCTCGGCAAGACGGCGTTGCCCACCGGGGCGACGATCATCAACCAGAGCCAGGTCAAGAGCGGCAAGGCCGCGCCCGGCAAAAGCGAGCCGACCCCGAAGAAGGCAGAGGGCGGGCATCACTAGGTCGCGTGGGCAAATTCGAACGACGGGTATCCCGCATTTTGACCCAAAAGCCGACGGTCGGGAGGCGACGCCAAAGCGGACGTAGGAAAGCCGAAAGGCCTCCCAAAGAGTAGACCCAAGGCGACACGAAGCTAGGCCAAGCGTAGCTCCTCCCGCCGATTGCGAGCGATCCAGTCACGGGCTTGGTCGAGAAATGAGGAAACTGAGCCGTCGCTGTTGTGAGTGGTGAAACCACCAGCCTCCTGAATCAAAGGGTGGATAGCAGGATCAGCTATGCGACAAAGACGAGCGGCTCCGTCCAGATCATCCATCATGATGCGAACGCAAATAGCCAAAGCGCGGTACTGCCCGCGAAGGTGCTCTTCGTCGGGCAGCGCGGAGAGCATCGATGTAGTGGATATGCTTTGCAGCGCCTCAGCGGCGCGTCGATTGCCCCAGTCAAGAACCTCGGTCGCAAGTGGCTGCACTTGCATTGTGTTCGGCCCCACGTGGCCCTCCGTAGAAGGTGGACGTAGCACCCATGCGCCGGTCGCTCGAAAGGATAGCGGCAGCGCCTCATTCTCACTCAGACCGACGATGTTCCAAAATAGCGGGTCCAAAGCCATCGGCTTGACCATCATGCGGACAAGCGCGCCGCGCTCCCAAAGCAGGGAAGGCAGTATGCTGATGAACCAATCTCCAGTCTGCCGGAACACTCCGCCGCGAGCGAAACGCCAACCAGCGGCCCGCGACGCGCCTTTCAACGCAGCGTCAAAGTTTTTGCTACGTTGCTTCACAGCCTTTTTCTGTTCCCGCGTCAATTTGGCAGGCCATGCTGGGAGTTCGCTCATGCCGCCGATCTGTCATAGCCAAGGTCAGCTTTCTACCGCCTTCAATCAAAAGCGGCCGGCGAGCTTCCCACCCCGGTCTTGATCCGGGGTCTCGCTCTCCTGTGGAACGGGGAACTATGCCTGAACTTGTGAAAAAACAGCGGGACCCCGGGTCAAGCCCGGGGTGACGTCGGTGGGAGCAGCAAGGTCCGCCTTCCCAAGACTTTTCAGCCATCCGGCGTCGATTGCCGGCGCTTAAGAGGGGACAAGCATGACAGCTGGAATTCGTCCACGCGGCCCAAGGCGATCGATGGTCAGCGAGTTGCCTGCCTCTTTTCGTCATGCTGAAACAAGTTTGGGATGACCTCATTCCACGAAGGAGGGCCCTGCCGCGTTCAGACACCTGGATGTCGATCCGTCCTAGGGGACCAGCGGCAGGCTAAGTTCCGCCAGCAGGCCGCCTTCGGCGCGATTGCGCAGCTGGAATTGCCCGGCTTCGGCCGAGGCGATGGCGCGGACGATGGCGAGCCCGAGGCCGGTGCCGCCGGTGTCGCGGCTGCGCGAGCTTTCCATCCGGGTGAAGGGCTGGAGCATTTCCTCGATGCGATCCTCGGGAATGCCGGGGCCGTTGTCCGCTACCGACAGGATTGCCCGGTCCCTGTCGACGCGCAGCGACACATGCGCCTGGCCGCCATATTTCACGGCATTCTCGATGAGATTGGTGAGCGCCCGGCGAATGGCGCGAGGATGCACGTTGACCACTGCGCGCTGCATCTCGCTGCGCTCCACGGGCATGCCCATGTCCTCGAAGTCATCGAGTGCCGCATCGGCGAGCGCGGCCAGGTCGACGCGCTGCGGCGGCTCCCGGTCACGGCCGACGCGGGCCAGCGACAGGATATCGTCGAGCATCCTCTGCATCTCTTCGATCGTGGCGACCATGCGCTCGCGATCGCGGTCGTCCGGCACGCTCTCGGCGCGAACGCGCAGCGCCGTCAGGGGCGTGCGCAGGTCATGGCCGATCGCGCCCAGCATGTGGTCCTTCTCTTCCAGCATGGATCGGATGCGGTCCTGCATGGCATTGAAAGCCGTGGCGAGGCCGCGGACATCGTCCGGCCCGATCTCCGGGACGGGTGGCGCGCCCTCGGGCGTGCCGACACGGGTGGTTGCGGAGGTGAGGGCGCGCAGCGGCGCGGCAAGCCTGCGCGTGAACCAGACCAGGGGGATCAGCACGATGCCATAGAAGAACAGGGTCTGCACGACCACGCGCTGGAAGATGGGCTGCGCGATCGGCGCCGCGCGCGTGAAGACCGTCACCCAGCGGTCCGGCTTGAGCTTGACGCTGAGCTGGACCTGGATGCGCGGCGGGGACTGGCCATTGGCGCGGCCGAGAATGCGCGGCAGGCGGCGACGGCCCTGCGGCTCGTCCACGGCAGCCCGCACTTCGAGCGGGACCAGCCCGGCGGTGCGGAACAGCTCGTCGGCCCGCGCGGCTATCTCCGGGGCATCGTCGCCGCGCATCGGGGGCAATTCGGTCGAAACGCCGAGGCTGCGCACCGCGCGGTTGCGCTGGAAGGGATTGGCCGGCTCGCGCGGATCGAGCGCCTCGAGGATGCGGATCACGCCCGGCGCGGCGGCGACCGTGATCCACTGATTGCGCTGCGTCAGATAATAGAGGGAGAAGCTGATGAGCTGGACGAGCGCGAGCGAGGCGGCGACGACGAGGATCGTCTGGCCCGCGAGCGTGCGCGGCCGCATCCAGCCGATCAAGGCCATGGGGGTCCACGTCATTCGCGCGTCACATCGGCGGCGAACATATAGCCACCGCCCCACACCGTCTTGATCAGGCTGGGCGCGCGGGCATCATCCTCCAGCTTGCGGCGCAGGCGGCTGATCTGGTTGTCGATCGAGCGATCGAACGCATGCGCCTCGCGGCCCTGGGTGAGATCGAGCAGCTGGTCGCGGCTCAGGACTTGCCGTGGATGCGTCACGAAGGCCTGGAGCAGGCGGAAGTCGGCGGTGCTCAGCGGGATCGCGACCTCGTCCGGCCCGCTCAGCGTCCAGTCGTCGGCGCGCAGCGTCCAGCCCTCGAAGCGGTAGAGCGACGCGCCGCCGGCCGTCTCGCGGGGCGTGGTGCCGCCGCCGCCGGCGCGGCGCAGGATCGTCTTGATCCGCGCCACCAGCTCGCGCGGCGAGAAGGGCTTGAGCACATAGTCGTCGGCGCCCATCTCCAGCCCGACGATCCGGTCCGTCTCCTCGGTGCGGGCGGTCAGCAGGATGACCGGCATCTCGCCCTGCTCGCGGATCGAGCGGCAGAGGCTGAGGCCGTCCTCGCCCGGCATCATGACGTCGAGAACGACCAGCTCGATCGCGTTGCCGGCAAGGATCTTGCGCGCTTCGGCGGCGTTGGCGGCTTCCGAGACGCGAAAGCCCGAGCGCTGGAGATAGGAACCGAGCGGCTCGCGGATCGCGGCTTCGTCATCGACGAGGAGGAGGTGGGGCCGGGTGGACATTCGGACAGGGCTTTCCTGCGCAAGGGGTCGAACGGCTTGTGCGCAATCGCGACGATCTTGCAAGCGGGATGATGAGCGGAAGCGGGATCGGCAGCGCCTGGCCCGAAAGCTGCCGATGGGCGGAAAAGCGACAGGGACATGGCCGATCCGGCGGGCAGTGGACCCGCCGAACCGGCCATGCAGCCTCATTGCCCCGGGGGCGGGGGCGCGGGCCTGTTCGCCGGCGCAAAGCGGTCGCGCATTGCTTTGCGGGCGACGTCACGTTCGGCGGGAGATATCTTGCCGTCGTGATCGGTATCGGCCTTGTCGAAGCGGGCGAGGCCCGCATCGACGAACGCCGTCTTGGTGACCGGCTGGCCTTTGAAGCCGCCAAATCCGTCATGCATCATCGCGCCGCGCCCCATATGGCGGCGCATCGAGCGATGCGCGCGCATGCCGTGGCCGTCATGCTCGTTCCCATCCATGACGGGGCCGCGCGCGTCCGGGCTACCCATGCCGGGGTGATCCTGGCCGGGGCCGTGCGCCGCATCGAACTCCGCCTTGCTGATCGAGCCATTCTTGTCGGTGTCGAGCTGTGCGAACATGCGATCGCGCATCTCGGCGCGCATCTTCTGGCGGTCCGCCAGGCGCTTGGCCTTAAGCTCCTCGGGCGTCACGGTGCCGTCGTGATTGGCGTCGGTGGCGTCGAAGCGCTGCTCGAGCTGGGCTTTTAACTCGGCGCGGTTGGCCGGCGGCGCCATGACCGGCCCGCCCATTCCCCGCATAGCCGGAGGAGGGGCGGGCGGTTGGGCAAGGGCGGCGGCGCCGAGGGAGAGCAGACCGGCACCCAGGAGAAGCATATGGGGGCGATGCGACATGTTCGTTCCTCACCTAAGTCGGCGCAACAGGGGGAGGGCGCCGAGTCAAAGGTGTAGACGCGATATGTCTCCGGATTTTGTCGGACACACGCGAATTTGTATCAAATTGTCGCCAGTGTGCTCGATCGGGAGAGATGCGCTAGCCCGCGACCACCCGGTTCCGGCCGCCGCGTTTGGCTTCATAGAGCGCGACGTCGGCCTCGTGGATCAGATCGTCGGCCGAAAGTCCTGCCCGGAAGCGCGATACACCGCAGCTGATGGCGGTGCGCAGGCTGTTGCCCGAGGGGAGCGCGACCGGTTCGGCATTGACCGACGTGACAATGCGCGCACAGATTTCCTGCACCGTTTCCCAATGAGGCGTCGCGAGGAGGATGACGAATTCGTCGCCCCCCAACCGCCCGACCGCGTCGCTGGTGCGCACCTGTCCCGAGATGCGCTGCGCGATTTCCTTCAGCACGAGGTCGCCGACCTGATGCCCCCTGTTGTCGTTGATCAACTTGAAGCGGTCGACGTCGATTATCGCGACGCTGAGTGCGCCGGGTGCCGCGTTCAGCAGGGCATGGTCGAGCCGCGACCGGAATCCCGCCCGGTTGAGCAGGCCGGTGAGGCTGTCCGTCGTTGCGGTGCGCGAAAGGGAGAGTTCCTGGTTCTTGCGCGTGGTGACGTCGTGGATGGTGGCGATTGTGCCGACACAGCGGCCATCCTCGTCGAAATGGGCACGGAACACCGCCTCGAGCCATGCATCGTTGACCTTGACGGTCCGGAACTCGGCGGTGTGGCTCTGCGAGACGTCGTCGAGCGCATCATTATGGGCGCGGCGCAGTTCATACTGCCCTTCCTGCGACACGGTGGCGAAGGAGGCGCCGACCAGGGTCGCCGGATCGCGATCGAGCAGCACGTCGCTCGTACCGACGACGCGTTTGCAAATGCCATCAAGATCGAAGGAGATCAGCAGGATCGGCGAGCGGGAAGCCAGCAGGCGCAGCGACTGCTCGCTGTCCTGCAGCATCTGGACGAGTTGCCTGTGCTTGGCGAGGGCGGCGGCGATTGGCAACTGGAGCAGGAGCATCGCGGCAATGAACATCTGCACACCGTACACCTGCACGTCGGGATCGGGTGTCTGCGCCGCGATCGGGCCGAGGCCGGCTATCGTCACGCCGCCGCTGATGACCGCGACGATCGTCAGCGCGATCTTGCTGCCCAGCCAGCCGGCGCGGAACGTCGTCAGCATCATCGGGAGGATGACCAGGAACAGCAGAGGATAACGCGCCCAGAGGAAGACGTGGCACGTCGTCAGCGCGGTAAGGGCGAGAAGGCCGGCGAATTCGCCGCGGCGCTTCCAGTCCATCTCGGCGATGCCGCGCTGGAAATCCCCGCTGAGCAAGGTCATCACGAAGGGCGTGAAGATTAGCAGTCCGAGAGAATCGGCCAGGAACCAGCGCAGATAGCCTGCAACGATGGAATGCCCGAACAGATACCAGGCTGTCAGGGCACCGAAACAGGCGCTGGCGGCAGGCGCAAGCAGGCCCGACCAGAGCAGCATATGGCCTATCGAACGCGGTTCATGGCGGAGATATTGCTTGGTGTCGGATCGCAGACCGAGCGTCGCGACGACGAGCTCCACCAGATTCGACCCGGCATAGAGAAAGGGATCAGGCAGACCACCGCCCGTCGCCATGACGGCGAGACCATTGCCGATCATGCCGGCGACGATGAGCAGGACGGTCTCGCGGCGAGGTCGCAGCAACACCATAGCCAGCAGGACGGCGTTGGCAGGCCAGATCGGCGCGATGCCGCCATGGCTGTTCGTGAGCCTGATCGTCGCAGCGGCAATGATGAAATAGACGAGGCCCGCAAGCAGCGCGCCGCCTGCGCCGCCTATGACAGTCACGGTTGATTCATTCCGGCCCCGGTCCATCGCCCAGTCATGGGCCAGACAGGGTTGTCAGCCGGTTAATCATGATATGAAGGCGGGTGATATGAGCAAGAAAATTGCTCCTGGGGCGGATTTGCCGCAGGCCGGCCGGAAGAGAGGGGGGGCGGACCTGCAGTCGATTGCTTTGGCTGGCCGGCCCGCAACCCCATTGACCTGCCGCGCGACACTGTGGCAAGCGCCAGCTCCTGGACGCGCGGGTATAGCTCAATGGTAGAGCACTAGCCTTCCAAGCTTGTGATGCGGGTTCGATCCCCGCTACCCGCTCCAGCATGACTCCCATTTTGTCGTTGCTTGGCCCACCATGATGGGTTGCGTCAGTCTCATCGCCATGTAAGCTTATGAGATGGATGAAGAAATTCTCCCGAGCGATCCGCGCTATCCGAGCGAACTTGGGGAAATGGCGTGCGCGGAGTTCACAGCCAGGTGGTTGAATGAGCGCATCTTGACTCTGACCGTCTGGGATCCGGATGGTGTTGCGGCTGTGGGGCTCGCCGAGGCCCGCAAACTCCGGGACTGGCTCGAGAGGGCCATCGAGACAATGTCGTCAGCCCACGATTGACAGGCCCTCCGATAAGCAGCACCTGTTCGCCATGGATCGGATCACATTGCGTCAGCTCGAAGCGCTCGACATGATCGCGCGTGAGGGCAGTTTCCGAGCGGCGGCGCGCGCGCTGGGCGTCTCGCAGGTCGCGGTGAGCGATCATATCAAGCAGCTCGAGGCTCGGCTGGGCGTCAGCCTATTCGATCGTGAACGGGGCGGGAAGGGGCGGCTCTCCGCGGCGGGCGAGGCGGCGCTGGGCCGAGCGCGGCTGATTCTGGCCGATTGCGACGCGCTGGTTTCGAACATGCGCGATTTCGTGGCGCAGGACACAGGACGGCCTGTGCCCAAGCTGGCTGCGCAGGCCGCCGTGCCATTGCCGATTCCGGCCGAGCATCGCCCGGTCGAGATTGCTATCGCGCCGGAAATGCCGGTGGAACCGAAGCCAGCCCCCCACGCCGCCATTCCGCCGGTGCCGAGCGATCAGCCGATCATGATCGGCACGCACGCGTCCATCCTTGCGCGCTTTCAGGACAAGCTCGCCGCATTCGAGGACGCTTTTCCCAATCGGCCGGTTTCGGTCGACTTCAACTGCTTTGTGGCAGATCGCGTTGCGCTGGCCCTCTCAACCGGAGACATCTCGATCGCCTATTTCTATGCGCTCGGCGAGACCCGCGTATTCCCCTCCGACTATCTCTGGAGTGAGCAATGGGCGCTCTATGTCGCGCCCAGTCACCGCCTGGCTGATCGCGAGTTTGTCAACCGCGAGGATCTGTTGCTGGAGGGGCTGGTCAGCTTCACGGCGGGCAACCGTCTGCGACCCTTGCTGGAGGCATGTCTCGCGGAAGGCGGCCTGGGCAAGCTGCCATTCGTCGTCGAGAGCGACGATTATAGACTGCTCGTAGAGCAGACGCTGGAAGGGCAGGGCATCCTGCCTCTCTTCGGTGCGGCAGCGGCGCGGATCGGCGGATCGTCAGGGCTCAGGCGGTTGCCTTATGTCGATCCGATTCCTGCGATCGAAGTGCGCCGCGTCGTGCATCCGAACCTGGCCGAGGACGATGAGGTCCAGGCGCTGGTTGCGACGCTGCAATAAGCGAAACCGGCAGGTCCGCGCGGCTTCAGCCGGCCGGGGTGACGGTGACGCTGCCCGTGCGCTCGAGCTTGCCCCAGCCCACCACGCGGCCGCGCAGCGCGGCGGCAATCGAGCGCAGAACGACGCCGTACATGAGCTGGCGATAGACGAAGCGCTGGGCGATCATCAGCAGGCCGGGAAAGCGCTGCCTGGTTGGCTCCAGACGATAGGCGATCCACCCCGCGATCAGATCGACCGAGACGAATATGGCCCAATAGACCCCCATGCGCAGCACGTCGCTCTGGGTCTGGTCCCAGCCATGCTGGTGGACACGGATGATTGTGCCGACGATTGAGAGAAGCAGCGCCAGATCGATGATCGGCGACAAGGCGGCGAAGACGATCTGGAACAGCCAGGCCTGCGGCATGCCGAACCAGGCGAGGCCGCGCGGGCGGCCTTTCTTGAGCACCTCGCGATGTTTCCACAGGCACTGGAGCGTGCCGAACGACCAGCGATAACGCTGCTTTCCGAGCGCGCGCAGTGTCTCGGGCGCCTCGGTGAGCGCGATCGCCTCGACATCATATTCCACCCACCAGCCGAGGCGCTGGATGGCGATGGTCAGATCCTGGTCCTCGGCGAGCGTATCCTCGGGATAACCTCCGACCTCGTCGAGCGCGGCACGGCGCCAGGCACCGACGGCGCCGGGGACGACGGTGATCGCCTTCAGCGCATCCAGCGCGCGCCGCTCGACATTCTGCGCGGTGACATATTCGATCGCCTGCCAGCGAGTGACCAGATTGACCTTGTTTCCGACGCGCGCATTGCCGGCGACCGCGCCGATGCGCGGATTGGCGAACCAGCGTACCAGTTTGGCGATCGTGTCGGGCAGGAACTGGGTGTCGGCGTCCAGCGCGATGATGATCTCGCCGCTGGCGTGGCCCAGCGCCCGATTGAGCGCACTCGCCTTGCCGCCATTCACGAGAGTGAGCAGGCGCACACGCGGATCGGCGCCATAATGCCTGGCGACGAGTGCGCTGGTCGCGTCTTTGGAGCCGTCGTCGGCGATGATCAGCTCCAGCGCGGGATAGTCGCTCGCCAGCACCCGCGTGATGGAATCGACGATCACCTTCTCCTCATTATAGGCGGGGATGATGACCGAGACCTTCGGCTGCGGTGCGTTTGTCGGCGCGCGGTGGCTGGCCTTGCGGTCGATCAGCGCGAGCGTCGTCAGGAGCAAGGCACGTGCGATGCCGAGCGCGATGGCGAAGAAGAAGAGCCAGCGGATCGCATAACCGATCATGGCGAGCACGAGGAAGAAACCGACATCGGCCCGCACCGCGAGCAGATCGCTGCCTTTGACGATCGGCATCACCGCATCGCGCGAGAGGCCGGCAAGCTGGGAGACGGGGACGATCCGATAGCCTTCCGCGCGCAGCCGGTCGATGATGATCGGCAGCGCCGCGACCGTCTGATCGCGATTGCCGCCGCCGTCGTGGAGCAGCACGATGTTGCCGCTGCGCTCGTCATTGGCGGCGTGGACCTTGCGCATCGTGGCGTCGATGATTGCCTGGACGCCAGGCGTCTTCCAGTCGTCCGGATCAACGTGCAGCCCGACGATCGTGTAACCGTGCTGCTGAGCAATGGTTGCCGGCACCAGCTCGTCGGCCGTCGTCGGCTCGGCATCACCGAAATAGGGCGCACGGAACAAGCGGGTCGAGCGGCCGGTATAGGCCTCGATCAGCCGTTGGGTCGCATTGAGTTCGAGGGTCGTGCCAAGAGCAGTCTCCTCCGCCATATTCGGATGGGTGTAGCTGTGATTGCCGATCTCATGCCCGTCGCGGACGATGCGGCGAAGGATTTCTGGGTGCTCGAGGGCATTCTCGCCGATCAGGAAGAAAGTGGCCGGCGCATGCTTGCTGGCCAGCACATCGAGGATGCGCGGCGTATAGTCGGGGTCGGGACCATCGTCGAAGGTGAGGGCGATCGCGCGGCGATCGGCCGCACCGGTGCGTGTGACGCGATAGGGCGTGGGGAGTGTCGTGTAGCGCTCGGCGATCACGCTCCCGTCCTGCCCGAAGCCGACCGCGCGACGACCGCCCGTGGGAAGCGCGCTGATGCGCAGCAGCTCGCCGCTCCCTTCGACGTCGGTTCCCTGCGGCGGCGCGATCACTCCCAAACGGGGAGGGCGATGCTCTTTTGAGGCGGCGAGCGCTTCCCAGAAACCCGGATCCTCGCTGCCAAGCCGCCAGAGCGCGACGCCGCCGACGCCGTGAAGGAGCTGCAGCTGGTTCCAGCTCGTCGCGGCGTCCATCATCCAGACAACATGCCTGTGACCATCATCGTCGAACGCGAAGCCGCTGTTGCCGCTCGCCGGATCGAAGGTCGGCGTCGTCCCGCTGTCGGACGCGGACAGCCAGGCCTCGCCGATCGTCAGCGCGTCCGCGATGCCGTCGTGCCAGTCATAGCCGTAGCTGGCCAGCGCGACGATGAGCTTCTGCGCCGGGACCTTCTCCCGCGCCTCGGCGACCTGCGCCGCGAACCAGTCCTGCGAGGCGATCGGTCCGGATTCCCCGCCCTGCCAATGCTGGTCATAATCCATCAGCATGAGCTGATCGACCACCGCCGCGAAGGCGCGCATGTCCCACGCCGGCTCGCCGCCCGGCACGGTGAGCGCGAGGGTGAGGCCCGCCTTTGCGAAACGCGCATGGGCGCGGGCGAGAAAGGCGCGATAGAGTGGCAGCGCCCGATCCGGCAGATTCTCGATGTCGAACACCGCGCCCTGCCAGCGCGTCCTGACGACCGCGGCAATGGTATCGTCGATGAGCTTGTCGGACGCGGCGCGGTTCTGGAAGAGCCGCATCATGCCCGCCCCGTCCCACTGGCCCGCGGCGATGTTCTGCACCATCAGCATCACTCTGGGGCGATGCAGACGGCTGCGCAGCATCGCCCGCAGCGGCCCGTCCTGATGCGTGACGAGGCGGCCATGGGTCAGATCGACGACACCCTCGGCCGCGACCACCCAGTCCAGCTGGTCATAATGCGCGCGCAGGGACGAGGCGCTTTCGCTGTCCCAGGGCACGTAGAAGCCGACGGTCAGGCGCTTGCCGGGCGCGGCGCGGCTATGCCCGTTGGCGCCGAGCAGCCGCTGAACCCGGTGACGCAGGCGCGCGACATGCGTGCGGAACGGCAGGGCCTGCTCGCGCTCATGGCCGAACTGCAATGGCGAGGCGGCCGGTACATTGACGAGGGTCGCCGCGAAGACCGCCGCGCAGAGCAGGACGAGCAGGACGAGCAACGCGGTGGCGCGACCGACCAGGCGCCTGCGCCGTCCGGTGGCATCGAAGAAGATGGGCGAGGTCATCAGGCAGGATTTTCCGCGTTGCGAGCATCACCAAACGAGGTCGGACTGGCTCGGCAGCGGCCCGCTACGCTCCTCCGACTGTCAGCAAGCTGAACGGCATTAGCCGCTCCGCCGCGCGCGCGCCACTCTCATCTCACGCGCGGAAAATTGCACTTCCGGCCGCCTTGGGCTATCGGGAATGGCGATTGCCCCGGCGTCCGCTGATCCTTGCCGATTCGCGCCGCCGGGGCATTGATTTTCGGCTCCAGTTCACGAGTAGGCCCCGCCCATGTCCCGTCGCCGCCAAATCTATGAAGGCAAGGCGAAAATCCTTTACGAAGGCCCCGAGCCCGGCACGCTGATCCAGTATTTCAAGGATGACGCGACCGCGTTCAATGCCCAGAAGAAGGGAACGATCTCGGGCAAGGGCGTGCTCAACAACCGCATTTCCGAGCATATCTTCACCCTGCTCGCGAACATCGGCGTGCCGACCCACTTCATCAAGCGCCTGAACATGCGTGAGCAGCTGATCCGCCAGGTCGAGATCATCCCGCTCGAGGTGATCGTGCGCAATGTCGCGGCCGGTGGCCTCGCCACGCGGCTCGGCCTGGAGGAAGGGCTGCAGCTGCCGCGCACCCTGATCGAATATACGCTCAAGGACGATGCGCTCGGCGATCCGATGGTCTCGGAAGAGCATATCGCCTGCTTCGGCTGGGCCAGCCAGGAAGAGATGCACGACATCGCCGACATGGCGATCCGTGTGAACGACTTCATGTGCGGCATGTTCGCGGCGATCGGCATCCGCCTCGTCGACTTCAAGCTGGAGTTCGGCCGGATCTGGGACGGCGACTTCGCGCGCGTGATCCTCGCCGACGAGATCAGCCCCGACAATTGCCGCCTGTGGGACATGACGACCAACGAGAAGCTGGACAAGGACCGCTTCCGCCGCGACCTGGGCGGCGAGGTCGAAGCCTATCAGGAAGTCGCCCGGCGCCTCGGCCTGATGCCCGAAGGCGTCGACAATGACGTGCTTGACCTGGACAGCCACCGCAAGAAGCGGGGGAAGTAGGGGCGTTTCATCTTCGATTTCTGTTCGGAGCCGGACGGCTGCGGGCAGGCTGCGCGGATGAATGCGGGTGCGGGGTTCGGGAGCGGCGACGATCGGCTCTTACGATAAGAAGGCGGTGTCACGGCCCGTCCTCTGACGAAGGGTGCCGTATGTCCGCTCTCTACGCCATTTCAGCCGCGCGCGTGGAGGGAAGGCCGGGAGGTCCTCAAGTCGACATCCGGGGTCTCGATGATTTCCTGAACGGATGACCGCCGTCAGGCAGCAGCGAGTTCGATGCAAGTGGGCGGACCGTCGCTGAACGTCCCTGGGTGGCGTGGACAATTCGAACGACGGCTATCCGGCATTTTCCCCCGGAAGCCGACAGTCAGGACGCGACGCCATTGCGGTCATTTGAGCACGATGGGATAATCCCCGAAAGCTGCCGCTCAGGCCTGCCCGATGATGTTCAGTATCTCGTGGTAACGAGCTTCATTGATGCCCGCTCGCTGCTCCAGTGCCAAACGACTCTCATCGCCTGGTTTCAGATAGAGTGACGGACGCTTCGACGGGTCGCGGAATTGAATAACAACGGGAGTGCCCAGCGATCCCGAATAGGCTGGTAAGGCGTTGGCGAGTTTGCCTAAATGGGTTGGTTCCGAGTTTCCGTCCTCGTCATAGAGCTCAAGATAGCGCTCGAATGTCGGCCAATCGACTTCCGCCCAAACGCCCCAACCAAAATTGCCCGACGCTTCGGCAAACGGCATGTCGAGCACGCAACGGATGAAATTGCGTTCGTCGAACTGACAGAGATCGTTATTGAAGCGAGCTTTCTCACTACGCTCGGCTTCGGGTATCGCCCATACTTCGTGTGGGAGCTTATAGGCCCAGTCGGTCACGAGACCGATGTGCTCCTGCCCGCAGATCGAGCAAATGAAACTGTCGCTCAAGTGCTGCTCCCAAGGTTCATCGTGGTGATAGCGCTCCGTCCGCTTTGGTCCATCGGATATTCTGAAGCTGCCTTTCCGTAAACCACGACTTTTCAGCCATCCTGCCTCGATTGTCGGCGCTTAAGAGCGGACAATCATCGAAGTAGGAATTTGTCCACGCGGCCTAGATGTTCGATACGAACCATATAACGAACATGGCAACGCCCAGCAGTGCGAGAGCAAGCAGCACGCGGACGATCACGGGATCGCTTGCGGCGACCTCCTTCGGCCATGGGAGGGTCAGCGCCCTAAGCGCGGCGATGAAGGCGGCGGTCGCTCCCGCCACTCGAACCCAGTCCAGCTGCACCCACAGACGCGCCATGGCGACGGATTGCGCGTCGGTTATGCTATCCCGCGGGGAGCCGACGCCGTGATAATAGAGTGCGGCGTTCATCGGCCAGAAGGCAACGACGGTCAGGATCAGCAAAGTGAGAATGCCGATGGATGGAATGCAGAGTAGCCAGCGGTAACGCCAAGGCGTCTTCCAGCCTGCGACCAGCGCGCCGAACCCGGCGATCAGCAACCCGGCCGAAAAGGGAATGAAGAACATGCCGGTGTCGACGGGCCAGGCCTTGCCGTAGGGCATCATCGCAAGGGATTGCGGGGGATTGGCGCTCCAGGCCCCGGCCAGCACCAGAAGGTCGAACAGTTTCGCGCCTAGCAGCGGACCGCCAGCCAATGCGGCGAGCCAAAGAAATCCCTTTGTTGCCCGTTCCCTCGCCATAGCCGCCTCTCAGACCTTTGAGCCGCGATCGGTCGCACCTTGCGGGGCAGGGATTGCGGTCAACCACAGGCTGTTTGAAATGAGCCATGCGACCAAGACCAGGACAAAAAGACGGTTGGTGATCCCGTAGGGCGCGCCCCGGTGCAATGTCAGGTACTGCGCGACGAAGGCGACGACGAGGAGCGCTGCAAATATGAGCGCTGGCCCGAAGCGACGTCGCCAGCGTGGATCGCCGCGATAGCTGAAGGCCAGGCACAGCGTCGAAACCAAAATGCTTACGACGTTCACCAGAAAGCTGATGGCATGGATGTCGCCTGTTCGGGTCGATGGGGCTGTCTCGAGATCGGTTGGAAAAAGGGCGGTCACGACAAGACCGGCGAATGTCACGAGCAGAAGTGCGGCGCCGATCCGGCCGAGCCACGATTTAGACCCATCGTGAAACAAGCCGATCGCCAGCGCAAGACAGCCCAGAGACATCGCGACAAAGGCGCTGGTCATGATCCATCCCCATCGTCCGACCGCGTAATCGCTGATCATGTGATCGACGATCGTATAGTCCGGGCGAATAGCGTGCATGAGCAGCAGAGCCAATGCGAAGTAAAGGAAGAGGCCAGCGGCGGCCATCGGCACCGGCCGCAGCGAGCCGGTTCCTGTTGGCGACTGGACCATGATGCTGTCTCCCCCGATCGAAGCTGGGCGGCCTTGCAGAGCCTGTGCCTGCCGAATGGCTCGACAGGTTCCTGGCTCGGGTTTAGACCGTCACGAGACCTAACGGTGTGAAAAACCCTGAAATCTGAAATGCAACCGGCCCAGACCCAGATTTTGGCATTCGGCGACTTCCTGCTTGATGTTCGCCGGCGGCGGCTGACGGATCGCGCGACCGGCGTGCCAAGCACTCTGTCGGGCCGCCCCCTTGATACGTTGATCTACCTTGCCGTCCGCTCCGGCGTTCTGGTTTCTAAAGAGGAGCTGATGGCGGCGATCTGGCGCGGCGTCACGGTCGAAGACAACAGCCTCGCCAAATGCATCTCCGCGATTCGCAATGCCCTCGGCGAGAATCCCAGCGACAACCGCTTCATCGTTACGGAGGCCAGACGGGGCTACCGGTTCGTCGCTGAAATCAAAACACTCGAGCCGGTCGAGCCGAGCCTATCTTCCCGACGCCTGAGTGCCAGCCCGCAGGCGAGCCAGCTCTTCGTCTCTGGGTGGTCCGCGCTGACCAGGCCGGGTGGCGCGACCCTTTGGCGTGGTCTGGATCATCTCCAACAAGCGGTGCAGATCGATCCGCAATTCGCGCTCGCCCATGCCTGTGTCGCGGGTGGATACGCGCTGCTGGGGGTCTTCGGGCTGGCTGCGCCGCGGGATGTGTTTCCCAAGGCGCATGCCGCAGCCATCGCCGCGATAGAGGCTGACGCCACGCTGGCGGACGGGCACGCCCAGCTGGGCCACGTTTATACCATGTTCGAATTCGATTTTGCCGCTGCCGACGGATGTTACCGCCGTGCTCTCGATCTCAATCCGGATTGCCTCGTGGCGCTTCACTATAGAGCGCTCCAGGCAATCTGTGCCGGGCGATTCGAGGACGCATTGCGCGATCTCCGCCGGGCACAGGCCATCGAGCCTCTGGCGGCCAATGTCAGCGCCAATATCGCGATGGCCTATTATTATGCCGGGGAATATGACCAGGCGATCGCGCAAGCGGAAGCGACGCTAGAGCTTGCCCCCCAGTTCGCCCACGCGCAGTCCCTGCTCGGGCGCAGCTGGTTGCGTTTAGGCGATGTCGATCGGGCGCTTGAGCTTTTCCATCTCCGCAGCGGGGAAACGATCGGCAGTGCTGCCGATTTGCCGGCAGCACTGGCGCTTGCGGGAAGACACGTGGAATCGAGACTGTGTCTGGATGAGCTTCGTGCCGCGCGCGATCGACGTTATGTCTCGGCCTTCGACATCGCCACCATTTACGCCGCACACAATGCGACCAACGACGCATTGGATTGGCTGGAAATCGCCCTCGCTGAACGCGCCCAGCCAATCTCCGCCCTTGCCGTTGATCCCGCCTTCAAACATCTTGGCGAGGAGCCTCGCTTCCGAGACATGTTGGGCAAGCTCGGTCATACCCATTCCGGTCAGACATCCAGACGCGCCTGAAATCCGGGATCAAACAGCTAGAACGCGGCCGAGAGCGAGAGGCGCACGGAGCGGAGAATTTCGCTGGGGAGGCGATAGATGCTGGGGCCATATTCCCGATGCCGCGCGTCCAGCAGGCTCTGGCCGATCAAAGCGATATCGAGGCGGTCCGCCACCCGCCAGCCCAGGCGGGCGTCCAGTTGCGTGTAGGCCGGGATGGTCGAGGGCGTGCCGCCGGTATCGACAGCCGACAGGGCGCTGATGCGACGGAGGGCCAGATCCAGCTCCACGTTCCGGCGCAGGTCGAGCCGTGACCTGATCTGGATCTGGCTGCGCGGACTATTGCCCGGCGTGTTGTCCGCGAGGGGGGTCACGTCCGGGCGGGCGGGCGTCACATGGGCGATCATCAGGTCGTAATTGGCCGAGAGCCGCCAGGCCGGAGTCACCTGCCAGTGCGCGGAAATCTCGCCGCCATAGGTCCGCCCCCTGGCAAGGTTGTTGAGGTCGACGGTGAGCAGGAGATGGGGCGGGGAGGGCGTCAGGACGAACTGAGGCGCCCGCGTCGTCGAGGTCCCCAGATCATCGTAGATCGTGTAGTAGGCCGCGAGATCGAGGTTCAGATCGGGCGTGATCGTGGTGCGATAGCCCGCTTCGAAGGCGATCGCCTGCTCCGAACGCTGATCGAGGTTGCCGATCGCCTGGATGAGGACCGGCGGATTGTCCGGGGTGGCGGCGAGATCGAGGCGGGTCAGCCGCTCCCTGAGCGACGGCACGCGCACGGCGCGCGAGGCGGCGATCCAGATCGTGTTGCCGGGCCGGGGCGACCAGACGGCGCGGAGCGTGGGCTCATATTCAAGGCCGGTGGAACTGGTATGCTCCAGCTTCAGCCCGGCGATCAGCTGCAGCTTCGGGGACAGGGTGATCGTGTCCTGCGCGAAGATGTTTGCCGTCCGGATCGATGTCCGCGGAGTGACGAGACTCAGGTACGGGCTGGGGGACTGAAAGAACTTCACGTAACGGTATCCGGCGCCCCAGACGATCTCGTGATGCCCCCCCAAAGTGAAGTGGTGGCGCGCTTCGATGTCATAGGTGTCACTGCGCATGCCGCCCAGCAGTTCTCCGGTGTAGGCGCGGTCGAAGAAGGCCTGCACGGTGATGTCGGACCCGGCCGACAGATCGTGGCGCCAGTTCGCCAGCGCATGGCCCCCGCTGAAGCGCTCGACGATCGCGCTTGCGCTGGGCGGCGCGCCGAGGATCGGCAGCGTCACCCGCGCGTCGTTGCGCTCCGAGTAGATTTCACCCTGAACGCGCAGCTCGTCCGCCACGGAGGGCTGCCAGTTGACGTCGAAGCCCGCGCGGATCTGCCTGGCCGCGTCGCCGGCCTCGTCCCCGGTGGTGGTGACGCTGTCGCCATGGCTGGAGGCCTTGAGCCAGATCCGATAGCTGGCGGTGGCGGACAGCGTGCCGCCATAGCGCAGCGCCACGTCCGCCGAGCGGGTCCCGCCGACGAGGCTCGCCATCCAGCCCTGGGTGTCCTCGGGCGACCTGGTGATGATGTTGATCACCCCGTTCACGGCATTGGCGCCCCACAGCGCGCCGCCACTGCCGCGGATCACCTCGATGCGGGCAATGTCCTGCAGCGGCATGTCCTGCACATTCCAGAACACCCCCGCGAAGTTCTGCGAGTAGATCGAACGGCCGTCCACCAGCACCAGCAGCTTGGAGGAATAGATGTCGTTATTGCCACGGATGCTGACCGCCCAATGGGTGGCGTCGGCCTGCGCGACCTCGATGCCGGGTGCCATGCGCAGGATGTCGGGCAGGTTGGTCGCGCCCGAGCGGCGGATGTCGTCCTGGCTGATCACGAAGATCGCCGCGGCCGCCTGGCCGAGCCGTTCCGGACGTTTGGAGACGCTGGTCACCTCGACGTTCATCAATTGCTCGAGCGACAGGTCGGTGAGGTCTTCGTCCTGCGCGGCGTAAGCGGGCGCGGCGGCAAGCATGCCCGCGACCGTCAGGAGCGGGACGAGGCAGACGGCCGGGCGAGGTCTGACCGTCGATTGTCGCGAACGGATCGGCAAGCGGCCCATTCGCCCAGCAGATCACAGGGAGCCGGCAAGAATAATGACATATATCATGGACAGATATCGCTATCCCCGTTTCGTTAAACCTTCGGCGGCAAAGCAGGACAGGATTCCGCCGCCAACGAGAGGTTGCGCTCACGGAAGTCGCGACTTTCATTCTCGAGTCCGTTCGTCAGACAAGGAGCTCCGCCGCCATCCAAAGGGCCATGGCGACCATCATCACGTCCTCGGTCAACGAGACGAAGCCGAGCGGCACATTGCTGCCGCCGCCGACGCAGGCGCATTTGAGGCTGCGCTTCTCGACATAGACCGCCTTGTAGATCGAGACGGCGCCGATGCCGCCGATGATGAGCGCGACCGGAATGGCGAGCAGGGGCAGGAGGCCGGTGAGCATCAGCAGCCCCGCACCGAGCTGGGCGAAGGGATAGGCATAGGCATAGGGCACGGAGCGGCGGGCGAGCAGGTCATAGCCCAGGAACATCGTGGCGAAGCGATCGAGATCCTGCAGCTTGAGCATGGCGAGCAGGACCATGCAGAGCGCGATGAAGCGCGCGGCCGTGGTCATGCCGAGGAGCGGCGTCGCGGTCAGCCAGTCGATCGCCAGCGCGATCAGCGCCGCCACGGCGAACACGGCGATCACCGGCGTGTAGCTGGTCGCGGCGGGATCCCTGACCCTCAGGCCGAAGAAGCGGCGCAGATCGTCATAGCCGCCAATGCGCCGGCCATCGATGAAGGTCTGCGGCGTGGTCGGCACGCCATGCTCCGCCTTGAAGGCGTCGGTCTCGGCGCGGGTGGTCAGCCAGTGATCCTCGATCGCATAGCCCTTGCTGCGCAGCAGGTGGCGCGCCTTAAGGCCATAAGGGCAGATGTGGGTGGGCATGACCATCCGGTAGAGGATGGCGCGCTTGGGCGCGTGTGTCTGGGGCGATGCCATCGGGCGGTCCTTGTTCTGGCTGCGATGGCCCTCATATGGGGTCCGTACCATAGTACGGAGTCAAGGGATGGCCGACATGACGATCGCGACGCTGGCCCGGGCCGGCGGGGTAGGGGTCGAGACCGTGCGCTTCTATCAGCGGCGCGGGCTGATCGAGGTGCCGGCGCGGGGCGGAGGCAATGGCCTGAGCGGCGGCATCCGGCGCTATGGCGACGCGCATCTGCGACGGCTGCGCTTCATCCGGTCCGCCCAGGGCGCGGGCTTCACGCTGGAGCAGATCGGCGAATTGCTGACGCTCGACGCCAATGACGACCGGGCGAGGGCACAGGCGCTCGCGACCGAGCAGATCGCGGCGCTGGATGTGCGCATCGCGGACTTGCAGCGGGCGCGCGCCGCCTTGCAGGATCTCGCGCGGCAATGCGCCCATTCCGGTGAGGGGGAATGCCCGATCCTGACCTCGTTCGATCGGCCGCGGTGATTCGCGCGGCCGGCTCCATTTAAGCGATGACTGATCGAGGAAGATATTTTACTGAAATAACAGAGATGTATCAAAATGTAACCATTTGCACGCGGATATAATTAAGTTATGTGGTTAATTCTGCGGAATAGAACAAAAGATAGTTAATCGGCTTTCATTATAAACGATCGTTCATTCATTCTCCCAGTTGCATGATCAATGGGAGGAATTGTCATGAATAAACTTGCACTTGTTACGCTGGCTGCGGCCGGTGCGTTCATTGCGTCGCCCTCGTTCGCGGCGACGCAGATCATTTCCAACATCAGTGGCCTGCCGGTCCCGGCTGGCACGACCTGGGGCGTGCTGCCCGGCGAGAATAGCGGCACCGTCGCGATCACCACGGCCGCACCGCGCTCGGGCAACGCGTCGCTCGAGCTGACCGGCGACCGCACCCGCGTGCAGACGGGCGTGCAATATGCCCCCGCCACCAACATGGGTCTGGTCTCGCAGGTGCAGAGCCTGATCTTCGACTGGCAGGTTGCCGCCGACAGCGCCCGCCTGACCTACACGCCGGCCCTGCGCCTCCTGGTCCAGGATGGCGCGCAGCGTAGCGAGCTGATCTGGGAAGGCGTCTATAACGCCGGCACGAACGGCTTCGCCAACACGAACCCCGCCGGCGCGTGGTACAGCACCACCTCGTCCGATGTCTTCTGGCAGTATGTTGCCGGCATCGGCCCGAACGAGACGGGCCCGGGCAACTCGCTGGTGCTCAAGTCGATCGCCGACTGGGTCTCGACCTACAGCAGCTCGGCATTCGTCGCCGGCCTCAGCGTCGGTGCCGGCAGCGGTGCGTTGCCGGGCTACCATGCCTTTGTCGACAATGTGACGTTCACGACGGCCACGGGTTCGACGACCTACAACTTCGACACGGCGGCGGTGCCCGAGCCCGCGACCTGGGGCATGATGATCGGCGGTCTCGCGCTGGTCGGCGCCTCGATGCGTCGCCGCAAGATGGCCGTCAGCTTCGCCTGATCCGGACGTAGATGGTGAGGGGCTCGGATCGGTCGATCCGGGCCCTTTTTTTGTCGGCGGGTCAGCCGGCCGGGAGGCGCAGCGTCACCAGCAGCCCGCCGAGATCCTCGCTCTCGCCGAGCGTGACGGTGCCGCCGTAAATCTCGGCCACGTCACGCACGATGGCGAGGCCGAGACCCGTGCCGGGCTTGCCGCTGTCGAGCCGGGCGCCGCGATCGAAGATGCGCTCGCGATCCGCCTCGGGAATGCCCGTGCCGTCATCCTCGACGAGGATGTCGACCCACGGCCCGGCCGCTTCCACCGTAACGAACACGCTGCCGCCACCATATTTGGCGGCATTCTCGACGAGATTGCCGAGCAGCTCGTCGAGATCCTGCCGCTCGACGCGCACGCTGGCGGTGTGGGTGCCGTCGCGATCGATGCGCGCCTCCGGATAGAGCCGCTCGACGGCGCGCTCGACCGCTTCCAGGCTCGGCCAGACCTCGGTGCGGCTCTGCGCCGCGCCGCGCCGCCCGAGCGCGCGGGCCCGGGCGAGATGATGATCGATCTGACGGCGCATCGTCGCCGTCTCGCGGATCACGATGGGGGCGAGCTCGGGATCGTGGACAGTGGCGGCGTTCATGACGACGGTGAGCGGCGTCTTGAGCGCATGAGCGAGATTGCCGGCATGGCGCCGCGCCTCCTCCGCCTGCTGCTCGTTGTGGGCGAGAAGGCCGTTGAGCTCCTCCACCAGCGGCTGCACCTCGCGCGGGAGGGCGGCGGTCACGCGGCTCTTCTCGCCGGCGCGCATGCGGGCGATCTCCTGACGGATGCGGCGCAGCGGGCGAAGGCCGAAGAAGACCTGCAGCGTGGCCAGCAGGATGAGCCCGACGCCGAGTGCGACGAAGCTGTTGATGAGCGTCTGGCGCAGCGAATGAATCTGCGCATCGAGCCCTTCGCGCGCCTGCGCGACAATGAAGATCCAGCGCACATTGCTGCCGGGCAGGATGACGGTGCGGGCCATGACGCGCAGCGGCTCCTCCGCAAACTGCTCGTTATCGATGCCCTCGCCGGGACTGGCGATCATCTCCGGCGTCACGCGGATCGCGCGGTCCCATAGCGAGCGTGAGCGCCAGTCCTCGTGGCCGGTGCCGCTGATCTGGTAATAGAGGCCGCTGGCCGGCTCCAGGAAGCGCTGGTCGGCGAGCGGGCGGTTAAAGAAGACCTCCCCCTCCGGCCCGACCTCGGCCGAGGAGATCATCGCGGTCAGGACATAAGAGAGGCCATCGTCGAAATTATTGGTGACGGCATTGGTCAGCACGCGATCGAGGGCGAGCCCGCCGCCCATCAGCAGGATGCCGATCCACAGCGCCGAAATGCCGATGATGCGCCGGCTGAGCGATCCCGTGCTGCGGCTTTTGCGCGTGGCGCCGGCGGGGTCGGGCGCCTCGGTGGTCGAGGCGGGCGGCGTGCTCACTGCCTATGGCCTTTCGTCATTCCCGCGAACGCGGGAATGACGAAAGGGAGAGGGCGTCACCAAATGGCTCGCCCTCAGCCAGCGACATCGTCCAGGCTGTAGCCCAGCCCCCGGATCGTCGAGATGACGTCGGCGCCCAGCTTCTTGCGGATGCGCGTCACGAACACCTCGATCGTGTTGGAATCGCGGTCGAAATCCTGATCATAGATATGCTCGATCAGCTCGGTGCGGCTCACCACCTTGCCCTTGTGGTGCATGAGATAGGAGAGCAATTTATATTCCTGCGCGGTGAGCTTCACCGGCTCGCCGTCCAGCGTGACCTTGCCCGAGCGGGTGTCGAGGCGGACGTCGCCCGCGATCAGCTCGGAGGAGGCATTGCCCGAGGAGCGGCGGATGAGCGCGCGCAACCGAGCGATCAGTTCCTCGCTCTGGAAGGGCTTGGCGAGATAGTCGTCGGCACCGGCGTCCAGCCCGGCGACCTTGTCCGACCAGCTGTCGCGCGCGGTGAGGACGAGGACGGGCGTGTCCTTGCCCTCCTTGCGCCAGCGATCGAGCACGGTGAGGCCATCGATCTCGGGCAGGCCGAGGTCGAGGATCACCGCGTCATAGCTTTCGGTCGAGCCCAGGAAGTGTCCGTCCTCGCCGTCCGTGGCGAGGTCCACGGCATAGCCAGCGCCTTCCAGCGTGGACTTGAGCTGCTTGCCCAGGGTCGGCTCGTCCTCGACGATCAGCAGGCGCATGGTCTTCCTTTCCGATGATTGGCGCGCGGCTCAGCGCGTCCGCGCGATGATATTGCCGGTCTTGCCGTCGACATCAACCCAGACGACCTTGCCGTCCTTGCGCAGGAACTGCATCCGGTAGATGCCCTCGCGCGGGGGAGGGGCGACGCCGACATAGGTGGCCTCGTCCATCTCCCGCTCGACGCGGCGCTTGATGACGGAGAAGGGCATGACCTGCCCGTCGAGCATCGCCTTGCGGGCATCCTGCTGGTCCTCGCCGCGCTGGAATCGCTGGGCGGAGGCGGGCATGTCCGCGCCGGTCAGCGCGAGCAGCCCGCCCATAATCGGGAGAGTGAAACGAAACATCATGTGGATCGGATAATCCCCATGCATTGAACACGCGCTGAATGGCTCATTTTTCCCCCGTTCAGCGCTCCAGCATATATTGGACGCCGAGGGAAATCGAGGTGGAGATCTGCCCCGGCTCGATCTTGGTCTGCGCCGCATCCATGGACATGGCGCGCGCGCTCACGATGATCGGCCCC
The DNA here is from genome assembly GCF_018603885.1 of Sphingobium nicotianae. Classification (GTDB taxonomy): domain Bacteria; phylum Pseudomonadota; class Alphaproteobacteria; order Sphingomonadales; family Sphingomonadaceae; genus Sphingobium; species Sphingobium nicotianae. The sequence continues at coordinate 222,932 of NZ_JAHGAW010000005.1, forward strand.
GCCCGGTCGCTGCCCTCGGAAATGCCGATCAGCCGCGCGCTGCGGAAGCCGGTCGCCTGCGCGTAGAGATTGGCGCGGTCCTGCGCGGTCTTGAGCGCCTTGACCCGGGCCTGGTCGAGCAGCTTCTCCGGCTCGGCGATGCCGAAGCTCGGGCCGTTGATGTTGGTCGCGCCGGCCGCGACCATCGCGTCGACAAGGTCGCCCGCCTTGTCGATCTTGCGGACCTTCACGGTGAGCTGGTTGCTGGCCTCGTAGCCCAGGAATTTGGGGCCGTTCTGGCCATCGGTGCGGTTGCCATAATCATATTGCGGATTGAGATTGATGCCGCTGGTCTGGATGTCCTTGCGCTCGATGCCGGCCTTGATCAGCGTGGCGATCAGCCGGTCCATCTGCACCGCATTCTGGCTCATCGCCTCCTTGGCGGTCATGGCGCGGGTCTGCACGCCGGTGTTGATCGTCGCCATGTCGGGCGTGCTCTCGATCGATTCGCTGATCGTGAGGTGCAGCACGGGGCCGGCGGCCGGGATCATCGGCCCGGCGCCGGGCTGGGGCTGGGCGGACGCGACGGCCGGGAGCGCAAGCGCGGCGGCAGCGGCGAGGAGGAGAGGTGAGCGGATCATCTTGGCATCCTTCTGTTGTGAACTCGATGGAGCGACCTATCGATGAGACAGGGTGAATGCCCCCTGACCTGATCGTCGTGCCGCGTTCAGCCTTGCCCCCGCCCTCCGCATCTGTTTTAGCGCGCCATCATGGCAGCGCCACTTCTTTCCTATGAAAATCTCGGCCTCAATCAGGGGACTGCCTGGCTGTTCCGCGGGCTCAACCTCACCATCGGCGCGCGCGACCGGCTGGCGCTGATCGGGCGCAACGGCGCGGGCAAGACGACCTTGCTGAAGCTGATCGGCGGCCAGATCGAGCCGGACGAGGGCAAGCGCGCGGTCGTCGCGGGCACCAATGTGGTGATGCTGGAGCAGGATCCGGACGTCAGCGGCTTCGCGACCTTGCGCGATTTCGCGGTGTCCGGGGATCGCGCGCCCGCCCTGCACGAGGTCGAGGCGATCGCCGACCAGCTCGGCATCGACCTCTCGCGCGAGGCGAAGACGGCTTCGGGCGGCGAGCGCCGCCGGGCGGCGATCTGCCGGGCGCTGGCGAGCGAGCCGGACATTTTGCTGCTCGACGAGCCGACCAACCATCTCGACATCGCGGCGATCGACTGGCTGGAGGACTGGCTGGGGCGGTTCAACGGCGCCTTCGTGGTGATCAGCCACGATCGCACCTTCCTGACGCGGCTGACGCGCTCGACGCTGTGGCTCGACCGGGGCAATCTGCGCCGGCAGGAGATCGGCTTCGGCGGGTTCGAGGCGTGGATGGAGAAGGTCTATGCCGAGGAGGCACGCAATGCCGACCGGCTCGACGCCAAGCTGAAGATCGAGGCGCACTGGCTGGAGCGCGGCGTCACCGCGCGGCGCAAGCGCAACCAGGGCCGCCTCGCCAAGCTGTGGGAGATGCGGGCGCAGCGCGCCGCGATGGTCGGGCCGCAGGGCGCCGCCAAGCTCGCCGTCACCGCCGATGACAGCAAGACCAAGAGCGTGATCACCGCCGAGCATGTGACCAAGAGCTTTGGCGCCGGAGACAATCAGCGCACGATCATCAAGGACTTCTCGCTGCGCATCCAGCGGCGCGACCGGATCGGCATCGTCGGCAGCAACGGCGCTGGCAAGACGACTTTGCTCAAGCTGCTCACCGGCGAGATCGAGCCGGACAGCGGCACGGTCAAGCGCGCGGCGACGCTGGACGGTATCGTCATCGACCAGCAGCGCAGCCTGATGCAGCCGGACAAGCGCGTGCGCGACATCCTGGCCGAGGGCGGCGACTGGATCGAAGTGCGCGGGCAGAAGAAGCATGTGCTGAGCTATCTCAAGGACTTCCTGTTCGATCCCGCGCTGGTCGATGCGCGGGTCGGCACGCTCTCGGGCGGCGAGCGCTCGCGGCTACTGCTGGCGCGCGAGTTTGCGCGCGAATCCAACCTGCTGGTGCTCGACGAGCCGACCAACGATCTCGACCTCGAGACGCTCGACCTCCTGCAGGAAGTCATCGCCGACTATGAGGGCACGGTGCTGATCGTCAGCCACGACCGCGACTTTCTTGACCGGACGGTGACGGTGACGCTGGGGCTGGACGGTTCCGGCAAGGTCGACGTCATCGTCGGAGGCTACGCGGACTGGGAAGCCAAGCGGCAGGTCCGCACGCCGGCCGGCAAGAAGGCGACGGCGCCCAAGGCCGATGTCGCCCCGCCGCCGCCCAGGGCCGCGAAGCTGAGCTACAAGGACCAGCGCGACTATGAGCTGCTGCCCAAGCGCATCGAGGAGATCGAGGCGGCGATCGCCCGCGACGAGGCGGCGCTCTCCGATCCGCAGCTCTACAGCAAGAATCCCAAGCGCTTCGCCGAGCTGACCGCGGCGATCGAGACGGCGCGGGCGGAGAAGGACTCCGCGGAGGAGCGCTGGCTGGCGCTGGCGGAGATGGCCGAGGGACTGGCCGGCTGAGCATCACTATGCGCGGCGCCACCCGCACGGCGACAAGACGCGATCCTGGAATGTCGACATAGGGATTGCGCCTGTTCCGGCCTGACCTCAAAGCAGGGGGACCGATGACCGCCGCTCATCCCTTCCGCGCCATCCTGCTGTTCAATGTCGGGCTGATGCTGTTCGCGTGCATGGACACGACGAACAAATATCTCGCCGCGAGCTTCGACGTGCCGATGATCGCGGCGTGCCGCTATGGCGGTCACCTGCTGCTGATGCTGGCCTTCTTCGGGCCGAGGCGGGCGCGGGAAATGGTGCATACCGAGCGGACCGGGCTGGTCTGGCTCCGGGCGATCTGCCTGTGCGGATCGACCATGTTCGTCGTGCTGGCGTTCAAGCGGATGCCGGTCGCCGAGACCTCCGCCATCGTGTTCCTGACGCCGATCCTCGTGGCGCTGGCCGCCGGTCCGCTGCTGGGCGAGACGATCGGATGGCGGGGATGGGCGGGCGCGCTGCTCGGTTTTATCGGCGTGGTGCTGATCGTGCGGCCGGGCAGCGGGCTGGACGCGGTCGGCGTGCTCTATGCGATGGGCTGCGCGGTGGCGTCGGCGACATACAATCTCCTGTCGCGACTGCTGGCGTCCACCGAGCGCACCATCGCCTTGCTGTTCTATACGGCGCTGGTCGGGACGATCCTCTTCGGCGGGGCGCTGCCATGGTATTGGGCGGATCGCGTCCCGACGGCGTTCGAGGCGCTGCTGCTCGCCAGCCTCGCCGTCTATGGCGGCCTCGGCCATTTCCTCTTCACCGCCGCCTTCCGCGAGGCGCCGGCATCGGTGCTGTCGCCGATCAGCTATCTGCAGTTGCTGTGGGTGTCCTTGCTCGGCTGGCTGGTCTTCGACCATATTCCCGATCCCGTCAGCCTGCTCGGCATGGCGATCATCGGGGCGTCGGGCGTGCTGGTCGCGCTGAAATCGCGGCGGGGACCGGTGGAAGAGGTAGCCTGAAAGCGCGCCCGCTCAGCTCTCGTGCGAGCCGGACACCACATAATGCATGATCTGCCGGTCGTTGATGCCGAGGTCCGGCCAGGTCGCGCGCCAGTCCTTCATGTGCTGGCTGGCGGCATGGGCCTCCTGTGCCGCCTGATCGCGGAACGCCTCGAAGATGCGAATCAGGCCGGGCTCCAGCAGATCCTCGGCGAAATGATAAGCGAGGCAGCCTTCCTCGGCGCGGCTCGCCGCGATCATCCGTCCGATGACCGGCCGCGCCGCCTCGAGCTTGTCGACGGGGACGCGGATGGAACCGGCCAGCACCAGCATCAGCGGATCGGCGAATCCGGAGCGAGGCGCATGTCGAGATAATTGTCGACGCTCATCATCAGCTGGTCGAGCTCATGCTCGAAGAAGTGATTGGCGTTGCGAATCTCGTCATGATGGATGGTGATGCCCTTCTGCGTGCGCAGCTTGTCGACCAGCTTCTGCACCGACTGGGCCGAGACCACCTCGTCGTTCACGCCCTGCACGATGATGCCAGAGGCCGGGCAGGGGGCGAGGAAGGAGAAGTCGTACATGTTGGCGGGCGGCGCCACCGAGATGAAGCCGCGCACTTCCGGGCGGCGCATCAGGAGCTGCATCGCGATCCAGGCGCCGAACGAGAAGCCGGCGATCCAGGTGGTCTGCGCTTCGGGATGGAAGCTCTGCACCCAATCGAGCGCGGAGGCCGCGTCGCTCAACTCGCCGATGCCATTGTCGAACACGCCCTGGCTGCGGCCGACGCCACGGAAATTGAAGCGGAGCGTGGCGAAGCCGCGCTTCACGAAGGTCTTGTAGAGCGCCTGCGTGATGCGATCATTCATCGTGCCGCCGCCTTGCGGATGCGGATGCAGGATCAGCGCGACCGGCGCACGGGGACGGGGCGGCGGGCTGAAACGGCCTTCGAGACGGCCCTCCGGGCCTGGAAAAATGACGTCTGGCATGGCACCTGGAAGCTAGAATGGGGCGAGACCAGCAGGGATGCTGACGCGCACGGAATGGGGGCTTATATAGGTCAAAGGCGACATTTCGCAATGTTGCTGTATGGGGTTGCGATACAGGACCGCTCGACGCTTCAGGACGCAATGAAACCCCGCATCTATCTCGACCATGCCGCCACGACGCCGCTGTTGCCGCAGGCGCGTGCGGCGATGCTGGATGGATTCGCGCGATGGGCGAATCCATCCTCTCCCCATGCCGAAGGCCGTGCCGCGCGCGCTGCGCTTGAAGCGGCGCGCGGCCGGATCGCGCGGGCGCTGGATTGGGACGGGCATGTCATCCTCACATCAGGCGCGAGCGAGGCGATCGCGCTGGCGCTTGGGCCGGCCAAGGCACGGGGCGTCATGGCCGGGGCGAGCGAGCATGATGCAGTGCTGCGTCATGTGCCGTCCGTGGATCGACTGGCGGTTGAGGCGGATGGGCAGATCGTCCTGCCCGATGAGATCGCGCCCGGGACGCTGGTCGCGATCCAGCAGGTGAACAGCGAGACGGGCGTCATCCAGCCGCTCGATACCCATGCCGAGCGGCTGCATGGCGCGGGAGCGCTGCTGTTCGCGGATTGCAGCCAGGGGGCGGGCAAGCTGGCCTTGCCGCAGGGTGCCGATCTCATCGCCATCAGCGCCCACAAGCTGGGCGGGCCGATCGGCATAGGCGCGCTGCTGATGCGCGATCTCGCCCTGCTCGAAGCGCGGGGCGGCCAGGAGCAGGGCTATCGCGCCGGGACCGAGGCGATGCCGCTGGCGCTCGGCTTCGCGGCCGCGCTGGAGGCGCCGCGCGACTGGCTGGCTGATGCGGCGCGTTGGCGCGCGACGCTCGAGGCCGCGATCAAGGCGGCGGGCGGCGACATCGTGGCCGAAGGGTCGCCGCGTCTCGCGACGATCGCGAGCTATCGCATGCCCGGCGTCTCGGCGCAGGCGCAGCTCATTCGCTTCGACATGGCGGGCTTCGCGGTGTCGGCAGGCAGCGCCTGTTCGTCCGGCAGTCTGCGCCCGAGCCATGTCCTTGCGGCGATGGGCTGGGACGAAACAGCAGCCGGTGAGGTCATCCGTGTCACTATGGGGCACGACACGCAGGCTCGGGAGATTGACGCCTTTCGCACACAGTGGCAGGCCCTCGCCACGGGAACGCAGAACATATGATCTATCTGGACTATCAGGCCACGACGGCGCTTGCGCCGGAAGTCGCCGCAGCGATGATTGCGGCGATGGACCATTACGGCAATCCGAACAGCGCGCATCGCATCGGCCGCATCGCCGCCGCCGATGTCGAGCTGGCGCGCGAGCGCATCATGGATGCGATGGGCAAGCGCGACGGGCGCCTCATCTTCACCAGTGGCGCGACCGAGGCGCTCAACCTCGCGATCGTCGGCGCGGCACGCAACAGCGCGCCCGAGCGGCGCCGCGTCGTGACACTGGCGACCGAGCATCATGCCGTGCTCGATACGGTGCTGGCGCTGCGCCATGAGGGATTCGAGCCGGTGATCCTGCCGGTCGGGTCCGATGGCCTGGTCGATCTGGACATTGCCGAGGCGGCGATCGACGGACGCGCCGCGCTGCTGGCCGTGATGCAGGTCAACAACGAGATTGGCGTGCGGCAGCCGATCGATGCATTGATCGACATCGCCCGGGCGAGCGACGTGGCGGTGGTGTGCGATGCGGTGCAGGGTTTCGGCAAATATGCCGCGCCCGATGCGGACCTGGTGGCGGTGACGGCACACAAGATGCACGGGCCCAAGGGTGTCGGTGCGCTCTGGCTGCGCGCGGGGATCGATCTGCCCCAGCTCATGCATGGCGGCGGGCAGGAGGGCGGCATCCGTCCCGGCACCCTGTCGCCGATGCTGTGCGCGGGCTTCGGCGTCGCCGCGCAGATTGCGGCCGAGCGCCGCGTGGCCGACCTCGATCATGTCGAGACATTGTGGGGGCACGCGCTTCATCTCTTCGCGGACTGGCAGCTGAACGGCGCGGCCGATGCGCGCTATCATGGCAATCTCAACGTGAGGCACGCGGGGCTCGATGCGTCGCGCCTCATGTCCGACGTGCGCACGGTCGCGCTGTCGCTGGGCTCGGCCTGCGCGAGCGGATCGGGCAGACCGAGCCACGTGCTCAAGGCGATCGGCCTCACTGACGGCGAGGCGCGCGGCTCGCTGCGCATGGGCTTCGGGCGCTATACGACCATCGCCGAGCTGGACGAGGCGGCGGCATTGATCAACGCGGCGGTGGCCCTGCAGAAGGCAGCGGCATGACCCTGGTGCGGTTCGTCAGCGCGGATGGCGAGCATGTCCAGGAAGTCGAGGCGGCGCCGGGCGACATATTGCTGGATGTGGCGCAGGCCGCTGGCCAGCCGCTCGAGGGCACGTGCGAGGGGCAGATGGCCTGCTCGACCTGCCATGTCATCGTCGACCCCGCGGACTTCCCCAAGCTGCCGCGCGCCAGCGAGGACGAGGAAGACATGCTCGATCTCGCCGCCGCGACCACCCGGACCAGCCGGCTCTCCTGCCAGATCGTGCTCACCGCGGCGATGGAGACGCTGACCGTGCGCATTCCGGCGGAAAGCCGGAACATGCAGGGGCTCTGATCGGTCCCGTCAGTCTGTCTTTGGTTCCCATAGTTCGAGCTTCGTGCCGTCAGGATCGAGGATCCAGGCGAAGCGGCCATTGTCATCGCCGTCGTCGCGCCTGAGCGGCTCGACACCCTTGTCCGCCAGCCGGGCGAGGAAGGCATCGAGATCGTCGACCGCGAAGTTGAGCATGAAGGGGTGGGACGAGGGCGCGAAATAGTCGCTGTCGTCCTTGAACGGGCTCCAGAGCTGAAAGGGCGGGCCGTCGGGCCCGGGCGCGAACATCGCACCGTCCCAGCCTTCCATGCCGATGCCGAGCACATCGCGATACCAGGCGGCAAGCGCGGCCGGGTCGCGCGATTTGAAGAAGATGCCGCCAAGGCCGATGACGCGGCCTTTGGGGGACGGATCGCTTCTGGCGCTCATGCATGCCTCCCTTGCATTTTCACCGGACCGCCGTCATATGCGCCCCCGGAAGTCGGGCGGACGTGGTCGTCGCCAACCTGGTCAGATCCTGACGGAAGCAGCCACAACGATTTTGCCGCGGGTCGTTCCGGCTTCCACCACCCACATATAGCCGGGACTTGGTCATGTCCGCAGCGGGTCCACGCCCGGCTCCGGCGCGCCCATCAGCCGCTTCGCCAGGAACAGCTTGAACAGCAGGAACACCGCGCCCGACGCCGCCGCGAACCCGGCATGCATCAGCCAGAAGAGCGTCGTGGGCATCGTCGAATAGAAGCCGCCGACCCAGCCGACCAGCGCATTGGCGCCGAAGAAGGCGAGATAATAGAGGCCGAGCACCGTGGCATTGAGCGCCCTGGGCGCGAGCCGTGCGAACAAGGCGAGGCTGACCGGCAGGGTCAGCGCGAAGCCGATCGAGTTGCTCAGCTCGAACATCATCGGCCAGACCATGCTGATCTTGTGCCCGGCGGGCGTGGTCGCGGCGGCCATGAACAGGCAGAGCGCACCGCCGATCGAGAAGAGCGAGCCGATGATGATCTTGGTGAGTTCGTCCGGCTCGCGCCAATGCTTTCCATACCAGCGGAAGAACAGGGAGACGATCAGCAGGAAGCTGACCGAAACGATCGAATCGATTGTGATCAGATAGGATGACAGGAAGCGCCAGCCGAAGAACTGAAGATCGAAATGCTCGTCGCCCCAGGTCAGGTACGCGTTGAAGATCTGGTTGTTGGGGACGATCGCCACGGCCATGACCGGGATGAGCAGCACGACGGCGGCGAGCGCCAGCCAGTCGCGCCGGGTCATCGGCTCGCGCGGCGCGGCGCTCGCGGCGCTCTTGCGCTGGGCACGGAAATGATCGGCCGGGAGATATTTCTGCCCGGCGATGTAGATGCACAGGCTGATCAGCATGCCGACGCCGGCTGCGCCGAAGCCCCAGTGCCAGCCGACATTCTGGCCGAGCGTGCCGACGATCGGCGAGGAGATGATCACGCCGGCATTGATGCCGAGATAGTAGATCTGGAAGGCGTCGGCGCGGCGCAGGTCCGCCGGGCCATAGAGGGCGCCGACCTGGCTGGCGAGATTGCCCTTGAGACAGCCGCACCCGATGATGAGGCAGAGCAAAGCGAAGAGGAAACTCAGCTCGAAGGCCATCAGGAAATGGCCGAGCGCCATGATGATCGCGCCGGCGAGCACGGTCAGCCGCTTGCCGAGCAGCCGGTCGGCGATGAAGCCGCCCGCGATCGGCGTCAAATAGACGCAGGCGGCATAAGTGCCGAAGATCGCCGACGCGAGGGGCTGGCCGTCCAGGCCGCGATACAGCGGGAGGGTCCGGAACGCGTCGAACAAAGCGATGCGCTCGATATGGCCGGGCAGCAGCAGATACTGGACCATGTAGAGCACCAGCAGCGTCTGCATGCCGTAATAGGAGAAGCGCTCCCACGCCTCGGTGAAGGCGAGATAGGCGAGGCCCTTGGGATGGCCGAAGAAGGCCGTGTCGGCATGGTCGACAATGGTGAGCGTCGGCGTCGCTTCGGCTGCGGTCATAAGATGCGCGTTTCCCTCAATTTTTCATAGCGGGAGTAGATGCCGGTTCGTCGGCAAATGCAAGCCGGGGTAGATAATGTTGCTGGAGCGCGTAATTTTCGTTCGAAGTTCACGAAGGTCACAGGGTCTCATAATATTTAAACGGCGAAACGGGCGTCACTGAGTGACAGAATCGACCAAGGCGGGAATCATGCCATGGCGCTCGGCGTGTAGGACAGCCAACATCGGTCGGCTCGCCTGCTTGCCCTGCAGCGGAGCGCGGCTCATAGGCGGCCGATCCTTCCGAAAGGCTTCGTGCTTGCAGACTCTCTCGCGCCGCACCGTCTATCTGCTGCTGGCCTTCGTGATGCTGATCTGGTCCGGCAACAGCATCGTTGCGCGGGCGATGCGCGCCGACGTACCGCCCTTCACATTGGCCTTCCTGCGCTGGGGCGGGGCGGCTCTGATCGCCCTGCCGCTGGCCCGGCGGCGGATCGTGGCGGACTGGCCGGTTGTCCGGCGGCACTGGCCCGCGATCCTGCTGCTCGGCGTGATCGGCGTCGGCTCGTTCAACGCCTTCATGTATTCCGGGCTGCAATATACCACCGCGGCCAACACCCTGCTGGTGCAGGCGGCGATCCCGGCGCTGGTGCTGCTGTTCGACCGGATCTTCTTCGGCACGAAACCGCGGATCGCGCAGATCGCCGGCTGCGCGCTGGCGGCGGCGGGCGTGGCGATCATCATCCTGCGCGCCGATCCGGCCGCAATTCGGGCGATGCGCTTCAACATCGGCGACCTGCTGGTGCTGGTCGCGATCATGCTCTGGTCGCTCTATACGGTGTTGCTGCGGCTCAAGCCGCCCATCGACGGGCTCAGCTTCATGGCGCTGACCATCCTCATCGGCGCGCTCTGCATGGCACCCTTCTCGATCCACGAGTTGCAGAGCCGGGCGGTGCATCTGAGCCTGCCGGTGGCGGCGGGCATCGCCTATGTGATCCTCTTCCCCTCCATCCTCGGTTATTTCCTCTACAATGGCGCGGTCGAGGCGATCGGGGCGGGCGATGCGGGGCATGTGGTGAACCTGCAGCCGTTGTTCGGCGCGTTGCTCGCCGCGCTGATCCTGGGCGAGCCGATCCACGGCTATCATTTCGCCGGCATGGCACTGATCCTGGTGGGGATCGGGATTCCGTTGCTGTGGCCGGGGGACCGGGCGGAGCCGGGGCCGGAGGTCGCCGGGTGATGCATCGTTCCTGGGCTGGCCACTAAACAAGTGAGCGATCAATCGCTACATCGGTGAGCAATGAGTGATTCCCCAGACGATATGGATCTCGGGCCGGGCTTCGACCTGGGCGAACCGCCGGCGCCGAAGGCCGTCGCTCCCGGGCAGAGCGGCTATCGCGTGCTGGCGCGCGCCTATCGTCCGCAGACCTTCGCCGAGCTGATCGGCCAGGAGGCGATGGTGCGCACGCTGGCCAACGCGATCAAGCGCGACCGGCTGCCGCACGCCTTCCTGATGACCGGGGTGCGCGGGGTCGGCAAGACGTCGACCGCGCGGCTGATCGCCAAGGCGCTGAACTGCATCGGCCCGGAGGGGCAGGGCGGGCCGACGATCGATCCCTGCGGCGTCTGCGAGCCGTGCCGGTCGATCGCCGAGGGGCGGAACATCGACGTGATCGAGATGGACGCCGCCAGCCATACCGGCGTGGACGATGTACGCGAGATCATCGAGGCGGTGCGCTATGCGACCGTCTCGGCGCGCTTCAAGATCTACATCATCGACGAAGTTCACATGCTCTCGCGCAATGCTTTCAATGCGTTGCTAAAGACTCTTGAGGAGCCCCCGGAGCATGTGAAGTTCCTGTTCGCGACGACCGAAGTGAACAAGGTGCCGATCACCGTGCTGTCGCGCTGCCAGCGCTTCGACCTGCGGCGTATCCCGGTCGATCTGCTCGTCGGCAATTTCCGCATGATCTGCGAGAAAGAAGGCGTCGAGGCCGAAGAGGACGCGCTGCGGCTGATCGCGACGGCGGCGGAAGGGTCGGCGCGTGACGGCCAGTCGATCCTCGATCAGGCGATTGCCCATGCCGCGCTGGTCGATGGCAGGCCGCAAGTGGGGGCCGATCAGGTCCGCGAGATGCTCGGCTTGTCGGATCGCGGCGCAACGCGGCGGCTGTTCGATCAGATTCTGGACGGCGATGCGCCAGCGCTGCTGGCGACACTGGCCGAGCAGGAAGCGCTCGGCGTCGAGCCGGTCGCGACGATCAACGCGCTGCTGGACCTGATCCATGCCGCGACGACGGCCAAGGCCGGGCGCGGGGCGGGGCTGGAGCGGCTCCCCGAGGCCGAGCGGGCGGACGTCGCCGGCTGGGCCGAGACTTTGAGCTTCCCGGTGCTGCATCGCCTCTGGCAATTGCTGCTGAAGGGCCATGCCGAGGTGGTCGCGGCGGCCCGGCCGCATGCGGCCTGCGAGATGGCGCTGCTGCGGCTGGTCCATGCCGCGACGATGCCCGATCCGCTCGATCTGGCGCGGATGATCCGGGACGGCGTTCCGGCGGCGGCGCAGGGCGTGGCGGGCGCGCCGCAGCTTGCGGCCGGCGGAGGCGCCTCGGAGTCCGCCGTCGTGGCGCCGACGCCCGCGCCTCAAGCCGCGCCCGAACCGCTCTTTCCCGCCGATTTCGGCACGCTTGTGGCGGCGCTCATCGATCGCTTTCCTCGCCTCGGCGCCGAGATGCATGACTATGTGAGCCCGGTGCGCTATGCTCCGCCAGTGCTGGAATTCCGCATCCTGCAGCCGCTCGATGCCGATTTCCCACGACAGGTCGCGGCGGCGCTCAAGGATATGACCGGCGAGCCCTGGACCGTCTCCTCGACCGACGCGCCCGGAGAGCCGAGCCTGCGCGAGCAGCAGCAGGCGGCGCGGCAGGCGCATGAAGATGCGCTGCGGGAGGCGCCGGTCGTCGCGGCGGTGATGAATGCGTTTCCGGGCGCGACATTCGTCGAGCCGGATCAGGATCAGAACTGGAGTGACCGCAGATGAAGGATCTCAACGATATTCTGGGCATGGCGAGCCGTGTGCAGGAGGAAATGCAGAAGGCGCAGGCCGAACTCGACACTGTCGAGGTCGAGGGCGTCGCGGGCGGTGGCCTCGTCAGGGTGCGGGCCTCGGCCAAGGGCCGGATCATCGGCCTCTCGATCGACGACAGCCTGATCGACCCCAAGGACAAGGGCATGCTGGAGGATCTGGTCGTCGCCGCCTTCAACGACGCACGGACCAAGGCGGACGAGGTCGCCAACCAGCAGATGAGCAAGATGGCGAGCGGGATCCCGCTGCCGCCGGGGTTCAAACTGCCCTTTTGAGCAAGTCGGCGGTTCTGGCCCGCATTAGTTTCTTAGGAATGAAACGCGTAGAGGCGATGCGGCCGATGATGCGATGCATCATTGAAATGCCGCGCGGCGGGGCCGATATGAAGGACAAGTCAGTGCGCGGCCGCTATGGGCCGGCGCCCGAAGAGTTGGAGTGACCATGGATCTGGACCTGCCCCTGTTGCCCCTGCGGGACATTGTCGTCTTCCCGCAGATGATCGTGCCCCTGTTCGTGGGGCGCGACAAGAGCGTCACGGCGCTCGAGAAGGCGATGGCCGGGGACAAGGACATCTTCCTCGTCGCTCAGCTCGACCCGAGCGAGGATGATCCCGACCGCGACGCGCTCTATGACATGGGCGTGATCGCCAGCATCGTGCAGATGCTGAAGCTGCCGGACGGCAATGTCCGCGTGCTCGTCGAGGGCAAGCAGCGCGCCGAGCTGATCGCGCTGTCGAGCGACGAGGATCATATGCTGGCGACGGTGCGCCAGCTGGAGGACGCGTCCGCAGCGGGCACGGAGGTCGAGGCGATGATGCGCTCGGTCGCCGATCAGTTCGAAAATTACGCCAAGCTCAACAAGAAGCTGCCGGCCGAGACGGCGGTGCAGCTGCGCGAGATCGACGAGGCGGGGCGCCTCTCCGACTTCGTCGCCGCCAATCTGGCGGTGAAGGTGTCGGACAAGCAGGCGCTGCTGGTCGAGGCCGATCCGCTCAAGCGGCTGGAGATGGTCTTCGCCTTCATGGAGGGCGAGCTGGGCGTGCTGCAGGTCGAGAAGAAGATCCGCGGCCGCGTGAAGCGCCAGATGGAGAAGACCCAGCGCGAATATTATCTGAACGAACAGCTCAAGGCGATCCAGCGCGAGCTGGGCGGCAGCGAAGGCGAGGAAGGCGACGAGCTTTCCGAACTGACCGACAAGATCAAGAAGCTCAAGCTCAGCAAGGAAGCCCGCGCCAAGGCCGAGACCGAGCTCAAGAAGCTGCGCGCGATGCAGCCCATGTCGGCCGAGGCGACGGTGGTGCGCAATTATCTCGACGCGCTGCTCGGCCTGCCGTGGGGCAAGAAGAGCAAGCTCAAGAAGGACCTGGTCAAGGCGCAGGCGGTGCTTGACGCCGACCATTTCGCACTCGACAAGGTCAAGGACCGCATCGTGGAATATCTCGCGGTGCAGGCGCGCTCGGACAAGCTGCGCGGCCCGATCCTGTGCCTCGTCGGCCCGCCGGGCGTCGGCAAGACCTCGCTCGGCCGCAGCATCGCGAAAGCGACCGGCCGCGAGTTCGTGCGCCAGTCGCTGGGCGGCGTGCGCGACGAGGCGGAGATCCGCGGCCATCGCCGCACCTATATCGGCTCGATGCCGGGCAAGATCGCGGCCAACCTCAAGAAGGCCGGTACGATGAACCCGCTCATCCTGCTCGACGAGATCGACAAGCTCGGCCAGGATTTCCGCGGCGATCCCGCCTCGGCCTTGCTGGAGGTGCTGGACCCGGAGCAGAACAACAAGTTCCAGGACCATTATCTGGAGATCGACGTTGATCTCTCCGACGTGATGTTTGTCACCACGGCGAACAGCCTCAACCTGCCGCAAGCCCTGCTCGACCGCATGGAGATCATCCGGCTCGAGGGCTATACCGAGGACGAGAAGCTCGAGATCGCCAAGCAGCACCTGATCGAGAAGCAGATCGAGGCGCATGGCCTCAAGGCCGGCGAGTTCGCGATCGAGGACGAGGCGCTGCGCGACCTCATCCGCTATTATACCCGCGAGGCGGGCGTACGCACGCTGGAGCGCGAGATTGCGCGCCTCGCGCGCAAGGCGCTGCGCAAGATCCTCGAAGGCAAGGCGCAGAGCGTGACGATCACGCCCGAGACGCTCGGCGAGTTCGCCGGGGTGCGCAAGTTCCGCCACGGCGAGTCCGAGGAGGAGAACCAGATCGGCGGCGTCACCGGCCTCGCCTGGACGGAAGTCGGCGGCGAACTGCTGACGATCGAGTCGGTCACGGTGCCGGGCAAGGGCGCGGTCAAGACGACCGGCAAGCTCGGCGACGTGATGAACGAGTCGGTGCAGGCCGCCTTCTCCTATGTGAAGGCGCGCGCGCCGGCCTATGGCATCAAGCCGAGCATCTTCAACCGCAAGGACATCCATATCCATTTGCCAGAAGGCGCGGTGCCCAAGGACGGGCCGAGCGCGGGCATCGGCATGGTGACCTCGATCGTCTCGACGCTCACCGGCGTCGCCGTCCACAAGGATGTCGCGATGACCGGCGAGGTGACGTTGCGGGGACGGGTGCTGCCGATCGGCGGGCTCAAGGAGAAGCTGCTGGCGGCGCTGCGCGGCGGCATCAAGACGGTGCTGATCCCGCAGGAGAACGAGAAGGACCTGACCGAGATTCCGGCGAACATCCGCGAGGGGCTGGAGATCATTCCGGTCAGCCATGTCGACCAGGTGCTGGCGCGCGCGCTCGTCGCGCCGTTGACGCCGATCGACTGGTCCGAAGCGGACGATCTGGCCGCGCAACCACCGAGTGGGCTGGTCCCCGACGTCGGGACAAGCGCCCGGCATTGAGCGTGAGAAAGGGAGCCGAACCAGCACCGGTGCGGCTCTCTTTCGGTGATTTTCACCCTCGAAATGCCAAGCGGGGGGAAAATCGGACGAAAACGGCGGTCCCGGGAGCAATTCCGCGCAAAAAACTTTGACTCATGCGCCGAACCACGCCTTTATGCGCGCCTTCGTCGCCCGATTCCTACCACAAACCACATCCTAGAAGGGGGTTCCATAGGCATGAACAAGCAGGATCTCATCAGTTCCGTCGCTGACCAGAGCGGCTTGACCAAGGCTGATGCCGGCAAGGCTGTTGAGGCTGTTTTCGACGCGATCACGGCGTCGCTCAAGAAGGGCGATGAAGTGCGTCTCGTCGGCTTCGGCACGTTCTCGGTCTCGCAGCGCAAGGCGTCCACCGGTCGCAATCCGCGCACCGGCGAGACGATGGCTATCAAGGCTTCGAGCCAGCCCAAGTTCAAGGCCGGCAAGGGCCTGAAGGACTCGGTCAACTAAGGTTGACCGTCTGCCGACGCTCCGGTCAGCCGGGGCGGCGGCAGATTTCAGATTGGGCACATGCGAGCGACGTCATGTGCCTGTCGGGAGGCCGGGCTCTGCCCGGCTTTTTCCGTTTGGGGAGATTGAATTCTCCCCCTCCTCTGAAGAGGAGGGGCTTTCTCCCTCGGCCCTTGACGCTGGCCCCATCGGCGCACTATGGGCCGCCTCTCGATTGCGCCTGTTGGCGCTGCGGCGATCGTAGCTCAGTTGGTTAGAGCGCTGGTTTGTGGTACCAGAGGTCGCGGGTTCGGATCCCGTCGATCGCCCCATTTTCCTCACAGTTTGCGCGCAGGAGCGGCGAGTTCAGTCAGAGCTTCGCGCGAAGGACGGTCTTGCATGTGGTCCCATCCCGATTTCGACAATCATGAGAAAGTGCATTTCTTCACCGACGCGGCGACCGGCCTGCGCGCGATCATCGCGGTGCATTCGACCTTTCGCGGGCCCTCCAGCGGCGGCGTGCGCTTCTGGCACTACGCGCGCGAGGAGGATGCGCTGACCGACGCGCTGCGCCTCTCGCGCGGCATGAGCTACAAGAATGCAATGGCCGGGCTGCCGGTGGGCGGCGGCAAGGGCGTCATCCTCTCCGATGGCCAGCCCAAGACGCGGGCGCAACTGCTGGCGTTCGGCGACGCGATCGAGACGCTGGCGGGCGCCTATGTGACCGCCGAGGATGTCGGCATGAGCGATGGCGACATGGAGACCATCGCCGAGCGGACGCGCCATGTCTCCGGTCTGCCGGTCGCTGGCGGGCAGGCGGGCGGCAGTCCGGGGCCGCTGACGGCCATCGGCGTCCATCTCGGCGTCAGGGCTGCGGTGGCGCGCGGGCTGGGGCGTGACGACCTCTCCGGTGTGCATGTCGCCATCCAGGGGCTCGGCGCGGTCGGCGGCGGGCTGGCGCGCAAGCTGGCGGCCGACGGCGCGCGGCTGACGCTGGCGGACGTCAATGTCGAGCGCGCGAAGGCGCTGGCGGCGGAGCTGGGCGCGGAGGCGGTGAGCGCCGATGCGATCATGACCGTCGAGGCGGACGTGTTCAGCCCCAATGCGCTCGGCGCGATCCTCGATGCGCGCTCGATCCCGCTGCTGCGGGCGGGCATCGTCGCGGGCGGCGCCAACAATCAGTTGGCGACGGCGGCCGACGCACAGCTGCTGCATGCGCGCGGCATCCTCTATGCCCCCGATTATGTGATCAACGCCGGCGGCATCATCAATGTCGCCACGGAATATTTCCAGCTCGGCGATGGCGATGCGGTGATGGCTCGGATCGAGCAGATCCCCGAGCGGCTGCGGGCGATCTGGGACCAGAGCGCGACGACGGGGCGGCCGGCGGCGGACGTCGCGGATGAGATGGCGCGCGGGCTGATCGGACGGGGCTGAGGGGGCGAGCGACGCGGCAGCGCGTTGGCGTTCGTTCGGCAAAAAGGCAGTCGTTTCCGTCATCCCAGCTTTCGCTGGGATGACAGGGAGGGATGAAGGGAGACAGGTTTGGCTGGCTATGCTCCCGAGCACCGATGAAGCCTTGGCCTGCGCCGAACCGCCCCCTATAGCGCCCGCATGGCAGACACACGCGACACGGGCCTCGCGCTCGATCCCAAATATGACCGCGACGGGCTGATCACCGCCGTCGCCAGCGATGCGCAAACGGGCGAGTTGTTGATGCTCGCGCATATGAATGCCGATGCCTTCGCGGCGACGGTCGAGACCGGGGTCGCGCATTTCTGGTCGCGCAGCCGGAGCAAGCTCTGGCGTAAGGGCGAGGAGTCCGGCAACGAGCTGCGCGTCGTCGACATGCGGATCGACTGCGATCAGGATGCGCTCTGGCTGATCGTGCAGCCGGCCGGCCCGGCCTGCCACACCGGCCGGCGGAGCTGCTTCTATCGCCGCGTCACCAAGGATGGGCTGAGTTGGATCGACGAGGGAGCGGGGCCCGCGTGATCGCGCGAGGAGGCCGGCGAACCCTCTTGCTGATGCTCGGCCTGGCTGGTCTGGCAGCCTGCAGCGATGCCGACGAGCGCAACTATGCCGATGCCGAGGCGAGCAGCGGGAGCGCCGCCTCGGAAAATCTCGATGCGCTCGCGGTCGAGACCGGAGCCCTGCCCGACACCGCCCAGATCGATCCCTCCGGCCGTTATGGTCGCCGCTACGAGGGCGGCTCGGACAGCCTTTGCGTCGTGCCGGACGGCAGCGCGCGGGGCCGCTATCGCTTCGGCGCGGAGACGCGGATCGGCGGCGAGGAATATTGCCGGGGCACGGGTCACGCCAGGCTCTCGGCCGACAAGCTGTTGCTGCGCTTCGATGGCGCCGGATCGGAATGCATGATCGTCGCGCGCTACGAGGGGGACAAGATCGTCATGCCGGGCGGGCTCGATCTTCATTGTGCCGCGCTCTGCTCCAGTCGAGGGTCGTTTTCGGGCGTGGCCTTTCCACGTCTGGATCGCGATGTCGCTACGGCACGGGGAACGCGCGATGCCAGGGGGCAGCCGCTTTGCCGTTGACGTAAACGTAAGGAGTGATTAGGGCGAAGTCATGTCCAAGCCAAACATGATCGCCGGTATTCCCCAACCCGAGCAGGTGGGCCGGGAAGAGTTCAGCATTTCGGATCTGTGCGAGGAGTTCGGCGTCACGCCGCGCGCGCTGCGTTTCTACGAGGACGAGCAGCTGATCGCGCCGCGCCGCCAGGGCCTTGCCCGCATCTACAGCCATCGCGACCGCGCCCGGCTCGCCTGGATCCTGCGCGGCAAGCGCGTCGGCTTCAGCCTCGCCGAGATTCGCGACATGATCGATCTGTATGACGCGGGCGACGGCCGCAGGACGCAGCGCGAGTTCACCATCGCCAAGTGCCGCGAGCGGATCGACCTGCTCGAGAGCCAGCGCAAGGATATTGACGAGGCGATTGCGGAGTTGACGAGCTTCGTTGCCCTGGTCGAAGAGAATCAGCGCCAGTCGAAAGACTGAGTTCTATCGGATTGTCATGCTGGACTCGTTTCAGCATCCATCGTTCCTCTGAGGCCGCAGTTTGCGGGGCGGGATGGACCCTGAAACAAGTTCAGGGTGACGGTGATTGAAAGGGTTCGGACAGGAGCCTCTCCGATGCCGGCCCATCGACAAGGAGAGCCCAATGCCCAGCTATACCGCGCCCGTCGCCGACACGATGTTCATCCTCGACGAGATCATCGGTCTCGACCGGATGGCGAATGTCCCCGGCTTCGCATCGGCCTCCAGCGACATCGTCGCGGCGATCCTCGAGGAAGGCGGCAAGTTCGCCAGCGAAGTCTTGCATCCGCTGAACGCGGTGGGCGACCAGATCGGCTG
The DNA here is from genome assembly GCF_018603885.1 of Sphingobium nicotianae. Taxonomy (GTDB): domain Bacteria; phylum Pseudomonadota; class Alphaproteobacteria; order Sphingomonadales; family Sphingomonadaceae; genus Sphingobium; species Sphingobium nicotianae. Next base: position 241,789 of record NZ_JAHGAW010000005.1, read on the forward strand.
CAAGCGCAACGATGACGGCACCGTCACCGTGCCGCCTGGCTTCAAGGAGGCATTCGACCAGTTCGTCGCCGGCGGCTGGACGACGCTGCACGCGCCGGAGGAATTTGGCGGGCAGGGGCTGCCGATGGTGCTCTCCATCGCGGTCGAGGAATATTTCACCTCGGCCAATCATGCTTTCAACATGTATCATGGGCTGACCGGCGCGGCGGTCGCGGCCATCCTCGTCAAAGGCGACGAAGCGCTGCAGCAGAAATATGTGCCCAAGATGGTCTCGGGCGAGTGGTGCGGCACGATGAACCTCACCGAGCCGCATTCGGGCACCGATCTGGGCCTCATCAAGACCAAGGCCGAGCCGCAAGCGGACGGCAGCTACAGGATCAGCGGCACCAAGATCTTCATCTCGGCCGGCGAGCACGAGATGAGCGAGAATATCATCCATCTCGTGCTGGCCAAGACGCCCGGCGCGCCCGCCGGATCGCGCGGCATCTCGCTGTTCCTCGTGCCCAAATATTTCGTCGGCGACGATGGCGCGCTCGGCGATCACAACGCGGTTTCCTGCGGCTCGATCGAACACAAGATGGGCATTCACGGCAACGCGACCTGCGTCATGAACTATGACGGTGCGACCGGCTGGATGATCGGCGAGGAGAATAAGGGCCTTGCCGCCATGTTCATCATGATGAACCAGGCGCGGCTTGGCGTCGGCCTGCAGGGCCTGGCGCAGGCGGAACTGGCCTATCAATATTCCGTGCAGTACGCGATGGAGCGGCGCCAGGGCCGCGCGCTGACCGGCCCGGCCGAGCCGGACAAGCCCGCCGACACGCTCTTCGTCCATCCGGACGTGCGCCGCATGCTGATGGAGGGCAAGGCGATCACCGAGGGGCTGCGCGCGCTGTGCATCTGGGGCGCGCTGCAGGTCGATCTCGCCAAAATGGCGCCAACCGAGGAAGAGCGCGTCGCGGCCGACGATCTGATCTCGCTGCTGACGCCGGTGATCAAAGGATACGGCACCGATCGCGGCTTCGACGTGACGGTGATGGCGCAGCAGGTGTTCGGCGGTCATGGCTATATCTGGGAGACCGGCGTCGAGCAGGCCGTGCGCGATGCGCGGATCGCGATGATCTACGAGGGCGCCAATGGCGTGCAGGCAATGGACCTGGTCGGCCGGAAGCTGCCGGCCAATGGCGGCCGCTCGATCCAGGCCTTCTTCAAGCTGATCGGCGAGGAAGTGGCGCTCGGCAAGGCCGTGCCGGAGACGGCGGCGGTGGCCGAGGCGCTGGAGAAGGCGAACCAGCAGCTCCAGGCCGCGACCATGTGGCTGCTGCAGAACGCGATGACCAACCCCAACAATGCCGGGGCGGCTGCCTATGCCTATATGCACATCATGGGCATCGTGGCGGTCGGCATGATGTGGCTGAAGATGGCGCGGGCGGCGCAGGCACAGATTGCGGCGGGCACCGGCAATCCGGCCTATCTCAATGCCAAGCTGGTGACGGCGCGCTACTTTGCCGAGCGGATCATGCCCGATGCGGGCGCGCTGCGGCGCAAGATCGAGGGTGGCGCCGAAGTGCTGATGGCGCTGCCGCCCGAGGCATTCCTGACGGCGGCTTGAGGCGGCATTTCAAGGCTGAGACGCTGAATTTTCGTCACCCCAGCGGAAGCTGGGATCTCCGGCGCGCGAGACCCCAGCTTCCGCTGGGGTGACGAAAGATTTCAGGGCGCGCCCGGCGTCAGCGCGCCGTCCGCCTGCGCGGTCGGCCGCTGCAGCTTGATCACCTCGACCGGCCGCCTGGTCGGGGCCAGCTCGCTCTTCTTCTCGTCGGCGAGCAGACGGCTGCCGGCTTCCGGTAGCTTGATGCGGCCCTTGTCGCCCTTGTCGTCGGCGATCAGCCGGGACGGTGCCATGGTGGGGATGCGCTTCGCCATGCATTGGATGCGCGGAGCGGAGGGGAATTCCTCGCAATTGTAGAGCATCCGCTCGAAGCCGGTGTCCTTGATGCGGATATAGGAGAAGGACATGGATGGCAGCGCGGCTTCCTCGACCGGGAAGGCCTTGGGCGTCGCGCGCGGATTGGTCCAGGCGAGCAGGCGGCACTGGGCGCGGCCCGTGCAGATCCGCCTGGCGGCCTCGGCATAGCGCGCCGGGTCGCCGCCCTTGTCGAGCATCATGACGAAGCCGTTGCCGCCTGGCTCGATCGCCATGAGCTGGCCGGGGCCGACGCGCTTGCCGATCAGATCGGGGCCGAGCGCCAGCGTGGGGCCTCGGTCGTCGACGAGACTGCCCTTGAGCTGACCGCTGGCGAAAAGCAGATCGTCCGTCGTCTGGTCCTTGTGCGCAGGCGAGAGCAGGACGAGCTTGGCGATGGCCGGTTCGGCGGGGATCGCGAGCTGTTTCGCGAAGGCGCCGGGTGTGCCCCACCAGCCTTTCCAGCGGAAGAAGAGATGGGTGTCGACCGCCGTGACCTTGTCGAGCGAACTACTCCAATAAGGCATCACCCAGTCGGTGTGATAATGGGTCGAGTAGCCGACCGGCTTGTAGACGTCGCCCGCGAGCATCTGGCTCGCGAGGCCGCGGGCGCGCTCCCATGCGGCGGTCGAGGGCGTGCGCGCCATGGCGCCGTCGCAGGTGAAAGTGAACTGGCAGCCGGTCGTGCGCTCCTGACCCTGGAACACCACGCCGCACACCGTCTTGGGGAAGGCCGGGTGGCGCAGGCGATTGAGCACGACTTGGCCGACGGCGCGCTCGCCGGTGGCATCGTCGCCCGCCTCGTAGATCATCGCGGCGGCGAGGCAATCGGTCGCGCGGGCGAGGGTGGCTTCGTCGCCGATGAGTTTAAAGGGACGGGCGGCCGGGTTTGGTCCATTTGAGAAGGGGATTCCAGCGTTGAGCTTGCGCGCTTCGTCCGGGTTGGACGCGTCCAGCACCAGCGGCTCGACGACCGGGACAGGGCTGTCCGGCTTGCCGGCCGCTGTCGCGGTGTCTCCGATCGGTGCGGTGAGGCCACGGCCCTGTGGCCGTCCGCCAAGGCCCACATAGGCGATCGCCATGGCCGCGATGAGGCCGAGCATGAGGGCGACGGCGAACCATCGCCGGTTCTGCAAGGACCGGTCCAGTGTCATGCTTGGGCTCGTCATCCGGCGCTATGTGTGCCCGGAACCGCGCAAAGGCAAGGCGCAAGCGGCGGTTCGGCCCTCTATCGCGGCGACAGTCCCGTTTCGAGATGCTTTACGGGGCGAGTGTTAACGAGCGCAGGCATGTGTCCTTGGCCCGCCTGGATTTCGTGCATCGCGGCCTGATCCAGCTCGGCCGCTCCGGTCTACGGAACGGTAATCAGCGAGCGGGACGCATCGCGCTCCGCTCGCTTCTTATCTGGCCTGTGATCAGGATTCCGGCAGGAAGTCCGGTACCGAGAGATAGCGCTCGCCCGTGTCGTAGTTGAAGCCCAGCACCTTGGCGCCGGCGCGCAACTCGGGCAGCTTCTGGGCGATGGCGGCGAGCGTCGCGCCGGACGAGATGCCGACGAGAATGCCTTCCTCGCGGGCGGAGCGGCGGGCGAACTCCTTGGCGTCGTTGGGATCGACCTGGATAGCGCCGTCGAGCAGGGCGGTGTGCAGATTGGTCGGGATGAAGCCGGCGCCGATGCCCTGGATCGGGTGCGGGCCAGGGGCGCCGCCGCTGATCACCGGCGAGAGGGTGGGCTCGACCGCGAACACCTTGAGACCGGGCCACTGCGCCTTGAGCACCTGTGCGACGCCCGTGATATGGCCGCCGGTGCCGACGCCGGTGATGATCGCATCGAGCGGAGCATCGCCGAAATCGGCGAGGATCTCCTGCGCCGTGGTGCGCACATGAACCTCGATATTGGCCGGATTCTCGAACTGCTGGGGCATCCACGCGCCCGGCGTTGAGGCGACGATCTCCAGGCCGCGCTCGATCGCGCCCTTCATGCCCTTCTCGCGCGGGGTGAGGTCGAAGGTGGCGCCATAGGCCAGCATCAGGCGGCGGCGCTCCAGGCTCATGCTCTCGGGCATGACCAGGATGATCTTGTAGCCCTTGACCGCCGCGACCATGGCAAGGCCGATGCCGGTATTGCCGGAGGTCGGTTCGACGATGGTGCCGCCTGGCTTGAGGCTGCCGTCCTTCTCCGCCGCCTCGATCATGGAGAGGGCGATGCGGTCCTTGATGGAGCCGCCGGGATTGGCGCGTTCGGACTTGATCCAGACATTGGCGTCCGGGCCGAACAGCCGGTTGATCTTGATGTGCGGCGTGCCGCCGATCGTGTCGAGGATGGAAGAGACTTTCATGGCATGCCTCCGTTCTTGAATTGGGTCTCGGTCTGTGTTCAATTAAAATTGAATCAGTAGAGATTGCAAGCCCGACCGCGTCAGGACGTGGTTGCTTGTGGCCGTTCCGCAGCCTGAAGGGAAGCCTCCGGGTAGAGCTCCGGCGGATCGAAGGTACGGGCGTTGCGAAGCTGCGGGAAGAGCCGCGCCCAGAGCAGGGTGATGCCGATCGCGCCCAGGCCGCCGACGACCACCGCCGCCACCGGCCCGATCAGGGCGGCGAGGAAGCCGGACTCCGCTTCGCCGAGTTCATTGGACGCCGAGACCGTCATCATCGCGACGCTGGAGACCCGGCCGCGCATATCGTCGGGCGTGTGCAGCTGGATGAGCGACTGGCGAACGAACACCGAGAACATGTCGGCGCTGCCCCACACGGCCATGGCGGCAAGGGCGACGAGGATGCCGACCTGTTGCGGCATGAAGGCGGTAAGGCCGAAGAAGACGGTGGCGAGGCCGAAGATGCTGACCGACAGGAACATCTTGAGGCCGACATTATATTTGATCGGCCGGAACGAAAACCAGAGCGCCGTGATCGCCGCGCCGACGCCGGGTGCTGCCGCGAGATGGCCGAGACCAGCCGAGCCGACATGCAATATGTCGCGCGCATAAACGGGAAGCAGCGCGGTCGTCCCGGCGAGCAACACGGCGAAGAGATCGAGCGTGATCGCGCCCAACACCAGCTTGTTGGTGCGGACATAGCTGAATCCGTCGATCACCTGACGGATGGGATGACGGTCCTTCTGCGGCGGAGCCTGCGGCACATCGCCCACGAAGATCATGCCGACGACCGAGACCAGGAACAGCGCCCCGCTGATCAGATAGGCGTAATAGGGCTCCATCGCATAGGCATAGCCGGCCAGCGCCGGCCCGACGATGCCGCCCGCCTGCCAGAACATGCTGGAAAAGGCGATGGCGCGGGGCAGCAAATTCTTGGGCACGATATTGGGCGCGAGCGAGCCGAGCGCCGGCCCCTGGAAGGCGCGCACCAGGCCGAGCACGGCGGCGATCGAGAAGATTAGCGACAGGCTGATCCAGCCCTCATAGCTGGCCAGCGCCAGCACGGCGGCGCAGGCGAGCAGCACGGTCAGCGTCATCTGGGCGACGCGGGTTCGCTTGAAATTGTCCGCGGCGAGACCCGCGAAAGGCGTCAGCACGAACAGCACGGCGAACTGGATGAGGCCGATGATGCCGAGCTGGGCGGCCGCCTGCGCGGGCGCCATGGTGAGGCGAGCGATGTTGTAGGCCTGCCAGGCGATGATCAGCGACATGCCGGTGCTGCCGAGGATCGTGCACAGGCGGACCATGAGGAAGGCCCGGAATGCGCCGATCTGGAAGGGGTGAGTCAGAGCCGATGCGTCGCGACTGTCGGACTCGCTGGAAGTGGCCATGTCCTGCTCCTAGGCGCAAGCCCTGGACTTGCGCAACGACCCAAAGCTTGGTGGGCTAAAGTTTTTCCGGTTCCGCATCATGTTGCCGGCCTTGAAAGATTCTATCGCGACGCTGGACAAGCCTCGTCCGTCGAGCCAGTTTGCGGGCAATTCAAAGCTCTCTGGAGTCTTTTATATGACCCGCTCCCGCACATTGACCTATCTTCTGGCGCCGATCGCGGCGGCCGCCCTGCTGGCCGGCTGTGCCCAGAGCGCGATCGAGCGCGAGGCGGCCGCAGCCGAGAAAGCAGAGCCCAAGCGCGACAATTGGGAGGCGTTCCGCGACAGCTTCCTGGAAGCCTATTTCCAGCATGACCCAGCCTTCGCCGTCTATCAGGGACGGCATGATTTCGACGGCCAGATGCCGGACTGGAGCGAGGCGGGGCTGAAGGGCTTTGCCGATTTCCTGAACGAGTCCATTGGCAAGGCGCAAGCCTTCCGTGCCGGGAGCCTCAGCAAGGACGAGGCCTTCGAACGCGATTATCTGGTCGCAGTGGCGCGCGGCAAGCTGTTCTGGCTGACCGATGCCGACCAGCCGCACAACAATCCGGCCTATTATGTCGGCGGCGGCCTCGATCCCAACGTGTTCATCGCGCGCAACTATGCCGACGCGCCGACCCGGATGAAGGCGCTGATCGCTTTCTACAAGCGCGTGCCGACGGCCGCGGCGCAGATCCGCGCCAATCTCAGGATGCCGATGCCGCTCAGCTTCATCGACTATGGCAAGTCCGGCTTCCAGGGGCTGGCGGACTATTATGTCGGCGATGCCAAGGCGGCGTTCGCCTCGGTCAAGGACCCCGCGCTGCAGGCCGAGTTCGACGCCTCGGCCGGCGCGGCGTCCAAGGCGATGAAGGATCTGGCCGACTGGCTGGAGAGCAATCGCGGCACGGCGACGCAGAATTTCGCGCTCGGTGCCGAGCGCTTCTCGCGGATGGTCTCGGCGACCGAGATGGTCGACACGCCGTTGGCGCAGCTGGAGGCGATCGGCGTCGCCGACCTCAAGCGCAACCAGGCGGCACTCAACACGGCCTGTGCCAGCTATGCGCCGGGCAAGTCGATCCCCGACTGCATGCTCAAGATGAATGAGGACAAACCGGTCGATGGCCCGGTCGCCGAGGCGCGGCGGCAGATCCCGGTGCTGCGCGCCTTCGTGGTCGCCAAGGATCTCGCCAGCATCCCCGGCACCGAGGAGGCGCTGGTCGAGGAAAGCCCGCCCTACAACCGGCAGAACAGCGCCTATATCGATCCGCCCGGGCCGTATGAGAAGGGCATTCCCTCCGTCTATTACATCTCGCCGCCGGATCCCGCCTGGAGCAAAGAAGTGCAGGAGGCATTCATTCCGGGGAAGAAGGATCTGCTCTTCACCTCGGTGCATGAGGTCATGCCGGGGCACTTCCTCCAGTTCCTGCATGCCAACCGCTCGCCGTCCATCTTCGGGCGCGTCTATGTGGGCTATGCCTTTGCGGAGGGCTGGGCGCATTACGCCGAGGAGATGATGTGGGAAGCCGGCCTCAACGACGGCGATCTGGAGACCCATATCGGCCAGCTCTCCAACGCATTGCTGCGCAATTGCCGCTATCTCTCGGCGATCCGACTGCATTCGGGCCGGATGACGCAGGCGGAGTCCGAGGCGATGTTCAAGAATGAATGCTATCAGGACGAAGGCAATGCCAGGCAGCAGGCGGCGCGCGGCACCTATGACCCGGCCTATCTCAATTACACGCTCGGCAAGCTGATGATCCGCAAGCTGCGCGCCGACTGGACCGCGACGCATGGCGGCCGGGCTGGGTGGAAGGCGTTCCACGACCAGTTCCTGAGCTATGGCGGGCCGCCGATTCCACTCGTGCGTCAGCAGATGATGGGCGGCGCGGCGAAAGCGGCATTCTGAGCCGAGAGCCTCTTCCGCTCGCGGAGGAAGCGCTCGCTAGGCGATGAGTGCGCCATAGTCCTCGGGCGACGGCGGGAGGATCGTGCGCGCCACGAGCCCGGCGGCAATGACGAGGCCAAGGGCGACCAGAAAGAACCACTCGCGCCGATTGGGCTTTTGCCCTTTCCACAGGATTAGGCCCGCAAGCGCGATCGCGAGCATCGGCCACAAATGATAGCGCAGATCGGACGAGATGCTGAGGACCGCGAAGCTGGCTTCCTGAACCAGCGCGGAAACGAGCAGGGCCGTGGCGAGGCTCCGGCGCGGGCTGGCTGCACGGGAAGAGGTTAGAAAGAGTCCGCGCAGCCCGACGAGACACCAGATGACGGGCCATGTCAGGGGCGTCTCGACCAGCCACGCCGCGAAACCCTGACACCATCGAGCGATGGGCGAGACCGGGTCGGCCAGGCCAAGCTCATTGGGCTCGGAATGGGCGGGTGGAGCGGCAAGCGGCCAGTCGCGGCCGACTAACCAGCGTTCCGTCGCGTTCAGATGGGCCAGTCGATGGGCGAGATAGGCGCCGGGATGGGTCAGCGCGGCGCCGGCCAGGGTGAGATAGAGGCTGTGGGGGCTTTCTCGCCTGAAGGCCGCGACGGCCCGAGCGCAGTCGGGGCGTCCGAAGAGGCGATCCCAAAAGAGCGGCTTGACGCACTGCACCCTGACCAGCGTCGCGAGGTCTTGCGGGAGCAGGCCGACAATATCCGGGTCGCCTGACCGGACGGCGATCGCGGCAAGGTCGTAAATCGCTTCGCTGCGCTGAACGCCGCTGTCTCGGGCGCCGAACAGGGCGTGACTGGCGACTTGCGAAGCAAGGAGCGCGGTCGCTATGCCCAGGGGGATCAGCATCGTCCGCAGCGTTTTGGACAGTGTGGGTGGCGCGAACAGGATCACCGCAAGCGGGATCGTCGAAAAGGCCGCGTTGGCCCGGACGAGAGTCGCGTAGGCGATGCACAGGGAGGCGATGATCAGCGCCCAGCGGGAGACAGGCTTCTCGCGCAGGCGATAATGGCCGATCAACCCGACCGCGAGCATGAGCGCCCCGGCCATTTGCGCGTCTTTGATCACGACGGCTTCCCACCCCAGAAAGGGTGGAAAGGCGCCGACGGCGAGGACGGAGAATGCCCTGCGACCTCCCAGCGCTCTCGCGAGCGCGCCAAGGCCCAGCCAGTAGGCGATCATCTGTAGGCAGAGCATCGGCCCCGCACCCGGACCGAGCAACGACAGGATCGCCCACAGGCGCGCCATGATGGGCGGGTGCCAGTCATCGTAGCGACCGGTCAGGGCTTGTCGATATTGCTCGACCCCGTCGTAGGTCACGGCACCGGGCCAGAAGCAGAGCAGCGACAGGGCGAGGAGCAAGGCGGCGAGCCAGCCGGGGCCGAGCCCGGGCACGATGCTGCGGCCGGTGGATGCCCGACCCGTCCCTGATGCCATGACCGTCCCCAAGTCCGCCTCGCGATCATGTCAGCAGACACGTCGCGGCCGAGAGAGGCAAGATCAATATGAGGCAGGCGGGCGAGGCGCGGCCGACAAAAAAACGGCCCGGCAGGAACCCACGCTCCGCCGGGCCGAGGAAAGGAGCACCAGCATAGCCAGCGCCCTTCGGGTCGCACGACGTGCCTAGAACGGGAAGGTTAAGAAGCCTTTACCAGACCAAATGCTCTTTTTGCGTCGCAGGATCAGGCTCGCGCGCAATAAAGTGCCAGGTCGGGAGAAGGGCGGCAAATCTCGCGATGGCTTCAGGCCGGATTGACGAAGCTATCCAGCACGCGCTTGGCGCCCGCCTGCTCGAAATCGATCTCCAGCTTGTTGCCCTCGATTGCCGTCACCTGACCATAGCCGAACTTCTGATGGAAGACGCGCATGCCGAGGCTGATATCGTCGCGCCCCTTGTTGCCGAGGCTGACGGCGCTTTGCCGCGCTTCGACGATGCGGGTCGGCTCGCGCAGGAAATTGCCCTGGCTCGCGGCTCTTTGCCAGCCGGGACCACGGCCGCTTCCCCGCGCGATATTCGCGAAAGGATCGTCCCGCTCAGACCAGTTGGCCCGCCAGAGGCTGGCGCCGCCGGACAGGGTCGTCTCCTCCTCGACTGTCTCCTTCGGCAGCTCGCCCACGAAACGGGACGGGATGGAGCTGGTCCACTGGCCATAGACGCGGCGATTGGCGGCATGGAGAATATAGCAGCGCCGCCGCGCGCGCGTGATCGCGACATAAGCGAGGCGACGCTCCTCCTCCAGGGAGGCAAGGCCACCTTCGTCCAGCGCGCGCTGCGAGGGGAACAGGCCATCCTCCCAGCCGGCGAGGAACACGCTGTCATATTCGAGGCCCTTGGCGGCGTGGATGGTCATGATCGTGACCTTGGCCTCGTCAGCCTGCGCGTCATTGTCCATGACCAGGCTGACATGCTCCAGGAAGGCGCCGAGCGTCTCATACTCCTCCATGGCGCGGGTCAGCTCCTGGAGGTTCTCCAGACGCCCGCTGGCCTCGGCCGAGCGCTCGGCCTGCAACACGGTGGTATAGCCGCTCTCGTCGAGGATCTGGCGAGCCAGCTCGGCATGACTCATGCTGGTTGCGAGATCGCGCCAGCGATGAATGTCGCCCACGAAGCGGGCGAGAGACTTGCGCGCCTGGCCGGTCAGCTCGTCGGTCTCGCTGATGCCCGCCGCGGCCAGCATCAGCGGCACGCCCTCGGCGCGCGCGACGCGATGGACCTTCTCAACCGCCTTGTCACCCAGCCCGCGCTTGGGCACGTTGATGATGCGCTCGAAGGCAAGATCGTCGGACGGCTGGTTGACGAGGCGCAGATAAGCGAGTGCATCGCGGATCTCGGCGCGCTCGTAGAAGCGGAAACCGCCGACGATGCGATAAGGCATGCCGATCTGGATGAAGCGGTCCTCGAACTCGCGGGTCTGGAAGGACGCGCGCACGAGGATCGCGACCTGATCGGCGCGGACGCCCTGCCGCTCCAGGCTCTCGATCTCCTCGCCGACGCGCCGCGCCTCCTCCGGCCCATCCCACACGCCGATGACGCGGATTTTCTCGCCTTCGGCCTCCAGTGTCCACAAGGTCTTGCCGAGCCGCCCGCCATTCTGGGCGATGACCCCTGATGCAGCCGCGAGGATATGCGGCGTCGAGCGATAATTCTGCTCCAGCCGGATGATCGCCGCCCCGGGGAAATCCCGCTCGAAGCGCAGGATGTTGGCCACCTCGGCCCCGCGCCAGCTATAGATGCTCTGATCGTCGTCGCCCACGCAGCAGATATTCTTGCGCTTTTGGGCAAGCAGGCGCAGCCACAGATACTGGCTGGTGTTGGTGTCCTGATACTCGTCGACCATGATGTAGCGGAAGCGCTCCTGATATTGCTCCAGCACTTCGCGGTCGCTCCTGAACAGGGTCAGCATGTGGAGCAGCAGGTCGCCGAAGTCGCAGGCATTGAGCGCGCGCAGCCGGTCCTGATAGGCGGCATAGATCTCCGCGCCCTTGCCATGGGCAAAGGCCTCGCTCTCGCCCGCGTCGATCTCGGCAGGGGTCAGGCCCTTGTTCTTCCATTTGTCGATGAGACCGGCGAGTTGCTTGGCCGTCCAGCGCTTCTCGTCGATGCTCGCGGCCTGGATGACCTGCTTCATGAGGCGGAGCTGGTCGTCCGTGTCGAGAATGGTGAAATTGCTCTGGAGGCCGACCAGCTCGGCATGGCGGCGCAGCATGCGCGCGCCGATCGAATGGAAAGTGCCGAGCCAGGGCATGCCCTCCACCGCCGGGCCGATCATCCGACCGACGCGCTCGCGCATCTCACGGGCCGCCTTGTTGGTGAAAGTCACCGAGAGGATTTCGGACGGATAAGCGCGGCGCGTCGCCACCAGATGGGCGAGGCGGGCGGTCAGCGCCGCCGTCTTGCCCGTGCCGGCGCCAGCCAGCACAAGGACCGGCCCTTCCGTCGTCAACACGGCTTCACGTTGCGGCGCGTTCAGGCCCTTCAGATAGGGCGGGTCATCGGGCGAGGGAGCGGGCACAGTCACACGTGAACAGCTAGGGAACAGAACGCCGCGGCGCAAGGGTTTCGCGGCTGGCCGGGGCCTCTCGCCCGCGCCACGACGCTATGCTGGCGAGGTAGGCGGTGGAACCGAGGCACGGGACCGATCGTTTCATTCGCCAGCAATCACTGCCTGTCTGGAAGGATGACCTCATGCGTATCCCGATTTTCCTGACCGTCCTTGGCGCATCGACGCTTGCGCTCGCTGCCCACGCGCAGGAGACGCAGCCCGCGCCGCCGGCCGACCAACCGGTGACCTCGCAGCCGGCTCCGGGCAACCCCGCGCCCGTCGATAGTGGCACGACCACCGCACCGACCGCGCCCGCGACCGACAGCGCTGCACCGCCACCGGCCGCACCGCCGCCATCCGCCTTCAATGCGGCGCCTGATGCCGCACCGCCGGCCGCGGGACCGCCCCAGATGGCTCCCAGCGCGCCAGTCGTGCAAAATACGCCGGCGCCGCCTGCGGACTATCCCCTCTGCTCGAAGACGGTGAGGGATGCCTGCCGCAACCCTGGCGGAAGGTAAGGGAGTATTTCCCCTTTCGGAGGGGACAGAGCGACTGAGGGCGGGCGGCTTAGGACGCTCGCCCTTTCATATTGCCTGTTGTCCGTGGATTTTGGTGATTCCGCGAAGGCGGGAAATGATGATGTTACGAGGCCCGGTCGAGCATCCGTAGCAGATGCAGCTTCGCCTTGCCGACGATCCGTTCGGCGTCGATCTCGAAGCCTTTGACCTCGACCGCCTCGTCCCGCTTGGTCTCGATGCTGACCCAGCTTCCCGGGCCGACCCAGCCGAGACGTGCCAGCTTGTCCAGCGCGACGGCGCCGGCGCCTGTGTCATAGGGCGGGTCCATGAACAGCACGTCCAGCGGGGCTGGCGCCGCACCCAGCGCCAGTACGTCGGTCTGGCGGATATCCGGCTTGGCGAGGCCGAGCTTCTCCGCATTGGCGCGGATCGCGGCGATAGCGGCGCGGTCGCGCTCGACGAACAGGCAGGATGCGGCGCCGCGTGACAGCGCCTCCAGCCCGAGCGCGCCCGAACCGGCAAAGAAATCACCGACCCTGAGATCCTCGAACGAGCCCAGCCGGCTCACCAGCATCGAGAAGAGCGTCTCACGCGTGCGGTCGGCCGTCGGCCGTGTCGCGTCTCCCGCCGGCGCGACCAACTGCCGCCCGCGCCATTGCCCGGCAATGATCCTCATTTGCCGCGCTTCTCCAAATCCTTGCGGAACTTGCTGAGGTCGGCCTGACGCACCTCCACCACATCGCCCGGCTTGGAATCGCCGAGCACGAAGGGGCCATAACGGGTGCGGATCAGGCGGTTCACCTTGACGCCGAGATAATCGAGCACGCGCCGCACCTCGCGATTCTTGCCTTCGGTCAGGGTCATTTCGATCCACTGATTGGCGCCGGTGCGGCGCTCAAGATTGGCGTCGATCTTGCCGTAGCGCATGCCTTCGATCTCGACGCCGTCGATCAGCTCCTCGAGCTGGGCCTGGCTGACCTCGCCGAAGGCACGGGCACGATAGGTGCGCTCCACGCCAGTGGCGGGCAACTCAAGCTGGCGCTTGAACTCGCCGTCGGTGGTGAGCAGCAGGAGCCCCTCGGTGTTGAGATCGAGCCGGCCGACCGGCATGACGCGCGGCAGATCCCCGGGGAGGCGATCATAAATGGTTGGCCGCCCGGCCGGGTCCTTGGCGGTGGTAAGGAAGCCCGCCGGTTTGTGAAACAGGAACAGGCGCGCCTGGCTTGGTTCCTTGACCGGATTGCCATCCACCGTCACGCCGCGCAGAGAACCGAGCAGGGTGGCGGGCGTCGTCACTGTCTCGCCATCAAGCGCGATGCGGCCGTCCGCGATCATTCGCTCGATGTCGCGACGCGAGGCGATGCCGGCGCGCGCCAGCAGCTTGGCGATGCGGTCGCCTTCGCGTGGCGTGCCGTCTTCACGGGGTTGCCGGGCTTGCGGCGCCGGTCCCGGTCGGCGCTGACGGTTGCGCCGGCCACCCGGTGCGGGCGCGGTTGCGCTCCCTGTTCGTGGCGGCCGGCGGGGGCCTCGGGGTCCATTGGCGGTGGTCAAAAAGGGTTAATCCGTTTTTTGGTCTGGCTGTGTCGTGCATGCACTGGCGAATCGCCGGGCGGGCACGTAGCGGATCGGAGCGTCTCATGCGATCCGTCCGGATCGCTCGGGTAGTGGCGCAAGTGGGATGGTGCGGCAATGTTTTTCTCGAAGAGGACGCAGCAGATTCGCCGCATTCTCATCGTCGAGGATGAGCCGCTGCTCGCGTTCGATACCGAACATGCCCTCCAGCAAGCCGGCTATGAGGTGGTTGCGACTGTCGACCGGTTTCGCGATGCCGATGCAGTGATCCTGGGCAAGGGTGCGGTCGATCTCGTCATCACCGACATTCGCCTGACGGGTGTTCGCTCGGGCATCGAATTGGCGCGTCATGCGCGTGAGCTGGGCATCGCCGTGCTGTTCGCCACGGCGAACTGTCCGCCTGACGCGCGCGATCAGGGCATCGCGCTCGGCTGGATCGCCAAGCCGTTCCAGCCCCGCGATCTGGTGCGCGCGATCGCCATCTGCGAGCGGTTGGTGAGCGGCCTGCCCGCGGGACGTCTGCCGGCGCCACTGACGGTGTTTCCGCAGGGCTGAAATCGCGTCCTGTCACAAAAGCCCTTTCCAGCGCCGCGAGAGCGGCTAGGCTGATCCGCAAGCACAGATTGGGGGCGCAGATGGCGGACGGAACGACGAAGCGAGGCTGGGGCGAGGCGATCAAGCCCTATCTGGAGCGGGAGCCGCTCATCGCCCTGTTCCTCGGCATTTCCTCCGGATTTCCCTTCGCTTTGCTTGCGGCGACCCTAACCAACCGGCTGTCCGAGGCGGGGGTCACCAAATCGTCCATCTCCGCCTTCGCGCTCGCCTTGCTCGTCTACAGCTTCAAATGGATCTGGGCGCCGATCATCGACCGGGCGCGCCTGCCGCTGTTGAGCGACGCGCTCGGGCAGCGGCGTAGTTGGCTGTGGCTGTGCGGGGTTGCCGTCGCGCTCGCGGTCATCGTGCTGGGCCTGGCCGATCCGGTGAACGACATTCGCAGCGTCGTCATCGGTGCGTTGCTGCTCGGCTTCGCGGGTGCGACCTTCGACATCGTGATCGACGCCTATCGCATCGAGCTTTTGAAACCCGAGCAACTGGGCATCGGCTCGGGCATGTCGCAATATGGCTGGCGGCTCGGCTCCTTCTTCGCCGCCTCGATCGCGCTTGCCGTGGCGAACGTCTCGACCTGGACGCTCGGCTACATCGCCTGCGCGCCGCTGGCCTTTGCCGGGCCGATCGCCTCCCTGTTCGGCGGGGAACCGATGCGCCATCATGAGCCGCGCCCGGTTCGCAGTGCCCGCGCGGCACTCCAGGTGGTGATCGATCCGCTGGTCGATTTCTTCAAGCGCGAGGGCGCGGTGATTGTTCTGCTCTTCGTGCTGGTCCACAAGATCGGCGACACGATCGCCAATCTCATGATCCGCGACCTCCTGGTGACACTCGGCTTCACCAAGCCGGAGATCCTGACCGGCGACGTCTGGGTCGGCTTCTTCGCGCTGCTCGCCGGCATCTTCGTCGGCGGCATCCTCTATGCGCGGCTGGGCATGAAGCGCTCGGTGCTGGTCAGCCTCATCCTGATGGGCGTCTCGAACCTCAGCTTCGCGGGCCTCGCCGCCGCCGGCCATTCCATGCCGATGCTGGCCTTCACCATTGGTTTCGAGAATTTCGCGAGCGGCATCGGCGGCGTCACCGTGGTCGCCTATCTCTCGGCATTGTGCGACCTGCGCTTTACCGCGACGCAATTCGCGCTGCTGTCGGCTGGCGCCGCCATTCTCGGCCGCTTCATCACCGGCACGACGGCCGGCGCGCTTATCGAGGCGCTGGGCTATGTGAACTTCTACCTGCTGACCACATTGCTGGCGCTGCCCGGCATCCTGATCTTCTGGTGGATGATGCGCACCGGTCTGGTCGATGCCAGCATCGGCGACGCGGGCCGCGAGGAACCGTCCACTCAGACCGGCGGCTGACCGTTCGCCATGAGCACCTGCCCGGCCAGATAGAGCGTCCCCGCGATCAGGACGGTGCGGTCCGAAGTCGCGTCCTTCGCGATGTCGGCGAAGGCTTGCTGGACGGTGTCGAAGGCGGAATGCGGCAGGCCCCATTGTGCGGCCAGCGCTGCGAACACCTCGTGGCCATGATGCTCATGCCCGGGCACCGGCAGCGAGCGGATCGAGCGCAATAGGGGGCGTAGGGGGGTAAGAAAGCCGGCAATATCCTTGTTAGCCAGCATGCCGGTGACGAGGTCGATTCCGTCGCGGGCGAGATCGCTGTCGGTCAGCGTCGCGGCGAGGGCCTGGCCCGCATCCGGATTATGGCCGCCGTCGAGGATGACCGTGCGGCCCGGCAGCAGGTCGGTCAGCGGGCCGGGATCGAGCCGCTGCATGCGCGCGGGCCATTGCGCCCAGAGCGGCGCGGCGCGCAGCGCGGCTTCGCTCACCGGCAGGATCGACTGGTGGCGCAGCATGGCGATGGCGAGGCCGAGATTGCCCGCCTGATGCTTGCCGGCGAGACGGGGCAAAGGCAGGTCGATGCGGCCGTGCGCGTCGCGATAATGGAGCTGCTCCTGATATTCGACGATATCCCACGCCTCACCGCGCGGCAGGTGGATCGCGCCGACACGCTCGCAGACCTGCGCGATCGTTGCGGTCATGGCGGTGCTGTAGCGCTGGGTGAGGAGCGGGGAGCCATGCTTCGCGATGCCGGCCTTCTCGAAGGCGATGCGGCTCAGCGGATCGGTCGGCGTGCCGTCCTCCGGGATCAGCAGGAACGCCTCGTGATCGATCGCCAGGCTGGCGATGCCACAGGCGGCGGGGCCGGGCAGGATATTGGTCGAATCGAGCCGGCCGCCGACGCCGACCTCGATGACGCAGGCACCGGCGGGGACGGTAGCGAACAGCTTGAACGCGGCGGCCTGCGTCACTTCGAAGAAGCTGGCGCCGATATCGCCGCCGACGTCCAGCGTCTCCTCCAGCGCCCTGGCCAGCGTGGCGTCGTCGATCAGGGTGCCGGCGAGGCGGATGCGTTCGTTGAAGCGCACAAGATGCGGCGAGGTGAAGACATGGACGGCATAACCCTCCGCCTCCAGCGCGGCACGCAGATAGGCGCAGGTCGAACCTTTGCCGTTGGTGCCGGCGACGTGGAAGACGGGCGGCAGATCACGCTCGGGATTGCCGAGGCGGCGCATCAGCTCGCTGATCCGCTCGAGCCCGAGCAGGTCGCGGCCGGGCGACAGCGTGCCCAGGCGCTCGAGCTGCTTCTGGACGGCGGGATCGTCTGAGACGGCGTGATCGGCCATGGGGGCGCCCTTGCTCCTTATTAAGACGTTCGCCCTGAGCCTGTCGAAGGGCTGCACTTCTTTTCGACGTGCTGCAAAAAGGACAGCCCTTCGACAAGCTCAGGGCGAACGGGGATTTGGAACCGAATTTTTACGCCGCCTTCGCCGCCGTCAGATAGCCGATCGTCTTGGCGAGCATGGCTTTGAGCTCCTTGCGGTGCACCACCATGTCGAGCATGCCATGTTCGAGCAGATATTCGGCGCGCTGGAAGCCTTCCGGCAGCTTCTCGCGGATCGTGTTCTCGATGACGCGGGCGCCGGCGAAGGCGATCAGCGCGTTGGGCTCGGCGATCTGGATGTCGCCCAGCATCGCATAGCTCGCGGTGACGCCGCCGGTGGTCGGATCGGTCAGCACGACGATGTAGGGCTGGCCCGCCGCGCGCAGCTGCTGGATGGCGACGGTCGCGCGCGGCATCTGCATGAGGGACAGGATGCCCTCCTGCATGCGGGCGCCGCCGGCGGCGGTGAAGATGATATAAGGGCAGCGCCGCTTGATCGCTTCCTTGACGCCGGCGACGAAGGCCGCGCCGACCGCCGTGCCCATCGATCCGCCCATGAAGGCGAAATCCTGCACGCCGACGATCGCGGCCAGGCCATCGATCTTGCCCGAGCCGTTGATCAGCGCATCCTGCTCGTTGGTCGCCGCGCGCGCGGCCTTCAGGCGATCAGTGTAACGCTTGGAATCACGGAACTTGAGCGGATCTTCCTTGACCGCCGGCGAGGCGAGCAGCTTGAGCGTACCCTCGTCGAAGATCTGGCCGAAGCGAACCTTCGGGCCGATCCGGCCATGATGCTCACAGCGCGGGCAGACCGAGAGATTCTCGTCCCATTCCTTCTGGAAGATCATCTGTCCGCAGCTCGGGCATTTGTGCCAGAGATTGTCGGTGGTCGTGTCCGCCTTCTTGGCGATGAAGGGGAGGGCGTTGCGAACGCGGGTGAGCCAGCTCATGCGGCATGCTCCTTTGAGGTGAGGGCGGCGCGCAGGCTACGGACATAATCGCGCACCGGGCCCGCGGCGTTGGCGCCGTGCTCGCCGACCAGATCGACGATGGCCGAGCCGACGACGACGCCATTGGCGACGCGGCCGATCGCGGCGGCCTGTTCCGGGGTGCGCACGCCGAAGCCGACGGCGATGGGCAGATCGGTGGCCGCCTTGAGCCGGGCGACGGCGCTCTCGATGCTGCCCTGGGCCGCTTGTTGAAGTCCGGTGATGCCGGCGACCGAGACATAATAGAGGAAGCCCGAGGCCCCCTCCAGCACGGTCGGTAGCCGAGCGGCATCGGTGGTCGGCGTGGCGAGGCGGATCAACGAGACGCCGGCCGCGCGCAGGGCCGGGCCGAGCGCCTCATCCTCCTCGGGCGGGATGTCGACGCAGATGACGCCATCGACGCCCGCTCTCGCGCAGGCATCGGCGAACCAGTCGGCACCCCGGATCGTCATGGGATTGGCATAGCCCATGAGCACCAGAGGCGTTTCCGGGTGCCGCGCGCGGAAAGCGGCGGCGATGGCGAAAATGCCGGCGGTGGTGATGCCGGCCGCCAACGCGCGGAGGTTCGCCTGCTGGATCGCCGGACCATCCGCCATGGGATCGGTGAAGGGCATGCCAAGCTCGATGACGTCGGCGCCAGCCTCCACGAGCGCATCGAGCACGGCGCCCGTGTCGGCCGGCGTCGGATCGCCGCCGGTGACGAAGGTGACGAGTGCGGCGCGGCCTTCATCGGCCGCGCGGGCGAAGGCGGACGAGAGGCGGCTCATGCTGCCGGCTTTCTGAGATGAACGGAGAGATTGACCGCGCCGGAAAAGACGAGGCCGACAAGCAGCCACTGGAGCATCAGCCTGGGCGCATAATCCCAGAAGCGGGGATTGAGGCCATGGTCGTGAAATTCGCTCAGCAGCCATGCGAGGACGCCGAAGACGAGCGTGTCGTCCACGAAGCCGGCCAAAGTCCCGCGCTTCATGGGCGTGCCTCCCGACACACAGCCGTCACCCCAGCGAAAGCTGGGGTCTCCTGCCCAACCGATGGGCATTGCCGCACGAGACCCCAGCTTTCGCTGGGGTGACGGACGGGGGTGACGGGACGGATCATATCTGCGCTCCCAGCGCTTCGGCGACAGTGTAGATATCCTTGTCGCCGCGCCCCGACACATTCACGATGATGATCTGATCATCCCGCATTTCCTGTGCCTTGGCTTCCAGAGCTGCGAGCGCGTGCGAGCTTTCCAGCGCGGGGATGATGCCCTCCTGCTGGCAGCAGAGCTGGAAGGCGTCGAGCGCCTGCCTGTCCGTGATCGGCAGATATTGCACCCGTCCACTCTCGTGCAGCCAGCTATGCTCCGGGCCGATGCCGGGATAGTCGAGGCCCGCCGAGATGGAATGCGCCTCGGTGATCTGGCCGTCCTCGTCCTGGAGCAGATAGGTCTTGTTGCCGTGGAGGATGCCGGGCCTGCCGCCCGTGAGGCTGGCGGCATGTTCGCCGCTCTCGATGCCGTGCCCGGCCGCTTCAATGCCGAGCATGGCAACATCGGGGTCATCGAGGAACGGATGGAACAGGCCGATGGCATTGGAGCCGCCGCCGACCGCCGCGATCAGCAGGTCGGGTAGCCGGCCCTCGGCCGTCAGGATCTGCTCGCGCGCCTCCTTGCCGATGACCGACTGGAAATCGCGCACCAGCTCCGGATACGGATGCGGCCCGGCGGCCGTACCGATGATGTAGAAGGTGTTCTCGACCGTCGCGACCCAGTCGCGCAGCGCCTCGTTCATCGCATCCTTGAGCGATTGCGATCCGCTGGTCACCGGGCGGACCTCCGCGCCGAGCAGCTTCATGCGGAACACGTTGGGCTGCTGCCGCTCGATGTCCTTGGCGCCCATGAAGATGGTGCAGGGCAGGCCGAAGCGCGCGCAGACCGTGGCGGTGGCGACGCCATGCTGGCCCGCGCCGGTCTCGGCGATGATCCGCGTCTTGCCCATGCGGATGGCGAGCAGGATCTGGCCGATGCAATTGTTGATCTTGTGTGCGCCGGTGTGGTTGAGTTCCTCGCGCTTGAAGTAGATTTTCGCGCAGTGGCCGGGCTTCGCACGCTTGCGATAATAGCCGGTGAGCCGCTCGGCGAAATAGAGCGGGGATGGCCGGCCGACATAATGGGTCATCAGGCCGTCGAACTCGGCCTGGAAGGCGGGATCTTCCTTGGCCGCACGATATTCGCGCTCCAGGTCGAGGATGAGCGGCATCAGCGTCTCGGCGACATAGCGGCCGCCGAACTGGCCGAAATGGCCGCGTTCGTCAGGCAGCGTGCGCAGGCTGTTAGGGATTGTCGTGGCAGCAGTCATGATCGTCTCAATCTACAGATACGTGGGTCCGGTCGCTTGGAGCCTTGTCGGCAAAGCGATCAGCGCCATCGTTTCCATATGCGCAGGGCAGAGAGGGTCCGCGTCAACATTGCGAAACCGCTTTGCAGAAGGCGGCGATCTTGTCCACATCCTTGACGCCCGGCGCGCTCTCCACTCCCGACGACACATCGACCAGGGGCGCCCCGGTGATACGGATCGCCTCCGCGACATTGGCCGCGTCGAGACCGCCTGCCAGACCCCAGGGAAGGGCAGGGCGATGGCCGGAGAGCAGGCTCCAGTCGAAGCGCATGCCCATGCCGCCGGGCAGTGCCGCACCGTCGGGCGTCTTGGCGTCATAGAGGAGCATGTCCGCCGCGCCCGCATAGGCGCCGCCGGCATTCAGATCGGCAGCGGTCTTGATGGACATGACTTTCCAGACCTCCAGCCCGGTGCGCTGGCGCAACTGCGCGGCGCGGGTAGGGCTCTCCTTGCCGTGGAGCTGAAACACCTGGATGCCGCCCGCCGCAATCACGCTGTCGACGAGCGGGTCGTCCGGATCGACCAGCACCGCGACCCGCTTCACATGGGCTGGCACGCGCTGCGCGACCTCCGCGAGCGTCCCCGCTGAAACATGACGCGGGCTTTTCGGGAAATGCATGAAGCCGACATGGCTCGCCCCTCCCTTCACGGCCGCGTCGATCGCGGGAATCGTGCTGAGGCCGCAAATCTTGATACCGACTCGGGTCATGGACGGGGGCTTTAGCGCCATATCGGCGAATTCACACCCGTGCTCGTTGAGACAGGCTCGGCCGGCCCGGGGGCTGGAAGTGGGCTCAGGGCTGCCCAACATTCAGCGGGTGGCCTCCCGTTTTTTCGTCATGCTGAACTTGTTTCAGGATCCATCTCGCAATCGAGACGGGGGCCCATTGGCACGCCGGATCCTGAAACAAGTTCAGGATGACGTCATTCCCCCGAGAGAGAGCAGGTGCCGCTTTCAGGGAAGTTGAATGGCGATCCGTTCTAGATCAGTCCCGGTCCCAGCAGGGTCAGCAGCTTCACGTCAACCGCATAACCCTCATCGCGTCGAGCCTGGAGCCAGTCCTCCAGACCAGCCAGCGCCACGCGATGCACGTGAATATCCTCGCCGGGCACGCCGCCGCCGTCCGACACCTTCACGAGATCGAGCGCCCGGAACAAAGTGAAGCTTTCCGAGACCATTCCGGGCGAACTCCAGAAGCGGCCGAGATCGACCATCCGGCCGGCGCGATAGCCGGCTTCCTCCTCCAGCTCGCGCGTGGCGGCGAGGACTGGGTCTTCGCCCTCGGCGTCGTCGCCCACGAGGCCCGCCGGCAATTCGATGCAACGGCGCTCCAGCGGCACGCGATACTGATCGACCAGGATGACGTGGCGCCCGTCCGCAGCCTCGTCGATCGCGAGGATCACCGCCGCGCCGATGCCCCGGGCGCGGCTTACATATTCCCAGCGGCCACGGCGCCTGGCCGTGATGAAGCGACCTTCCCACATCACTTCCTCGGGGAAGCGTAGCTGATCTTCGGGACTGGTATCGCTCACAGTTCGATCAGCCGGTCCGGCAATTCATTGGGGTTGGTCGAGCTGCGCGGGCAATGCTCAGCGAGGATGACGCCCGCCTTTTCGATCGCCAGCGCCATGCCCTGCGCGATTCTCCCGGCATGGGCTTCGTCGATCAGCGCTGCCATCGCATCGCCCCAGACCTCGGCGGAGACCTTCGAGGCGATCGCTTCATCCGCCACGATCTCTGCGCGATGCTCGTCGAGCGAGAGATACAGCAATACGCCGGTGAGGCGTGCGGTCCGGGATTCAGCTGCGGTGCGGAAGAGCAGCAACGCGCGCCGCCGCACCCGTCGCGATTTGGTGGCGCCCGGCGTGAAGGCCATCCGCAGCGCCGGAATGGCGAGGAGATAGCGCACGGCGAGGAATTTGAGGATCATGTGGCCGAGCAGGACGAGAAGGAGCAGGCGCAGCGGCAACTCGTGCGTCCATTCCCCGAGAAGCCAGATCACCGCGCGCTCATAGTGCACAGGGAACGCGGCGGCGAAGGCCGGCACCAGGAAGGCGCAAAGCAACGCCCAATGCAGCCCGACGTCATGATAGGCATCCGATCGGCGCGCGATGATGGTCACGATCTCGGCGTCGCTATTCTCTTCGGCCCGGGCGACCGCCGCGGTGACCAGGTCATGATCTGCATCCGTCATGGAAAAACGTCTCGCCATCACCAGCCCCCGCTCGCGCCGCCGCCACCGAAGCTGCCACCGCCGCCGGAGAAACCGCCGCCTCCGCCGCCTCCTCCAAAGCCGCCACCGCCACCCCAGCCGCCGCCGCCGTGACGATCGTCATTATCGAAGATGGAACGCAGTACCTCCCCGGCGCCCCAGACGACGACCGGGCTGATGCCGCCGCGATAGCGCCGACCGCCGCGCGCGCCCCGGAGCAACGGCAGGACGACGAAGAACATCACGAAAAAGACGACGAGGATGGCGCCGAACCCGTTATTGCCGCCTGTGCGATGCTGCTGGCCGGCATCGGCAGCAAGCTTGCGCTGCTGATCGGGCGGGAGCTGGATGATCCGGACGATCTCGTCGACGCCGGCGGAGATGCCGCCCGGAAAGTCGCCGGCCTTGAACATGGGCGTGATGATGTCGCGGATGATCCGGCCGGAGAGGGCGTCGGTAAACACCGGCTCCAACCCATAGCCGACCTGGATGGTCAGCCGCCGCTCATTGGGCGCGATAAGCAGGAGCACGCCGTTATTCTTGTCTTTCTCGCCCAGCCCCCAGGCGCGGCCGAGCCGATAGCCGTAATCGGAGACATCATAGCCATCGAGACTGGGCACCGTCGCCACGACGAGCTGGCGCCCCGTCGTGCGTTCCAGTTCCTCGGATTTCTGGCTGATCGCCTGTTCCGTCGCCGGATCGAGCAGGTTCGCGTTGTCGACGACCCGACCGGTGAGAGCAGGGAAGGTCTGCGCCAGCGCCGCGTCAGGACGCAGCGCCAGCAGCAGCGTCGCCAGCAGGATCAGGCAGGTCCGGCGTAGAGCCGTCGTCATATGAGACCCTCCCTGGGGTCCGCGAGGCTCACTTGCTCCCGTTGAACATCGCGCCGACGTCCGGTGCGGTGTCCGCGCCGGCCTTGGCCTGGAAGGGCGTCAGCGGCTTGGAGCCATGGACCAGCTTCGCGCCGATCATCTCGGGGAAGGTCCGGATGCGGGTGTTATAGTCCTGCACGGCCGCATTATAGTCACGGATCGAAATATTGATCCGGTTCTCGGTGCCTTCGAGCTGGGTCTGCAGATCGGCGAACCGGTCCTGGCTCTTCAATTCGGGATATTGTTCCATGGTGACGAGCAGGCGGGACAGCGAGCCGGACACATTCGCCTGCGCCGCCTGATAGGCCTGCACCTTGGCCGGATCGCTGAGATCATCCGCACTCAGCTTCACCTGCGTCGCCGAGGCGCGCGCATTGATGACGGCTTCCAGCGTGCCGCGCTCCATCTTGGCGGCGTTCTGGGCGACCGCGACGAGGCTGGGGATGAGATCGGCGCGGCGCTGATAAGAGGCCTGCACGTCGGCCCACTTGGCCTTGGCGTTTTCCTCGGCGGTCGGCACGGAATTGATGCCGCATGCCGCAAGCGCAAGCGGCAGAAACAGGGCGAGAAGCGTGCGTGTCAGCGTGGAACGAGCGGGGAGGGGGGCCATCCTGTTCATCCTCTTCAAGGGCGGTGTATCGCCGGAGTAACACGCTAAATAGGCTGTTGATCGACCCCTCGCAAGGGGATTAGCACCAGATTCACCAGCGGGCGCCATCGGGGCCGGTTCGCGACAGTGGAGAGATGCTCATGTTCTCGGAGTTCAAGACCTTCATCGCGCGGGGCAACGTGTTGGATTTGGCGGTCGGTGTGATCATCGGTGCTGCTTTCGGTGCGATCGTCAAGTCGCTGACCGACGACCTGATCATGCCGGTCATCGGCGCCGTCACGGGCGGGATCGACTTTTCGGGCTATTTCATTCCGCTGCGCGATGCGCCCGCGGGAACGCCGCATACGCTGGCGGCGATGAAGGCCGCGAACGTGCCTGTGTTCGCCTATGGCAGCTTCATCACGGCGGTGATCAACTTTCTCATCCTCGCCTTCATCATCTTCCTGATCGTGCGCCAGGCCAACAAGCTGCTCCGCCTGCATCGGCATGACGCGCCCGCCGGGCCGACCGAAGTCGAGCTGCTCGCCGAAATCCGCGATGCCCTGAAGAAATAAACGATCCGCCGCCCGGGATGAACCGTTTACCAGAACTGGGAACTTTCGGGCGGGAACTGCTTTTGTTCTGACAGTCTCGTGACGCTGTTCGGGACCAAACAGGAGACAAACGCGTGAAACCAATGATCATCGCCGCCATGGCGTCCGCCCTGGCACTCGCCGCTTGCCACTCGAAGCCGGCCGAGAATGTCGTCAACGCCGCCGATAACCAGGCGGACATGATCGAGAACCAGGCCGACAACGTCGCAGCCGCGGGCGACAACGCGGTCGACGCGATGAAGGCCAATACCGAGAATACGGTCGATGCCCTGAACAACAAGGCCGATGCCGTGCGTGACGCCGCCGAGAACAAGGCCGACGCGATCGACAAGAAACACTAGATCTTCCCGACCTCTCGTCATTCGACGATCATCTGGCTCCCAGCCGGTGAGACAAGGGCGTCCCTGCGCAAGGGGTGCCCTTGTTCGCGTTGGAGGCCGACCGGGAGGAACGGCGCATCGAGTACCCTTTTCTTTGCCGCGATAATCCCTATATCAGCCGGGCCGGTTTGACCGGCTATGGTGATAAACTGCGGCGTGCAATAGGCACAGCGGACCCGGGGGCGGTACCCGGCGGCTCCACCAAGACCGGCGCTTCTCGCAAGATGGCGTGCCGTTCCTGACGGGGCCGAACTAGGATCGACGTGTGCTCAAAAGCGCTGTTTTTGCCCGGGCTGAGTAACCCGTTCAAGGCTCAAAACCCATAAGTGCCAACGATAACGAAGCACTTGCTCTTGCAGCGTAATTGAGGGCCTCACGGCCTGACATTACCCTAACAGAACGCGGCTGGGCCAGCCGGGCAACAGAATGGATTCCAGCGGTACGGGGAGCACCGGGCAACAGAAGCTCCCCACTTCCCCAATCCGGCACATAGAGCCGCCTGGCCCGCATCATTCCGAGCCGGCTGGGCGCACCGCGAATCGCGCGTTTCATGGCGCGAGTCAGTTATGTTACATCAATGTGACATATGCTATGCATGCTTACCTTTCACGAGAAATATCCACACAAAAACAGATAGATATATCTCAAAAATTATTTTTTTCTGATAATTGCCAGTGAGTCATAAAACTGAAATACTCAACTCCGGAATCAAAGAGATTTTGAGAGGATTCACAATGATTATCAAATTCATAGTTACCGGAGGCGCCGCGTTTGCGGCACTCGCCTCGACAGCCGCGCTGGCAGGCACCAAGGACGCGCCCGGCGTCTATGCGGCCAGCGCGATCACGTCAGGCAATCTCGCGGTCGCCGAGCGTGTCCTGCAACCGGAAAGCTATGCCGACGCAGCCGATCCGGCCCGCCTCATCAACATCGCCACCGTTTATGTGCGGACGCAGCGCTACAGCGAGGCGCGCGCCGCTCTGCAGCGCGTCCAGGCCTTGCCCGCCGAACAGCTCGAACTATCGGGAGGCGCGAGCTATTCGAGCCACGCCATCGCCAAAGCGATGCTGGGTCGCATGCCTGGCACCCAAGCGAGCGCGAAATGAACTGATCTGGGTTCGCGCCGGCCGTCGTTTGCGGGCGGCGCGATGACTGACTCGGGCCGCGCCCCGGAGTCTGATGCAGGCGAGGGTGGACCTTGAGGTCGTGCGCTCGCCTGTTTTCGAGGGGTGCGGTAATTCGCGCCCCTTAGTATTTCCGGCGCTATCGCCTTGCCTCGCTGTAATATTTTCGCGCTGCGGCGATCGCTGGCGATGATCATATTGCGGCCGCGAACGGCGCGCGCTGCATGCATTCCCGCTGCTCCTCCGATGTTGCAACAAATCTGACATCAATCTGTCATTGTAGTGACATTGAAATAGCATCTCGCTGTCACACTGATCCCCTAGCTGCCCCGTCGAGGGCGCAAGGGGGCACTTTCAGAGTCGCTTCTCCCATTGGCCGTCCTGCACTCGAATATCCGGACCAACCCGGCAGCGGAGACGACGATGAAACACACTACTCGGACCATGAACATCTTGCTGGCGGGCGTCGTTCTGCCGCTTCTCGCCGGTTGCGGCGCCAACGAGATTGCATCGCCGGGCGCGGGCTCCATCACCATCAATAATCCGGCGCCGACGCCGACTCCCACCCCGACCCCGACCCCGACGCCAGCGGTGTCAGCGGCCGCCGGTTGCCCGACGATCGCCAACACGACCCAGCTGACCGATTCGGGCACGATCACGGGCCCGACCGGAACCTGGCGCGTCTGCTCGCTGCCGGCGATCTTCAACCGCAACACCACGCTGCCCAAGGTCGCGGGCCTGCTCTATTATCTCGACCCCGCCATTCATAACGGCCGCGTCGACGTCGGCTGCGACGGCGGCTACAGCGCCCCGACGAGCGGCGCGCCGCGCGCCAGCACGACCGTGGGTTGCACGACGGCCAACGGCTTCACGCTGAACGGCTCCGGCCAGCTGACCGCCGACACCAACGTCACGCTGACCATCGAACCGGGCGTGATCCTGATGGGTCGCGGCGCCGCCTTCCTCGCCGTCAACCGCGGCAACAAGCTGATCGCCAACGGCACCGCGACGACGCCGATCATCTTCACCAGCCGCGACAATGTGCAGGGCCAGGAGACGGACACGTCGATCGGCCACTGGGGCGGCGTGGTCCTGATGGGCCGCGGCCCGGTCACCGACTGCAACTTCGGCTCGCGGGCCACGAATGATTGCGAGCGCGACACCGAGGGCTCGGTCGATCCGGCGCGTTTCGGCGGCAATGACTCGGCCTACAATGCCGGCTCGATGAAATATGTGCAGATCCGCTACTCGGGCTTCATCCTGAGCGCGAATACCGAGCTGCAGGCACTGACCAACGAGGGCATCGGCAGCGGCACGACGCTCGACTTCATCCAGAGCCATAACAGCTCGGACGACGGCACCGAGTCCTTTGGCGGTGTGGTTCGCTTCAAGCATTATATCGCGACCGGCGCTGACGACGACAGCCTCGACTTCGACACCGGCGCGCAGGGTTCGTTCCAGTACGTCCTGCTCATCCAGCGTCCCGGTCAGGGCGATGCGCTGTTCGAGATCGACAGCAACGGCAACGAAGCCGACACGCCGCGCTCCACGCTGCATGTCGCCAACTTCACGGGCCTTCAGCCGCAGACGAGCTCCAACAACGAGAGCGGTGGCGACCAGGCTTCGGCGCTGTTCCGCGGCAACTCGGACACGACGCTGGTCAACGGCATCATCGCGACGCCGAACAATGAGTGTATCCGCATGAACGGATCGACCTCGGGCGGATCGGCCGTCGCTTCGCTGGTGGCCAAGTCGGTGGTGATGCAGTGCAATGCCACGAAATATCTCGGCACCGGCTCGATCACGGCGGCGCAGGTGGCAACGGCGTTCGGCGCCGGCGCCAACAACAACAGCGACAGCTTCACGCCGACGCTGGCCAGCCTGTTCGTCAATGGCACCGCCGAGACGGCCGTCGTGGCGACCGATCCCAAGACGATCGACAGCTTCTTCGACACCACGACCTATGTCGGGGCGGTCAAGGACGCGAACGACAACTGGTACAAGGGCTGGACCTGCAACACGTCCTACGCGCCCTTCGACTCGACGTCCGACACGAACCGTAGCTGTACTTCGCTGCCGACGACCTGAGGCCGCACCTGACCGTTGGAGGCGGGAGGCGGCCTGACCGGCTGCCCCCGCCTCATCTCTAGATTGCATGTCCAAGGGGATATTCGATGGCGACGCCGCTCAAATTTGCGAGCCTGCTGATTCTTACATCGGCGCTCGTCGCGCCTGCCGCGCTCGCGCAGACCAATCCAGCGCCGGCCGACAGTTCAGCAGATTCCGCAGCGGCGCCGGCTGGCGCCCAGGCGGCTGAAGAGGCGCCTCCTGAAGTTTCCGTGCCGGGCGGCGACATCGTCGTCGTCGGGCGCCCCAATGCCAATGTTCAGCGCGTGGCACCTGCCGTCGTCTCGATCCTGTCGACCGCCGACATCGCGCGCACCGGTGAAGGTAACATCGCCGGCGCGCTGGGCCGCGTCACCGGTCTCAGTGTCGTCGGGAGCGGTTTCGTCTATGTCCGCGGTCTGGGCGATCGCTATTCGCTCGCGCTTCTCAACGGCTCGCCGTTGCCCAGCCCCGAGCCGCTCAAGCGCTCCATTCCGCTCGACCTCTTCCCGACCAATATCGTGGCCTCGTCGCTGGTCCAGAAGAGCTATTCGGTCAATTTCCCCGGCGAGTTCGGCGGCGGCGTCATCAACCTCACCACGAGCGCCGTGCCCAAGGACAAGTTCCTGACCCTGTCGGTCGGCGGCGGCTTCCAGTCCGAAACCACCGGCATCAACGGCTATACCTATTACGGCAGCAAGACCGACTGGACAGGTTTCGACAATGGCGCGCGCAATACGCCCGCCGGCCTGGCCGCTTATTATGCGACGCGGCAGACCACGAGCCAGATCACCGATGAGCAGAACCGCGTGCTTGCGAGTTCGCTGGTAACGCCGCATCTGTCGATCCTGCAGCGCGACGGCACGATCCCGCCGAACGTCACGGCGAGCCTCTCGGGCGGCACCTCGTTCGACATGGGGAGCGACACGACGCTCGGCCTGATCGCGACCGCCGGCTACAGCAATAAATGGCAGACGCGCGACGCGATCCAGCAATTCTCGAGCCAGGACGATCTCAGCTTCAAGGACTCCGATTTCGAGCGCGTCACGACCACCGATCGGGTTGTCGTGAACGGCCTGCTCGGCACCGGCATTCAGTTCGGCGACAACAAGGTTCGCGGCACCGCGCTCTACATCCGCGACACGCTGAAGAGCGCTCGCGTTGGCATTGGCTCGCGATCGCCCGGCATCGCGACCTTCCAGACCCAGGACGCCGCCTGGTACGAGCGCCAGCTCATCGACACTCAACTCGTCGGCGAGTTCAAACCGCTGGAGGGCCTTAGCCTCGATCTGCGTGCCGGCTACGCCAATTCGCAGCGTGAAGCGCCGACCGAGACGACGTTCGAATATTTCAAGACCAACAGCAGCACCGACCCGTATCGGGACCAATATCAGATCAGCCTGACCGGCAATGTCGGCACCCGGCCCCGCATCGCCTTCTCGGATCTGAACGAGAATCTGTGGTCGGGCGGTGCCGATCTCACCTACAAGGTGATACCGACCTTGAACCTGAGCGTCGGCTATTCCTATCAGCGCACCAAGCGCCTGACCTCGCGGCGCGAGTTTCAGCTCAGCGCCGACAACAGCACGCCCACCGGTGTGTTGTTGCTGCGACCCGACTTGTTATTCTCTCCCGGCGTCATCAGCGGCAAGGGCCAGAATGGCGTCGTCAACCCCTTCGGGATCGAGGCCAACGAGGTCGAACCCAACCCGATCTGGCTTGCGCGGCTGCGCAATCATGCCGGCTATGGCAAGATCAACTGGCAGGTGACGCCGGAAATCCTGATCGATGCAGGCGTGCGCTATGAATGGGCACGCGAGCATGTCGGCCGTGTCTCGGCCTTCGCGACGGACACGGGCGTTCTGGAGAACGACATCCAGAAGCATTACTGGCTGCCCGCCGGCACGATTACCTGGGAATTCCAGCCGGACATGCAGTTGCGCGTCAACGCCTCGAAGACGATCGCCCGTCCGCAGTTCCGCGAGTTGGTGGTCCAGCCTTACTTCGATCCGGAGACCAACCGCACCTATCGCGGCAACCGCTTCCTGACGGACAGCGAACTGATCAACGCCGAGGCGCGGTACGAATGGTATTTCGCACGTGACCAGCGCCTGTCGGTGGCCGGCTTCTTCAAGCATATCGACAGGCCGATCGAATCCTATCTGAGCCTTGATTCATCGGGCAACAGCGCGTCGACCTATTTCGCCAACGCACCCAAGGCCGATCTCTGGGGTGCCGAGTTCGAGGTCCAGAAATATGTCGACATGTCGACCTGGTCGGACGCGGCCATGTTCGCCGCGCGCCGGCTCGTGCTGATCGCCAACTACACCTACACCAAGTCGAAGCTCAAGGTGAGCAGCGGCGATACCACCATCGGCGGCAACGAGCAGGTCACGCCGGCGTCGGCTTATTTCCGGGACGGCGCCCCGCTGACCGGGCAGTCCGATCATATCGCCAACCTGCAGATCGGCATGGAAGACACCGACAAGCTCTCGCAGCAGACACTGATCCTGTCCTATGCGAGCAAGCGCGTCACCAGCCGCGGCGTCACGGCCAACCAGCCGGACGTGTACGAGCATCCCGGCTTCAATCTGGACTTCGTCTGGCGCCAGGGCCTCAATCTTGCCGGGCGCGATTTCGACTTCAAGTTCGAGGCGCGCAACATCCTGTACAACAAGTATAAAGAATATCAGGAAACCGGCTCGAACCGCGTCTATTACAACTATTATAATCTCGGGACGACGTTCAACCTCTCGGTCTCGACCACGTTCTGAGCCCATGGCGCGGGGAGGGCGGCCTGGCGCCGTCCTCCCTCGCGGCTTAATCCTAGCGCCAGGCCTTTGCCTGAGACCGCACCAGGGCGATCATGTCGCCCATGACGATATCCACGTCCACCATGTGCAACCCCCATTGCCGCGCGACCACGCCGGCGTTGACGATGTCGCCCCGGAAATCGTCGATGCGCGCATCCTTCGGGTCGCCGTGCGGCGTCACGGCGAGATAGGAGCCGTGTTCGTCCTCAACGCAGTGGGCAGTAATCAAATCCGGCACGCGCACATAATCGGTGGCAATCGGCTTTGACGGCGTGGTCCAAGCGATCGGATCGGGGGGTTGCTCCATCTGGTCCGCAGATAGGGATGTAGCGCGACATCTCCCCCGCCGGGAGCCGCGGGATTGACGCAGGCGTTGACTAGCCCGTCCTTCCGCGGCGCGCCGAGCACCGCATTGGCTGGCGGCGGCGCGCTGGCGCGATAGCTGTTCCAAGCGACGAGGCAGCCGGTCTGCGTGGTGCTGCGGCAAAGCGGGATGGACGTGAAGTCCCCGCCGACATCGCGCCCAGGCGGCACGCCGACATCATTGCCGGCGAGAAGCGCCGAGACCAGCAGCTTTTGCGCCGGCTTGCCGTCAATCTCTTTGCGGATCAGCTCGCGCAGGATTCCCGATCCCTGCGAATGGCCGACCAGCACGACGCCGCGACCATGATTGTCATGCGTAAGATAATAAGCCCACGCCTTGGCCACGTCGTCATAGGCCATCTTCGGATCGCCGGGCGGCATTTTCCGCCCCAGCGCCGTGGTGGTGCGGGATCGGTACATCGGCGCGAACAGGCGGCAGACACTCGCCATGCGCGCGAACTGGGCCCGGACGGTCGGAATCTCCTCGAGATTGCCGTTACCGGGGACCAGGTCGCTGTTCGACGCCGGATCGAGCGAGGCGGTGGGATAGACGTAGAAGCAATCGACCTTCGGATGCGCGTCAGCCTTGAAGCGCTCGACGGTCAGCCTGCCGTGGGGGGCGATGATCGTCGCGTCCAGCGGCGGCGTGCAGGCGGTCATGTTGCCCGGCCGGCAGAGCCAGTGATCGAACCGCGCATAGTCCGGTGCAGGACCGGGCATGATGACCGGCCCGGCCGGCGTTTCCTGCGCGCTCGCCGCAAAAGGCGCGGCAGTCAGCATCGCAGTGGCGAGGAGCCGTTTCAATCCCGTCATGTCTTTCCCCTCCCTCAGGCTCGCCATGATCGGCCGGCATCTCCGGCAGGTCCGATCGTCATTCAGGTCGCACGGGCGGGCCTACCCGGTCCAGACCAGTTCCCGATACCAGCGGGTGATGATATATTTCGTCCCCGTGCGCACCTTCATGCCGTGATGGAGCGTGGCGGGGTTGAGCGCGCCGTCGGGTAGGCGATTGCTCCAGGCGAGCAGCTTGCCGGTTTCGGGCTGGATCGTCTTGCCGATCCTGGTGAAGCGCGTGGCGCCGCCCGCCTGCGGCGCGTTGAGATAGACCATCATCGTCCAGCTGCGATTGCCGGAGCGCCCGCAATAGGTCTCGTAATCGAGGCCGCCGGGCTCGAAATAATCGGTGTGCGCCTTGAACTCCTGGCCCACCGCGTAGCGTTGACCCTGCAAGGGTTCGCCATGGGCCTCGTCGAGCCCGGCAAAGGCGGAGAGTTTGGCGTTGATGGCGTCGATGAAGGGATCGCCACTCTCCAGATCGCAGGTCTCGCTGGTGCGGAAGGCCTCGTAGCCGAGATCGTCGGCGAGGGTGGAGGGCCGCCGCCGCGCGTCGATCCGCTCGATAAGTCCCTGACATTCCTCCGTGGTGAGGAAGTGCTTCTTGATGAAAAGGTCCAGCGCAGGGCTGGGAAAGCGCTGGATGCCGGGCTGGCCGGCGAGCAGAGGGGCTTCGAGTGTCGACATGATCTGTCGATGCCTCTAGCAAAGCAAAGCGGCGCCGATCAACCGGCGGTTCGTTAACCTTTTTACTTGTTGATGCGAAATGGTTTCAGTCGCGTGAAATTGCAGTCGATGCTTCGTTCAATGTCATTTTTTTGTAACGATGACGACTTGGATCGGTCATAGAGCGCGCATAGGCAGCGCTTGTTTAGCTGGAGGGCCTCACACCTAAGATGCGGTGGACTGACTTCATCCGTCGTTCGCGGCAAACCGGTCCGGCCCTCTCGTCGGACATCGGTCAATGGATCGAGGCGGCCCTGCTGGTCCTGCTGCTCATCCAGGTCGCGCGTCTGCTTTGGGCTCTCGTGACGCCGGTCGGGCTGTTCGGCGAGTGGCGCGCCCGGGTGCCCGTCGTCGTCGGCGCCGATGCGCGCGGCGCGTTGTTTGCGGGCTTCGATCCCTTCTTCCGGAGCGGCATCACCGTCGGGCCGAACCAGACTCCCGTCCAACAGGTCACCTCGCTGCCGCTCAAGCTCTATGGCATCCGCATCAACGAGGCGTCGGGGCAGGGGTCGGCGATCATCGCCAACGAAGGGGGTCAGCAGACCAGCTACGCGGTGGGCGAGGAAATCTCGCCAGGCGTGATCCTCAAGGCCGTTCAGTTCGACCATGTCATCATCGAGCGCGGCGGCGCCACCGAGCAGCTCTATATCGATCAGTCGGGCGGAGCGGCGGAAGCTTCTGCCAGCCCGACACCCGGCGCTGCGCCGGTCGCGCCCGGCTCTCCAGGGCAAAATTCCCCGATGGGGGGTGCGAGCATCGGTCCGCCGCCGCCCCCGTTGAACGGGCAGGCCCAGCCTCAGCCCCCGGCCCAACCGCCCGCAAACCCGCTGAGCGGCGTCAGCTTCGCGCCCCGCACGGAAGCTGGCCGCGTCACCGGCATCGTGCCGAGCACGCAGGACGGCGCGGCCTTTGCGCGGGCCGGCTTCCGGTCCGGCGACATCATCGTGCAGGTCAATGGCCAGCCGATCCGCTCCGCCGGCGATGCGCAGTCGCTGCAGGGTCTGGTCCGGCCCGGCGCGCGCATTTCCCTCATGGTCGAGCGGGGCTCCGCGACCGTGCCGATCAATCTCATACTTCCGGATGCTCGATGATCTCTTTGCCTAAAATTCGCCGATTTGCCGGAAGTGCCGCCATCGCCGCCTTGCTGTGCGCCACGCCCGTGCTCGCGCAGCTCAGCCTGAACGTGCGCGATGCGGACGTGCGCGCCTTCATACAGGATGCGGCGAAGGTGACGGGGCGGACCTTCATCATCGACAATCGCGTGCAGGGCAAAGTCTCCGTCGTCACCGACCGACCGCTCACTCGCTCCGAATATTTCGAAATCTTCCTGTCCACCCTGCGTGCCAACGGCCTCGTCGCCGTACCGGCGGCGGGCGGCGCCTTCCGCATCCAGCCGGTCGAGGGCATTGCAGGCCAGCCCGGGCAGGTGGGCGGCTCGGCCAATCGCAACCAGTTCGTGACCGAGGTGATCCGCCTGCGCTCGATCGATCCGCAGTCCGCGCTCGACACGCTGCGGCCCTTGGTCAGCAAGGACGGCTCGATCACCGCCAACCGCTCGGGCCGCTCGATCGTCGTCGCCGACTATGCCGACAATATCGCGCGCATCCGTCAGGTGCTGGCGCGCGTCGACGCGGACGGCGCCTCGACCAGCGTGATCGCGCTCAAGAATGCCGGTGCCCGCGAGATCGCGACCTCCTTGCAGGCGCTGATTGCCGGCGGCGGCGAGGGCGGGGCGGCGAGCGCGACGGTCGTCGCCGTCGACAGCTCGAACAGCATCGCCATCCGGGGCGACGCAGTCACTGTCCAGCGTCTGGCGGCGATGGCGCGCGACCTCGATCATCGCGCCGCCGCCGGCACCGAGATCCGCGTTTACTGGCTTCAACACGCCGATGCCGACAAGCTGATGCCGGTCCTCCAGCAATTGCTCGGGCAGGCCAGCGCCTCCTCCGCACCGAACCCGACGCCGGCTTCCTCGCCGTCGCGGTCCGGCGGCGCCAGCGCACCGGTGGCTCCTGTCGTGACGCCGGTCGCCTCGACGGGTGACGGCACCGGCATTAATGGGCGCGGCCCTGCCGTCGTGACGCGCTACGAGGGCGCCAACGCCGTGATCGTCGCCGCCAATGGCGACACCCAGCGCATGCTCGGCGAAGTGATCCGTCAGCTCGATACGCGCCGCGAGCAGGTACTGGTCGAAGCGATCATCGTCGAGATCGGCGACAATGCGGCGAGACAACTCGGCGTCCAGTTCCTGATCGGCAGCACCAAGACCGGTTTTGCCGCCACCAACTATTCCAACGCCCAACCCAATATCCTGACGCTCGCTGGCGCCATTGCGGCGAACAAGCTGAGTACGCAGGAGACGGTCGTGGTCGCACCGGATGGCACGCGCACGACCACCACGACGACCGAAAATGGTGGTCTCGTCAATCAGCTCCAGGGTGCGGCGGTGAGCTCGCTGCAGGCTGCGCGCGGCGGCTTTGGCGGTGTTGCGACGGAGCTCGGCCGCAACGGCATCTTCGGCGCAATCATCAATGCGGTGCAGGCGGACACGCAGAGCAATATCCTCTCGACACCGTCGGTGCTGACTCTCGACAATCAGGTCGCCAAGATCCTGGTCGGCCAGGAGGTCCCGATCTCGACCGGCGAGGCGCTGAGCCAGAATTTCGACAACAAGTTCCGCACCGTCCAGCGCCAGAATGTCGGCATCATGCTGGAGGTGAAGCCGCAGATCAATTCGGGCGGCGCGATCAAGCTGTTCCTGAAGCAGGAGGTGAGCAGCGTCGCCGGGCCGGTCTCCAATGACAGCAGTGACCTCATCATCAACAAGCGCCAGATCGAGACGACGGTGACGGTCGACGACGGCGACATTCTCGCGCTCGGCGGCCTGCTCGACGACAATGAGCGCCACACGATCGAAAAGATTCCCGTGCTCGGCGACATTCCGCTGCTCGGCGAACTGTTCAAGTCGCGCAGCCGGTCGCACGCCAAGACCAATCTGATGGTGTTCATCCGCCCGACGATCCTCTCCGACAAGAAGGATGCCGAGGCGATGAGCGCGCGGCGCTACGACTATATTCGCGGGCAGCAGCAGATCGCCAGCCCCGGCGTCGAGCCTTCGATCGACGAGCTGGTCCGCGACTATATGGGCGCGACCCCGCCAAGCGCGGCCGGTGCCCAGCCGGGCGACACCGTGGTTGACGGGCGCATCCAGCCGGTCGAGGAAAGCCGATCGCAAGCGGTGGTGACGACCGGTGACGCCAAGAAGAAGAAAAAGAAATGAGCGAACCCGGTGACCTCCCGCCGGAAGGCATGGGCGCGCCGGCCCCGGCGCCGACCGACGCGCCGTCGCCTGACGAAGTCCTGCACGGCGTGATGCCGATCGACATTCCCTATGCCTTTGCCCGGCGCCACGGCGTTGTCATCGTCTCGGGCAAGTCCGCGGATGATCCGCAGGCCCGCATCGCGATCGCCCTGCGCGAAGGCGCCGATCCGCGCGTGCTGGTCGAGGTGCGCCGCCATCTGGCGCGCAGCTTCGATGTCTCGATCGTGCCGCAGCAGCTGTTCGACAAGCATCTGTCCGATCATTATGCGATGGAGGGCTCGGCCGCGGCCATGGCCGGATCGATGGCGATGAGCGGCGACGATCTCGATTTCATCGCCGGTGATCTGCCGACCGCCGAGGACCTGCTCGACAGCGGCGACGATGCGCCGGCCATCCGCCTGATCAACGGTATCATTGCCGAGGCGGCGCGCCAGGGCGTGTCGGACATCCACATCGAGCCCTATGAGACCGGCCTCGTCGTGCGCATGCGCATGGACGGTGTGCTGACCGAGACGCTGCGCATGCCAGCGCATGTCGCCCCGGTGGTGGTCAGCCGCGTCAAGGTGATGGCACGCCTCGACATTGCCGAGCGGCGCGTGCCGCAGGACGGGCGCATCGGCCTCACCCTGGGCGGCAAGATGCTCGATGTGCGCGTGTCGACCCTGCCGAGCCGCGCGGGCGAGCGGGTGGTGATGCGTATTCTCGACAAGGAGAATGCCGGCATCTCGCTCGATGTGCTGGGGCTTGCAGGGAGCGCCGACGCGGTGCTGCGCAGCGCCCTGCGCGAGCCCAACGGCATCATCCTCGTCACCGGCCCGACCGGCAGCGGCAAGACCACGACGCTCTATGCCGGCCTGCGCCAGCTGAACGACGGCAGCCGCAACATCCTCACTGTCGAGGACCCGGTCGAATATGCGATCGAGGGCGTCGGCCAGACCCAAGTCAACGCCAAGGTCGGCATGAGCTTTGCCGCCGGTCTGCGCGCGATCCTGCGCCAGGACCCGGACGTGGTGATGGTCGGTGAAATTCGCGACCGCGAGACGGCGGAGATCGCCGTGCAGGCGAGCCTCACCGGCCATCTGGTGCTCTCGACCGTCCACACCAACGACGCGGTCGGCGCGATCACCCGCATGCGCGACATGAAGGTGGAGGCGTTCCTGCTCGCCTCCACCCTGCGCGCGGTCATTGCCCAGCGGCTGGTGCGGCGGCTGTGTCCGGTCTGTCGCGAGCAGGTGCCCGCCGACAAGTCTGTCAGCGCGCTGCTCGGCATCGACGAGGGAACGCTCATCTATCGGCCCAAGGGCTGCGAAGCCTGTGGGGGGGGCGGCTATAAAGGTCGCGTCGGCGTGTTCGAAGCCATCCGTGTCGACGATACGATCCGCCGGATGATCAACGAGGGCGGCGACGAATCGCTGATCGCGCGCCACGCCTTCCTGAACGCGCCCAATCTTGTCTCGGCGGCGCGCGCGCTGGTGCTGGGCGGCGAGACGAGCGCGGAGGAAGCGATCCGCATCTCGCGGCGTGAAGTGATCGATGCCTGAATTCGACTATGTGGTGATCGACGGATCAGGCCGCGAGAAGCGCGGCCTGCTGCGGGCGGATTCGGCGGCCGATGCGCGCGAGGCGCTGGCGAAGAAGAAGATGTTCGTCGTGCGCATCGCCGAGGGGCGCGGATCGGCCAGCGGCAGCGGCGCGCCCGGCGAGGTGCGGCGCAGTGGCCGCAGCCTGTTCCAGTTCGAGCGCAGCCGCATGTCGGCCAAGGAGCTGACATTGTTCACGCGCCAGCTCTCGACGCTCGCACAGGTCTCGCCGCTGGAGGAAGCGCTGCGCACGATCACGCGCCAGAGCGAGAAGGTGCATGTGCGCGACATTGTCGGGCGGGTGCATTCGGGCGTGGTCGAGGGGCGCAGTCTGGGCGAGGCGATGAGCATGGAGCCGAAAAGCTTCCCCAGCCTCTACCGCGCGATGATCGCGGCGGGCGAGCGATCGGGCAGCCTGCCCGCGCTGACCGACCGGCTCGCCATCCTGCTGGAGCGGCAATCGGCGATGCGCTCCAAGCTGATGACGGCGCTCGCCTATCCGACCGTGCTGGCCGCCTTCGCGATCATCGTCGTCATGTCGCTGATGATCTTCGTCGTGCCGCTGGTGGTCGAGCAGTTCGATACGCTCGGCCAGCAATTGCCACTGCTCACCCGCATCGTCATGGGCCTGTCCAATTTCCTTGCTAGCTGGTGGTGGGCGCTCCTGATCCTGCTTGGGGCGCTTGCCTTTCTTGGATGGCGTGCGCTGCGGAACGAGTCCGTGCGATTGCGCGTGGACGGAGCGCTGCTGCGCACGCCTTTTCTTGGCCGTCTGCTGCGCGATCTTCATGCCGCCCGCATGGCCCGCACCCTCGCGACGATGGTCGAGAGCCGGCTGCCGGTGATGGAGGGCCTGTCGCTGACCGTGCCGACCGTCCACAACCGCGTGCTGCGCGCGGCGACGGCGGACATCGTCGAGGCGGTGCGCGGCGGCGGCAGCCTGTCGGCGGCGATGCGGCGGTCCGATGTGTTCCCGCCCTTGCTGGTCTATCTCGCCGCCTCCGGCGAGAGCGCCGGCCAGCTCGATCTGATGCTTGAGCGGGCGGCCGAATATCTCGAGCGCGAGTTCGACGGCTTCACCGCCGCGGCGCTCGCCATGCTGGAGCCGCTGATCATCATCCTGATGGGTGGTATAGTGGCGATCATCATTCTTTCGATTCTGCTGCCGATCATGCAGCTGCAGAATCTCACAGGTGCCGGAGTTTAAGCCATGAGCCTCGCCAAATCCTTCAAACTATCCGCGCGGCGCCAGAGCGAGAACGGATTTACGCTCATCGAGCTGCTGGTCGTCATCGTGATCATCGGCCTGCTCGGCACGATCGTGGCGATCAACGTGTTCGGCGCGCTCGGCACCAGCCATGTCGCCAAGGCCAAGGCGGACATCGCCACGCTGGAATCGGCGCTTGAGCAGTATCGCCTCGACAATCTGACCTATCCGAGCACGAGCGACGGGCTCAACGCCCTCATCTCGCCACCGCCGGGTCTCGCCCAGCCTGAGCGCTATCGCATGGGCGGCTACATCAAGAAGCTGCCCAATGATCCGTGGGGCCAGCCCTATCAATATGCCACGCCGGGCAAGAAGGGTGCGTTCGACATCTATTCGCTGGGCGCCGACAAGCAGACCGGCGGACAGGGCGAGAATGCCGATATCTATTCGAGCGATCTCTAGGCGGCGCGAGAGCATCGACCCAGAAAGCGCGGCAATGGACGCGCGTGTGATGGCCATGTCGACGGCCCTTGCGGGTCCACTTCCCCGTCATTCCCGCGAACGCGGGAATCCAGGGTCGGGGGCTCCGTCTGCGCGCCGTTTCATCTGGATTCCCGCGTTCGCGGGAATGACGGGGAGGGAGAGAACTGGCCCGGCCGAGCAAGGCTTCACCCTGCTCGAAATGCTGGTCGCACTCACCATCTTCGCGATCGCCGGTCTCGCGCTGGTGCGCCTTCAGGCGGTATCGGCGCGGACCTCGGTGGACCTGCGCACGCGCACGATGACGCAGATCGTGGCGCGCAACCTGATGGTCGAGCGGCTGACCGATCCCACGCCGCCCTCGCTTGGCGCCAGCGATGGCGTGGCCGAGAATGGCGGGCGGCAATGGCACTGGAACCAGCAGGTGAGCGAGGCCGACAATGACCGGCTGCTGGTGGTCACCGTGCGCGTCGATGGCGGTCCTGGCCTGTCGCCGGCGGTGCTGACCTTCGGGCGGGCGCGATGAGCGGTCTAGCTCTCGCGCGCCCCGACAAGAGACATGCCCAACAGGGCTTCACGCCTTTGCGGCGTTCCGCCGAACACGGCTTCACGCTGATCGAGCTGATGGTCGTGCTCGTCATCATCGGCTTCATGACCGCGGCGGTTATGCTGACGATGATCGATCCGCGCGGGCGCGTGTCGAACGACATTGACCGTTTCGCCGGGCGGGTGCGCGCCGCGCGGGACAGCGCGATCGTCGCGGGACGGCCGGTCTCGCTTTGGGTCTCGCCGACCGGCTATGGCTTCGAGCGGCGGGCGCAGGGGCAATGGATCTCGGTCAGCGACGGCCCGCTGTCCTCTCAGGACTGGAGCGGGGAGACTCGCGCGCAGCTGGGCGGCACGAGCCAGATCCGCATCACCTTCGACAGCGTCGGCCGGGCCGACCAGCCGCTGCGCTTCGCGCTGCTGCGCGACGGGCGCCAGGTGCCGCTGCGCATGGACCTCGACGGCAAGGTGACGAGCGGGGAGGGCGCCGCGCGATGAGCGGTCAAGAAACCCTCTCCCAACGGGATTTGGCTGGACTTAGGGAGGATGTCAGCTCCACCCGCCCGGTGCGCTTCGCTGAACAGGGCTTCACGCTGGTCGAGCTGCTCGTCGCGGTGATGATCTTCGCCATGCTGTCGATCGCGGGCGTTGCACTGCTGCGCAACAGCGTGGACGGGCAGGCGGCGATCCGCACCCATCTCGATGCGCTGGCCGACGTCCAGCGCGGCCTCGCGACGCTGGATGCCGATCTGAGCCAGGCGACGATGCGCAACAGCCGCACCGAGGCCGGCACGCTGGCGCCGGCATTCTATGGCCGCGCGGCGCAGAGCGACGAGCCGCTGATGCAGTTCGTTCGCGACGGCTGGAGCAACCCTGGAAACCTGCGCCACCCCAGCCTGCAGAAGGTCGAATATTGGTGGCGCGACGGCCGGTTCGAGCGGGTCGGCTACGAGGCGCTCGACGGCGCCGCGCCGCCGGAGCCCGCAACCTTGTTCGACAAGGTCACGGCTGTCACCCTGCGCTACCGCGACCGCAAGGGCGCCTGGCTGGAACGCTGGGCGCCGGAGCGCGCGTCCGATATGCCGACAGCGGTCGAGATCGTGCTGAACCGCACAGGCGAGGCGCCGCTGACCCTGCGCTTCCTGGTCGGCACGGCGATCGACCAGCCCGACCCCGACGAAGCCGCGCCCGGCGGGGCCGACAATGCGACCTGACCCGGCGCGTCCCGAGGAACGCGGCGCGGCGTTGCTGACCGTGCTGCTGCTGGTCGCCATCCTCTCGGTGGTGACGGCGGTCGCGCTGGAGCGGCTGACGA
The DNA here is from genome assembly GCF_018603885.1 of Sphingobium nicotianae. Taxonomy (GTDB): domain Bacteria; phylum Pseudomonadota; class Alphaproteobacteria; order Sphingomonadales; family Sphingomonadaceae; genus Sphingobium; species Sphingobium nicotianae. Next base: position 283,398 of record NZ_JAHGAW010000005.1, read on the forward strand.
TCGCCAGCCGGATGACGCGCAACATCGTCTCGGCCGATCAGGGGCGCGCCTATCTGCTGAGCGCGGAAGAGATGGCGGCGACGCGCATCGGCGACCTCGTCAAGCTGCGGCCCGACCGCACGACCCTGGAAGGCGGCTGGCTGGGGCGCGACCAGCTCATTGCCGTACCCGGCGGCACGGTCGCGGCGCGGATGATCGATCGCGGCAACTGCTTCAATCTCAACAGCCTCGTGAGCGGCCCTGACAACGGCCCGGACAGCCAGGACGGCGTGCCGGCCGACGACGCGAGCCTCGTCGCGCGGCCCGAAGGCATCGCCCAGTTCGCGGCGCTCATGCGCTTGCTCGGCATCGATCAGGGGGCTGCCCAGCAGATCGCCGTCTCGGCAGCCGACTGGATCGACAGCGACATCAATCCGGGGAACGGTGGCGCTGAAGACCAATATTATGCCGGCCTCACGCCCGCCTATCGCGCCGCCAACGGCCTCGTCGCCGATCCGTCGGAACTGCTGATGGTCAGCAGCGTCACGCCCGACATCTACCAGCGCATCCGCCCATGGCTCTGCGCGCTGCCGACGACGCGGATGTCGCCGATCAATATCAATACCTTGCTGCCTGCCCAGGCGGTGCTTCTCGCCATGCTCGCACCCGACAAATTGGCGCTGGAGCAGGCGCGGCAAGTGCTGGCGCAGCGGCCACTTGAGGGTTATGGCAGCCTTGGCGCCTTCACGGCGCAACCGGCAATCGCAAGGCTGGCCCTGAACGAAACCGTTACAGGACAGCTGGTCCAGAAGACACGCTGGTTCGAAGTGGCGTTGCGGGCCGATCTCGGGGGCGATGAGGTGGAAGAAACGGTGCTGATCGATGCGGGGGGGCAGAAAGTGCATCTGGTTCGCCGCCAATGGGGCGAAGGGTCTTGAAGCACGACTATATCATTCTGCTGCCCGCCGACCGCGAGGCGCAGCCGCTCTGGTATCGCGTGGCTGAGGAGCGGATCGTGCGGCGCGGGCGTGGCACCGAATGGCTGCCGCCGGCGCTGGCCGAAGACGCGGAAAACGCCGTCGGCAATGCGATGCTGGTCCTGCCGCCGCATGCCACGACGCTGCATTTCATTGCCTGCCCCGGCATGACGCCCAAGCAGGGCGCCGCCGCCGCGCGGCTCATGGCGCTGGAGGCGAGCATCGGCGATGCGGAGCAGCTCCACGCTGCCGTGGCGGCCAATGACGATCCCGACGCGCCGCACGTGGTCGCCGTCGCCAGCCAGAGCGCGATGGCGCACTGGATGGGCTGGGCGAAGGAGCACGGCATCGGCCAGGCGAGCATCGTCCCGTCCGCGCTGCTGCTGCCGGCGCCGGACAATGGCTTCGTGCGCGCGCCCGTCGGTAGCACGGAGGTCGTGCGCGGGCCTGACACCGCCTTCGAAGGCGACGACCAGACCGCCACCCTCATCATCGGTGACGCGCCCGTCATCAGCCTGCCCGCTGACAGCATCGACGAGGCGCTGGTGCTGGCGCTCGACGAGCCGCCGCTGGACCTGCGCCAGGGTCGTTTCGCCCGCCGCGCCCCGGCCATGTTCGACAGTGCGCGGCTGCGGCGCATGGCCATCATGATCGGCCTGATCGCGCTGTGCGGCCTGCTCGTTTCCCTGATCACAATTATCCGGCTGCACGCCGAAGCCTCGCGCCTCGATTCGCAGACCGTCGCGCTCGCCAAGACGATCGATCCCGGCATCGACGATCCTTCCGTGGCCGAGGCGCGCATCTCGGGTCTGCTGGCGGAGCGCGGCGGCCGGGGCGGCTTCAGCGGCATGATGGCGGGACTGATGACGGCCATGCAGGCGAATCCCAATGTCGTGCTGACCAATGTTAGCCAGAGCGCCGATGGAGCGCTGCGGGTGCAGCTCGCCGCCAACAAGGCCGAGGAGATCAACGACGTGCTGATTGCCTTCCAGGAAGCCGGCTGGCGGCTCAGCGCCAATGCGGTGCAGCAGCGCGGCGCGCGGCTGGTCGCCGACATCATGGTGGTGCGCTGATGCAGGCGTTGCGCACATGGTGGGCCAATCACAGCGAAGGCGAGCAGCGCTTCATGGTGGTGCTCGGTGTCCTCATCTTCGGCGTGATCCTCTGGCTCGGCGTGTGGCGGCCAATCGAGAGCGGGCTGGCGAGCGGATGGGAGCGGCAGGGCCTCGCGCTCGATCGCTATGCCTCGGTCCGCGCCAAGGTCGCCGAGCTTCGGCAGCGGCCGGCGCAGCGCAACCAGGCCAATCGTGCGCCGATCGATCAGGCCATCGGCCAGAGCGCGGCGGAAGCCGGCTTCACCCTCGATCGCGCGACATTGCAGGGCGAGGGGCGCATGGCCGTGAACATCGCCTCGGCGCGCGTTGGCCCGCTGCTCCAGTGGATTTCGGGCCTCGAGCGTGCCGGCATCAGCGTCCAGACGATCACCATGGCGCCAGGCGCGACCGAGGGCACGGTCGCCGTGCAGGCTATGTTCCAGGAGGCAGTGCGATGACCGGCTGGATCGGCACCACCCGCGCCAAGATCATGCTGGCGGTGATCCTGGCCATCAGCCTGCTGGTCACCTGGCCGCTGCGCGCGGCGTTCAGCATCTTCGGTCTCAAGGATATGGGCGTCGCGGCGCGTTCGCTGCGCGGGCCGATCTGGTGGGGCGGGGCGGAGGAGCTGCAGATCCGTGGTATCCAGCTCGGCACCGTCGATGTCTTCCTCAATCCCATCCAGCTCCTCATCGGCCGCGTGCGGATCGACGTTTCCCGCCGGCTCGGGACGCCCGAGGATATTGCCGGCGCGATCACCGTGGGCCTGGGTCGGCGCGGCATCGACGATGTGACCGGCGCTCTGGCGCTCGCCGCGCCGCTGGCGCCGCTGCCGATCAGCCGGGTCGAGTTCGATGGCCTGACCATTCATTTCTCCGGCGGCCAGTGCACTGAAGCCGAGGGACGCGTGCGCGCGCGTGTCCCGGCGCTGATCAGCGGCCTCAATCTCGCCAACGGCCTGAGCGGCGAGGCGCGCTGTGCCGGCGAGGTGGTCGAGCTGCCGCTGGTCAGCCAGTCCGGCCAGGAGCAGGTCAATATCCGCATCGCGCAGGACGGCAGCTATCAGGCGACGATGCGCGTGCGCACCGGCGATCCGGCCATGACGGCCGCGCTGGCCGCCAACGGCTTTCGCGAAATCGGCGGCGAGCTGATGCTGCGCACCGTCGGACGTCTGTGACAGCAGTCCTTTGAAAGTGCTCGCCAGCGATGCCGTCCGCTTCCTTGCCGGAAGCGGCCTTGGCGCTATCCTCGGCAGCTTTCTAGGCGCCATCGTGACGCGCTGGCCGCGCGGCGAGACTGTCGTGCGCGGCCGATCGAAATGCGATGCCTGCGGACGCACGCTGCGACCGGTCGAGCTCATTCCTCTCGTCAGCGCCCTGACGGCCCGGGGCCAATGCCGCAGCTGCCGTGCGCCGATCGATCCCGTGCATGGGTTGATGGAGTTGGGAGCCGCGATCATCGGCGGCCTTGCCTTCTGGCTGCTGCCTGTGCCGGTCGCGATCCTGTTCGCGCTGGCCGGCTGGATGCTGCTGACCCTGGCGGTGCTCGATGCGCGCCATCTCTGGCTGCCTGACGCGCTCACCTTCCCGCTCGCGGCACTCGGCCTGACGTTCGGCGACTGGGTGATGCCCGCGCCGTTCCAGGATCGGCTGATCGGCGCCGCGCTTGGCTATGGCGCGCTGTTCGCCATCGCCACCCTCTATCGCCGCCTGCGCGGGCGGGACGGGCTCGGGCTGGGCGATGCCAAGCTGCTCGGGGCGATCGGGGCCTGGCTCGGTTGGCACCTGCTGCCGCTGGTGCTGCTGGCAGCCAGCATGGCGGGATTGCTCTGGGCGCTGGCGGCAAGGCTGCTGGGGAAGGAGATCGACGGAACGACCCGGCTGCCGTTCGGCACGTTGCTGTGCCTCGCAGTGCTCCCCGCGGCATGGGCGGGCTGGTGGTTCGGCCTATAGGAAGAAATGGTGCCGGATGCAGGACTTGAACCCGCGACCTTCGGTTTACAAATTTGATCTGGGGATGATTTCCTAGAACTCACAAATGCCACGCGAATCCGGGCTTTTAGGCTGCCAAACGGCAGTTTTCGTACGGTTACGGGCCGCCTCAGATGGGCAAAAGTTCGGACAGATCGGGACAAGCTGTGACCACGGCGGACTCCCATTGTGCCCAAATTGTGCCCGTGAAAGCATGCCCCTCACCGTCGCATGTTTGGATCATTTCATGGCCCACAAACCCAACCTCACGCCCTCTAAAATCGAGGCGCTTCGAGCAGGCAGCCTCCAAGATGCTCGGACGCCTGGGCTCTATATCGAAGTGAAGAATGGCCGCGGCCGCATCAGTCGCGTTTGGAAATATCGTCGCCGCATCGCGGGTCGTTCAAATGCTGCTCTCAAGGCGACATTGGGGTGCTACCCATCGTACAGCATCGCCGATGCTCGAGAATGGGCCACGAACCTCAACCTCAGCACTGAGCGTGGCGAAGATCCTCACGAAACCGAAAGAGCTAAGGAGGTGAGGCACACTGTTGCTGAAGCTCATGCCCTCTACATGGCTTATGTACGGTCCGGAATCAGGCGCACTCTCAAACCAGGATCCATTCGCGCCAAGGAGCAGATCTGGAGCGCTGACATGAAGGTGCAGATCGGGGATCGGGACTTGCAAGAGGTTAGCGACGATGACCTCTGGGACCTCGTTCTTGACAAGGGGAAGCGCGCCCCGATCCGAGCAAATCGGCTCGCAGGCGAACTGAAAGTCTTCATGAAATGGTGCGCTGGCCGTGCGGGAAAGCAAACCGGAATCACGCTCAAGATCAGCCCCGCGACAAGCTTGGACGCATACTATTTTCCTCAAAAGCCCAGGGCACGATTCCTGAGCCATGATGAGCTGACTTGGCTTCTCAAAGCGCTCGCGCATGAAGAGCGGATCCGTCAGAGGGCTGTCCTTCTTATCTTGCTAACGGGTTGTCGCAAAGAAGAAGTGCTGAGCGCCCCCACCGCAGAAATCGAACGCGACGTTTGGACGATCCCGGCTGCGCGAACGAAGAATTCTCAGTGTCATCGAATCCCGCTGGCCCCCTGGACGCTCTCGCTAACACAGACAAACCAGACTTGGCTGATCGCCTCGGATCGAAAGGACGGACCCCGAAGGGACGGCTGGTGCAAGGTTTTGACCCGCATCGAGCAGCGAATGGGAGCCTACGCCGGTCGCGAAGTTCCGCATTTCACTCTCCACGACCTAAGGCGAACAATGAGATCGAATACAAAGCGGCTAAAAATCGATTTCGAGACAGCGGAGGCGATGCTGAACCACAAGAAGAAGGGACTCGAAGAAGTCTACGATGGCTACGATCTTTTTGAGGAGAAACGTGAGGGCTTCGCCAAATGGGAGTCCTTCCTCGTCCAACTGGCAGTCAAGGGTGGGCTGAATGAGGCGCTTTCCATTCCGGATGAAGCCACAGTGTTTTTCGATGGGTCGCGCGAGCTTCAAGCCAGTCTTCAACTTCAACTCTTTTGAAAATGGCTGAACCGGCAGGGCGCAATTCGGTTGGGAAGGACCCGTCCCGCTTTGCCCTCAGCCGGTTCAAATGCCGCACGGAGATGCACGCAAAGTCAGCAAACTCGGCAAGCGTTATGGTCGGTCGTTCCCAATATCGATCCCGGAGCATATTCAACTCCTTCAATGCCCCGTCGGACATGTTTCGCCGCGTCCAGCAAGAAGTTGCAAGAGATGAGGCACTATAATGCCGATCCCGCGTGCTTTGGCGCGCCCTAGACGTCGCCGGTCGTAACTGGGTCAGAAATGTCGCAAACTAACTTGCCTGCTTTTTTGCTGTAATAATGTTCGAGCGTATTGCTCCGTACGATCTGGGAGACGCCACCCATCGCCAAAATGGCCAACCAGGAACATTGCCCTATGCGGCTTGTCGTTTGCCGAGGCTTGTAGCAGATTGGCGAGGGGAGGCCGCTCGACAGAGCGGCCGGCACGGAACGACAATGAGGCAAGAGCGAGGTGGATGGCGGGTCTCCACGTGCGCATGTTCACGACGACGAGGCCCTTGGGAACGCCCTTCCCGAGCCTGCGGTAGCTGGCGTGGCTGCCGAGCAGCTGCAGCGGCTCCAGGCCGCACTCGAAAAAGACTATGGGCCGCTGATAAATCAGCTGACCAAGGCGCTCAGGTCTAAAGATCGGGCCACCGAAGCGCTGCACGACACCTATGTGAAGCTCGGCGCTCTTCCTCTGGTTGGCGATGTCAGAAATCCATTGGCCTATCTCTATCGAATGACCCTCAATCTGGCGCACAATGTGAGGCTCCGCGAAGCGCGCTCGACCACCGCGCCGCAGAATATGATCAATGGCCTTCACGACGACGTACCGGGGCCGGAGCGCACGGCTTTGGCCAGGCTGGACGTAAATAAGCTGGTTTCGGTTCTGGACGCGCTGCCAGCGCAACGACGAAACATCTTTCTCGCCCGCTGGCGCGATGATCTCAGCCACATCGAGATTGCCGCGCTGCTGGGCCTACACAAGCGTACCGTTCAAAAAGAACTGGCGAAAGCCGAACGGTTCCTGCGCGCTTCGGCTGCGATGCCGGAATAGAGCTAAACTCCGCGGCGAGCACTTAGGACAATTTTTTGCTGAAGAGGGGCGCCTTTGGGCGTTCCTGATTGTCGATCTGTCGGGAGTCACAGGGTCTGCACAGCTGTTCTGGGACAAACGCCCACTTTGGGCGTTTCCTGGCCGACCGTGCCGGCTATTGGGTTGGAATCAGGACCGCGTCCCGCGCTCTTGGCAGCTCATCGTCCCTTGGAGGTCGCCATGGCGGCACGGCACGTTTGACGACGGGCGCTCGTACGCTTGTCCGCGAAATATGCGGCAACGACGCCAACGCCGTTTGCCTGATCGGCCCGGCGCCAACGCCGCGTCGTCATCATCGACGATCATCGCCCAAGTTGGCGCCGTGGCAGGAGCATCGCGCCAAAGAGACCATGAGAGCGCGCCTGAACTCGGAAATTGCCATGGTCGACGTCGCGCAAATCTGTAAGCTCTCATTGAGTCACTTCGTCCGTGCCTTCAGCAATACGGTGGGCATCGCGCCCTACCGATGGTTCTTATCCGCTCGGGTGGAACATGCAAAAGGCCTGTTGATCCGGAGTGCGCTGCCATTGGCTCAGATTGCACTCGAGTGCGGTTTTTCAGATCAGAGCCATTTCACCAACACGTTCGTGCGCCATGTCGCCATGACGCCGGGACGGTGGCGCCGTACATACAAAGATGGCGCAAACCGGCGCGACCTCTGGGATTGCGGGTAACTCGGGGTGCTGGCCTCCCTCCCGCAGTGTGCCGAAGGCTCTACGGGCATTCCCTGACAGTCAGGCCGCCAGTGTAGGCCTACGACCATGCCAACTTCGGCGCTCTATCTGGAGGCTATAAATGACTTACTATTTTGCCAAGACTCTCGCAGCCGGCTTTAATGTCGCTGTGGCGCGCACCACCGACGCCTTGAAGCAGGAGGGTTTCGGCATCATCACAGAAATCGACGTGACAAAGACGTTCAAGGACAAGCTCGGCATCGACTTCCGCAAATACCGGATACTGGGCGCATGCAACCCGGCCCTGGCTCATGAAGCACTGTCGCTTGAGGACAAGGTCGGCACGATGCTTCCCTGTAACGTGGTCGTTCAGGAGACCGGCGACGGTAGATGCGAGGTCGCTGCGATCGATCCGGTTGCCTCGATGCAGGCCATCGACAATCCAGCACTGACGCAGGCTGCCGAGACGGTCAGCCAAAAACTCAGAGCCGTGATAGAGAGACTTTGACTGCCCAAACGGCCGACTAGCTTGGCTAACACCAACGCGGGACTCGCTGGAAACGGAAGCCGGCGATGACGGCACCCGCGAAGCCGAACAGCATTTCATGCCGATGCCAGATCAAGGGAGGGAAGGCGGAAGGACGCGTCAGGTCGCCACCTGCAGCCAAGAGCCAGAGCAACAAGGCGATGACGGCCCAGATGGGGCCGATAAAAAAAGGGCCTGAAGCCACCACGGAGGAAAGAGTGCGCCGCCCCCATCCGTGCTCGCCGAAGCGCGAGCGTGCGTTCACCTCGCGTCGTCATGTGCCTTCCATGACGGCATGTCTCAAGTGAACTGCTCCATCATGCACCTGCGAGCGGCAGGGTGGCCGGGGCAGGGGTGCCGTTGGCGTCGCCGCGTCGATCGCGCGTGAACAATGCGCGCACCATGAAGATTGCGAAGGCGACGACACCGGTCGCGAACACTACATCGCCTGGGACGCGGGCCCAGACCAAAGCCTGCATCACCGGACCGTGGATGACCTCAGCGCTGCGGGCATAGGCATAGCCGTGCGTGTAGCTCTGGTAGGCTTGGTACAGTCCTTGCGGGAACAGCGAGAAGAACAGCATCATCGCAAGGCCGATGTTAAGACACCAGAACGACGACTTGAGCAGCTTGTCGCTCCAGCGCGCTGGGTCCGAAAGACCGCGCATGCAGAACAGCGTGAGCCCGAGCCCGAGCATCCCGTACACACCGAAAAGCGCGGCATGGGCGTGCGTAGCGGTCGTGTTGAGCCCCTGCATGTAGTAGAGCGCCAACGGCGGATTGATGAAAAAGCCGAACATTCCCGCGCCGACCATGTTCCACACCAGCACGCTCGCAAAAAAGGCGAACGGCCAGCGGTAGGCTGTCTGCCAGTCATGCTGATGCTCGACCTTGGCGCGATTATATGCCTCGAACCCGACCACCACGAGCGGCACCACCTCGAGCGCGGAGAAGATTGCGCCGAGCGCGATCACCACGGTCGGAGTACCGCTGAAATAGAGGTGGTGGAAGGTGCCGAGCACGCCGCCGAACAGGAAGATGACCGTCGCGAACAGCACGGAGGTTGCCGCCACCGACACCCGCACCAGACCCATCTTAACGAAAAGCGCCGAGACGATCGCTGTCGCGAATACCTCAAAAATGCCCTCGACCCACAGGTGGACGACCCACCAGCGCCAATATTCCATTATCGAGATGTGCGTATGCTCGCCGTAAAGCAGCCCCGTTCCGAACAGCAGTCCGATAGAGACCGTTGCGATAACGACGAGGAAGACGAGCGACCTGCCGCCCTTCTCTTTGAGTGCAGGCCAGAGTCCGCGCAGCACCAGCAGCGTCCAGAGCAACAGCCCAACGAACAGATATATCTGCCAGAAACGGCCGAGGTCGAGATATTCATAGCCCTGATGGCCGAACCAGAAATTGACCGCGCCGGTGCCCATCCGGCGATCGATCGCCGCCCACTCGCCGGCGAACGAACCGATAACGATCATGAGCAGGCTGACGAACAGGAAGTTGACGCCCAGCCGCTGGAACCTGGGCTCGCGCCCGCCGAGCAGCGGTGCGACATATAGCCCGGTCGCCAGCCATGCTGTGGCGATCCACAGCACCGCCAGCTGCGTGTGCCAGGTGCGCGTGAGCGCATAGGGGAAATATTCCGTCATCGGCAGGCCGTAAAGACCCTGGCCCTCGACCGCGTAATGCGCGGTGACAATCCCTAGCAGCACCTGCGCGAGCAGCATTGCAGTGACAACGAAGAAATATTTCGCGGTCGCGCGCATCGACGGCGTAACCGTAACCGCGCGCAGCAGGTCGGTCTGAGCAAAGCCTTCGATCGGTTCGATGTCGCCGCGCCAGACGTCGAATTCACGCGCATAATACCACACCAAAGTGCCGACCGCGCCGAGCAGCACGAAAATCGAGAGGAAAGTCCAGAGGAAGATCGCTCCTGTGGGCACATTGCCCACCAGCGGCTCGTGCGGCCAGTTGCTGGTGTAGCTGATCTTCTCGCCCGGCCGTTCCGCTGCAGTCGCCCACGCAGTCCAGAAGATGAAGCCGCCCAGCGCATGCGCCTCATCCCTGGTCAGGACCGCGTGCTGCGGCATGGCATAGAGTTCGCGCAGATGCTGGTCGGCTGGTGTGCGATTGGTGAAGAGATCCTCGTAATGCGCAGCTGTCGCCACAATGGCGGCAGCACGCTGATCGCTCACGGTGATTAACGCGGTCTTCGGATCATAGCTGTTGGTGCGCATCTCGTGCTTGAGGATAGCGCCGATGCGCGCCTGATCGGGTTCGGGCAATGCGTTGAACTCGGTAGCGGCGATGCTGTCCCGCAGCGCGATCGCCTCGCGGTGTAGCCAGTCAGCGCTCCAGTCGGGCGCGACATACCCGCCATGACCCCAGATTGAGCCTTGCTGCATTCCCCCGGTCGATTGCCACACGCTCTGCCCGCGCTGGATTTCCTCGCCGGTGTAAAGAATGTGACCGGAAGCGGATCGCACCGCGCCCGGCATCGGCGGCTTCGAATGATAGATTTGCGCCCCGAAGAAGAGCAGCGCGCCGAACATCACCACCATGCCAACGCAGAGGATGATCCACAGACGGCGAATCGAGAATTGGGAAGTATAGTCGGCCACGGCGCTCTCCTGCTCTCTAAGATAGTGTCGCACGGCACACCAACAGATGCGTATCGCAGTCGCGCGTCTTTCCGATGACGCTGCACATCGCCAGCTTCACAGAGCTCCGCTTTCCTTCCTTTGGGTTACCGTAGGGCAATGGCAGTCAGTCAGGCAGCGTTATTATTGTTCGTTCCGCGAATATCGCGAACTGGTATTGCCGTCGAAATAGCCGTTTTATCTTCGATTTTACACAGCGATCAGAACTCCTCGCTCAAACACGGCGAATCCGAGCCTGAACGAATGGCCAGTACCATGATGTCGGGCTCGGCTCGCGAACGACCGAATTGAAGCAGACGACCGACCCGAAATTTGCTGTCTATTCTCCCGCGCGATCCAGCAATGCTGTCAGTAGAGGACGCAGGCGCCTTAACTCTTCGCGATGCGTTGCTGATAGGTCAGCAAGGATCATCTCCGCCTTCGCCGTCAGTTCAAGAAGCGATTGTCGCCGGTCGTCGACCGAAGAACGACGCATAAGAAGCCCTAGCGCCTCAAGCCGGTGGATGAGGCCGCTGGCGCTGTGCGGCTTGAGAATGAGCCGCTCGGCCACATAGCCAATCGTCGCCGCGCCGGGTCGAGCGGCGCGGATTGCGAGCAATGCCTGATGTTGCTGAGCCGTCAGGCCCGCTGCAGCGGCCCTGCTCTCGCTGAATGCCATAAACAGTCGCAAGGTGTGACGAAAGTCCGCGAGGATTGCGTAGTCGGCATCAGTAACAGGCATCTGGTTCATGATTGCTCCTAATCCCGTTGATAAATATCACATTGCGATATAATCCGCCGCGGATTCATCGGAAAGGCATCATGACCGCAATTGCATCCCAGCCTCATGCTCACGAACTCGCTGATCATAGCGCCGATCGGCGCATGCTGTTTCTGATCGCAGCCTCTTTGTTCGTTGGCACGGGCGGCGCTTTCGGGGCCTGGGCATTGCTCAAGCTCATCGCGATAGCGACCAATATCTTCTGGTTCGGCAGATTCTCCGCCAGCCCGGCACTCATCACTGACAGTTCGATCGGATTCGGTGTCGCCATCATTCCGGTGATCGGCAGCCTGATCATTGGCCTGATGGCTCGCTTCGGATCGGACAAGATTCGTGGCCATGGAATACCAGAGGCGATCGAGGCCATTCTGTATGGTGAAAGCCGCCTGTCCCCCAAAGTTGCGTTCCTCAAACCCCTCTCATCTGCCATCTCGATCGGCAGTGGAGGCCCGTTCGGTGCTGAGGGGCCGATCATTATGACCGGCGGAGCGATCGGATCGCTCTTCGCCCAGTGCTTCCATCTAAGCGCTGCGGAGCGCAAGACGCTGCTCGTCGCAGGCGCAGCTGCCGGTATGACGGCGATTTTCGGGACGCCCGTCGCTGCAATTCTGCTCGCGGTGGAAGTGTTGCTGTTCGAGTGGAAACCGCGCAGCTTCGTACCGGTGGTCGTCGCCGCGCTCGTGTCTCTGGCCTGGCGCCCCCTGCTCGTCGGAAGCGGGCCATTGTTTCCCTTTCACGGCGTGCCGGTCACCGGTTGGTTGGTCATGGTGGGCGCGGCTGGCATCGGGCTGCTCGTCGGTCTCGAAGCCGTTCTGCTGTCGACGTTACTCTACCGCATCGAGGATCAATTTCACCGGTTGCCGATCCACTGGATGTGGTGGCCAGCGCTAGGCGCCATCGTCGTCGGTGTCGGCGGGCTCATCGACGCACATGTGCTCGGGGCGGGCTATCAGAGTATCCAGGATCTGCTCAATGGATCGCTCGCGACCCGGGTTGTCTTCGCTCTGTTTGTCGTCAAAGCAGTTGTCTGGCTGGTCGCTCTGGGTTCCGGCACATCAGGCGGTGTTCTGGCGCCGTTGCTGATCTTGGGCGGCGCCTGCGCTTCCTTAGTGGGCCTGGCGGTCGGCGCCAATCCCGGCTTCTGCGCCATGCTGGGCATGGCTGGCATCTTGAGTGGAGCCATGCGGGCGCCTTTGACTGGCGCAGTGTTCGCGGCTGAATTGACGGGTCATTTCGACAGCCTGCCCGCCGCATTCGCCGCCTCTGTATGCGCCTATGCGGTCAGCGTGCTTATCATGCGCCGCTCGATCCTGACCGAAAAGATCTCGCGACGCGGCCGGCATATCCTCCAGGAATATAGCGTCGATCCGTTCGATTTCCTGCAGGCCGGGCAGATCATGACTGCCAAACCGGAGATGTTGTCAGGATCGACGACCATTGGCGAGACAATCGCCTTCTTCGGAAGCACCGCCAAGCACCGCAGCTATCCGGTGACCAATGACGACGGGCGGTTGCTCGGATTGGTATCAAGATCAGACGTGCTGCGCTGGCAAGTTGAGAACGCACCGCGAGACTCCGCCTTGTCGGACGTCGTTTCCGATGCCTCACAGCCTTTTGCCGCGCCACAAGCTCCGGTTGGCGTGGTAGCCGATCTCATGGTCGAGACGGGCGTCGGGCGCATTCCGATCGTCGACCCGAGCACCAGCCGAGTGATCGGTATTCTGTCACGTCACGATCTATTGAAGGCGCGACGTATCGGCGTCGAGGCGGAGCGCGCGCGCAGCCGCTGAAGTCGCCTTGGCGAGTGGCGCTTGGCACTGAACGAGTGTCCGCTATGGGAATGCGCTCTTCGGCGTTGGACGTCCGAGACGATGGAGCGAGGGGCGATAAACCTCGGCCCGGGGACGTCACGTTCATTGATTCAGTTTTCTGCGGGGCGCGATCAGCTGGGTCATCGAGGCAGAAGGGATGAACGGGCGGAGGCTCCCGGCCATCAGAACCTTTGCGCGAAATGACCGTGCCCGGTGCGCGGGCTAGACTCGATCGCGCAGACGACCCGCATCGTCAACGCCTCGCTGCCTGTGCTTCCGAATAACGAGGTTGTTGGAAGGGCGCTAAAAATTCTTGCGGCCGATCGATGCTCGCGTGTCGCGCAAGTGGCCGATAGCAGTTGTATCTTTTGTAATGTTCTTATACATGCAATTTAAATGCATATTTGAAGGAGGAGGCCATGCATGATCAAGTCGATCGCGTGGACGAGCGGAGCCTGCGCGAACTGGTCGAGCGGTTTTATGCTCGCGTACGGGAAGACGAGCAGCTTGGACCGATCTTCAACGATGCCATCCAGGATTGGCCGGAGCATCTGGACAAGCTAACAGCCTTTTGGTCCTCGGTGATGCTCACAAGCGGCCGATACAAGGGTAATCCCTTGGCAGCGCATATTAAGCATCGCGACCGGATTACGCCCGAACTTTTCGACCGCTGGCTCGCGCTCTGGCAACTGACGACCAGCGAAGTAATGGACCAGGACGCCGCCCGCATCATTCAGTTTAAGGCTTCCCGTATCGCCGAGAGCTTGCAGCTCGGCATGTTCTTCCGGCTCTGACGCCGCTCGCCTAGGAGACGTCAATTGGCCATTGAACCCTATCGATCGACACCGGTCTTTGATCAGGACAGTCTGCCCTCGGCCCTTCGGCAACGCCACAACACGAAGGAGGGCGTGTGGGGACTTGTCCGGATCATCGAAGGCAGTCTGCGGCTCGTCTATCTCGATCCACAATCAGAGATCGTCCTCGATTCCGTGACACCGGGGCTGTTGCTACCGGGGCAACCACATTTTGTGGAGCCCTTGGGACCAATGAAGATGCGAGTGGAATTCTACCATGGTCCGCCGGAGATCTGACATGGTCGATTGCTGGAAATTCGTGATTCAAGGCGTTTGAGAGGTCTGGTCATGGACGATTTTATCGTTGCGCGCGCGATACATGTTCTGGCTGTCCTCATGTGGATCGGCGGTCTTGCTTTCGTCACGACCGTGGTCACACCCTACGTCCGGCACGGCCGGTTACCTGCGCGGCGCCTAGCTGCATTTCAAGAATTCGAGAGGCGCTTCGCGCCGCAGGCTCGCATCTGGGTCCTGCTTGCCGGCGCCAGTGGCTTCTGGATGGTTCACCGCGCCTCGCTATGGAGTCGCTTCGCGGATCCGCACTTCTGGTGGATGCACGCCATGGTCGCACTATGGGCGATCTTCATCATGATGCTGTTCGTGATCGAACCTTTGTTTCTCCATCGTCACATGGAAGAGTCGACCAATCCCATCGCTGACTTTGACCGATTGGAACGGATGCATCGCATCCTTCTCCTCCTGGCGGTGATCACGCTCCTGGGCGCCGTTGCTGGAAGTCACGGTTTGATCTGACGGACCTGACGTCCGGTCAGGCTGTTCACCATGGCTTCCGGTTCTCAACGGCCGGTTGAAAACTTTGGCGATGATCAGATGGCGCTGGTGGTCATCATCGTCCGGCCGGAGGACGGACTAACCTTCGCGGCGGCCGATGAGACCAGCGCCGACAGGCATCAGGGTCGAGAAGTGACCGGCTGCTATGTCCTCTTCGCGAGGATAGACAAGCTGGATCTCGCTCTGCGGGCCGTTCGTCTCATCGATGAAGTCGACGTTGGCGTGCATCGTCAGAACGTCAGGCGAGGGAGGTGCCGAGACCAAGGCGCCTGAGGTGTCTTCCATGGGTCAAACCTGTCTCAACGTCGGAACAAGTCAATTTTCTGGCCGGCCCGCTGTGGGGTGTGTGGCAAGCGAGCCCGCTGCCGACGTTCGGTCCTTTTCCGAGCCTGGACCCGTTATTCCACGGCTTCGAGATCCACGAGGCGCAGATAGGGTTTGAGCGTCCTGAAGCCCTGCGGAAACAGGCGCGAGGCTTCCTCGTCTGAAAGCCTGGGGGAAATGACCACCGGATCGCCCTGTGCCCAGTTAACGGGCGTCGCAATCGCGCGCGTATCGGTCAATTGAAGGCTGTCGATCGCGCGGAGGATTTCCTGGAAATTGCGGCCGGTGCTGGGCGGGTAGGTGAGGATCAGGCGCACCTTTTTAGCGGGATCGATAACGAAGACCGAGCGTACGGTAACGTTCGGATCGCTTTCGGGATGAATCATGCCGTAGAGCTTCGAAACGGAGGCATCCGGATCAGCCAACATGGGAAAATCCACAGCTTTGCCCTGGGTCTCCGCAATATCCTCTTCCCAGATACAGTGGGCTTCGAGCGGATCGATCGAGAGCCCAATAGTTTTCACATTACGCTTGTCCCATTCCGGGCGTAAGTGCGCGACTTCCCCCAGTTCGGTCGTGCATACCGGCGTGAAGTCCTTGGGGTGGCTGAAAAGGACGCCCCAACTCGCTCCGAGCCATTCGTGAAACCGAATGGGTCCGTGGGTGCTGTCCTGCTCGAAGTCGGGGGCTATCTGCCCAAGCTGAATGGTCATGGAGGCTCCTTGGCAATTTGGCGTCGCAATGTGATCGTCAATCAATCGACAAGCAAATGAATGATATTTCCACTTAAAGCGAATTTGTTTGATATTATCATCGAGCGCGTGATGGAATGAACAGGGCAATCGTGATGAAAGCCACCACCAGAGCGCCAAAGAACACGGCATCTGCATCCGCTGCGCCGATAATCTCGAATTGCATCATGAACCAAATGATGATCCGAATAATTATGAACGCAATGACCGCCGTCACCGCACGGTCGGGTCCGCTCTTACGATGATTGAGCCGATCTCGCCTCACAGCGAAAGGCCGCCCGCACTCACGGGGTTCGATGGTCTACATCGTCGGCATGCGACCCCCTGTTTGCTAGGATCTGGCCGAGGTCCTCCTGGAAGAGCTTCACGATATCGATCGGCTCCCGCCGAGGAGCCTTGTCGCGCGCCAACAGGTTCAGCGACCTCCATTCGAGAGCAATGGTCAAACAAGTTGTAAGGGGAACGAGAATGATGGCCGCCCAAACCATAAGCCCCTGGCCGATCACGCCGGCTTCGTCGAGCGCATAGAGTCCCGCGCTCACGGCAACGATGGCAAGCGTAGCTGCAATCGCATGAACTCGCCGAACGATCGGCGATGGACGCGCCGGCCGAAATGGTTCGATCGGCTTCATGCCGTTCGCACCGGACGTGTCACCTCAACGGGCGCGCAGTCTGATAGCCTATGTCGGACCATGATGGTCTCTCCTTGCCCGGCCATCTTTCCTGCTTTAGTATCCATCAAGCAAGCGAATATAATTGTACTTTGATATGCGAGAATGTTCTGGATGGATATCGTCGTCGCGCGCACGTTCCTCGAAGTCGTGAAGACCGGCAGCTTCGTGGCCGCCGCTAACAATCTCAACCTGACCCAGACGGCAGTGAGCGCCCGGATCAAGGTGTTGGAGGAGCAACTCGACCGCCCGGTCTTTATCCGCAACAAGGCCGGCGCTCGGCTGACGCCGGAGGGGCAACAGTTTCTTCGCTTTGCGACGACGCTCGTGCAGGTTTGGGACAGAGCCCGCCGGGCAATAGCCCTACCGCCAGGACGAGACACCGTCGTTACGGTAGGCGCAGAGCTCAGCCTGTGGAGTCCATTGCTACGTCATTGGCTGCTTTGGATGCGCCGCGAATGTCCAGACATTGCAGTCAGCACGCAAATCGACACATCCGAGCGACTGATGGCTCGGGTGCAGGATGGATCACTGGACGTGGCCATCCTCTATGCGGCACCGAGCAGGCCAGGCATGATCGCCGAACTGCTGTTCGAGGAAAAGCTCGTGTTCGTGCGTACAACACCTGCAAACCGTCCTCTCGCGCCTGAGGATCATGTGCAGGTCGACTGGGGCGAGGATTTTGCGGCCAGCTACCAGGCTGCCTTCCCGGACCAGCCCAACGCGGTGGTGTCGATTAGCTATGGGCCGCTCGCGCTCGACTATATCCTCGCAACCGGGGGATGCGGCTATTTTCGCAAGGGCTTTATCCGTTCCTATCTCGAAGAAGGTCGGCTGGCGGTTGTTCCGGATAGCCCGGAATTTTCCTACTCGGCCTATGTTGTCCATTCGACCCAGGCCGATCCGGGCGTGATGGACCGGATACGCATTGGCTTGCGTGCGGCGGCGGCAGTCTCGACATGAATAATGAACCATCACTCATGTGCTGCGTCCTTGAAGCGGATGTGCCTATTTCGGGACTGCTCCCGTACAGAGCTGCTGGCGGCGCTCCACGGGCTTCTGGCAAGATGGAACCAATAAAGTTGCTGGAACCGAGAGGAAACATGATCTTTTTTGGATGGTCTCCGGATGCTATCCGGGCGTTAGGAAAGACGATCCCGATTTTTGCATGAAGACACGGTGATCGGTGCGCTGATCGCTGTCACGGCGTTGCGTGCCTGCGCCGTGACGCATGGATGATCGTTCGTCTCCCCGGAGAAATATGGAGATGACGATGGCCGAAGAGGTAGTGGCGGCAAACCCATTCCAGAGCGCGCGCGCAGAGCGGGACCACGATCACAAACCGTCATTCTTCATACGTTGGTTCATGTCGACCAATCATAAGGATATCGGTACACTCTATCTCATCTTTGCGATCTGCGCCGGCATTATCGGAGCTGCGATCTCAGGCATGATGCGGCTCGAGCTGGCCGAGCCCGGCATCCAGTATCTGCCCATGTGGGCCGGTACGGACAACATGGCTCAGGCGCTTCATCTCTGGAACGTGCTGGTGACTGCGCACGGCCTCATCATGATCTTTTTCGCCATCATGCCGGCGATGGTGGGCGGATTCGGCAACTGGTTCGTGCCGATCATGATCGGCGCGCCGGACATGGCGTTCCCACGCATGAACAATATCAGCTTCTGGCTGTTGGTACCGTCATTTGTCCTGTTTGTCGGCTCCGCATTCGTGCCGGGAGGCTCGGGTGACGGCGCCGGGACCGGGTGGACGCTCTATGCTCCGCTTTCGACTACCGGTTCGCCCGGTCCAGCTGTCGACATGGTAATCTTGTCGATACATCTCGCCGGCGTCTCGTCCATCCTGGGCGCGATCAACTTGATTACCACGATCTTGAACATGCGCGCGCCAGGCATGACGCTGCACAAGATGCCGTTGTTCTGCTGGTCGGTCTTGGTCACCGCCTTCATGCTGCTGTTCGCCCTTCCGGTGCTCGCGGCGGCCATCACCATGCTGCTTACCGATCGCAACTTCCATACCACGTTCTTCGATCCCACCGGCGGCGGCGATCCCGAGCTCTATCAGCATCTGTTTTGGTTCTTCGGTCACCCGGAGGTTTACATCATGATCCTGCCTGGCTTTGGCATCATCAGCCAAGTGATCTCGACCTTTAGCCGTAAACCAATCTTCGGTTATCTAGGCATGGCCTATGCTATGGTCGCGATCGCGATTATCGGATTTCTTGTCTGGGCTCACCACATGTTCACGGTCGGCCTATCGCTCAACGTGAAGCTATACTTCTCCGCGGCCTCGATGGTGATCGCAGTGCCGACAGGGATAAAGATATTTTCCTGGATCGCGACCATGTGGGGCGGGTCTATGACCTTCCGCACACCAATGCTCTGGGCGCTCGGTTTCATCTTCATGTTCACGATTGGCGGTGTGACCGGCGTCGTGCTGGCCAATGGCGGCATCGACGACGAGCTTCAGGACACCTATTATGTGATCGCGCACTTCCACTATGTGCTCAGTCTCGGCGCGGTCTTCTCGCTATTCGCCGGCTTTTATTACTGGTTCCCGAAAATGACCGGCCGCATGTATTCTGAGTTGCTCGGCAAGCTGCATTTTTGGACCTTCTTCATCGGGGTCAACATCCTGTTCTTCCCAATGCATTTCCTCGGAGTCAGCGGCATGCAACGTCGCGTCCCGGACTATCCCGACGCCTACTACACCTGGAATCACGTTGCTTCGCTCGGCTACGCGGTTGCGGCGTTCGGTATGGTCTTCTTCTTCGCGAACGTCATCTGGTCGCTGTTTCGCGGGCCGGTGGCCGGCGACAACCCCTGGGGGGAAGGTGCGAACACGCTGGAGTGGACCTTGTCGAGTCCCCCACCTTATCACCAGTTCGAGACGTTGCCCGTGATCGTTTGATCGACAAAATAATGTTCGAACGCCGGGATGAGAACATTGTGACGAGTGCCTGAGATTCGCTGGAGCGTGGAGGCCCGTGAACTCCACCGCCTGCCCGGTGCGGCCCGGCGTCACGGTTCGATGCCCCGTTTGTGCATACAACATGTCCAAACTTTGCTATCGTCGTGGGATGCATCAAATCCAAGCTTTTTTCACCAGCCGGGCTGACGCTGAGATCGCGATTGATTTCGGAACAGCCAATACCCGTATATTCCTGCGAGGCTCCGGGGTCGTCTTCGAGGAACCGTCATTATGTTGCTTCCGCGACGAGACCGGCCGACCCGATCTCGTGGCCGCTGGCAGTGAGGTCACTCGCATGGTGGACCGCACGTCGGGTTCGCTTCATATCGTGCGGCCACTGGTGCGCGGCGTTCTGAACGATATCGACGCGGGCCGTGAGTTGCTCCGTCATGCGCTTCGGACTGGTATTGGCCGGCGGCACCTGCGTTCACCGCGCGCGATACTGGGCGTACCGGCAGATGCCACCGATGCCGAGCAAAAAGCGCTTATCACGACGGCGCAGGATGCTGGAGTTCGGGTGGTTCAACTTGTACCTGAGCCCCTGGCGGCCGCGTTCGGTGCTGACGTGCCGATGGACGGGGCAGAAGGCTCGATGCTGATCGAATGCGGAGCCGGCACGACCGAGGTCGTGGTCTTATCGCTCGGTGCTCTTTGTCTGAAACGTTCGGTGCGCGCGGGTGGGCAAGCGTTGAATCAAGCCATTGCGGACCATGTTCATTCCAAACACAAATTCCGGATCGGAGCAGAGACCGCTGAACGGGTGAAGCTCGAGGTCGCCGAATGGATGGCGGATGATCATTCCCACCCAAAAGATCTCCAATTGAAGGGGTACAGTCTTCTTTCAGGCGGCCCCGGCGCGCTTGCCGTGAGCGCCCAGGAGATCATTGGTGTCGTTGACCGGCATGCCGCCACGATCGTCGATGTTGTTCGCGCTGTCCTGAATGAAACACCACCGGAATTGTCGCGAGATATTCACGATCGTGGAATTCTACTCACTGGGGGTAGCGCATCGATATCCATCCTGCAGCACGCCATTGCTCGGGCGACTGGTCTTACGACGCGCGTGGCACAGGATCCGCTGCGTTGCGTTACTCGAGGGCTGGGCCGAATGGTCTCCTGAAGGTTCCGACGGTTATAGGATTGCGACGCGAGGTTAACGCGCGATCTGACCTAATTCCATTGAGCCGAGCAATCATGATGGCACGCTCGCAGCGGCAAAGGCGGATTCCTTACTGTCGGCTTGACATCATCCTGAATGCAAGAACTCGAGTGCCTCGATGGTTGCATCGGGTAAAAGCGGGTAAAGTCTGTGGTGGGTTCAATCGTTTGCGCGCCTTGGGGATAGATCCATCCTACCTTCGCAACGACACCGTTACGTTGCTATTTCGCGGACGATCTGCTTGCCTTCGACAACAGATTGCGGGATTTTTTCTTTTCAGTTGGCGACATCGTCAACCGAGAACGAGGGTCCTCGGCATCAATTCAGGCGCGTATCGTTGTTACCTCGCAAGATGATTGAAGAAAAAGGTCGCGGCTGCTGGGTTTTTCCTGAATGCACCGACGCATCACGTCGATGGGCCTACTTCGATTCCCGCAGAATTGGGCTTTCGTTCAGCTTAACGCATCCCGACGCTCAACGGAGATTGACCGTCGAGGAGGCGTCGCATTGTTGCCCGGTCTGCGAGTAAACTGGCGATGGTGTAGGAGTCGAACACGGCCAACATGGCATTCATGCCCTCGGCAAGAACGCCCGTGAGGCCGCACGCCGGCGACAAGAGACAACCTGAACAATCTGCCAGGTCAAAACCCTCTTCGGTTCTGCGAACGACCTCGCCGACGGTAATCTTGTCGGTGGGTCTCGCCAGTCGCATGCCGCCAGACCGACCTCGTATCGTTTCGACGAAACCGTCCCGAGCAAGGGCGTTGACGACCTTCATGAGGTGGTTATGCGAGATCTTGTAGGTGTGGGAGATCTCCCCGATCGAACAGAGCCGGTCCTCATGTAGAGCGAGATGAATCAGGACCCTGAGCGAGTAGTCGGTATATCGGGTCAGGCGCATTGTGCTCTCATATCATATTTCTCATCAATGATACATGTATTACGTAGGCTCCTACAAGACGTTCGGGCGGTCTGATCGATTCTGCAAGTGCGCTTCCGGCGTGAAATGAAAGCTCCGACTCTGCCGTCCGTCTCCAAAGACGATGGCACAGAAGGGATAGGAGGTCGCAGTGATCATCCGCCATACCCCTGACCTTAGGAAAGGCGACGTCACGGAATATCGGCTCTATCTTCACCGCTGCGACTTCATGCTCGGGGCCGCCGCGATCGGGGGAAGCGCATTGCTGGGTGCATCGGCTGGTGAAGGCCGATCACCACCCGCCTCTTAACTACGGATGTCTCGTGATTTTGCTGCTGACGTACAGGTTGCTGCGTAGCCGGTGGCGAACCAAGCGCGCGTCAAGCGTACTGGGCGCGTGGCGATAGGCACCCCGCGTTCGAGTTCATTGTCTTCCTGTAGCATGTCAGAGTGGCGTGTCGTCATCCGTCAAGACCCGCTCAGCGGCACCGAGGACATCTTCATACTGACCGCTTCGAAGCGCCCAGAAGAACAGCGCGAGCCCGACAATACCAAGGCCGAGAGAGATCGGAATCAGATACCAGAGAACAGTCATGTGATGCCCGCTCCGGCACGCTGCGTTGTCCCCAATTCTGCGCTTTCGCGTCTGACCAGGCGCGCCGCCTTTGCCGGACGAAGGCGCAATGCATTCGCGACCACGAGGATGGACGATCCGGACATGGCCAAAGCCGCGATTAATGGGGTCACCAGGCCGGCAATAGCGATCGGCAAGGCAATCGCGTTGTAGATCGCGGCAAACGCGAAATTCTGGCGGATCAGTCTATCCGCGGAGCGCGCAACGCGGATCGCGTAAGGCACTGAATCAAGGTTAGAGTTCAAAAACACGAAGTCGGCCGCCTGGCGGCCGACGTCCGCCGCGCTGCCCGGCGCCATGGAGACATGTGCTGCAACCAGCGCGGGGGCATCGTTGAGACCATCGCCGACCATGAGCACCTTCGACCCAGTGCCGGCGAGTTCCGCAAGATGCGCCGTCTTTTCTCCGGGGAGGAGTTGGGCCTGCCATTTGTCTATTCCCAAATCGGCTGCCACGCGCGCGACGGCGTCTGTTGCATCCCCGGACATGATCTCAAGGGTGAAGCCATCCGAGCGCAGATTTGCGACCGTCTCCCTGGCTCCTTTCCGTAGTTCGTCCTCAAAGGCGAAGGCCTGCACGAGGCGCCCATTACATGCCAGCACGGTGCAGGCAGCCTTGCCGGCGTCAAAGTTTTTGAGCGCCCATTCATTTCGACCCAGTCGCCAAACGCTGTCTTCGATCCGGGCTTCCATGCCTTGCCCGGCCTTTTCGACGATGCTGTCGAAGGCAATGTCGGCCTGCTCACTGGCCTGCGCCAGCGCTCGTGCATAGGGGTGACGGGAATTCGCGGCGAGCCTGGCGGCAATCGATAGATGAGCCCCATCCATCGCGGCATCGTGCCGTAAGCTGGGACGGCCGGATGTCAGAGTGCCGGTCTTGTCGAATATGATCCTGTCGATCTCCGTGAGACGTTCCATTGCCGAGCCGTCCTTGACCATGATGCCATGCTCGTAGAGCCGTCGTGCCGCGACGACTTGAACCATGGGCACGGCGAGGCCCAAGGCGCAAGGGCATGTGATGATCAGGACGGCGACAGCGATCGTAAGCGCGCGGTGAAGGTCGCCGGTGGCGAGCATCCATCCAACAAAGCTCACGAATGCCGCGCTGTGGACGACGGGAGCATAAAGGCCCGCGGCGCGATCCGCGAGGCGCCTGTAGCGTGAGCGACCGCCCTCGGCCACCTCCATCAGCCGGATCATCTCTGCAAGGAAGCTGTCCTTCGCCGCAGCCGCGGCCGTGAGGGTGAGAGGCCCGGTCAGGTTAAGGGTCCCTTGCCGGAGCGCGCGGCCGGGAATCGCCTGTTCGGGTGCGCTTTCACCGGTCGCCAACGAAACATCGACATCGGAGCAGCCTGTCTCGACGGTTGCATCGACCGGCACCCGTTCACCTGCCATGATCAGGATGGTCATGCCCGGAATGATCTCTTCCGTCGGGACATAACTTCTCGTCCCGTCGGCGTTGATGATCGTCGCGCCATATGTGGCGAGACGGCCGAGCCCCTTCACGGCCGTTCGCGCCCTCTCACGCATCAGATGGTCGAGCGTTCGCCCTATGAGCAGGAAGAAGAGCAATGAGATGGACGCGTCGAAATAGGCGTAGGGTTCGTGATGCGCCGCATCGTAAAGGCTCATCGCGAAGGCGAGCAGCACGCCGATGGATATCGGCACGTCCATGTTGGTCTGTCCATGCCTCAACGCTTGCCAGGCCGACTGGAAGAAGATTCGTCCCGAATAGGCCAGCGCAGGTAGGGCGATGGCGGCCGACAGCCAATGGAACAGATCACGCGTTTCGCCGGCTGCTCCGGACCAGACCGAAACCGAAAGCCCCATGATGTTCATCGCGGCAAATCCGGCGACTGCCAGCGCCCGGATCAGACGGCTGAATTGCAGATCCCTGCCGTCCTCCCGCGTTTCAAAGAGATGGGCCTCGTAGCCGAGCTGTTCGAGAGTGGCTCCAAGCGGAGGCGGGCCGTCGCTTTCGCGCCAGGTTATCGCCAGACGTTTGGTCGAAAGATTGAGGCGCGCTCGCTGCACGCCGGGCAGTCGTTCGACAGCGTCTTCGATTTTTCGGATACAGCCGCCGCAATGTACATCGGGCACGGACAGGTCGGTCTGGCGAATTCCAGCGTCAACGACGCGGCTGGCGAGCAGTACTTCTTCGGATGAAACCCTCAATGCAGCTTCGCCAGTCACGGCATCACCGCACCGTCCTATATGCGTGCCAGGTTGCGTGGCCGAGCCACGGAAATACGATGATGAGCCCGATCAGCGCCGTTGCGATCGAGAACAAGAACAACGCCAGCACGATCATCGCCCATACGAGCATTGGCCGCAGATTGTTCCACACCAATGCCCAGCTTGTGCCCATCGCGGTCAATGCGTCGACCCGGCGATCAAGCATCATCGGGATCGAAAAGGCCGAGATGGCGAAGGCGAAAGCCGCAAACAGACCGCCGACCAGCGTGCCTACAATAATCATGGCAAGCCCGGTCGACGTCGTGAACAGCATAGCCGCGACATGGTCGAGCCCGGGAAACGGTCGAACGCCGAAGAAGAGGGCGTAGATAATGACGGCGGCCCTCATCCAAAGGAGCATCAGTCCGCAGAGCAGGGCGCCAATAAAGAGAACCTGACCGCCCGCGCGCGCATGCGGCAGAACCATGCGCCAAAAGGAGACAGGCTGATTGAACTCGAGCGCGCGGCTCTTGGCATACAACCCGATCGCGAGTGTTGGCGCGAATACGAGAAACCCCGCCATGGCCGGGAACAGCGCATAGTCCCAGCCCAGCCAAATCAGGCCCGTCACGATGATGAGTGAGAGGAGATAGACAAGCAGGCCATAGAGCAGGCTCGTCGCGGGATCGATGACGAGGTCGCCCCACCCGGCGCCCAGCCAGTCGAAGGCGACGGCCGTCTTCAGATGGCGCGCAAATGGTTCGTTGCGGGGCAGGGGGGGAACAACCGGGGGCAAAGTCATCGTCCGTCTCTCCTCAATGCATCAGCACGCCGGCTTCGCCGGGGAGTAGGGGATTTGCGTGCCCGCTGCTTGGCCCTTTGTGTCGGAGGTCGCGCAGCCTGGGTCCGACTGCGTAGCGACATAGACCAGGTGCGCATTGGCAAGAATGACGAGCAGCATGCCGGCGCCGACAAGCAGCCAATAGAAGGAGCGCGAGCGGAACAGTCTCATTGCTTCGTTCCAAGATCGAGTACATAGGCTGTGAGAATCTTGCGATCCACCGCGCTGAGCCGCTGCCCCCATGCCGGCATGACGCCCTGCCGCCCGCCATAGATGCTGGTATAGATCGACGGGGCGTCACCGCCGTAGATCCAGTGAGTGTCGGTCAGATTGGGGACTCCGATCGCCTGGTTGCCGCGGCCGGTCGGGCCGTGACAGACCTCGCAATTGGCGGCGAAGATTGCCCGGCCTGCATTCACTTGCGCAGCTTGGCCCTTGGCCGATGAAGGAACGGAGAGAGACTGGACATAGGCTGTCACCGCCAGGATCGCATCATTATCGAGAATTCCATCGCGGCCAAAAGCAAGCATCTGGTTCACCCGCGATCCCTCCATGCCGCTGTTGACGCCGACTTCGATGGTGTGCGCCACCGTTTGTGGATCTCCGCCCCACAGCCAGTCCGCATCGACCAGATTGGGAAAGCCGTTTCCGCCAGTCGCCTTCATGCCATGACATGCGGCGCAATTGTCACCGAAAAGGCGGTGTCCGTCCTCGCGCACCACCGCCATCAGCGCTGCATCGGCGCGTATTTGCGGCACGTCCAGTTTGGCAATCCGGCTCGCCCAGTTCGCTTTCTGCGTAGCCGACACATCAAGATGCTTCGCGACCTGGGACTTCTGATCGATGCCGAGCAGGCCCTTGGTGTAGGTCCGCCCCAGCGGCCAAGCGGGCATCAGAATCCAATATCCCACCGAAAACAGCGCCGCGAGACTTAGGAAGAACCAGACGGCGCGCGGGACTGGCGTATTGAGTTCCTTGATGCCGTCCCAGTCATGGCCGGTGGTCATGTGCCCGCTGTGCGGATCGCGCTCTCTCACTGCCATGGTGCATCCTCATCGTCGATGATGTCCCTCGCTGCCTTGTTGAAGCGCTCCCGGTTGGCTGGCCAGCAGCTATAAACCAGCGCCGTCGCGGCCATCGCTATCAGATAGAAGAGGCCAACGCTCTTGGACACGGCGACCAGCAGATTGTGATCGATGCTCACGGCTTTACTTACCTTTCGGCTGGGTGGCGTCGCTCAGCTTGCCCAGCACCTGCAGGTAGGCGACGATCGCATCCATTTCGGAAACCGTGCGCGGATCGCCATCGAAGGTGCGGATCTGTGTCGCCTTGCCATAACGGTTCGCTAGAGCCTCCTCATCGGCGTCACCCGGCGAAGCCTGTGCGATCGCGTCGGCCCGAGCATTGGCGATCATTGCATCGGTATACGGCACTCCGACCGTCCGCTGCGCACGTAGATGATCGCCGAGGTCCTGTGTGCGCAGTTCCGTCTGGCTTAGCCAGTCGTAGCGGGGCATGATGGACTGGGGCACGACATCACGCGGATTGTTGAGATGCGCTGTATGCCACTGATCGGAATATTTGCCGCCAACTCGCGCGAGATCGGGGCCGGTACGCTTCGAGCCCCAGAGCATGGGGTGATCATATTTGGATTCGACTGCGAGCGAGTAAGGGCCGTAGCGATCCACCTCGTCTTGTAGTGTCCGGATCATCTGCGAATGGCAGGCGTAGCACCCTTCGCGGATATAGATATTTCGGCCGGCAAGTTCGAGCGGCGTGTAAAGCCGCATGTTGGGATCATGCTCGACCGTTTCGTCGATCGTAAACAGGGGTGCGATCTCCATAAGACCGCCAATGCTCGCAACCACGATGATGGCGATCGCCAGCGTGATGGATTTGCGTTCGATCCGGTAGTGAGTCTTGAACATGGCCACTCATTCCGCAGGCAGGAGTTCAGGTGGAGCCAGCTCGTCCGGAGCCGCCGCGGATATGGCGGAGGACCAGCGGATCGTCCTCCACATGTTGTAGCAACCCACGAGCGTTCCGCTCAGGAACAGGAGACCGCCAATGGCGCGCGCCACGTAATAGGGATGCATGGCGACGACGGAATCGAGGAAAGAATAAGTGAGCGTGCCGCTGTCATTATAGGTGCGCCACATCAGGCCCTGAATGATGCCTGAGTTCCACATCGAGAAGACGTAGACGAGGGTCCCGGACAGGGCGAGCCAGAAGTGAACTTCTACCAGTGTCGGCGAATACATTCGTTCGCGCTTCCACAGCCATGGAATCAGTGCGTAGAATGAACCGAACACAATGAGCGAGACCCAGCCCAGTACGCCCGCGTGAACATGGGCGATGGTCCAATCCGTATAGTGGGAGAGCGCATTGACGGGCCTGATTGCCATGAAAGAGCCCTCGAAGGTCGAGAGGCCATAAAAGACGGCCGCCATCATCATGAAGCGCAGCGTGGCGTCGTCGCGGACCCGGTCCCAGGCGCCGTTAAGTGTGAGCAGGGCGTTGGCCGCCGCGATCCACGAGGGCACGAGCAGCATGAGCGAGAAAGTCATGCCCAGCGTTTGGACCCACTCCGGCAGCGCGGTGTAGTGTAGATGGTGCGATCCTGCCCACATGTAGAAGAAGGTGATGCCCCAGAAGCCAACGATGGACATGCGGTAGGAGTAAATGGGCCGCTGCGCGCGCTTGGGCAGATAATAGTACATCATACCCAGGAAGCCCGCCGTCAGGAAGAAGGCGACCGCGTTGTGGCCATACCACCACTGCGTCATCGCATCCTGGACGCCGGCGAAGAGCGAGTAGCTCTTTGCGCCCGCGAAAGAGACCGGGACGGCGAGATTGTTGACGATATGCAGAATTGCGACAACCAGGATGAACGCAAGATAATACCAGTTGGCCACATAGATATGCGGCTCCTTGCGGCGGGCGAGCGTGCGCATATAGAGAATGAAATAGGCGACCCAGACGACTACCAGCCAGATGTCGGCATACCATTCCGGCTCGGCATATTCCTTCGACTGGGTAACGCCCATGAAGTAGCCGGAGATGCCAATGAGGCAGAAGAGGTTGTAGCCGAGCAGCACAAACCAGGGGCTGAGCTGATCGGGCAGACGCGCGCGCGATGTGCGCTGCATGACATGGAAGGATGTTGCGATCAGCGCGTTGCCGCCGAAGCCGAAGATCACGCCCGATGTGTGGGCCGGCCGCATTCGTCCGAAACTCGCCCACGCGGCGTCGAATGTCGCGTCCGGATAGGCAAGCAACCACGCCACCCAGTCACCGATAATCATGCCGAAGACCGCCCAGATCATGGCAATGATGATTCCGACCTTGATCGGGTCGTCATAATAAGATGCGAGACGTGCCTCGCTTGGCGGCGGTGCTAAAAAGCCGCGCAGCAAGATCGCCATGACGCCCAGCGAAAAGAGCATGACCAGATAGCCATGCATTTCCATCGGGTCTCCGTGCCCAGCGGCGGCCGCAGCCATCACCAAACCGCATAGCGTCAACACGATGAGGATGGCCAGGGCGCCCTGCCGCTCGCCGACTGTCAGATTGGAAACCACGTTTGAGTCCCGACTGTTTCGAACCGCGCCTATCATAATAAATGCATAAAAAATACCTCTTTAAGCGCGCGAGCTGCCATTGAGATTGGTGACGCTATTCCGCGCTGCGGAACATGTCCGGGATGGTCCGAACCTCACCCATGTTCTTGGCCATGTAGCCGGGAATTTGCGCGATTGCCTCGTGGAACTCGTCGCCACGCATCACCGACAGCAGGCGCTGGACCGGCTCAAGATCGAGGGCCTCGGTGAGGCAGACGAAGAAATAATCTTCTGTCACCAGTCGGACAAAATCGAGATCGAACTGACGCGCAGCTGCTTCGACACCAAAGGCCGCGTCAGCCATACCGCTCGCGACATACGCGGCGACAGCAGCGTGCGTGAACTCGGATTGCTCATAGCCATTGATCTGGCTGGCATCGAAACCGTGCTGCTCCAGAAGCTGGTCGAACAGTAGCCGCGACCCCGAATTGGAGTCGCGGTTCACGAACCGAAGGGTGGGATCGAGTAGCCGCTCAAGATTGTAGATCTTGAGGGGATTGCCGCGCTTGACGATCAGGCCCATCTCGCGCGTCACGAAGCCGATGACGCGATGCCGGGCCGGGAGGACCAGCTTCCGAGCGTCGGCGATGCCGCGCTTGCGCAACATCCCCTGAGCCAGATGCATGCCGGCCAGATCGCAGCCGTCATGGGCCAGCGAGATCAGTGAGGCCGGATTGCTTACATAGCGCAGATCAAAGGGGATGTCTGTCTCACGGTCGAGCATGTCGCGCAGCTTGGAAACAGCAAAGCCGTGACTTGCATGGATGCGTAGCGCGGCGACCTGCCGCGGCAGAAGCTGATTGATCTCGGTCTCCAACTCTTGCGAAAGATTTTGGAGTTGAGGTCCAAGCCTGGCTTGCAGTCTTTGCCCGGCCCAGACGAGCTTTTCGCCGAGCGGGGTCAAATGTGTGCCTTTGCCGCGCTTTCGCTCGACTAAAGGCGCTTCGAAAAAGCCGGCCCAATTCTCAATGAGATTCCAGGCGTGACGATAGGAGAGTCGCGCATGGCTGGCCGCACGCGTGATTTTTCCGGTCGCCCGGATTTCATTGAGGAAATCAAGAAGGACAAGCATCGCCTGCGGGTCGCCGTCGCGGCGAAAACGCCATTGAGGTGTGATCTCGATCCGGATCATGACCACTTTCTCCATGCCGAGAAAGGGCGTGAATAATATGCATTCAAATACATATTATGATGCCCACAATGTGTTCTGGCTGCATAAACTCTGCCCATGATCCGGTGAGAAATATCATATTCCCTTGTTTGAGCAATGGCCCATATCGTCTCCGGCAAGGATCATCGGAATCTGCCAGAGAGTTTAAATATGCAACAGACGTCATATGTTGAGCGCCCAGCCGTTGATATGCCGGCGATCTCGCGCCACGATCTACTGATCCATGGCGAGCGTGTGCCTGCCAAATCGGGGCGCTATTTCGAGACGCTCGATCCTTCCACCGAGGACGTCATCGCATTGGTCGCGGAAGCCGATGCGGCCGATGTCGACGCAGCCGTCAAGTCGGCCCGCGACGCGTTCGAGAACAGCTGGGGCCAATGGCGTCCAGCCGATCGCGGCCTTGCGATGCTGCGCCTCGCCGAACTGATCAAGCGCGATCAGGAGGAACTTATCGCGCTCGAGAGTCTGGATTCCGGCAAGCCGGTCTCTGCCGTGCGCCGGCAGGACCTTCCTTCCGTCATCGACACGCTGATCTATTATGCTGGCTGGGCTGATAAGATTAACGGCCAGGTCGTGCCGGCGCGGACCGATGCCCTGACCTACACGGTGCGGGAGCCCATCGGTGTAGTGGGCGCGATCATCCCGTGGAATTTTCCCCTCATGATCGGCATGTGGAAGATCGCCCCAGCGCTCGCTTGCGGATGCACGGTCGTCCTCAAACCCGCCGAACTGACTCCGCTGACAGCCCTGAAGATCGGCGAACTGGCATTGGAAGCAGGCTTGCCCGCCGGCACGCTCAACGTTGTCCCTGGCTTTGGCAACAAGGCGGGGCAGGCGCTGGTCGACCATCCTGACATCGACAAAGTGACCTTCACCGGCTCGCCGGGCGTCGGCCGCCAGATCCTGCGCGGTGCTGCCGGGAACTTGAAGCGCGTGACGCTGGAGCTGGGCGGCAAGTCGGCCAACATCATCTTCCCAGATGCCGACGTCGAAACTGCCGTCAAGGCGGCAGGCTCCGGCATCTTCTTTAACACCGGCCAGGTTTGTTCGGCGGGCTCGCGTATTCTCGCACACCGCTCGATTTATGATGAGGTGGTCGAGCGTTTGGTTGGCCGCGCGCAGGGCATGCGGCTGGGCGATCCGCGTGAAGAGAAGACATCCATGGGTCCGCTCATCTCACAGACGCAGATGGAGCGCGTGCTCAACTATATCGAGGTCGGCAAGCAGGAAGGCGCGAAGATCGCCACCGGCGGCGCGCGCCATGGCGACAAGGGCTATTATGTCAGCCCGACGGTTTTCGCCGGCGTCGAGCATGAGATGCGCATCTCCCAGGAGGAGATCTTCGGGCCCGTCGCCACGGTCATTCCCTTCGAGGACGAAGCCCACGCCATCCGTCTCGCCAATGGGACCAGCTACAGCCTCGCTGCCGGCGTCTGGACCGCCGACATAACGCTCGGTCTCCGCATGACCAGGCGCCTCAAGGCCGGCACTGTCTGGGTGAACACTTACGGGCCGACTGATGTGCGCTTGCCGTGGGGCGGCATGGGCGATTCCGGTTTCGGCCGCGAACATGGCGACGCGGCTATCGAGAATTTCACCGAACCCAAGGTCGTCTGGATCAACACCGGCCGCTGAGCCGCAGACACCCTCGACCACAGCACTCCCCGGTCAGCCGGTCGCTGCCGGAATGGGTCATTATTGCCTCACGAAGGAGACATATATGCGCATCGCCATCTTCGGCCAGCAGGCCTTCGGCAAGAGCGTCCTCGAAGCATTTCTCGACCGTGGCGATGAAGTCGCCGCCGTCTTCTGTGCGCCGACTAAGCCCGGCGCACGCCCCGACCCGCTCGCCGAAGCGGCGCAGGAGGGTGGTATCCGCCTCCACCAGTTGCCCTCGCTCAAGGGGCCGGAGGCAGCTGAAGCGCTTCGGACCGCCAACGTGGACATTGCGGTCATGGCCTACGTGCTGCAGTTCGCGCCGCAGTCGCTGGTCAACATCCCGCCGCATGGCACGATCTGTTATCATCCCTCGCTTCTCCCAAAATATCGTGGGCCAAGTTCGATAAACTGGCCGATCATCCGCGGCGACACGCAGACGGGGCTCACCATTTTTCGGCCAAGTGACGGTCTCGATGAAGGACCGGTCGTGCTTCAGAAGATCGTCGGCATCGGCCCCGACGACACGCTCGGCAGCGTCTATTTCAATCACCTCTTTCCGATGGGTGTCGCGGCGATGTTGGAAGCCGCCGATCTTGTCGTCGCGGGCAAGAATCGAGAGGTCGTCCAGGACGAAAGCCATGCAAGCTATGAGGGCTGGTGCAAGGATGAGGAAGCCCACATCAACTGGCACCAACATGTGGACGCGATCTATAATCTGATCCGTGGCTGCAATCCGGCACCGGGCGCCTGGACGACCTGGAATGGCAGAACGCTGCGCCTGTTCGACGCCCGCAAGATTCCCGTGCGCAAATTGAGCGACGTTGCCGGTAAGCCTGGCGAGGTCGTGGCCGTCGGCGAGCGCAGCGTGATCGTCGCCGCGCAGGGCGGCTCGATCGAATTGCTCAAGGTGCGTCTCGATGGCGGCGACAAGGTCGCGGCCTCTGTATTCGCGACTGAGAACGGCATCATGACCGGTACGAGGCTCGGCATTGCAGTGGAAGCTGCCGCCAAGCAGTCGGAACCTGTTTAACTACTTCTCGGCGGCTTGGCCGGGGGACGCGCCACGGATCGAGCCGGGGTCCGCCATGACCTTCCTCGCGATCCGTGGTGCGTTATTCCCTTATGCCCATGAACAGCGATGCTCGTCTCGAATTTGGAAGGGTAGGTAGTGAGCGCTTCTATCGACATTCGCACCGCAATCCATGCCTTGCCGGCTGCTGAGGTTCCGGCTTGGCGCAAGGCGATGCGTGCTGAGCTGCTGGACGCACGCCTACGCATCCCGTCGACTTTGCGAGCGAGTTGGAGCGAACGCATCGCCCGGCATTTGCTTGAGCGGATTGAGGGGGCGGACGCGCGCATCGTCAGTGCCTATTGGCCGATCCGAGGAGAGCCGGAACTGCGGCCTCTTCTTGAGACGCTCGCTAAGCGGGGCATCCGCACCGCGTTGCCGGTTGCCACCGCGCTTGGCCGTCCGCTTATTTTCCGGGAATGGAAGTCAGGCGATCGGTTGGAGCGCGGCTTGTGGAAAATCCCATTTCCCGCTGACGGGGCCATTGTTGAACCCGATGTCGTAATTTCCCCGGTCGTTGGGTTCGATCCCCATTGGTACCGGCTGGGCTATGGAGGCGGCTTTTTCGATCGTACGTTGGCGGCAATGGCGACACAGCCGCTGGTATTGGGCGTGGGCTACTCGTTGGCCGCCATTGTTACGATACATCCACAACCTCACGATATTCCGATGTCCGCCATTATCACGGAACATGGTCTGATCTCCGAAAAGGCGCGATGACGTTTGACTTAGAGTGCTAAGGGCCCCATGCTCCGGTCATGTTTGGTCACACCTTCCATCTTCGGTTTCGACACCATGGGGGTCAGCTTCTCGCGGGCATCTAGCCCCGGGTTCTGGTGCGACACGCCCCGAGCCCGGGGCCGCCTTCGCTAGATTGATGCGCAGAGGCTGACCGGGCCTCGCGCCCCCTCATCGCCGAAAGCCAGCATCATGGAAATGCGCGCCGAAAAGAAACAGCCCGCCATTCATCTGATCGATGAAGAGGCAGATGCCCTGACCAACCTCGCGATCGGGGTCGCTGACAGCTTGCCGCAGGTCAGCGAACTCCTGCTTGTCGAAATAGGCAGGGCCGTCATTGATTCGCGGGAGACCATCCCGGAAGACATCGTGACGATGTTCGCCACGATCGAGTTCATCGACGAGGCCAACGGCGCCAGTCGTTCAGTCCAGCTCGTCTATCCCAAGGATGCGGACATTTCCGCGGGCCGCATCTCCATCCTGACGCCTGTTGGCGCCGGGCTCATCGGCTTGCGAGAGGGCCAGTCGATCCTGTGGCCTGACCGCGAAGGCCACGAGCGGCGATTGAGGGTGGTGAAGGTCGCTCAGCGAGCGCCGGACGCCTGAGCCGCTGTCCCCTCAGCGAGGCGGGCGATCACCGGGTGCCTTCCCCGCGAAACTGATCATCAAGATCGACAGGCGCTGCGCGACCGCGTGAAGCGCGCGCGCCGAAGCTTCGATCAATAACCTAAAAGAGGACGAACGCCGTGTTGAGGATCGACGAAAAGCTGCAGCCCATCCTGCACGATGTCATCAAGCGGAATGCGGGCGAACCCGAATTCCACCAGGCAGTCACAGAGGTTCTGGAAAGCCTGGGGCGCGTCATCGCCAAGCGTCCTCACTATATCGACAACGCGCTCATCCAGCGCCTGTGCGAACCCGAGCGGCAGATCATCTTCCGCGTCCCCTGGGTCGACGACAGCGGGAATGTGCAGATCAACCGGGGCTTTCGCGTCCAGTTCAATTCGGCGTTGGGCCCCTATAAGGGCGGTATCCGTTTCCACCCATCGGTCAATGTCGGCATCATCAAGTTTCTCGGCTTCGAGCAGACCTTCAAGAATGCGCTGACAGGCATGCCGATCGGCGGCGGCAAAGGCGGGACGGACTTCAATCCACGCGGCCGCTCCAACGGCGAAGTGATGCGCTTCTGCCAATCGTTCATGACGGAGCTTCACCGGCATCTGGGCGAATATACCGACGTCCCCGCAGGCGATATCGGCGTGGGCGGGCGGGAGATCGGCTATATGTTCGGCCAGTACAAGCGCCTGACTAATCGTTATGAGGCCGGCGTACTCACGGGCAAGGCGTTGTTCCATGGCGGCTCGCGCGCCCGGACCGAGGCGACCGGCTACGGCGCGACCTACTTCGTCGAACGGATGCTGGCGACGCGCAATCTCAGCTTTGACGGCAAGCGCGTCACCGTTTCCGGCTCCGGAAACGTGGCCGTCTACACGATGGAGAAGATCATCGAATTTGGCGGCATCATAGCGGCCTGCTCGGATTCCAATGGCTATGTCGTTGATGAAGACGGCATCGACCTTGATCTCGTCAAGGAGATCAAGGAAGTCCGCCGTGAACGCATCAGCGAATATGTCAGCCTGAAGGGCGGGCGCAGTCATTATGTGGAAGGCGGGTCCATCTGGGATGTGCCGTGCGACATCGCGATGCCGTCTGCCACTCAGAACGAGTTGACCGGCAGGGATGCGTCATTGCTCATCGAGAATGGCGTTGTTGCGGTGGGAGAGGGGGCTAACATGCCTTCGACCCCGGACGCCGTGCGCCTCTTTCAGGAAGCAGGCATATTGTTCGCACCGGGCAAGGCGGCCAATGCCGGCGGGGTTGCCACATCCGCCCTCGAAATGCAGCAAAATGCGTCCCGCGACAGCTGGTCATTCCAGCAGACGGAGGCCCGCCTCGCCGCAATCATGCACGACATCCACGACCGGTGCGCGGAGACGGCGGAGGAATATGGCGCGCCGTCCGACTATGTCCTGGGGGCCAATATCGCGGGCTTCGTGCGCGTCGCCGAAGCGATGGACGCACTCGGCGTGATCTAGAAACGGGGGCGGTCAATTCTCGGCGAGTTGCGCGCACCGACCTGACCGAACTGCGCTTTCGCAGAAACAGTCAAACCGCTAAAAAGCTGTCTTTTGGGCTTAAACCGGTCGGATTATGAGTGCTCCAGGCAGTGGGTGAGGGATGCTGAGAGCCGGAAAAGTGCATCAGACGGCCATCTCGAAACTGTCTGCTCGTGCCAGCTTCCATGCCGCGCTATAGAAATCGCGATCGTGCGAGCCAGATAGCAGTTCACCTTCCTCCAGAAACATATGGAGCTGAGAGAATAATCTGATCTCAGTAAGCGATACGCGTCGGACGAGATGGTGCGGCCCGAGTTGCGAGGGGTGACATAGGCCGGCAGCGGCAATCATTTCCGCCAGCGCGTTCATCGTGTTCCGATGGAAATTGTGTACGCGTTCCGCTTTGTCGGGAACGACCAAAGCCCGCTGGCGCATTGGATCCTGAGTAGCCACACCGACCGGACATCGGTTGGTGTGACATGACAGCGACTGAATGCAGCCGAGCGCAAACATAAAGCCTCTTCCCGCATTGGTCCAGTCGGCGCCTAAAGCCAGAACCGCAGCCATGTCGAACGCGCTCACGATCTTGCCTGCCGCGCCGATCTTGATTTTGCTGCGTAGGCCGGCGCCGACGAGTGTGTTGTGGGTGAAGAGCAGGCCTTCGCGCATCGGCATTCCAAGATTGTCGGCGAACTCGACCGGCGCCGCGCCGGTGCCGCCTTCGGCGCCATCGACCACAATGAAGTCTGGATGCAGGCCCGTCTCGCGCATCGCTTTGACGATACCCATGAATTCCCAAGGCTGGCCAATGCACAGTTTCATTCCGACCGGCTTGCCTTTGGCCAAGCGACGCAACTGAGCGAGAAACGTCACGAGTTCGATCGGCGTTGAGAATTCTGTGTGTCGCGCAGGCGAGATGCAGTCTTGATCAACGGGCACGCCGCGCGTGGCGGCGATTTCGGCGGTCACCTTGGCGCCTGGCAGAATGCCGCCATGTCCCGGCTTGGCGCCCTGACTGAGTTTAATTTCGATCATCTTGACCTGGGGAACGGCCGCTTGGTCGGCGAAGCGGCCCGGGTCGAACCGGCCATCGGCCGTACGGCAGCCGAAATAGCCACTTCCAATTTCCCAGATGAGGTCCCCGCCATGCTCGCGATGATAGGGACTGATCGCGCCTTCGCCGGTGTCATGCGCAAAGCCGCCGAGCTTCGCACCCTTGTTCAGCGCCAAAATCGCGTTCGCGCTCAGCGCGCCGAAGCTCATCGCCGAGATGTTGAAAATGGATGCCATGTAAGGCTCCGCCCCGTCCTGCCCTCCAATCGAGGTCCGGAAGGTGGCAGGGTCAGCAATCGGAGCGGGGCGAGTAGAGTGTGCGATGAACTCATAGCCCTCGCGATAGACGTCCACCAGTGTGCCGAAGGCGCGGTCGCTGCTCTGGTTTTTGGCTCGCGAATAGACGAGCGAGCGCTGGGAACGTGAGAATGGCGTCTCGTCATTGTCGGCTTCGATCAGATACTGTCGAATTGCGGGGCGAATTTCTTCGAAGAACCATCGCAGCCGGCCGATGAGCGGATAGTTCCTGCGTACCGAATGGAGCGGCTGAGCCAGGTCGTATAATCCGACCAGGGAGAACCAGAGGCTAGCCACGAATAGCGGCACCGCCCATGCTTGCGGTATATAGACACCGCTGACGATGGCGATGACCAGGCATAAGCCCAGCGCCGTGAATCGAGTAAGAGGCAATATTAAGCTCCGGTTATCCTACAGTCTTGTGTTCGACCGATCTGCGAAAGCGACGGTGGATCATCGCCTGAATTCCAGCGGCGCGGTCCCGTGACGTTTCGCGCTATCTGCTGTGCGACAGGTTGTCATTTGCAGGCGGGCGACGAGAATGCGCGGTGCGCACGGACGACCAAGGCACACGCGCAATTGAGGCAACCTGACGGACCGCCTGGCATGTTGGCTGATCCCGCACGAGTTCCATCATGGAGGCCTCGGTCGGTTGCCGCGCGGCAAAGAGCGCAATGCCGGGCACATCTGAAAACTTGTTCATGCAGGCCTTCGAAATGCACCAGATTGTGCCGTTCCACTGGAGGCCTTTCAGCACTCTCGCGACGCGTTCGGCAGCGCGCGGGGAATGCACCATGATTCCGTCGATTTGGGAAAGCGCGCGACGCACCTCGACGAGGGCGCGCAACGGCACAGGCTCGGCCGCATAGACTATGCTGCGTTCTGCAAGATAGCCACAGCGTTTGAGGAAGACGGTTAGGTTTCCAGCCGCTTCGCGCGCGCAGAAATGAACAATTCGCGCCGCAGAAATCTTCTGCAGGATGAGCCGTTGGAGGTCCTCGACGGCGCCATTTGCCGAGAAGACCTGGTGATAGCCGGCCTGCTGGGCCACTTCTGCGGTTCGATCGCCGACCGCGAAGACCGGAAGCCTGAAGAGATCTGCTTGCGCAGGATGATGGCGCACACCATTCACGCTTGAAAACGCGATTGCCGCTGGCGCTCGCGGCACGCTGCTCGGAACGCGTCTAATCTCGAGCACCGGTGCCCGGATCACGTCGTGACCCATTCTCTCGAGATGGCGTGCGGTCAAACCGTTATCGGGCGCTGTGCGGGTTATCCAGATGCGCATGCTTGCCCCGCGAGAGATGTATTGCGCTCTATTGGCCCACTGCCGCGCCGCTCGCGCCGGCGCACGTCCAGCAAGCGAACCTCAACCAGGCGATGGTCATCGCACGGCCAGAGGATTTCATCACGGGCTCGCAAGCCGAATAATGCGGCTCCGTAACGGGTGCCCGAGCCAAGCAGTCCTGACCCGTCCGCGCCGCCGTGAACGAGCATCGCATGTCGATGCCTACCATCGAGGGTGAAATGCACATGGCTGCCGATGCGAGCGACGGTCAGGGAGGCTGTATCCTGAGGGACATGCACGGCTTGGCCGAGTTTGGCCGCAAGCAGATGAGCGATGAGGTCGTCCTCAACGTCGAGCAGGATGCGTTTGAGATATGCGACATCCGCTGCCGTCAGCCGCGGATGAAGATGTGCGTGTAGGGACTTCCAAATGCGGCCAAACACCTCGACCGCATGAGGAGAGATCCAGTCGGCCGACACGGCTTAAGTCCGCTCGCCATTCTCGCGTTGAACGCGGTGAACCCGAGCCAACTCAGCAACCCCGCTTTCAAGCGCACGGGCGCGGCGGAAGACCTTGCTATCCATCGAACGAAAATCGGAATCTGATGTGAAGAACTGAAAACCGCCCCGCACACGAACTGCGACGCCGACAAGCCTTCGATCTGCCTCTACAGCGAATCCGTCCATTTTCTAAACCTCCTCATGGGGCGACGCATTCGCCGCCCAGACGGCGCTAAACGCCGCGATGTGTGGAAGCCGGCACGCAGCCGGCGGGAGGAGAGCCTAGGTCAGGCGATTGTCGGGAGACGCGCCTGCCTAGGGGTGGAGGCGCTCGGTGCTGCTCCCGGGATGCAAGTCCATGTGCAGAAGGGGAATGGTTGCGTCCATATTCTCAACATGACCTCTCTGGCGCGAAAGTCAAATTACGGAACTCGGGCGGCGTGACTGGCCATGATCCGAGTAAGTGTGCGCCCAGTGCGGGCGCACGCGCAATTTGTCACACGTCAGCGGAACGCAAATGCAGCGAGGCCAACGAGCAGTGCAAGTGTACCGATCATCGTCACCGCGAATACCAGATGATCCTTCCACCAGCTCTTCAGTCGCTGTGAGTGTTTGGCCACGAAGGAGTCCAGTGGAAGTGAAAGCGAGCTGTCGCTCGACAGCAGGCCGAGGTCCAGAATGGTGAGGCGAGAATAAAGGCCGACCATCTCCTCGATTTCGACGGGCGGGACGTGCGGGTACTTTTCAAGCAGCTCAATGAAGCGCTCGGTCGAAGCGTCGAATGGGCGACGGTGCCTTAGTTGAATATATGACATGAAATACTCCGGATGAAGATCCGGCGGTTTCGGCCAAGCGCGATGCGCATGCTCCGCCAAAGTGAGGCGCGCCTGATTAAAGACGCTCTCGCCGGGCGCGGGGCCGTAGCCGCGCCCGGCCTAGGCTCCGTATTGGAGCAAACCGTTCAAATGGAGCAACAAGCTAGTCATATCAAATATGTAGGACCGCATTGATTTTATTCAAGTAGATCCACGGCAAGTCGTGACAATCCACGGAAAGTTTGAAGGAGGGCAGGTTGAAAGACATCCCGATCAGCACGCGCCTTGGGAATTTTGATGCAACCACCGATCGTACGCGAATAGAGTTGGGCGCGGCGCTAGAATTGTTGAAAACAACCCATTGGGCCACGAGCCTGACACTTGAGACGCTGGCTCTGGCCGTTGCCAATTCTCTCACTTTCGGACTTTTGCAAGATGGCGCGCTCGTCGCTTTCGGGCGAATTGTGACTGATCGCTCGACTTTCGCCTATCTGACCGATGTGGTGGTTGCAGGCCGTATGCGCGGCAAAGGCATAGGTGAGCGGTTCACTGGCTGGATGCTCCTTCATCCAGATCTGACCGATGTTCGGCGGGTCACACTCCTGACCCGTGACGCTGCTGCCCTGTATCGAAAACTTGGTTTCAGGGAAGGAAGCAGTCTCACTTTCATGGAAAGAATGGACTAGCTGGCAGGTTTGGAGATCCTGTTTGACAGCCAGCTATCGCCTTCTTAGCGGTCATTTGAGTGGTTAGCGAAGCAGCTTAAAACCTGCCATCTGTTCAGCCGAAACCTAGCACCTCGGCAAGTCGCCGGGACGACCAGATTGTTCGACCCGCGCTCAATGCCCTGACTGACTGATCGCGTTCAGCCCGTGGAGCATTTCATCGTCGAGGGACAAGGTTGCGGCCGCCAGGTTCTGCCGCAGATGTTCGACGGAAGACGTGCCTGGGATCAGCAGGATATTGGGCGCGCGGTGGAGCAGCCAGGCGAGCGCCAGTTGCATCGGCGTCACGCCGGCCTCATTCGCGATTGCGGCGAGCCCGTCCAGCTGGATTGGATTGAACCCACCGAGCGGAAAAAAAGGCACATAGGCGATGCCCGCCAAAGCCAACTCGTCGACCAGCGCGTCATCGCGGCGCAGGGCTATGTTATACTGGTTCTGCACGCACACTACCGGCGCGATCGTTTGGGCCTCCGCGACCTGCGCCGAAGTGACGTTGCTGAGCCCGAGATGCCGGATCAGGCCGCGCTGCTGCAATTCGGCAAGCGGTTCGAACATTTTCGCGATCGATCCGCTCGCCGGGGTGCCGACGTCATGTGTGCCCGGCACCATGACGCGCAGATTGACGACCTCCATGGCATCCAGTCCGAGGTTGGCCAGATTGTCCTCAACGCCGCGACGCAGTTCGTCGGGTGACAGCGCCGGGTTCCACGACGCGTCGTCGCCGCGCACCGCGCCAACCTTGGTCACGATGACGAGGTCGCCGGGATAGGGGTGAAGCGCCTCGCGGATGATCCGGTTGGTGACGTGCGGGCCATAGAAGTCGCTTGTGTCGATATGATTGACCCCGTTCGCCATTGCCTCGCGCAGCACAGCGATCGCGGCGTCATGATCTTTTGGGGGGCCGAAGACGCCGGGGCCGGCAAGCTGCATGGCGCCGTAGCCCATGCGGTTGATGCTGCGGCCGGCAAAGGAAAACGTCTTGGTGATCATCGCGGGTCTCCTTGGTGATAATCCCATATGCACCTTCGATTACTGAGCGATAAGCCGTGCGATTCCGCATGGCCTGTGCGATAATTCGGACAATGATCGGGCAGCTCGACGACCTCGCCACTTTCGTCGCCATCGTTGAGGCGGGCGGCTTTCGTGACGCGGCGCGTGCCTCGGGTGTATCTGCGTCGGGGCTTAGCGAAGCGATGAGACGACTGGAGACTCGGCTGGGTGTTCGCCTGCTCAACCGTACGACGCGGAGTGTCACCCCGACCGAAGCCGGCCAAAAATTTTATGAAAGCCTCCGCCCCGCGCTGGGCGAGGTCAGTCGCGCGGTCGATACCGTGAACAATTTCCGCGACCGCCCCGCGGGCACGCTGCGCCTCAATGTGCCCGCCAATGTCGCGCGCACTGTCCTCGCGCCGATCATCGTGTCATTCCTGAAGGAATATCCCGAGATCAGGATCGAGGTGACCGCTGAAGACAGCTTCATCGATATGGTCGGCGGCGGCTATGACGCAGGTATCCGCTATGACGAACGCCTCGAGCAGGACATGATCGCGCTGCCGATTGGTCCACGGACGCAGCGCATCCTGGTCGTCGGCACGCCCGGCTATTTCGCCGAGCATGGCCGGCCGGGGCATCCGCGCGACCTCCTCCGGCACCGTTGCCTGTGCGGCCGGTTCGCCGGCGGCGGATTGGCAACATGGGAGTTCGAAAAGGATGGCGAGATCGTCCGCATCGATCCAGATGGTCCGCTGATCAGTCAGCCAGGCAGCGCGTCAGATCTGCTGATCCAGGCGGCGGTCGGCGGGCTCGGGCTTCTGGCCATGTTCGAAGACTGGATGCGCGCCGAACTGGACAGCGGCGTCCTCGAACCCGTGCTGGAGGACTGGTGCCCAGCCTTTACAGGTCCGTTTCTCTATTATGCGGGTCGTCATTATCTTCCCGCCCCGCTGCGCGCTTTCGTGGATTTCGTGAAGCGCCAGACTTAGTTAGGGCGCAGCCGTATGGCGAAAAAGTCACGAGCAACATTCTCGCTCGCCTTAGTGACAGGATTCTCCCCTGATCTCTGCTATGCCGACTGCGATGCGCGTGTCGCGAAAGCGGTCGTTCATTCGGTCGGTCGCCAAATGTCGATACGGGTGGGAAGTGGTTATTCGTTCAGCTCATCGAGATTAGAAAAGTTTAGTCGTTCGTGATCCCTGCCCAGCCCGGTAAATGCCGAGCTTCCTGCGAATTGGCAATTGCGAGCGCCTTGATCACACAGTCGTCGAAACGCTCCTTCAGCTTCGCTCGTTTGATCCTTCCGCGAAGGAAATCAGCCCAGAGGAATTCTGAATAAGGCGTTTCGACCTTGGCGTAGCCTCCCGCGCGGCGCAGCGCGCCAGCAAGTGAACGATACGGATCGTCGACAAGCTTTCCGATCGTGCGCGGAATGACGTCGTAATTCTGACGATGACCTTCGTCATTGAACGGGTGAAGCCAGTTTCGATTGTCCATGAACGTCAGAAACGCGGCGGGCGTCAGATGATCGAGGTGCGCAATTTCACTTACCAGAACATGCTCGACACCCTCCTCATGAAGGGCGAGCGCGAGATGGTGATGATCGATGATCCATCGGCGGCCCTTTGGGCCAACCACGACCGGGATCATATGACGTCCCAGGAAGCCAGGCCGTTCATCGCGTTCGCGAATGCTCCACTCATGGCGTTTGCGCGCGACCTCGAGGAAGCCGACCGTGATCTGCGTCGGACGCAGATCATTGAGGGCAACGGATTGAAGACGAGGTTCTAGGCGATCTTCCCGCATGTTCATCACTCCTGCCTCAACGCGAAAGACTGAACGGCATCATCAACGCTATAGCTGCTTCGAGCGAGCAAATCCGGCATCTCGGCTTGGCGCATCAAGGCGCGGATATGATCGCGAACCCTTGCGAGCTTTAGGACGACGTGCCGTTGCTGCATGAGTTGTGAGAACTCTGCGAGGGCGTCGAGCGCCGTGCTGTCGAGGTCAAAGCTCTGCTCGAGACTGAGCACCATGCGCTCGCGGTCCGGCTGCGCCGCTTGCATCGCGGCAATGCGGCCGAGCACGCGTTCGGCATTGGCAAAAAAGAGCGGCTCGGCCGGGCGGTAGATGGCCATATCGGCTGGTAGTACGGCGTCGGGATGATAGGCGATATCGACGTAGTCACGGCTCGTACCGAGCCGGCCAAGCTCGCTCAGATGAGGCGCGGCCAAGCGGCGGATCAACACTGCCAAAGACAAAGCGATGGCGAACAGCATGCCATCGAGCACGCCGAGGATCAGAACGCCTGCCGCGGCGCCAACGGCGACGCCGAGATCGCGACGCACCTTCCACAATCGCTCGAAGGGCGCGGGGTCGAGAGCATGAACGAGGGCTGCTATTACGATTGCCGCGAGCACTGGCTCGGGGAGACCGGCGACTAGCGGCATCGCCACGAGAATGAGGGCGCCGAGGCCCGCGGCGGCAATCAGCCCTGTCCATCGTGAGCTTGCTCCCGCAGCTTCGGCGGCGGAGCCGGCCGAGAAGCCCGCACCCACTGGCATTCCCATGACAAATGCAGATGCAAGGTTAGACAGGCCCAGCGCGCCTAGCTCCCTGTTGGGATTTATGAGATCGCCATGCCGCAATGCCAAGGTTCGCATCGTTCCCCAGCTTTCGGCAAACAGAATGAGGACGATTGGCAGCGCCAA
Source organism: Sphingobium nicotianae (assembly GCF_018603885.1). GTDB lineage: Bacteria > Pseudomonadota > Alphaproteobacteria > Sphingomonadales > Sphingomonadaceae > Sphingobium > Sphingobium nicotianae. Next base: position 327,388 of record NZ_JAHGAW010000005.1, read on the forward strand.
TTGTGGAAGAAGGAGCAATTCTCTGGATGAGGGCCACTGGATGTGATCCCACTGCGGCATGAGGTCGATCATGCCCACGCTCGCCACGCCGTGCCCTCGAAGGTCAAAAATGCTTGAGCCGACGATGCTGCCTGCCAGCACCAGCAATACCCCCGGCATCGAGGGAAAGCGTCGAAGACCGAAGAGGAAGGCGAGAGCGATGAGTGCGGTCAGCACACTCATCCAGTGCCATTGTCGGAAGCTCACGAAAATTGCTGCGAGGAGTTCGCCGATATTGCCGGCATGGAGCGGCAACCCGATGACCACCGGTAACTGCTTGATGATGATCGTTATGGCCAGGCCCAGTGCGAAGCCACGCAACACCGGGCGCGATATGAAACTCGCAAGACCACCGAGACGCGCGAGGGCCATGACGCCGAAGATGATTCCGACCAACGCCACGACAAGTGCAGCCGCCATGGCGCGACCTGTTGCGCCGAGAGGCAAGGTGGCGAGCGTTGCAGCCAGGATTGCGGCCGACGACGATGTCGGGGCGACGATGGCGAAACGGCTGCGGCCGAGAATAGTGTAGGCACATGCGCCAGCGCAGGCCGCCAAAATGGCATGCTGTGCCGGAAGCCCCGCGATCCCGGCGTATCCGATTGCCTCGGGCAGCATCAGGCCGGCGACGGAAAGACCAGCCATGAAGTCCCATGATTTCATGACTGGAGCTATATCCGCTTCGATCGCGACGATCACGAAGCTTTGTCGTGATAGACTCTGAAAATCCGATGGATCCGACCCAAGCAAGTCTCACGGATTGCCGCACAAGCCGCTATTGGGACCCTACGTGCGCTACTTTTTACCGAACATGCCCAGAATGTCATTGATAGGATTACCGTCGCCATCGCGATCAAGCATTTTGGAGACCGTGCCGATCATCCCGCCCTGCTGGAGCCCGGCACCCCCCAAGCCCGAAAGCAGCGATCCTAACACGCCGCCTGCGCCTGATGCGCTACTTTGACCTGCAGCCTGAACCAAAGCAGGCACCAACTCGGAAAGCGAAGACGCGGATAATCCCGTCTTGGTCGCCACATCGTCGATCGCCGTCTGATTGTCGATATTTGGGTCGGCAATTTGAGGAAGCAGGTGGCCGGCAGCCTGCTGGACCTGTTCAGGCGTTAGCCCGACTTTTGCGCCGATCGCAGCGAGATCAATGTTTCCACCGGCCTGGGCCATCAATTCGTCGAGCATTCCCATATCTGTCCCCATTTCGCCGAAGCTGATGGCGGCGTCACGCGATCGCGACGCCGCCGAATTTGATCACTTGTACCAGGTTTTCACACCGCCATGATGCGAACAAGCGCCCGCGTGCGTGGCCGCTTGACTGTAGGTTCCATCGTTGCATTGGGCCGTTGCGCCAGCAGGGCCTACCGCCACCGCCCGCTTGGACGTGGCAGCCGGGCGAGGCGCAGCTGGCTTCGACGCCGCAGGCGCCGGGGCGGACGCAACGCCCTTGCAGGCGGCTTTGTTTGCATTGCCCGCTTTGGAGCAATCATAGTTGCGCGTGCCAGCCGACTTCGCGGCGGGCGACGGCACTACCGCTGCGGCCGTTTTGCAAGCTGCTTTGTTGGCGTTCCCGGCTTTCGAGCAATCGTAATTGCGGGTCGCCACGGGTTTGGCGGTCGCGGCGGGCGCCGCCGCAGCAGCCTTGGCTGGGGCCGCTTTGGCAGGGGCGGGGGACGTTGTCTTGCAGGCCGCCTTGTTAGCATTGCCTGCCTTAGAGCAGTCGTAATTCCGGGCCTGAGCCGGCGCGGTAAACATCAGGCCGGCGCCAATGATTGCCGGTATCCATTTCATGAGTCGAAGCATCTTGTCTCTCCTGCCTACTGTTTGAGTGAAGAAGTAGATGGTGTCTTTTTTTTTCTCAGTCACCGTCGCTCTTTTGTGATTGCCCGCCTTCGATGACTTCAAATCGGCCGCCTGGGAAATTCATCCGGATTGCGCGCGCGAAGGCGAGCAGGATTGGATTGTGATCATCACTTCCGATGCTGCCCGCCCGTGCCTCGATCGCATCGGAAAGCGCCTCTCTGCTGATGAGGCCAGAGTCGACCGCAACCCTGAACAGGATACCGCTCAGGCCACAGGCTGCATCATTGGTGGCGACGACGACCTGTTCTAGTTCTGCGACCTTCATCCGCAGCTCGTTTATCGTTCCCTGACGGGAATCGTCGCGTTCTGCAGGCAAGTCGTCATTTGCAATCAAACAGACTTCCTTCCTCCTGCTGCTGCGATCGCAGCCGAGGTCATCATCGATATAACTACAGGGTTACAGGGACGGGTTGCAAGCTGCGATCGCCTCTGCGGATCATTCGAACACCGAGTGCGTTATCCAACTGGCGATAAAGAGCCCCATCCAATGGCACATCGCAATTTCGAGGTGCCAACGCATTAGCGATTCAGCCCGGTTGACGCGCACAATCCTTCTGGTCGCGACCGGCGATTTTCGTTAGCGCTTTCGGCAGATGACAAGGCTCAAAAGCATATCCATCGCACCCATTCGCATAATTTCAGCCCGTTCTGAGAAGGGTGTATCGCTCCAAAAATTGCGTTCCAAATTGATGGGGCTCGTCATGATGTCTGTTGCGGCCGGAGGAAGCGCCGCGCATGCCGGTAGCGGCAAGATCGCTCTCACATTCGACGACCTGCCAGCACTTACGCTGTCCACTGACCAATCTTATGTGAACGATCTGACTTCACGGCTCTTAAGCGGCCTGAAGCGTCATCATCTCCCCGCCACTGGTTTCGTCGTGGAAGGCAAGCTAGATGAGCTTAATCGGGAGGCACAGATCGCCGTTTTGAGAAGCTGGCTCGAAGCAGGCTTGGATCTGGGTAATCACAGTTTCTCACATGAATCGCCAAATAGCCTTGGCGCAAATGCATATGTCGAGGATATCGCGCGCGGCGAACCTGTGACCCGTGCCTTACTGGCAGAGTTCCATAAAACTCTCGCGTGGTATCGGTTTCCCTACCTTGAAACTGGCAATACGGCGGCCGTCAAACACGCCATTGAGCGGTGGCTGATCCAACATCATTATCGCATTGCCCCCGTGACGATGAACGCCGACGATTGGGAGTTTTCTGAACCTTATGATGATGCTGTTGCACAGGGCGATCTGCGTCGCCAGCAACGGATCAAGCAGCAATACCTACAATATACAGATCGGATGATCAACTGGTATCAGAAGGCCGCCCGTGCGCTGTTTCGGCGCGACATTTCATACGTCATGTTGCTTCATGCTACCCGTCTCGACGCCGATTGCATCGATGACTTCGCGGCGCTGCTCAAGCGCCATCGACTGCGTGGGGTCACCTTGGCGGAAGCAATGAGAGATCCTGCTTATCGTACGCGCGACCACTATATCGGGAGCGATGGCATCGACTGGCTCGAGCGGTGGTCGCTGGTGAGCAAAAGAGAGCTTCCCTGGGAAAGTTTTGAAGATCCGCCAAAGGACATTCAAGCGGACTATGATCGCATCGACCGCGATCGCTGAACGCGGCGCTGTGGCGTATCGAATGTTAGCAATGTTGCGAGGCCGCTTCGCTCATCAACGGAACAGGCGCTTTTCAAGCGAGGCCGATGACAGATTATTGCTGGTTTCGACCATCCACGTCGGTTAGTCTGTTAGACATTCACGGTCCCGCGAAGAAACTGCGCGAGGCAATTGGGCGTGGTGACGCCGCCGCCGTGCAGATGCCTATAGGGGGTTCAACTATGTCCGATGATAAGCCGCTTGCAGATGTCGACGTGACCAAAGCGTGGCAAGCAACGCAGGGTCAACAGTCGGCCGCCAAGCGCCTCCGAATTTATGCCGCGCTCGCTTGGATTGTGGCCATCGGTGGCGAAATCGCCGGGATCATCCTGCTCTACAGGCACACGTTCGACCATGGAAACCTTGCGCTGTTGATCGGCATGCTGGTCGGTGTCGCGATTTTTGCGATTGCTGGCAGCTTGATGTGGAAGGCCGCCAACAAGCATGATCCGGCCAGCAAGGCCGAACCATTCAAGTTCTTCATCCAGAATCAGCTTGGTGCGATCGTCACACTGATCGCCTTCCTTCCACTGATTGTCCTGATCTTCATGGACAAGGACACGGACCCCAAGAACAAGAAGATTGCCGGTGGCATTGGCATCGCACTGGCCGCCATCGCCACGCTGTTTGGGATTAGCTTCAACCCGCCATCGGTCGAGCAATACACGCAGGACATGAACAAGTGCGCAGCTCAGATCAAAGCCAATGAGGCCACCACGGCTTGTTCACCGGAAGTTGCCGAACAAGCAAAAGACATCGTCAGGGACTCCAAGACGGTGGCGGACGCAACGAAGAGCGCAACAAACCCGGCCGGCCTAGATGTAGTGTACTGGATTGCCCCAGAAAACGGTGCCAAGACCTCGTCGACGCCGCATGTGTTCCATCTTTGCGAGGGGGTCAGTCCGCTCCGCGGTAAGACTGTCAATCATGGATCGGTGACTGAGGCCTATGGTCAGAACGCCAGCCGCATCACCAAACAGATCGCGATGGAGCAAAAGCAGTGCGGCTTTAGTGGTACGCAATGATTGGACTGGTGCTGCCCAGCGTGATGAGTGGCAGCATTAGAGCCAGCGGGCGACGCCGCCGTGGTGCGAACAGGTGCCGCGCCTGCTCTCGCTAAAGCTCCACGTGCCATCCCGACATTGCGCGCTTGCCCCCGCTGGCGTGCGGGCAGCTCGCACAGGGCGGCAGACCCGATGGCCGCTCTTGGCGACATAAGTCCCAGATCCGCAGTCAGTTTGAACTTGCAGATGTTGCCGTGCCTCGGAGGCCGATGGCGTACTCGCCGCCACTAGCGCCAAGGCTGCCAAAAACCACTTCATCTTGTCCCCTCTTGTTGGGGCCGATCCCGGGTGACCTGCGCTCCTCAAACGACAATCCCCGCTGAGGCGTCAAGCGGTTTTCATTCCCGGGACCGGTCGTGACTTTCGCGATTCAATCGGCTGCTGCTCGGTGGCGACTGCAGCGACGCTTCAATCCGAAGTCCTAGTGTTTTTTGTCGGTAGACGTGCCGCCAATTCCCGAATTGTAAGGCGAACCATCGGGATTTTTGGTTGTCGGTTTATATGGGTCGACGGTCCCGGCCTGACCGGTGATCGGATTTACATTGCCGCGCGTCGACCAGTTGTCGAGCTTCGTCGCGTTGGGGTTCGTTTGAACGTGTGGCGCTACGTACGTTCCGTCCGCCCTCGTATACCCTGTAACTGTGTGCGTGCCCTGAGCGAATGTTGCAGTCGAAATAAGCGACAGCAATACAGTAAAATATTTCATGGCGTTCTCCCCAAAATGACATGGACTGTATATTTAAATCATGTCCACGCCGTTGCCAGACTTAGCATCGATACCATCAGCAGCTTCTGTTATCCATCAATAATCTGGATAGAAACTAACTTGCAGATAATTCTTCGACCGCAAAACACGGCATAGCCGACATTTGACAGCATTCAGCCGAAATCATGGCAAAACAGTATTTTGCCATGAGTTGAGAGCGCGAACTAAGATGGCCGCAGGGCTTGCATGACCGGCCATGTTATAGATGCATTTCAGCCGATAAGACAAACTACGCTCACAAGTATGGCTAGGGCCATGACGCCTGTTTTGAGGAGTTTCTTTCGCGGTACCCTTGCTTCCACCGCGTTTTCGTTCTCATTGTTGTCGTTCGCCATTTTCCCCTCCTGGCTGATCAACGCCGAAGGCTAGCAGTGCTGAGAGCTTGGCGCTAGGATCCGTGACGGGGAGGGGGGGGAGCAATGTCCATTTTTTCGGTCCGTGTCATAGTCCCTGACACTTCCCACTGGGCTAAATGGATAGATGCAGCGCTGTCATCCACTTCGCCCGATCATGCCGCGGCGATCGGTCTGTATACCGCCATGATTTCTGCTGGGCGCATTCCGCTGCTGTCGTGGCATCATCTAGAAGAGTTGCTGGCGATCGAAGATGAGCATTGGGCGAGGAGGCGCATTGCCTACATTCAAGCCCTTCCGCTTGTTGCTTATCCGAAATTCTCGCCCGACGGTGCTCATCCTGGCTCGGTGGTTGACGTTCTGAGCTCCGAAGTTGCTGCAGTCCTAGAGGGCGCACGATCGCTTGAGCAAATCCGCGATAGTGCTCGGACGAGGCTGATTAAAACCGGACCGGGAGTGCAGGCTATTGGTTCAGAAGCATGGGTCTGGGACGTATTGCGGACCGAATTCATCGAGCGAAGAGACAATGCTAAGCTCATCGCGGCAACTAAAAGAATTCCCCTCTTTGACGAAAGCAGGACAGTCGGGGAAATTTCGAAGGGGTCAATCAGATCACTCAATGAGCAGGCGATAATGTTCGCGCAGCTCCGAGGTCAAATTTCCGACCACATTCAGAATCGGGGTGACCGCGAAATTTCTGACCCCGCCGCCATGGCCGGCGATTTCATGGCGGACGTGTTGAAGTTGGCGGTTCCGGAGGGGCTCACTGTGAGGCGCCTACTGGAAATCGCTCTAACGGCTCAGGGGATCGACGTGACTGAAATTAGGGATGACATCGTTCTTTCAGAGCTGAACGAACTCGGTGTGTTTCGTCAAAGACTGGAGATCGTCGCCGACAACATTGGCGTGCCGTTCGCACAACTCAAGGCGACGATCGACATGCGCATGCTACCTAGCTGGCAAACTCAGCGGGCATTGGCAAAGTTCGGCCAGGAAAGAATCCGCAGCTCTGGGAGCGATGTGGTCGACGGCAGCTTGGCTGCGTTAGCGCCATATGTTGCAGAGTTGTTCGTGGACAAGCGCACCGCTGAGGACTTCAAGCAGTTGGGAACAAGGGCCGGTCCTGTAACTGGGTTATTCGGCCGGATCAGACGGACGTCGAGATTCACCGACCTGCTGCGGTCCGAGAATGACGAGAGCAAATGACCAAGAGCGAGGCAGAGAAAGCTATCCGCTACATGGCCACGAAGTGGGCGAGAGCGGCTGGCGTCGTGAAGGGGCAACGGGACATGCCAGACTTTGACGAGTTCGTCTCGTGGGCGCGGTCAGAAGGATACGGGCATTATTTCGACTTCAGGTCGACGATAGGCGCTATGGAAGATGCAGAGCGCTGGTTCGACGAGGAGCTTGGTCAGGCCTGGCGGAACTAGGAGGAAAGATGCCAACCACTCTGCTCATGAGGGATAACCCTTGGAAGCGCCAATTTCTTCGGCCGGATGGCGCGCTTCAAGAAGCCACTGCTTGGCGAGATAATGGGGATGAGATCGTCATTCAGCTCCAACTGCCTGAGCAACATTACGTCATGCCGCTGGGATGGCAAAAGGCCGCCAAAGCAGCCGCCGAGCGAAAGATCGACGCCGGCGAAATGCTGAGCCGCGATCACGTCCTGCTGAAACTTTCCGATCTTGAGATCTGAGCAGCAGTCCTTTGATTTCCCTTGAATTTGAACAATTGCAGCGAGGCTTTGCGACGGCATTAGGACCAAGGCGTTGGACGAAACGAAAATCAAAGCCATCATCGAGCAAGGCACCCATCATCGGGGCTGGATCTCGAATTCCTACGCCCAGATCGAATATCTGCTGGGCGATCTGATCATGCGCTGCCGGGTGTTTCCGGAGTATGCGGAATACACGAAGACTGTGAGCCACAGCGCCATGACGCGGGTGGGCAGGGTGCGTTCGATCTTGGCCTTAGACGGACCGATGAAGCAGTTCGCTGGCGAATTTATCGCGTTGCTCGATGCGTTCGAAGGGAACCACGAGATCCGGAACCCGCTGGCTCACGGCTTTTGCGAGTTTCATCATACGCCGGAAGGCGATGCTGGCTTCATCTTCCGAAAATTCGATCGCGTTGCTGCTGCGGAGGCGGATGACGAGGGCGCCTATATCATCCGCACCTTCCGCCTCATCGATCTGCAATATCACCGCGAGCAGCTCATCGACCAGTCGAGCCAAGCGATCCAGCTCTTCCATGACATTCACACCGCATTCGGCTGGGCCGGCACGCCAGCGACAACGAGGGAGCATGACCCGTCAAAGGTCTGATAGCTGCGGCCCCGAGCCTTCTATCCAACAAGGCTGTGGCAGCAAGGGAGTGGGGAGCATGACTCAAGCACGGCTTTCGATCGCACTGTTCTGCATCGGAATTCTGGGCATGTCCGGCTGTATGGTTGCAATGTTCGCGGGAGTTGAGTTCGATACGACGCGCCCATGGGCTGGCATTTGGCGCCTAAGGAAACAGGACGGCAGTGACAGGCAATACTGGTCAGTCGGCCAGCCGGGGCTTCAGGCCCGCTTCCGACGCGGCCCACAGCGCTTAGGATGGGCGTTCATTGCTCTTGTAGTGCTCAGCGTTTTCCTAGGCTGATTGAGCGCAGTTTAAAGCGAAAGGGATGAACGGGCGGGACGGCGAAACAGGTCGCTGCCTAGTTTTGATTGGACGACCGCTTTGTATGATCTGCGTCAATAAGCTGACAGTCCAGATTGTTGTCTAATTGATTTCGACATTGGTATCTCCTCCACCGCTGGCCAATGGTTGTCTGCGAGGTCACCGGACTGCCGGGGTGACCTGCTCCCCTGAAATGTCCTCGGATTGAGGTTAGCCTGTTCCTTGAAGAGGAGGACAGGCAGTGAAGCGATCGAGGTTCAGTGAAGAGCAGATCATCGGGATCTTGAAGGAGCACGCGGCCGGCCT